>NZ_JAHYSG010000028.1 GCF_022095675.1 Dactylosporangium sp. AC04546 | reverse complement strand
ATCAATCAAGGGCTGCACCCTCGATCAGCCGGGGCCGATGCCGACCGACCCAAGGTTAAAGATCAAGCTAGGGTGGCGGTATGCAGATTCCCGGTCTCGGTCCTGTCGTCGAGGATGCCGACCGAGGTGGCCATGTCAGCGTGCCGATACCCGTGCGGGCGCTGGGTGGCGCACCGCGCCGCATCATTGTCGACGGCTATGACGACGACCCAGCTCAGGAGGACATCCACGCTGCCATCCGGACGTTCCTGACGCTTGACCGGTCCGCGCTGACCGCGGCCGCGCCATCGATCTTCGCCTACTACCGGCATGTCATGGACGATGTCGTGGCGGCCGGCGACGACGACTGGTACGTCGAGATCGAAGGGCCGCACGACGTGTTCGACCACATCCGGTTCAGCGACGAACTGACGGTCAGCCGCGACCCGTACGGCGACCGGCACGTCTACATCTCCCTGGAATGCGAGTGCGACTGGGAACCCGAACACGGGCTGCAGATCGTGTTCCGCGACGGTCGCGAGGTCACCAAGGTCGGCCCGTACAACGGTCACCTGACCAACTCCGCCGCCTACGACGATGACGGGCTCGAAGGCGTCATCTACCACCGCCCGGGGCACCGAGCGAGCCGATCTCCATGACCGTCGGCATCTAGTATCGAGGCATGCCCAAGAGGTCCGCCGAAGCCCGTCTCCTCATGGGTGCCGCAGCCGCAGGCCTTGTCCATGCTGGTTTCAGTTTCTACTGGGCACTTGGAGGACGCTGGCTGTTGCCGACCGTCGGCCAGTGGGCAGTGGCCTACGCACGGGAAGCGCCCGTCACCGCCGGATTGTTACTGATCGTCGTCGCTGCGGTGAAATGCGCAGTCGCGATCCTCCCAGTGCTGGCGAGCCGGCGGAAGCTCGCCCGACCGGCGGTGTGGCGGGGCCTCGCGTGGCTGGCCGCCATTGTGCTCACCGGATACGGGGCGCTGAATTCCGTCGTGGCGTGGCTCGTGCTGGGTGGTGCGCTGCGACCGGAGGGTGGCTTCGAACGGCAGGCGATGATCGGCCACGCGTACCTGTGGGATCCGCTGTTTCTTGTATGGGGTCTCCTCCTCGGCGCCGGCCTGCTCGTCGGTAGCACTGACAGGCGAAAACGCGCGCGGGCAGCTGTGTAGATCCCTGTCGGAAAGCCGTCCAGACGGGTGGAGGTCTGAACCCATCGCCGGGCGCTCGCCGTGCTGCGGGTAACGGACCCGTGCGGGTCCCCCGAAATCAGGGAGCGCCATGATGGGAACAATCACCAGCGGGATGCGCCGCGCGACCGTACTGATCAGCGCAACACTCGTGCTCTCCAGCGGCGCACTCGCGTCGCCGGCGTTCGCGGATCCCGTCCAGTCGCCCGTGCCCATTGTGTGGCCGGAATGCTTCGGCAGGGCGTATCAACGGATTTCCTTCCTTCCCACGGGCGAGATCGTCGGCACGCCCACCCCGGGCATCATCTATGCCGTACCCGGGGCCGCGATCACCAACGGAACTCCGGGCGACGATGTGATCATCGGAACGACGGGTGACGACTTCATCAACGGCTTCGGGGGCGACGACAAGATCTGTGGCGGAGATGGCTGGGACACCCTCATCGGCGGGATCGTCGGCACCGAGGGATCAGACGTCGACAGCATCGACGGTGAGGGCGGTCGCGACTACATCCAGGGCGGCCCGGACAACGATTCACTGTTCGGAGGCGCCGAGGCGGACCTGATCACGGGCGAGGACGGCAACGACGCGCTGTACGGCAACCGGGGCGACGACTACCTGGTCTGCCGCGACGGGTGGGACGTCGCCGACGGCGGTCTGGGAGATGACGTGCTTGGCGTCGACCATGGTTGCGAGACCTACACATTGTGATCGTGGACGACGGCCCTGCGGGAGAGAGCCACCCCACCGATCGGGCCGCTCGGATGCTGCAGCGACCGCATTCACCCGGACAGGAGAATCCGGGCTAAACCTTCATGATCGGGCTCAGGTCCGCCGCAAAGTGTTTCAGGATTCCTCAACCCATCGCCGGGTCCTCCACGTCTGACGATCCGCAGCCGCCGGCGGCGCACCGGGCCCGGACAACGTGAGGCCGGAATAGGAGAGGAATCCATTGTGACCACAGACCTCAACCGTTTCGACGCGACCGAGCTCGCCGAACTGATCCGCACCAAGAGGGCTTCCTCCGTCGAGGTGGTCCAGGCGCACCTCGACCGTATCAAGGCCGTGGATTCGAAGCTCAACGCCGTCGTAACGGTCGTGGACGGTGCGCTGGACGCCGCCAGGGCGGCAGACGAGGCCCTCGCGGCGGGTGCGGAGGTGGGGCCGCTGCACGGCGTGCCGTTCACGGTCAAGGACTCGTTCGACACGGCCGGCGTGCTCACCCAGCGCGGTTCGCCGATCTTCGCCGGACGTATCCCGGATACGGACGCCACCTGCGTGGCACGCATGAAGCACGCGGGTGCGATCCTCCTGGCGAAGACCAATCTCCCGGAGTTCGCGTATTGGATCGAGTCCGACAACCTCCTGACGGGCAGGACGAACAACCCCTGGGACCTCGACCGCAGCGCCGGCGGTTCGAGCGGCGGGGAGTCCGCGGCGATTGCGGCTGGGATGTCGCCGCTCGGCATCGGAAGCGACCTGTCCATCTCGGTGCGCGGACCGGCGGCCGACACCGGCATCGCGGCCCTCAAACCGACGCACGGGCGCATCCCGATGACGGGGGCCTGGCCGCGGGAGCCGCGTCGTGACTGGCACGCCGGTCCTATGGCCCGCACTATCCGCGACATCGCACTGGCGTACTCGGTGCTGGCCGGTCCTGACGGCGCCGACGGCTTCGCGACCGTCCCGCGCGAGTTCGACGCCGGCGTGGGTGCCTCGCCGGACCGGCGCGTCCGCGTCGGCTGGCTGGTCGACTCGGGACTCGGTCCGATCGACGTCGAGGTCGCGGCAACTGTTCAGGAGGCCGCCGATGCCCTGCGAGCAGCGGGAATCCGGGTTGATGCCGTGAGCATCCCGGCGCTCGAGCGGGACAACCCCCTCGAGATCTTCGCTCGGCAGCACGTCATGGAGATGAAACCGGTGATGCGGGAGGTCACCGCGGGTCACGAGGACCAGATGTTCATGTACTCGAGGACCATGCTCGCCACACCTGACACATCCGTTAAGGACTACGTCCTGGCCGAACAAGGCATCGAGCGGCTCCGGGACGGTTTCGCGGAGTACTTCCAGCAGTACGACGCGCTCCTGCTCCCGGTCACGACGATCCCCGCGCACGCGCACGGGCTCACGCGGTTCACCCTCGACGGCCGGACGATGGAAGCCTTCCACGTGAGCTCGACGACCGTCCCGTTCAACCTGACGGGACTCCCGGCCCTGTCCATGAGATTCGGCACGAGCAGCGACGGCATGCCCATCGGTGTGCAACTGGCCGCCAGCTGGCACGCAGAGTCGACGATCTTGCACATCGCCACGCTGCTGGAATCCTTCAGTCCGGTCCGCGACCAGCGCCCCACACTCTGACGGCCGGGCGAGGCCCCACGCCGGGCGCCTCACGAGGACGCCGGAGGGTGCGCCACCTCCTGGCCCAACTGATCTGAATGCTCGTCGGCGGCCGGGAGCAGCACGCGGAACGTGGTGGCCCGGCCCGGGTCGCTCTCGACCTCGGCGGTGCCCGCGTGCGCGGTGACGATCGCCGCGACGATCGCCAGGCCCAGTCCGGTGCCGGTCTTCTCGCTGGTCCGGGCGCGGGCCGGGTCCGCTCGGTAGAACCGCTCGAAGACCTGCTGCGCCTCGGCGGGACCGAGCCCGGGCCCGGTGTCGGTCACCTCGACCACGGCCTGCCCGGGGCGGCGCGACAACCGTACCGTCACGTCGGCGTCGGCGCCGGTGTGCGTGAGGGCGTTGGCGACGAGGTTGGCGATGACCTGGCGCAGCCGCTGCTCGTCGCCGGTGACGACCAGCGGCGCCGGCGTGGCCAAGTCCAGCGCGAGCGGCCGGTCGCGCGCCACCGCGTGGAAGCTCTCGAGGACGTCGGAGGCGAGCGCCACCAGGTCGACCGGCTCCACGGCCAGCGGGCGCTGCTGGTCGAGGCGGGCCAGCAGCAGCAGGTCCTCGACGAGCACGGCCATCCGCCGGGCCTGGTCCTCGATGCGCCCTACCATCCCGGCGGCCTCTTGCGGATCCTGGACGGCGCCGTGACGGTACAACTCGGCGAACCCGCGAATGATGGTGAGCGGCGTGCGCAGCTCGTGCGAGGCGTCGGCGACGAACCGGCGCATCTTCTCCTCCGACGAGCGGGCCGTCGTCTCGGACGCCAGCCGGGCAGCGAAGGCGTCCTCGATCTGCTCGATCATCAGGTTGAACGCCCGGCCCAGCCGGCCGACCTCGGTGCGCGGGTCGAGTTCGGGCGCCCGCCGGGACAGGTCGCCGGCCGCGATCACCGCCGTGGTCTGCTCGATCTGCACGAGCGGCCGCAGGCTGGCCTTGACCAGCCAGACGGCCAGGACGGCCACCGTCACGACGATGCTCAGCCCGACCAGCAGTACGAACCAGACCAGGCGGCCGACGGTACCGTCCACATCGGACAGCTGGGCGCCGATGACGATGTGCTGGCCGCCCGGCGCGCTGACGGAGAGGATCCGCCACCGCATCGTGCCGTGCTGGCCGTGGACCGTGAACGGCCCGTCCCTGGACAGGTCGGCGTGCTCGAGGCCGGGCGGGTCCGGGGGCAGCTGGCGCGGCAACGAGCTGACCAGCTTGCGGTCGGCGTCCAGCAACTCGATGAGGAACAGGTTGGGGAACTTCAGGCTCCCGTCCTGATCCTCCGGTACCGGGAACTGCAACGACGTGTGCCCGGCGGCGATCTGCTGGCGGGCCTGGTCGCCGAGGTCGGCGAGTTGGCGGTCGATGCGGCCGGTGAGCTCCTCGCGCAACGCGGTGACGGTGGCCGCGCCCACGACCGTCACGGCGCTGGTGACCAGCCCGAGCACCGCCACGACGAGCTTGACGCTCAGCGGCGTCCGGCCGAGCACGCCGGCCGTGCCCGCCCACGGCGGGACCCGGCGACCGATCCCGGGCGTTGCCTGCGATACCAGACGCATCCAACATGGTGTAGCCGGCAACCTTGAGGCTGGCTGCAAACCAACAGGGGACCTGCTGGGACCCCGGGTCACGGGCCGGTGATGCCGTCGAGGATGGTGACCAGGTTGTGGTTGAAGGTCTCCTCGGCGTTGAGGTGGGCGCCGTCGATGACGAGCCGGGCGACGGTGGGGTACCTGCCGGTGTTCAACATGCGTGTGAGGTAGGGGCCGAGGCTGGCCTGCCAGGTGGCCTCATCGGTGCCGGTGGAGCGGGCGGTGCGCCGCTCGGTGATCTCCCTGCGCAGCGCGCCGATGATGAAGGCGTTGAGGGCGCCCAAGGCCCGCTGGAGCTCGTCGATGTCACGCACGCCGGGGGCCTGGCTGAGCGCCGCCGCGGTCGATTCGCCCACGGCGAGCGCGTGAGGTCCCAGGTGTGGCCGTCCGCCGAGCAGGTCGGCGAACCACTCATGATCAAGAGCGGCGTTGCGGGTCGCGTGGGCGATGGCCAGCACCGTGGCGCGCCACCCGGCGTGCTGGCCGGCCTCGGCGATCTGGGCATACACGGCGTCGACCATCAGATCGAGCAGTTCGGACCGGTTGGTCACGTAGTCGTAGAGCCGCATCGGACCGACGCCGAGCTCCTTGGCGATCTTGCGAACTGACAGTTCGTCGAGGCCATGTGCGTCGGCGAGCCGGATCGCCGTGGCCGCGATCTTCGCGCGGCTCAGCGGCACCGGCGCCGCCCGCGGCTGGGGCTCGGGCCGTTCCCAGACGGGCAGTGGTGCGCTACCGTACGGCGTATCCATGAGATACAGCGTACGGTAAGGAACATGAAGATGCGAATCGCGATCGCCGGCGGTGGCCTCGGCGGCCTGACGCTGGCCCGAATCCTGCACCGGCACGGCATCGGCGCGGTGGTGTACGAGCGCGAGGCGAGCCGATCCGCGCGATCACAGGGCGGAATGCTCGACCTGCACCCGGAGTCCGGGCAACAGGCCCTGGCCCAGGCGGGCCTCACCGCCCGGTTCCGGTCCGAGGCCCGGCCGGAGGGCGAGGAACTTCGCATCCTCGACCCGGCCGGACGCACCCTCGTGCACCACATGCCACAACCCGGCTCATTCTCCGGACGCCCCGAGATCGACCGCAGCGCACTGCGGGATCTTCTGCTCGATTCCCTCCCCGCCGACACTGTCAGGTGGCAGCACCGGCTCGTCGCGGCGACGCCACGACCCGGCGGAGGCTTCGGGCTGACGTTCGACGGCGGCCACAGCGCCGACTGCGACATCCTCGTCGGCGCCGACGGTGCGCGCTCGGCCGTCCGGCCGCTGCTGACCGGCGCGACGCTGTCCGCCGTCGCCACCCTGGTAGAGCTGAGCATCAGCGACGCCGACCGGCGCCACCCGGACCTCGCCGAGCTCGTCGGCCCCGGAAACCTCTGGTGCATCGGCGTGAGCCAGATCCTGGCAGCCCAACGCCAGGGCGACGGCAGCATCCGGGTCGGGATCTCCCTCCGCGCGGACGACCGCCACCTGGACACCTACCGCAGCAAGCGCGCCCTGCTGGACATGTTCAGCGGGTGGGACCCCAGCCTCACCGCACTCATCGAAGCCGGCGACAACGCGCCGACGCCTCGCCGGATCGAGGCGATGCCCACCGGTACACGCTGGAACCACCAGCCAGGCATCACCCTCCTCGGCGACGCCGCGCACCTCATGCCGCCGGTCGGCGAGGGCGCCAACCAGGCCATGCTCGACGCCGCCGAACTCGCCGCCGAACTCGCCGCCAACCCCGCCGACCCCGACTCGGCTATCCGGACGTACGAGGAGGCGATGTTCACCAGAATCCACCCGATCGCCGAGATGTCCGCACGGGTCCAGGCGATGATGCTCTCCCCCACCGCGGCCGACGACATCGTCCGCTTCTTCACGCCGCGGTCCACCGAGCCGGCGCCCGCGGACTGACACCACGCGACGCAGCCGACGACGTCGCGGCGGACCACGGGATCGCCTCGGCACCGAGTGGAACGGCTGTTCGCCGCGCTGCCCACGATGGATGCGTCGATGTAGTTGAATCGAGCCACGGCCGCGGCCGTTCTCACCCGTCACTCCGCCCGCCGGGCGCCCGCGACGGAACTACGGTGGGGGCATGAAGGCTGCGGTACTCGACCACGTGGGTGTCCCGCCGCATTTCGGGGAGTTCGCCGAGCCCGAACCCGGCGAGGGTCAGGTCGTGGTGGACGTGGCAGCCGCCGGCGTGAACCACCTGGACCTGGCCAAGGCGTCCGGCTCGTTCTACACCGGACCGCCGCCGATTCCGTCGGTGGTGGGGTCCGACGGGGTCGGTCGGACCGCCCACGGCCGTCGGGTCTACTTCGACGCGCCGGTGGCGCCGTACGGGTCCTGGGCCCAGCGGACCCTGGTGCCCGAAACGGACCTGCTCGACGTGGCCGCTGGTGTGGACGACGCCACCGCGGCCGCGTTGGGCAACACCGGCCTGGCCGCCTGGCTCGCCCTGAGCTGGCGCGCCAGACTGCGGCCGGGCGAGTCGGTGCTCGTCCTGGGCGCGACCGGGGCGGTGGGGTCCGTCGCGGTCCAAGCCGCCAGGGCCTTGGGCGCCTCCCACGTGATCGCCGCCGCCCGCAACCCGGACCGCCTGCAGTCGGCCCGGCGGCACGGCGCGGACGCCACCGTGGTCCTCGACCCCGGCACCGACCTGCCGGCCGCCTTCCGGCAAGCGGCCGGCGACCACGGGATCGACGTCATCATCGACCCGCTGTGGGGCGAACCGGCCCTGGCCGCCATGCAGGCCGCCGCACCCGGGGCACGGCACGTCCAGATCGGCGCCTCCACCGACCCGACCCTCAGCCTCCCCGCGGCGGTGCTCCGCGCCGCCGAACTGGAGCTCCTCGGGTTTGTGGTCTTCCGCGTCCCCCTGCAGGCGCGGCGCGAGGCATATCGGAGCCTCACCGAATGCGCCGCCCGCGGCCAGATCACCGTCGACGTGGTCCGGCTACCGCTCGCCGAGGTCGCGAGCGCCTGGGAGCAGGAACAGCACGGCGCTCACGCCAGGCTGATCCTGACACCGTAGCCGCCGCGTGGCCGGTGTCATCGACGCATCTCCCGGAACGCACGGCGCAGCTGGTCGACGAACAGGTCCGGTTGTTCGAACGCGGCGAAGTGGCCGCCCCGGTCGACCTGCTCGTAGAAGCGCAGGTCGGCGTACTGCCGCTCGCACCAGCGCCGCGACGGCCGGGTGATCTCCTTCGGGAACACCGAGACGCCGACCGGCACGCTCACCCGGGGGACGTGCCACTCGCCGCCGCGCGCGAACCCGTCCTCCCAGTAGATGCGCGCCGACGAGGCGCCGGTCCCGGTGTGCCAGTAGACGCTGACGTTGTCGAGAATCTGGTCCCGGGTCAGGGCGGTGAGCGGGTCGCCGGCGTGGTCGGTCCACGCCCAGAACTTCTCGGCGATCCAGGCGCACTGGCCGACCGGCGAGTCGACCAGCGCGTACCCGATCGTCTGCGGGCGGGTCGCCTGCTCCAGGGCGTAGCCGCTGCCCCATTCCCGTTGGTACGCCAGGTCGGCGAGGCTGTGCCGTTCGAAGTCGGTCAGCTCCTCCACGATCTGCGCGGTGGGCCGTGGGACGGTCCACGGCGCGAAGTTGAGGTGGATGCCGACGACGCGGTCGGGATGCTGCGCGGCCAGGTCGGTCGTCACCTTCGCACCCCAGTCGCCGCCCTGGGCGCCGAAGCGTTCGTACCCGAGCCGGCTCATCAGCACCGCCCACGCCGCGGCGACGCGCTGCGGTCCCCAGCCCGGCTCGACCGGCTTCCCGCTGAACCCGAACCCTGGCAGCGACGGGCACACCGCGTGGAAGGCGTCGGCGGCGTCGCCGCCATGGGCGACCGGGTCGGTGAGCGGGCCGAGGACGTCGAGGAACTCCACGACGGAGCCGGGCCAGCCGTGTGTGAGCACGAGCGGCAGCGCGTCCGGTTCCGGCGAGCGGACGTGGAGCAGGTGGACGTCGAGCCCGTCCACGTCGGTGACGAACTGTGGCACGGTGTTGATCCGGTGCTCGAAGCGGCGCCAGTCGTAGCCGTCGGCCCAGTAGTCGCACAGCTCCCGCAGCCAACCGGCCGGTACACCCTGGCTCCAGTCCGGCACCGTCGCCGGTTCCGGCCAGCGGGCCTGCAACAGCCGCCGCCGCAGATCGTCGAGAGCGTCACCGGGGACGTTCACGGTGAACTCCTCCACGCCGACACCGTAGGCCGGGCGGGCTGCCGCCACCGGGCCGTTGCGGACCCATTCACCCGCGGTCCCCCTCATCGGTGTGCCGTTTCCGGGGTACCGTCACCCGGTGAGCCCCGAACCAGACGGCGACCCGAACATCCTGGCGCGGCAGATCGCTCACGCGGCAACCGGACTCGCCCGATGCCTCACCACCGACATCACGATCGACCCTGAAGACGTCATCGGTCCGTTGATCGCCGCGTCGCACCGCCTGCACGAGATCGCCATCGAGCTGAGCCTGGCGGCAACGCCGGTCAGTGAAGCGTCAGGGTTGGCCGCCCGACAGGCGGCGGAGCGGTTCCTGCAGGCCAAGGATGATCTGGCGCAGTCGCTGGCTCGGCTGCCGGAAGAGCCACCGCGGGGCACCATGGACGGACAGCCTCGCGATCCGTTCCCGGAATGACTCAGCCGTTCGGCCATACCTCACGCCGCCAGGTTTGTAGATGCACGTGCGGGTAGCCAGGTCTCCGCCGGGCCGGGCTGCCGCTTTCGCCTGCTCCCGCCCGCCCTGGCGTCGGTGGCGGCCCAACGGGGTGCCGCCTTGGCCGGCGGGCAGGGTCGCGGGTTGTCAGCCCGCCCGCCGGCACCCGACCCGGAACGGGTGAGCCGAGCGACCGCCTAAGTCGACGCCGTGCCGTATCCGGGCAGGATCGAAGGTCGGACCGAAACACGCGCCGAAGCCGTCGACCCCGCATCCTGCGGCGAGCGTTTCGAGCGGTGGTACTGCAGAATCCAGGACTTGTGACATCCGTGACCGAGGTGCCGTACGACGGCGACGGCAACCTGCTCCACTACGTCGACCCATGGGCCACCCCGACGATGCGGCCCAACGAACCGTTCAAGGCGGCACTCCAGGTCGAGATGATGGAGTCCGGCCGGTCCGCGAAGTACCTGATCTGGCGGGACGGCGACGGACGCCGGTTCCCGATGTTCATCATCGACCTCGTCGACATGCTGCAGCGGGCCGAGGTGCTGCAGGGTGCGGTCGAGGCGACGTGGATCGTGAGAAAGCGCGGCCAGAACTACGGCATCGCGCTGGCGCCGGACGGGCAGGCGTAACGCTCCCCGTACCACACCTCGATGGTCGGCATCGCGCCTCGAGACCGCCGACCGGTACCACCGAGGGCCAGGTTTCGTCCGGGCCCGCCCCTCGAAACCGGGCCCGGGGAGCGTGTGGATAGTGTGCGAACCCCCTCGAGTCGTTCGTCCTCGTCCGGCGAGCAGCTATTCGAAGAGTACGTACGTGCCAGGGTCGCCGGACTGTCACGGATCGCGTATCTCCTGACCGGGGATGCGCACCTCGCCGATGACCTCGTCCAGGTCACGCTGATCGAGGTCGCCGCGCGCTGGGAACGGATCGTGGCCGGCGGGGACCCGGAGCCGTATGTGCGCAAGGTGCTGCACCGCAAGCACATCTCCTGGCACCGGCGGTGGCGGCGGGAGGCGGTGCCGACCGGCATCGTGCCGGAGCGGGCCGGGCCGGACATATCCAGTGGGGTGACCACCACGGTCGCGGTACGCGAAGCGCTGGCCGTCCTGGCACCGAAGCAGCGCGCCGTGCTGGTCCTGCGCTACTTCGAGGACCTGACCGAGACGCAGGCCGCGAGCGTCCTGGGCGTCACGGTCGGCACCGTCCGCAGCCAGACCCGCGACGCCCTGGCCCGCCTGCGCAAGGTCGCCCCTGCGCTGACCGACGTTGTGAAGGTGACCCGATGACCACAGACCTGCGCCGCGTGCTCGCCGATCTGGCCGAGCAGTCCCGGCCGCTGAACAGCCAGGACCACCTGTGGCGACGCGGGCGTCGGCTGCGGCGACGGCGACGGTTCACCGCGACGCTCGGAGGCCTGTTGGCGCTGCTCGCGCTCGCGGCGCTGCCAATCGCATGGCGCGCGACTCCCGGACCGGTCCAGGCCGCCGACGGCCGCACCGCCGTCCTGCCGAGCAGTTTCGGCCTCGCGTGGTCGTGGCAGCAGTTCGCCGAGCGGTCCCCGAACGGCCCGGCGATGCTGACGTTCGTCGAGGAGCAGCGCCCGGCGGTCGAGATCCTGCCCGAGCCACCGGCGACCCTGATCGGCCAGGACGGCTCCTACCGGACGACCTGGCGCATCGGCGGGCGGCTCTCTCCCGACGGGCGGCTGATGGCCGTCCAGAAGTCGATCATCGACCTCACCTCCGGCCGAACCGTCACGATCAACGAACACGAGTACTCAACGGTAAGAGTCCTCGACTGGTCTCCGCAGGGTACCGAAGTGCTGGTAGTTGTCGATCCGTACCCGGTCGAGGGTCAGCCGGACGCGGTTCGGGTCGTCGTGGTGGACGCGGCAAGCGGGCGCGGCCGAACCTTGCTCCCCGCGGGCGTCGACCCGCTGGCTACCGACAGCGAGGGAATGTTCTCCCCCGACGGGAGCAAGATCGCGTTGGTACTGCGGAGGTCCGCCGGACCCCAGCAGGTGACGATCGTCGACGCGGCCGACGGTACGGTGCGAGCCACGATGCCCCTCACCGACCGTCAGCGGCTCGCGGGATGGACCCCCGACGGCACCAACCTCGTGCTGGTCGCCGCCGAGGTCTGTGACTGGTTCACCTGCACCCGGAACCTGCCCAGCCGCCAGCACGTGCTGGACGCACGCGCCCGGCAGCGCTGGCACCTGCAGTTCGCCGATCCGGCCACCCGCGACGTCGTCGACGAACCGCGGACCGGCCGGCCCGGCTGGCCGGACCGGCTCGTCGGCTGGTACGGCCGCGACTCCGTGTGGATCGTGGACGACCACGAGATCGACGCCATCCGCCCCGGCGAGCCCGCGCGGCGTCTGTCGGTGGCCGACGGCAGGGTGCAGCAGCTCGACGTGGCCAGCGACCTGGTCAAGCAGGGACGCTTCGGCGGTCCCGCGATCCACGCGCCGGTCTGGCCGCCGAACACCGAGGGATACTGGCTCCTCGGCATCAGCACGGTCGTCGTGGCGGCGGCGCTGCTGCTGGTCGTCCTCCTCGTCAGGCGTCGCCGCCGGCCGCTCGCCGCCGCGAAGCCCGAATCATCGGGTTGAGCCGGCCGCCGATGCCGAGGGCGCCGCTCATGGCGACGTGCATGACCGGACCGGCTGGAGGCGCACCACGTCGGCGGCGGGGAGCACCTCGACGCTGCCGTCGTCGCCTCGCCGGAGCCGCAGCGCGTTGTCCCGGGTCGACGACAGCAACGTGCCGCAGACGACTGAACCGTCCGGGCGGGTGACCCGAACCGGTGCGGAGGTCGCCTGGCTGACAGGTCCGAAGACGGTCGACCCGACGGCAACCGCCAGTGCGAGCACGGTCGCCGTGGCGGCGCGGATCGCCTGGCGGAGTCGGTGGCCGGCCACGGCGGCCTGCCCGCGGTGCCGGACGTACCAGTCGCGCAGTGCCTCGTCGTCGTCGACGAGCCGGGTGATCGGTCGGCCGTGCGCCGCCTGGTAGCCGCGGAGCACGGCGAGCGCGGCGAACGCGAGCGCCGCCAGCAGTGCAATGCCGACCACAGCCCGCGCCGCCGGGATGAGCCCCCGGATCGCGTCGCGGCCGACGGCCGGCATGACGAGTCCCACGAGTCCGATGAGCGCGACGACGCCCGCGGTCCACCGGTCGGCGGCGGTGCGCACGGCCTGCAGCTCGCCGGTCTGCTCGCGGCGGAAGGCGTCGGCCGCCTCCTGCAGGTAGGGGTCGGTGGCGGCGGCGAGGGTGACCGCACCGTCGGCGGCGATGCTGGCGGTCACCTCCCAGGTCCGCCCGCAGCCGCCGGCGACGGTGGCCGGGCGGTCGCGGTGCGACGTCGTGCAGCCACAGGGCACCGACGTGGTCAGCAGTGCCGGTGTCGGCCGCCGATCCGCCCCCTCCAGTGACGTCGAGGTCAACGCCAGGTTGACGAACGTCGAGTCCCGGCACGCCGGGCATCGACCGCTCAGCAGCAGGTCGGTGCCGGCCAGTTCGCCTGTCCACCCGGCGAGCTGCGCATCGGTGACCGTGATCCGCTCCGGTGCGTACGGCATTGACTTCATCGGATCATTATGTCGGCGGCAGGCGTCCTGACCGTTCGGCGGAACCCAGGGGTGACCGTTGCGGAGGAGCCGCCGCACCGAGAGTTGTCGTACAGTGACAGCACTCGGGCCGGTCGATCGAAGGCGGTGCGGTATCCCCCGTCCAACGCGCGGGCGGCAGCTACGACAGCTCGCCGAGGCGCTACTGTCGGCGTATCCGTCGCGCAGCGACCTCGAGCAGGTGCTGTTCTTCGACCTCGAGCTGCAGCTATCAAGCCTCGTTGGCAACGTCGGCATGCGCGAGGTCATCTTCGCCGTCATCACGGCCGGCGAAGCGCAGGGATGGCTGCCACAGTTCATCGACGGGGTGCTGGCCGACCGCGGCCGCAACCCGCTGATCCGGCAGTGGGCCGTGGACACCGGCTGGGCGCCGGCCGCTGGCGCCGCCGCGCAGACCCCGGCGGAGCCGCGCACCTTTACCGTCGAGGAGCTCGACCAGCCCGCCGGCGCGAGCAGCCTGGAGCGCACCATCCGCCGGCACGCGCCCGAGCTGGATCCCGCCGCCTGGCGTAGCCGGCTGGCGGCCGCCGAGGCCCTGGTGTGCCGAATCGACGTGGAGACATCCACCGGCGCCCGGCCGCTGGGCACCGGCTTCCTCATCGGCCCGGATCTGTGCTTGACCGCCTACCACGTCGTCGAGGACGTCCACAGCGGCCGAACGCTGCCGGGGTCCCTGCGGCTGCGGTTCGGCTACCGGCCGGCCAGCACCGGCGTCGTGTTCGAGCTCGAGCCGGACTGGCTGGTGGCGTGGTCGCCGCCGAGCGCCGTCGACGACGACGCCTCGCCCGGCGACCAACTGCCGGGTGAGCACGAGCTGGACTTCGCGGTCCTGCGGGTCGCCGGAGCACCGGGCAAACAGCCCGCCGCGTCGGGTGCGCCCCGGGGCTGGGTCGAGGCGGTCCGGCTCGACGCGATCGCGCCCTACGACGAACTGGTCCTGCTGCACCATCCCAACGCTGCGGCGCTGACCCTGGCGTTCGGTGCGCTTCTCGACGTCAACGGCAACGGCACCCGGCTGCGGCACACCGTCAACACCGCACCCGGCTCGTCCGGCTCGCCGTGCTTCGACATCAGCATGGCGCTGGTGGCGATGCACCACGGCAGCGACCCCGACACCAGCAAGCTGCACCTCCCGACACACAACCGGGCGGTCCCGATCGCTGCGATCCGGCGGGCGCTGCCGCCGGGCGTCGCCTTCTAGGCGGTGTCCCGTGCACGGACAGATTCCGGGTTCGCCGAGCCGCGGCCAGCTGTCGCAGCTCAGGAATGTGATGCTCAGCGCCTATCCCGATCGGGCCGGCGTGGAGGAGCTGTTGCTCTTCCGCCTTGGGTTGAACCTCACCCAGCTGGTCGGCAAGGTCGGCATGAACGAAGTCGTCCTCGAAGTGCTGAAGGCCGCCGTGGCACAGGGCTGGCTCGACGAGCTCATCAACGCGGTCATCGAGGACCGGCCCGCCAACGCTGAGGTCAAGCGCTTCGCGCTGGACTACGGCCGGGCATCCGCCGCGGTGGCGGGGCTGTCCGTGCCGGCGAACGTCCGGCTGCTCGACAGCAGCTACTTCGATCTCACGCCACTCAAACGCCGCATCCGCGAGCAGACCCTCGACGGGCCGCCGCGGCTGCTCGGGTTCAGCCTCGCCGACAACGAACCGGCCCTGTTCAAGCGGCTGTGCTCCTGGCTGCCGCACTGCCTCGGCGACGTCGAGGAAAAGGACACCGTCAGCCTGATGTCGGAGCTCGACGAGCCGGACCGGCGGGTCAAGCAGGTGCTGCGCTACCTACCTGACCTGCAGGATGTCAGCGTCGTGTGCCCCGTGCTCACCGGCCAGGTGCCCATCGAGGTCGTCGAGACGTTCTGGCGTGGGGTGAGCGAGGGCTGCCCACCGCTCGAACAGTGGTTCGTCTTCATCTTCGTGTTTCCGTACGCACCTGACGAGGACCGCCTCGACGGCGTCGTGCACCTGCCGAAGCCTGAGTTCCGGCGGGTCGACATCGCCGAGTGGGCGGCGGAGGTGCTGGCCCATTTCAGCTGGTCCACGACACTCGCCGGCCCGTGGAGCCGGCACGTCGAGCGGCAGGCGACCGTGGCAGGCACACTCGACATCCGGCTCACCTATGACGTGCTCGACCGGACCATCCGGCAGGTGCGCAAGGACCCGGAGCAGTTCCGCCGCCGGCTCGAGCAGGAGGAATAGCGTGTACGTGCGCCGCACAGTCGACACGTCGATCCGGTTGACCGCCGACGACGTGCCACCGGCCGAACGGCTCATCGAGACCGTCGACGTGCCACCGGCGGCCGGCGTCGAGCCGGAGCTACGCACGACGGCCGCCGAGCCGTACCTGCTGACCCCTGAGCTGTGCGAGGCGGTCAACGTCGCGATCACCCTCGGCCGGCCGCTGCTGTTGCAGGGTGACCCGGGCGTCGGCAAGACCCGTCTCGCACACGCTGTCGCGTACCGGTTGGGACTGCCGCTGGAACAGGCGCACATCAAGTCGACGAGCCGCGGCCGGGACCTGCTCTACACCTTCGACGCGGTGCGCCGACTGGCGGACGCCCAGCTCAGCGGACTACTGCACAAGGAACTCCCGGATCAGCGCACCTACGTGCGGTTCGGCCCGCTGGGACGGGCCATCGTCCGCGCCGAGTGCGGCCGCCGGTCGGTGCTGCTCATCGACGAGATCGACAAGGCCGACCTCGACTTCCCGAACGACCTGCTGCGTGAGCTCGACGAGCTGCGTTTCGAGGTCGACGAGGTGCCTGACCTGCGCCATCAGGTGCCACCGGACCGCCCCGACCTGCGACCGATCATCATCGTCACCAACAACGAGGAGAAGCAGTTGCCCGGCGCATTTCTGCGCCGCTGCGCCTTCCACTTCGTCGACTTCCCCGACCGGCCGGAGCAGCTCGACGGCATCCTGAGCCTGCACGGCATCAACGATCCGCAGCTGCGCGGCAGCGCGCTCGAGGTGCTGCGGCGCCTGCGTTCGATGGAACTGAACCGCAAGCCGGGCCTCAGCGAACTGCTCGACTGGGTGGAGTGCCTGCAGAGCGACGCTGTCGACCCGGCCACACTGAGCGAGTTGCCGAAGATCGGGGCGCTGGTCAAGCAGCGCCCCGACCAGGTCCGGGCCAAGGAACGGCTCCGGTCCCCGTGACCGCCCCGATGCCGGCGTTCATCCATGAGCTCGTCACCCGGCTGCGCAGGCGGGGGTTGCCGCTCGGCGTCGACGACTGCGGCGCACTGCGGACCGCGCTCGCCGCCGGGCACGGGCTGGCCTCCGGCGCCGAACTGCTGCGCCTCTGCGTGACGCTCTGGGCCAAGTCGCCACGTGACGCCGAGCTCATCGTGTCCACGCTGCACCTCGTCGAGCCGCCGCGCTGGTCCGTAACCGACACTGCTATACCACCGCCGTTGAGGACGGCCGACGATCCGGTTGCGGAGCACCCGTCGCCCACCGACCGCCCACCAACCCCGACCGCGGCCCAGACGCCGGCACCGGTCGCACCTGTCACCGAAGCTCTCACGGTCACTGTGCCGCCGCGCCGCGGCGGCGCGGCCGGACCACCCCGCTCCGGCCGGGCGACCCCGTTCCTTGTCCTGCGACCGCAGTACCCCATCTCCGAACGTGAGGTCGCGCAGACCTGGCGGAGGCTGCGCCGGCCCGTCCGGCACGGTCCGGCGACCGAGCTTGACGTGCCCACGACCATCACCCGCTACGCGCAGACCGGTGTCGTTACCGCACCCGTCCTCGTCCCGCCGCGCGCGAACGCGGCTCGGCTCCTGCTCCTCGTCGACCGGCACGGCTCCATGACCCCGTTCCACGGCCTGGTCGACCACGTCGTCGACTCGATCACCCGCGCCGCCCGGCTCGACGCCATCACCGCCGTCTACTTCCGCAACACCCCCGGCCGCAGCCGCGACCGCAGCGCCCTCGCCGACCTTCAAGACACCCTCACCGCAACGCTCGACCCGGTCCTCGACCGCATCCCGCCGCTCCCCGCCGGGCGTGTCTACCGCGACCCCGACCTCACCGAACCCCGGCCGCTGCAGGACGTCCTCGACGGCGTCACGGCCGGCACCGCCGTCACCATCATCAGCGACGCCGGCGCGCTGCGCGGGTCGTTCGTCGCCACCCGCCTCTTCGACAGCCTCGCGTTCCTGCTCGCGGTCCTCGCCCGCCGGGCCCACGTCGCCTGGCTCAACCCTCTCACCGCCGACCGTTGGCCTGAGACGACCGCCGGACAGATCGCCAGGCACGTGCCGATGTTCCCGCTCGACCGCGCCGGGATGTACGGCGCGGTCGACGTCCTGCGTGGCCGCCCCGCCACGGTGGAGCGTCCACTGTGACCACCTTCCACCTTCCGTCCGCAGCGGCGGCCCGGCTCGCCGAAGCCCGCGCGGCACTGCCGCCCGGTGCGCTGGAGCTCGCCTGCCACGCGGCCGTTCCCGTCGCGGTCGACCCGACGTTTCTCAACCTGCTGCGCATCAACTTCTTCGTCGACCCGCCCCACGACCTGCCCTGGACCGTCGAGGCGGCGCTGCTGACCTCACCGCTCTTCCGTGAACTCGGCGGCGACCTGTACGAGATCGATGCGGACCTGCGACGTCATCTTCTTGTCAGCCTGCGCGGCCGCTTCGGCGACGGCCGGGCCACCCAGGTGGCGCTGCTGCTTGAACGTTACTGCGACCAGCCTGACGTGTGGAGCAGCCACCCCGACCTGGCCCAGGCCCAGCGGCTGACCGCCGTCGGAATCATCGATCCGCCAGCGGCGATCCACTGGCTCGATGCCGCCGAGGACGACGCCGGAACCCGTGTCGACTTGTCCCGGGAGTGGTTCGTGGCGATGCGCGGCCGCCTCGACGCTCAACCCGACCCGAGCACCGACCTGTCGACGGAGATCGCCGCCGCGATCGGCGACCTGCGATCGTCGTTGCCGCTGGTAGCGCGGGACGGGGCGCGGCGGCTCGGTGAGCTGGGCCTGCTCCCGGGCGCCGACATGGCCGGGATCCGGCGGGCGTTGCAAGCCTCCCCGCTGGACGAGGCGGCGTCGGTGCTGCACCTGCTCAACCGCCTGGAAACCGACGAACGAGACGTAGCGGTCGCAGGCCGGCCCTCCCTGACCAGCCTGCTGGGCCTCGGCTCGCCACCGGTCTTCGACCCGGCGCGCCAGTGGGGACCAGCGGTGGCGACGACGGTCAGCATCCCGATCGGCGCCAATGCCGGCGGCGAACCGGTGTACCTGAACCTAGCACCGTGGCATGGCCAGACGAGTGTGCGAGGCCCTGACGGCCCGGTCCGGCGCGATCTGCTGCGGACAGTCGCGCTGGCTTTGGCGGCGACCAATCCGCCGGACGCGCTCCACCTTGTTCTCATCGACCCGCGTGGCACCCGTCTCTTCGACGGTCTGGAGGTGCTGCCCCACGTTGTCGCGCTGGCGCGGGGGCGGTTCACCGCGGCGGACGAGCGACGGCTCGTCACCCTCGTCAAGAACAGGTACATGCACCGGGCGTCCGTCGAGCCGAGACCGATCGTCATCATCACCGATGAAATCGATGAACTCCGGTTCGGGGACGAACTCCTCCAGACATCGGCTCCGGTGGTCTCAGCGACAGAACAGTGGGCGCTGTTACCGGGCTCTGACATCGAGCTCGACCCGACGACCGCCAACGCGTTCGCCCACGACGGCAGAGACGGCGGTGAGGAGTTTCGGGTTGCGACGACCGACGACGACGCATGGCTGATCGCGAGCCTCATCGCGCAGAACCGGGCCCGGGCGCCGCAGATCTGGCTTCCGACGCCTACGTCCCAGCCCACCCTGTTCGAGCTCATCCCCGAGCCGGTGCTGGTGCCGGACCGTGGTCTCGTGTCTGTCGCCCGCGACTCCAGGGATGGGCTCCGTGGCGTCGCAGGAACCGTTGAGGAACGCAACGGTCCCGGCTACGAGCCGTACTGGGTCGACATCGGGATGGGCAACGTCGCGGTCGTCGGCCGGCCGAACAGCGGCAAGACCGACGTCCTGCTCGCGCTGCTCTTATCCCTCGCCCTGGCGAGAACCCCGCTCGAGGTCCAGTTCGTGGTGCTCGACACGAGCGGTGGCCTTTCCCCGCTCGCCGAGCTGCCGCACGTCGCGCGGTTCGTCGACGGCACCGACGAAGCATCGGCGCGGGCTGAACTGTCGATCGCCGTAGGCGCCGGCCAGAGGTCCGACCCGGAGACCGTCCTGGTCGTGAACCAATGGAACTTCGGGCCGGAGCTCGATGCCTACCTGCGGGCGCTCGTCGCCGGCGGCCCGGCGAGCCGCGTGCACTTGGTGGTCTCCGCGACCTCGTGGTCCGCACTCGACGGCCTCGGCCCGCTCGAGACGAAGATCGAGACGGTACTGGCTGACCCCTCGACCTCGCGGATCGATCCGGAGCGGGCGGCCGAGGTACCGCGGTGGGCCCCCGACCGTGGTCTGGCAGCGGACGGGCGGGCGTTCTTCGTCGGCCTCGTCGGCGCGAACCGCGCGTCGAACCAGGACGCCGCGACCGACCTGGCGGCCCGCATCGCCGTGAACTGGACCGGCCCGACCGCGCGCGAACTGTCGCACAACGGCAAGCAGGGCTCGACGAGCGGGTCGCGTGAGGCGTTGGTCGTGGCGGTGGCGCAGTATTCGGACCCCGCGTTCGCGCACCTGCGCGCCCCGGCGAAGGACGCGAAAGACATGATCAAGGTCCTGGCCGATGAGCGGATCGGCGGGTTCACGGTCACCGCGACGCTGGACCGGCCCGAGTACGAGATCCGGCGCGCGGTCGACGCGTTCCTGTCGAACCGGAGCGTCGATGACCTGGTCGTGGTGTATCTGTCCTGCCACGCGGTGCTGGACGCCCGGGGACGGCTGTACTTCGCGGGATCCGACACCCTGAAATCGCGGCTGGGCTCCACCGCGGTCGAGTCGGCGTGGCTGCTTGACCGGCTCGACGAGTGTCCCGCGCGACGGCAGGTGCTGATCCTCGACTGCTGCTTCAGCGGCTCCTTCGCGGGGACCAAGGGCGATGCCGACGTCGAGCTGGAGCGCCGCATGCTGGGGCACGGCCGAGGCCGGGCGCTGCTGACCGCCTCCCGGGCGCGCGAGTACACCTTCGAGGGAGCCCCGTTGCCGGGCGAGACGGCGTCGCGGCCGGGGTTCACCGCCGCGTTCGTCGAGGGTCTACGCACAGGCAAAGCCGACTACGACCGGGACGGGTACATCTCCGTCGACGACGCGTTCACCTACGCCAGCGAGCGGATGAAGACCGGCGGCAACCCACAGGCTCCCCAACGCTGGCTGTACGGCACGGAGGGCCAGATCATCCTCGCGCGGAACCCGCGATCGCGACCCACGTCGGGGTCGATCGCGCCGCCGCCGCCCGACCGCTCCGGTGCGAGCGACAGTCCCTGGGAGCGACTGGACCCGGGCAAGGTCCGCGACGCGGAGCAGCTGCTCGCCGAGCGGGTCGTCGATCAGCCCGTCGCGGTGCGTGCCGTCGCCGACGCGTTGATCAATGCCAAGGTGGGCGTCGAGTTCGTCTCGGGGGCCGCCCCGAGCCCCCGGCCGAAGGCGGTCTTCTTCTTCGTCGGACCGACCGGGGTCGGCAAGACAGAGCTGGCGAAGGCGCTGACCGAGCTGGTCTTCGGTGACGAAGGGGCGCTGCGGCGCTTCGACATGAGCGAGTTCGCCACGGAACACGCCAGCGAGCGGCTCACCGGCGCCCCACCGGGTTTCGTCGGGCACGACGCGGGCGGGGAGCTGACCAACCGGATGCTGGAGCGACCCTTCAGCGTGCTGCTCTTCGACGAGATCGAGAAGGCGCATCCGAGAATCCTCGACAAGTTCCTGCAGATCCTCGACGACGGGCGCCTGACCGACGGGCGTGGCCGGACCGCCTCCTTCGCACAGTCCATCGTGATCTTCACGTCGAACCTGGGCACGGCCTCGTTGCCGCCGCACGCTGACACACGACCGTACGAAGAGCTGCAGCGCCACTTCCTGGACGAGGTGGAGGAGCATTTCAGCCGGCAACTGGGGCGTCCAGAGTTGCTCGCCCGGCTGGGCGGTGGCATCGTCGTGTTCGACGTCATGCGCGAACGGGCCGTGCGGAGCATCACGGCCAAGTTCCTCAACCAGATCGTGGCCTCCGCGCGGGTCCGTGGATACGAGTTGATCATCGACAAGGACGCCGTCGACCAGGCGGTACTGGACCACCTGGCCACGTCCGGCGTGGCGTTGGGTGCCCGCCTGATCCGCGACGTGCTGCTGGAGCGTTGGATCAGGATGCCACTGAACCGGTGGATCCTGACCCATGCGCCGAATCCGGGTACCCGCATCTCGATCCACAGCACGCCGACATCGCCGCCGTTCGCCGTGGACTTCTCCCAGACGGACGGGGAGTAGAAGCCTGTGACCGGTCCGCGAGATTGGATCTAGCGGGCGCCGGGCGGCGTCTAGCGCCGAAGGGGTGACCGACCCCGAGGAGGCAGCGTGGCACCGCTCAAGCTCGCCGTGATCATCGGCAGCACGCGTGAAGGACGCGTGGGCGAGACCATCGGCCGCCGGTTCGCCGAGAACGCGATGCAGCGGGACGACCTGGCGGTGAGCGTCGTCGATCTCGCTGCGTACGAGTTTCCCGGCAGCTACCCGGCGGAGCCGACCGCGGCGATACGGTCGTTCGTGCAGGACATCAACCGGGCCGAGGCGTTCGTCGTCGTGACCCCGGAGTACAACCACAGCTTCCCCGCGTCGCTGAAGCAGGCGATCGACTACGCGTACGACGAGTGGCAGGCCAAGCCCGTGGGCTTCGTGTCCTACGGGTACCGGTCGACCGGGCTGCACGCGGTCGACGCGCTGCGGACGGTCTTCACCGCGCTGCACGCGGTCACGGTGCGCGATACCGTCGCGTTCGACCTGCTCAGCGGGCACAGCGAGCAGGTGGAGTGCCGGGACCAGCTGCAAGAGGACTGCCGGGTCCTGCTCGACGAGCTGTGGTGGTGGGGCATGACGCTCCGCGAGGGCCGCGCTGCGCGGCCCTACGTGAACTGAGGACCGACTGAGACAGCAACGAAGAGGAAGGTTTCCATCCGTGAGTGAACGCACCACTGGCGTGGCCGTCGAGGCCGAGGGCCTGACGAGGTCGTTCGGCGAGACCCGCGCACTGGACGGCATCGATCTGCGAATCCCCGCCGGCACCGTCTACGGCCTGCTCGGGCCGAACGGCGCCGGCAAGACCACGGCGGTCCGCGTGCTGGCGACCCTGCTGCGGCCCGACGGCGGGCGGGCCCGGGTCTTCGGGCACGACGTCGTGGCCGAGGCCGACGCGGTCCGGGCCCGGGTGAGCCTGACCGGGCAGTACGCGTCGGTCGACGAGGACCTGACCGGTTTCGAGAACCTGGTGCTGCTCGGCCGCCTGCTCGGGCTGCGCAAGCCGGCCGCCCGCGAGCGGTCCGAGAAGCTGCTCGCCGCGTTCGGCCTGACCGACGCGGCCGCGCGGCAGGTGAAGAAGTACTCGGGCGGCATGCGCCGCCGCATCGACATCGCGGCGAGCATCCTGAGCACCCCGGACCTGCTGTTCCTCGACGAGCCGACGACCGGCCTCGACCCGCGCAGCCGCAACCAGGTGTGGGAGATCGTCCGCGCGGTGGTCGCGCACGGCACGACGGTGCTGCTCACCACGCAGTACCTCGACGAGGCGGACCAGCTCGCCGGCCGCATCGCGGTCGTCGACCACGGCAAGGTGATCGCGGAGGGCACGCCCGGCGAGCTGAAGTCGTCGGTCGGCTCCGGCACCGTCCACGTCCGGCTGCGGGACCCCGGACGGCGCTCGGAGGCGGAGACGGTACTGCGGGCGGCCCTCGGCGTCCCCGTGCAGCTGGACGCCGACCCGGTGGCGCTGACCGCACGGGTCGGCGGGGCCGGCTCCGACCTCGACGCGAGCGAACAGGCCGCGCAGGCGCTCGGTGACCTGGCCCGCGCCGGCATCGTCGTCGACGACTTCTCCCTCGGCCAGCCCAGCCTGGACGAGGTCTTCCTGGCCCTGACCGACCACCCCGCGGAGCCGGCCGGCGAGCGGGACGAGCAGCTGGAGGCGGCCCGATGAGTAACGTCGCAACGTCGACCGGGCGCGCGCCGACCGTCTTCGTGCCCTCGGCCGAGGCCCTCGCCACGGTCCTCGCCCCGGAGGCGCGCCCACCCCGCCCGAGCGCGTGGTCGGCGTCGATGACCTTCGGCTGGCGGGCGATGCTGAAGATCAAGCACGTGCCGGAGCAGCTGTTCGACGTGACGGCGTTCCCGATCATCATGGTGCTGATGTTCACGTACCTGTTCGGCGGCGCGCTCGCCGGCAGCCCGCGGGAGTACCTCCAGTTCTTCCTGCCCGGCATCATGGTCACGAGCGTCGTGATGATCACGATGTACACCGGGGTCGGCCTCAACACCGACATCGAGAAGGGCGTCTTCGACCGGTTCCGGACGCTGCCGGTCTGGCGCCCGGCCGCGCTCGTCGGCATGATCCTCGGCGACGTGCTGCGCTACGTCCTGGCCGCGCTCGTCATCCTCGGGGTCGGCCTGGTGCTCGGCTTCCGCCCGGACGGCGGCGTGCTCGGCGTGCTCGCCGGGATCGGGCTGCTGGTGGTCTTCTCCTTCGCGTTCTCCTGGGTGTGGACGTACTTCGGCCTCGTCCTGCGCAGCGAGAAGTCCGTGATGGGCGTAAGCATGATGATCCTGTTCCCGCTGACGTTCCTCAGCAACGTCTTCGTCAGCCCCACCACCATGCCCGGCTGGCTGCAGGCGTTCGTCAACGTCAACCCGATCACCCACCTGGTGGCGGCCGTGCGGGCGGCCATGTCCGGCACGTCCGACCCGTCGAACACGATGTGGCTGCTGCTGTGGAGCGCCGGCTTCCTGGTGGTGTTCGGCACACTCACGATGTACCGCTACAACCGCCGCTGAGTCAGAAGCGCCACGGTGGCGGCGAGGGCGGGCGGTAGGAGCACGCGCTGCCGGTCGACACCGTCTCGCGCAGGTGGGCGGCGAGGGCCGGGTGGCGCTCGTCGAGGCGGCGCAGCGTGTCGCGGATGCGGGCGGTGACCGTCTTGCGGGCGCGCTCGGCCTCGTCGCCGAGGCGGCGGGTGCGCCCGGCCAGGCCGGCCGCCGCCCGCAGCTGCTCCAGCAGCGCCGCGCGCTCGGCGTCCAGGGCGGCGAGCCGAGGCTCGTCGCCCTGGAGTGCCGCCCGGTCGATCTGCTCGTCCAGCAGGTCGAGGTGGTGGCGGTACCGCGCCTTCGCCTCGTCGTCGAGCACCGGGTCGCCGCCGAGCCGGCGGGCGGCGACCAGCTCGGGGCCGGCGGACGGGTCGAGCAGCTCGGCGACCGGCACGTCCACCCCGGGGCGGCTCAGCAGCAGGCGCAGGTCGTGCAGGCCCTTCGCGTCGGGCAGGTGGACGACGGTGCCGGCGTAGGCGAGCCGCCAGACCGCCCCGTCGAAGCGGAACTCGTGGCCGGCGGGCCGCGGCTCGTCCACCGGTGCCGCCGTCTGCGCGCCGAACCGCTCGGCGACGCGCGGCATGCCGAGCGCCCGCGCCTGCTCGGCCACCGTCGCCCGCAGCGTGGCCGCCTCCTGCGCCTGGCCGCCGCCCGACAGCGCCTCCACGAGCCCGGCGCGGGCCAGCAGCGACCAGTGCCGCGAACCCATCCGGTCGGCGGCCTCGCCGGCGGCACGGAAGCCGGCGACGGCGTCGTCCCAGCGCCGCTCGGCGAGGTCGAGCCGCGCCAGCCAGTGGTCCACCGGGCCGCTGACGTCGCAGCCGAACAGCGCGACCAGCCACTGCCCGCGATACGGCCGCAGCACCTCGCGCACCTCCGCGCACCGGCCGGCGTCGCCCGAGGCGGCGGCGACCTCGGCCCGGAGGCGGTGCCAGAGCGGGGAGACGGCGCGACCGTACCGCACGCCGGCGGCCTCGAGGGCGGCGGTGAGCCGCGCGGCGGTGCCGGCGTCGCCGCGCTCGGCCGCCGTGATCGCCCGCAGCAGCTCCACGTAGTCGCGGTCGGCCGGGTCGGGCCGGTCGAGCAGCGCGTCGATCTCCGCGAACCGGCCCTGCGGCAGCAGCCACGCCCACCGCAGGTGCGGGGTCATGAACGCGTGCTCGCCGTCGGTCCACTCGCCGAACGACTCCAGCTCGGTGTAGCACGCGTCGGCCTCGGCGAAGTCGCCGCGGAACCCGGCGACGACCCCGACGTCGATGGCGACCATCATCCGGTACGCCGCGAGGTCCTCGGCCCGGCCGAGCGTGGCCATGGCCGTCAGCTCCCGGTAGTACCCCGGGTCGCCGAGCTCCAGCAGCGCGACCCAGCGCAGCGAGGTCGCCCACAGCTCGGTCTCCACGTCGCCGGTGCGGCGGGCCACGTCGCGGATCTCGGCGGTGAGCGCCGCCCGGTCGGCGGCCGTGCCGAGCCCCCAGGTGGTGTCGTGCCGCGCCCAGAGGGTGAAGGTGAGCGCCTCGTCGTCCTGGCCCTTGCGGGCGAGCGTCTCGGTGGCCGTGATGAGGTCCGTGACGAGGGCTCCCGGTGTCGCGGCGCTCGCGGGTTCGCCGATCAGGCGGCGGTGCGCCTCGCGGAGAAGCCCGTCGGGGTCGGCGGCACTGCCGGAGGAGTGCCGGTGCCGGTACACCGTGATGGCCACGCGGGCGAGGACCACCGGGTCGTCGAGGTCGAGCACGATCGCCGCGGCGTCGGCCATGAGCCGCTCGGCCCCCGCCCGGTCGCCGTGGTGGTGCTGCAGGGTCCGGCCGAGCTCCACCATCGTCTTGGCGCGCTGCGCCGGGTCGGCGACGACGTCGAGCGCGCGCCGGAAGTGCATCACCGCCTCGTCCGACGCGAGCCGGCGCGCGGCACCTCGGGCCGCCAGGAGCAGCAGGTCGGTGGCGTGCGCCGGGTCGACGCCGGGGCCGGCGAGCCAGGCGTGCCCGGCCAGCTCACCGGGCAGCAGCCGCTCGGCCAGCTCCGCCGAACGGTCGGCGGCCCGGACCACGGCGGCGTGCCGGGCGCGCCGGTCATCGTCGCTCAGCCCGTCGTACAGCGTCTCGCGGACCAGGTCGTGCACGAAGGCGAACCGCCCGCCGCCGCGGGAGACCACGAGCCGCGCGGTGACCGCCCGGCCCAGCAGCCGGTCGGTCTCCGCGGCCGGGCTGGGCACGCAGTCGGCGAGCACCTGGCGGTGGAACTCGCGGCCGAGCACGGCGGCGACGGTGAGCGCCTCGACGACCGCGGCGGGCAGCTGCGCGAGCCGCTGCCGCACGGCCTCCCGCACGCCGGGCGCGATGGCCCCGGCCGCACCGTCGGCGCGCCACAGCCGGGCGGTCTGCTCGACGAAGAACGGGTTGCCGCCGGTGCGGCGGTGCACCTCGTCGAGCAGCTCCGGGTCCGGCTCGCGACCCGCCGTGCGGGTGATCAGGGCGCCGACCTCGTCGCGGGACAGGCCGTCAAGGGTGATGGTGGTCGCCTTGGCGGTCAGCGGCAGCAGCAGCGGGCGCAGCGGGTGGTCGGCCGACTCGACCTCGGCGTCACGGTACGTGCCGATGAAGAGCAGGCGCTCGAACCAGGTGTGCTGCGCGGCGAAGCGCAGCAGCCGCATCGAGGCCGGATCAGCCCAGTGCAGGTCGTCGAGCAGGACGACGACCGGCCGCCGCTGCGAGACGGCGACCAGGGCGGTGGTGACGGCGTCGTGGAGCGCGAACGCCTCCTCGTCGCTGTCGCCCTCGTCCGCTGTGTCGACACCCTCGTCGTCGATGCCGCGCGGCTCGGTGGTCGGCGCCTCGCCCAGCAGGCGCCGCAGACCCGGCTCGGCCGCCTCGCGGGCGAGCACCCAGTCGTCGGGCGCGCGGCGCAGCCCGCGCACGACCTGCACCCACGGCCAGTACCCCGGCGCGCTGCCGGACGCCCAGCACGCCGCCCCGAGCACCAGCGCGCCCCGGCCCCGGGCCTCGTCGGCGGCGGCCGTGACGAGCGTCGTCTTGCCGATGCCCGGCTCGCCACCGACCAGCACCAACCCGCCGTGGCTCGCGAGGGCACGGTCGACCGCCGTGCGCAGCAGGCCCGCGGGATGCTCCCGCCCGATGAGATCCATGACCACCCCACCGTAGCGGAACGTCCGGAATCAGTCGGGGACGCCGGCGCTGCGCCGCCACCCGAAAGGGGTTGTCATGCCCGCCGACAGCGGCAGCGTCCGTGCGTCACTGACCCGTGTCGTACCTCCTTCGCGAAGCCACCCTGCAAGGTGCCATCGCGCGGCGTGATCGGCCGCCGAAGGGGTACGGCTCGGCTACGTCCCGCCGCGAGTCCGGCGGGTGATGTACCGGCGTGCGACCCGCACGGTCAGCGCGGCGTGCTGGTGGGCGACACGAAAGGAACGCGTTTGACTACCGGGTTCGAGCTGGAGCGCTCCCGTGAAGCGGGCGGTCCGGCATTCCGGCCGGCTCCGCAAGGCATCGATGCTGGCAAACGTAGCGTGATGGGCGTCATGGTCGACGTCATCGACTACGACGCGGCGGTCGAGAAGGTGGTCGCGGCCGCCGTCGACCGGCGCCCGTTCATCCTCACCGCACTGGCCGTGCACGGCGTGATGACCGGGGTCTCGAACCGTGCGTTCGGCGCCAGGCTGAATGCGTTCGACGTGGTGGCGGCGGACGGCCAGCCGGTACGGTGGGCGCTCAACCTGCTGCACGCGGCAGGCCTGCGCGAGTGGGTCAGCGGGCCCGAGCTGACGCTGCGGGTGCTGCGCCGGGCGGCCGACGAGGGGTTGCCGGTCTATCTGTACGGCTCGACCGCGCGAACAGTCGAGCAGCTGGCGGCGTCGTTGAGCGGGATGCTGCCGCAGTTGCGGATCGCCGGCGCCGAGGCGTCGAAGTTCCGTTCCGCCCGGCCCGGCGAGCCCGAGCAGATCGCCGATCGGATCAGCCGTTCGGGGGCCCGCCTGGTCCTGGTCGGCCTCGGCTGCCCGCGGCAGGAGACGTTCGTCCATGCGATGCGGGCGCGGCTGGCCATGCCACTGCTGGCGGTCGGGGCGGCGTTCGACTATCACGCCGGCCGGCTCGCTCCCGCACCGCGCGCGATGCAGCGGTACGGCCTGGCCTGGCTGTGGCGGTTGATGTCCGAGCCGCGCCGGCTGTGGCGCCGCTATCTGCTCCTCGGACCCGGCTACCTGCTCCGGTTGTCCGCACAGAAGACGCGGCTGTGGACGCCGGCCGCGCCGGAACCGCTGTACCGGCTGGCCGATCCGCCGCCGGTCTGATCGCGCCCGCCACCGCTGTCACCGATCGATCGAAACGGAGAAACTCGATGTGCGGGATCACCGGCATCGTGACCGCCGAAGCGGGCACGGTCGACCCGGACCGGTTGCGCGTCATGTGCCGGACCCTGACCCACCGCGGCCCCGACGAAGAGGGCTTCTACCTCGGCGACACGGTCGGTCTCGCCGTGCGGCGCCTGGCCGTCATCGACGTGGTGCACGGACAGCAGCCGGTGCGCTCCGAGGACGGGACCGTGCACGCGGTGCTCAACGGGGAGATCTACAACCATCGCGACCTGCGTCGCGAGCTCGCCGCTCGCGGTCACCGGTTCGCTTCCGGCAGCGACGCCGAGGTCATTCCGCACCTGTACGAGGAGTACGGCTCGGACTTCGCGCGGCATCTGGAGGGCATGTTCGCCATCGCGGTGTTCGACGAGACCAGCCGCCGGTTGGTGGTGTGCCGCGACCGCGTCGGGGTGAAGCCACTCTACTACGCGGAGCGCGACGGTGGTCTGGTGTTCGGCTCGGAGATGAAGGCGGTGCTGTGTGCCGTCTCCGACCGGTCGCCGGACATGCAGGCGCTCGGCGCATACCTGTCGCTGATGTACGTGCCGGCGCCCCGGACCATGTACCGGAAGATCCGTAAGCTGGAACCGGGCACAGCGCTGGTGTGGCAGGACGGCGCGTACACCGTCGAGCGTTACTGGGCCCTCGCCGACGTGACGCCGCGCCGCGACCTGACGGCCGCCTCGACACCTCAGCTGCTGCGCGACCTGATCGTCGACAGCGTCCGTCAGCAGATGGTCGCCGACGTGCCGCTCGGCTTCTTCCTCAGCGGTGGCATGGACTCCAGCACTGTCGTCGCCGCGGCCCGCCTGGCGGAGCCGGACGCCGTCCTGAAGACGTTCTCGGTGGGCTTCGCGGACCGGTCCTACGACGAGCGCAGCGCGGCCGCGCTGGTCGCGCGGCGGTTCGGCACCGAGCACACCGCGCTGCTGGTCGAACCACGGGCACAGGACGTGGCCGAGGGCATGCTGCCCTGCTTCGACGAGCCGTTCGCCGACCCGTCCATGGTGCCCACCTACTACCTGTGCGAGTTCACCCGGCGGCAGGTGACGGTGGCGTTGAGCGGGGACGGCGGGGACGAGCTGTTCGCCGGTTACCTGACGTACCAGGCGGACAAGCTCGCCCGCTACTACCGGCACCTGCCCCGGGCGCTGACGGTCCGCATCGCTCCCTCGCTGCTCAGGTTCCTGCCCCGCTCGAGTGCCCGGGCGAGCTTCGACTTCAAGGCGCGACGGTTCGTCGAGAACGCGGTCCAGCACCCGGGCCGCAGCCACTACCTGTGGCGGGTGGTCTTCCGCGAGGCGCACAAGGCGCGAATCCTGCAGCCTGACGTCTTCGCCGAGATGACCGACACCTACGAGACGCACGAGCCGCACGACCGGGCCGGCGCGGGCTTCGACCAGTTGACCCGGTTCCAGTACACCGATGCTCAGGTGTACCTCCCCGACGACGTGCTGACCAAGGTCGACCGGCTGAGCATGGCGCACTCGCTGGAGGTACGGGTCCCGTTGCTCGCGACCCCGATGATCGAGTTCGCGTTCTCCCTGCCGGGCCGGCTGAAGTCCCCCGGGCTGCGGCCGAAACTCCTGCTGCGCCGGACGATGGCCGATCTGCTGCCGCCGGAGATCGTCGCGATGCGCAAGAAGGGCTTCAACGCCCCGCTCCCCAGATGGCTGCGCGGCGTGTTCAAACCACTGCTGCGCGAGTACCTGAGCCGGGACGTCCTGCAGCGGCAGGGCTACCTCCAGTTCGACGAGGTGAACGCGATCGTCAACCGGCACCTGAGCGGCACGGCCGAGCATGCCCGCGAGATCTGGATCCTGTTGCTCCTCACCATGTGGGCCGAGCAGGAGAAGGCGTACCTCTAGCCGCGCATCCGCCATCACCAGGAGTACTGCTGAAGGTAAGAGACCGTGAACTATTGGGTGTTGCTCTTGTCGATGGTCCTGGCGTTGCTGCCGGCCGTTGTCCTCACGTCCCTGATCTCCCGCACGGCGCGGGCCTGGACCTGCCGCATCGCCTTCCTCGTCTCGGTGGGGCTGATCCTCTCCCCGTGGCTCTGGGTGCGCCTGGGCTACGACGTCCCGGCGCGGGTCGCCCTGCTGATGGTGACCGGGGCGTTCGCCTGCGGGATCGTGCTCAGCGCCGCCACGGCCGGCATCGTGGAGGACAACGCGCCGCCCTCGCTGGGGGTCCAGCGTATGGTGCTCTCCTACCACGCCCCGGGCACGGTCCGTCGTCGCAGAGTGCCCAGGGGGAAGCGGCTCTTCGACATCGTCGGCGCGTCCGTCGGGCTCGCCCTCACGCTGCCGCTGTGGCCGATCATCGGGCTGCTCATCTGGTTCGAGGAGCCGGGCCCGGTCTTCTTCACCAAGAACTCCGTCGGCCTGGGCGGTGCCACGTTCCGGCAGTTCAAGTTCCGCAGCATGCGCTACGGCGCGGAGCGGCTCACCGGCCCCGTGGCGTCACCCGCGGGTGATCCGCGCACGCTGCGCGTCGGCCGGCGGTTGCGCCGCTGGCACCTGGACGAGCTCCCGGAGCTGATCAACGTCCTGGGCGGCAAGATGAGCCTGGTCGGTCCGCGCCCGCTGCGCACGGTTCTGGTGCTCTCCCATCTGGAGACCGTGCCCGGCTACGCCGAACGGCACACGGTCCGGCCGGGGATCGCGTGTATCGCCCAGATCGAGAAGTTCCACATGCCGCCCCAGGAACGGCTGGAGAAGGACCTCGCCTACATCCGGCACCAGAGCGTGATGGTCGACCTCAAGCTGCTCGGCCGCGCGGTGCTGACCACGGTTCGCGGCGAGCGCCGGTACCACCACAGCGACCCGCCGCTCGTACCCGCCAACCGCGCCGCCGCTGACCCGATCAACCCGTCCGGCGGGCCGTCCGACCCGATCGAGCACGCGGGTCAGCTACCTGGCGCGTGAGGCGCGGCTTCGCGCCGCCGCGGATGCCCGCGGTGGCGGTGGCCACCAGCCGGCCGAGTTCGGTGAGGCGCAGCAGGCGCGCGGTCACGACGTAGGCGATCGCGCCGAGCAGGCTCGCCGCGGCGACGACGACGAGCGGCCCGGTCAACGGGTTGAGGAGGCGGGCGAGCGCGGCGGCGACGCCGGCGGCGACCGCGGCCGCGACCAGCACCCGGGCGTGCGTGCCCGCCAGCCGCCGGCCGTCGATGCGGCCCAGCCGGTGACGCAGGACCAGACCCGCGGTGACGAGACCGGTGGTGTAGGCCGCCCCGTAGGCGACCGCGACGCCCACGACGATGTCCGGGCCGGGCAGGAACGCCGCGGCGGCCAGGCAGCCGGCCACGCCGACGACGCTGACCCCGCTGGTGATCAGCGCCGGCGTCCTGGTGTCCTGCATGGCGTAGAACCCGCGCAGCAGGATCGCGTAGCCGCTGAACGGCACCAGCGCCAGTCCGAACGCCGCCATGACCGTCCCGAGCAGGCCCACGGCCGACGGGTCGCTGCGCCCGTGGGCGAACAGGACCGCGGCGAGCTGCGGACCGAGCGCCACCATGGCCGCCGCGAGCGGGGCGATGGCGACGACGGCCAGCCGGATGCCCAGCGACAGGTCGTCGGTGATCCGGCGCTGGTCCAGCAGCGCCGCGCTGTGGCTCAACCGTGGCAGCAGCACCGTCATCACCGACAGGGTGATCACCGCGAACGGCATCTGGAACAACGCGTACGCGTTCTGGTACGCGCTGATCCCGCCCGGCCCGCTGATCGATGCCGATCTCGTGGCGACCGCGAACAGCACCTGGGCCGCGGCGACGGACAGCAGCATCCAGCCGCCGAGCCGGACGATCCGGCGCATCCCGATACCCCGGGGATCGAGCCGGGGCCGGAACGGAAAGCCGCTGCGGGCCAGCGCCGACATCACCAGGGCCATCTGGGCGAAGACTCCGGCGCTGGTGCCGAGGCTCAGCAGCAGCACCTGGGGCGTGGTCAACGCCTGCATGCTGGTCGCGCCGCCGACCACGAAGTACAACAACCCGACCGCGGTGACGATCAGGCTGTTGGCCACCGGCGCCCACATCGGCGCGGCGAACCGGCCCCGGATGTTCAGCACCGCGCCCGCCGCGGCGCTCATGCCGTAGAACAGGATCTGCGGCAGGAAGAACCGGGTGAAGACGATCGCCAGATGCCGTTGGTCCGCCGTGAAGCCGGGCGCGAACAGGTCCACGAGCACGGGGGCCACCAGCGTGGCGACCAGGGTGACCGCCCCCAGGCCGTAGCCGATCACCGTCAGCAGCCGCTGGGCGTAGAGCACTCCCCCGTCGGGCTCCGTCAGCACGGCCCGGGTCAGCATCGGCACGATGACGCTCGCCATCGCGCCCCCGACCACCAGGTCGTACACCGCGTTCGGCAACGTGTTCGCCAGGTTGTAGCTGTCCAGCAGCCGGCTGCCCAGTCCGAGCACGGCCGCCAGCACGAGGATCCTGACGAATCCGGCCGCCCGCGACGCCAGCGTCGCCACGGCCGCTCCCCGGCCCGCGCGTCCCAGGGACGATCCGGTTGTCACGCCGAGCTTCACGACGCGGTCCGGTTCAGCCGCCCGCGACCAGTTCGGGGTGGGCGGTGACGAAGCCCTTGACCTTGTCGGTGCGGACCGCGGTGAGCAGGTTGACCGTGGTCCGGTCGAGCTCCTCGGCGGTGCCGTTGCCGGGAGACTGGTTGAACGTCCCCTCGTTCGACTTGATGGTGAGCACGTCGTCGCCGCTCACGCCGCGCATGGCGTACGCCCAGTCGGCCAGGTCGATGCCGCCGTTGTCGATGGTCATCGCCTTGCCGGCGACCTCGCCGACCTTGTTGAACCGCACGGGGTTGGTGAGCATGTCCTTGCTGAGCATCCTCTTGAAGACGGCCTTGATGAACTGCTGCTGGTGGCGTTGCCGGTCGTAGTCGCCGTTGGGCAGGGTCTCGCGTTGCCGCACGTAGTCGAGGGCCTGCCACGGTTCGAGGTGCTGGTAGCCGACGTGGTAGACCACCGGGGTCACGCCCGGGACCGGATCCAGGCCCTGGCCGCCGTCGTCTCTGGTGTACTGCCGGAACGGGACCACGGTCTCGCCCTTGCTGTTGTGACCGATGCTCACGGACGTGGTCTCCTGATCCACGTACATGTCGACCCCGCCGAGCACGTTGACGACCTGTTGGAAGCCGGTGAAGTCGACGATCGCCGCACCGTCGAACGTCACCCCGCACAGTTTCTTGATCGTCAGGGCGAGCAGCTCGACGGCACGGCCGCGGGCGGCCGTCCCGGCCAGGCCGTTGCCACCGTAGGCGAACGCAGCGTTGATCTTGTCGTGGCCGCCCGGGTACTGCCTGGCCCCGTTGTCGTACGGCGGAATCTCGACCCAGGTGTCCCGGGGGATCGAGACCAGGTACGCGGCGTCATAGCTCGCCGGGATGTGCAGGATGATGATCGAGTCGGAGCGTACGGGTTCGTGAGGGTCCTGGCCGGGGCGAGCGTCGACACCGATGAGCAGGATGTTCTTCGCCCCGGTGACTGACGCGTGGCCGATCTGCTGGTCCCGGTTGCCGCTGTCGCCGAGCAGGTTCTGCTGGGCGACACCGCGCAGTGCGTACGTGAACAGGGCTTCCTTCGCCACGAGCACCGCGCCGGCCAGCACGGCCAGCACCGTGCCCAGCACGATGCACCACCGCGCCCACAACGGAGCCTTGGGCTGTTGGCCCCGATCCCGGCCGGTCGTCACGGTCGCCCGGCCGATCGCCACGGTCGCGCGGCCGGGCCGGTCTCCTGGTTCCCGCCGGGGCCGAGGATAGCGCCGGCTGTTCGCCGAACCACCGGATCGATGCGGTTCATCCCGAGAGGTCACCGGGCCGGCTCCTGTTCACAAGGCACATCAGACAGGTGAAACCTACGGACTGGGTGGACAAACGGCCGCGGCGTCCCGCGACACCAACCCCCATTTCCACCCGCCCGAACGCGGTGCCCGGGTACGGGGACCCCATGCCGGTACGTCCTGCCCGCCATGCGGCCCAGTAGCGTCGCGGGGCCCGCTCCGCCACGGTGGTGGCGCTGGTGGTGGCCCTACATGTCGGCGTTCTTCCTGGTCGCAACGGGGTGGGCGCTCGCGCTGCCGGTCAACGGCACGTACGACGAGAAGGACCACATCGCCCGTGCGTACGCCGTGACCACCGGGCAGCTCACCACCGACCGCACGGTCGTGGACCGGCGCGGCGATCCCAAGCCCGCGTTCCTGGTACCGGCGAGCCTGTTGCCCGGCAACGACAACGTCGACTGCGCCTGGTCGCCCCGCCCGGCGCGCGCGGCCGACTGCCAGCGCTGGACCGCCGACCGGACCCGCGTCCTCACCCCGAGCGGCGCCGCGAGGTACAGCCCGGTCTACTACCTGCTCGTCGGTGCGCCGCTGGTGCTCGCGCCCGGCCCGACCGGCATCCTGCTCGCGCGGCTCATCTCGGCGCTGGCCGCGGCCGCGCTGCTGGCCGGCGCGGTCGGGGCCGCGCTGCAGCTCGGCAGCCGGCTGCTCGCGCTCGGTGTCGTGCTCACCGCGACGCCGATGGCGGCGAACCTGGCCGGCTCGGTCAACCCGAACGGCCTCGAGATCGCCGCGGGCGTCGCCGTCTGCTGCGCGCTGCTCGCCCTGCTGCGCACGCCCGGCGCACGGCTCGGCGACCGCGCCGTGCGCCGCCTGCTGGTGCTGGCCGGGGCCGGCTCGCTGGTGCTGCTCACCGTCCGCCAGCTCGGGCCCGCGCTGCTGATCATCATCGTGGTGGCGTGCGCGACGCTGGCCCGCCCCGGCCGGATCGCCGAGCTGTGGCGGCGTCGCGATACCCGCTGGATCCTCGCCGGCTCGTGGTCGCTCGGCCTGGCCGGTTCGCTCGGCTGGATGGTGTACTCCGGCGTGGCCGGCGTCGCCCCGGTCGTGCGCGACGCGCAGCACCTCACCGCGTCGCAGCTGGTGCAGGTCCTGGCCACCCGGCGCATCCCGTTCTATCTCAAGCAGGTCATCGGCCAGTTCGACTACGGCGAGACCAAGCCGCCGCTGGTGGTCATCGCGGCGTGGTACCTGCTGCTGGCCGCCGTGGTGATACCGAGCCTGATCCACGGCGGCCGCCGGCTCAGCCTCGTCGCCGCCTCGCTCGGCGCCGGCTGCGTCGGCCTGCTCGTGGCCCTGGAACTGCACTACCTGCCGATCATCGGCTGGTTCGCGCAGGGCCGGTACGCGATGCCGGCGGCCGTCGGGGTGGTGCTGTGCGCCGCGAGCGCGCCGGAGTTCGAGCACCGGCTGGCCCGGCGGTACCGGCTACGCCCCTACTGCACCGTCCTGACCGGCGTGGCCGTGGTGCTGCACGTGTACCTGCTGGCGTTCGTGATGACGCGGTTCCGGTCCGGCCCGGGCGCGCGCCTCGACCCGTTCACGGGCGCCTGGCGCCCACCGGCCGGCGGGCTGCTGCCGTTGCTGGCGCTGCTGGCCGGCGGCGCGATCCTCGCGGTGCTGGCCGCCCGGTCGGGCACGTGGCGACTGCGGCGGCCGGCCGTCAGGGCTCGCGGCGCGCGATGGCGTCGCCGGCGCGCTGGCGCAGCTCGGCCGGGATCAGCTCGACCAGCTGGTCGGGGCGCACCGGCAGGTCGAGCAGGCTCAGCTTGATCCGGCTGCGGCGGGCGTGCTCGGTCGCCGACAGGCGGACCACCTGGGCGGCGTCGCGGCGCAGCGTGGTGCTCAGGCGGTCGCCGGGGGCGAGCGAGCCGCTGGCGGTGCCGTCGACGTCCACCGCGATCGGGGCGCTGTCGGCGGCCACGGCCAGGGTCACCCGGTCCCCCGCGCCGAGCACGACGGGCCGGCCGATCCCAGACATCGGCGCCACCGGGGTGACCACCACCGCGTCCGAGGACGGCGAGAGGATCGGGCCGCCGGCCGCGTAGTTGTACGCGGTCGAGCCGGTCGGGGTCGCGACGACCACGGCGTCGGCGCGGTAGTAGCCGTATCGCACGTCGTTGACCGACAGGTCGACGGAGACGGCGCCGGTGCGGGCCGCGCGGGCCAGGACCACGTCGTTGAAGCCGAACCCGGCGGCCAGTTCCGCCCCGTCGGCGTGGGCCTCGAGCCCGGCGTGGCGCTCGATGGTGAAGTCCCCGGCGGCCAGCCGCGCCAGGGCCGCCGGCAGCTGCGGCGGCGCCACCTCGGCGAGGAAACCCAGGTTGCCGTGGTTGACACCGAGGATCGGCACGGGCCGGTCGGCCACGAGCCGCATCGCGCCCAGCATCGTGCCGTCGCCGCCGAGTGCGACGATCCCGTCGGCCTGCGCCGCGAACACGGCGTCGGGCACCGTGCCGACGGCCTGCGGCAGCCGGGCACGGTCACCGTCGCGGGCGATGACGCGGACCGGAAAGTCCCGGGCGGCGGCGAGGATCGCCTCGACGGAGTCCTGCACCGGCTTACGCGGGTGCAGCACGAGCCCGACCGTCCTCAGCTTCGCCTCACCGCTCATACGCCCATCCTCCCACCGTCACCGCCCGTTTCGAGACCACGCCACCGGGTAGCCGCCGGCCACAGCGAGCGGAGAGGTAGCGGCATGAGCAGACGGCTTCTGGCCGCGGGCGTGTCCGCAGCCGTCGTGGCGCTGCACGCCGGTCCGGCGGTGACGGCGCTGCCGCTGGTGCGCCGGCACCTGCCGGCCCTCAGCGGCGTCGGCCGCCCGGGCACCGTCGCGCTCACCCTCGACGACGGTCCGGATCCCGGGTCCACGCCGGCCTTCCTGACATCGCTGGCGCGGTTGCGCGTCCCCGCGACCTTCTTCGTGCTCGGTGCCATGGCGGCGAAGGCACCCGGCCTGCTGCGCCGGATCCACGACGACGGGCACGAGATCGCGGTCCACGGCTGGACACACCGGGATCACCTCCGGATGACGCCGGGCCGCGTCCACGACGAGCTCGCCCGGACGGCCGACCTCATTGCCGGCACCTGCGGCGCCGCGCCCGTGTGGTTCCGCCCGCCGTACGGGATCCTCGCCGCGGGAAGCCTGCTCGCGGCGGCCCGCCTCGGCCTGCGTCCGGTGCTCTGGAGCGCCTGGGGCCGCGACTGGGAGGCCGGCGCCACCACCGGCACCGTGCTGTCCCACCTGCGCTCCGGAGGCATCCGCGGCGGCGCCACCCTGCTGCTGCACGACAGCGACTGCGCGGCGGCTCCGGGCGCCTGGCGGTCGGCCCTCGGCGCGCTGACGGCGATCGCCGGTGAGTGCGAGCGGCAGGGGCTTCGACTCGCCCGGATGAGCCACCACGTTCCATGAGGGTCGGCTCCCTGCCAGGCAGGCTCCGGGCCGGGCGGCGAGCTGCGGCGGCGGTTACGAGCAGGGATTGCGGGTAGCGCGCCGCCATGCGCGGCATGGAACTCTTCGCGGCGTCACACGCCGTCTTCGGGCCTGGAGCTGATGCCTGACATGAGCGACGTGACGACGGACACGGCGGCGCTGACCGGCGGGCACGTCCCCCTGGAGCGTGCCCGTGCCGAGAACTTCCCGGTGGCGCTGCGAATCCTGCCCAGGATCACCCGACGGCACCTGTTCGCGCTGTACCGCTACGCCCGGTTCGTCGACGACCTGGGTGACGAACCGATCGCGGGAGTGACCGCGGCCGACCGCACGGCGATGCTCGACGCGTTCGAGGCGGAGGTCCATCGGCTGTACGACGGGCAGCGGGTGCGGCACCCGGTGCTGTGCGCGCTCGCCCCCACGGTGGAGGCCTGCCGACTTCCGGCCGGGCCGCTGCTGCGCCTCATCGAGGCGAACCGCGTCGATCAGGTCGTCACCCGCTACGCCACCGTCGAGGAGCTCGTGCGGTACTGCTCATTGTCGGCCGATCCCGTCGGCGAGCTCGTCCTGCACGTGTTCGGTCAGGCCGACCCGGCCCGGGTCGTGCTGTCGGACCGCGTCTGCACCGCGCTGCAGGTCGTCGAGCACCTCCAGGACATCGCCGAGGACCACCGGCGCGGCCGGGTCTACCTGCCCGCGGCCGACCTCGACCGGTTCGGTGTGCGCGACACCGACCTGGCCGCGGCCACGGCGAACAGCGCGCTGCGTGCGGTCGTCCGCTTCGAGGCCGGGCGCGCGAAGGCGTGGCTGGACGCCGGCGCACCGCTGCTCACCGCCCTGCACGGCTGGGCCCGGGTGGCGGTCGGCGGCTACCTCGCCGGTGGGTACGCGACGCTGAAGGCGCTGCGGCGCAGCGGGTACGACCCACTGCCCGGGCCACCACGGCCCCGCAGGCGTGACATCGCGGCGTCCTGGCTCGCCGCGATGGTCAGGAGCACCGGGTGAGCGCGGCCGCAAGCGTCGACGAGGCGTACCGGCGGTGTGAGGAGATCACCCGGCGGGAGGCCCGCAACTTCTCCTACGGCATCCGCCTGCTGCCGGCGCACAAGCGACGCGCGATGTCCGCGGTGTACGCCACCGCCCGCCGCATCGACGACATCGGCGACGGCGGCCTGCCCCCGGACGAGAAGCTGGCCCGGCTCGACCGGGTCCGCGAGTCGCTGCGCCGCCTGCCGGACGCGACCACGGACGACGCCGTGCTGCTGGCCCTGCGCGACGCCGCACAGCGGCTGCCCATCCCGCTGGAGGCCTTCGACGAGCTGATCGACGGCTGCGCCGCCGACGTCCGCGGCACCACCTACGCCACGATGGACGACCTGCTGTGGTACTGCCGGTGTGTGGCCGGCTCCATCGGGCGCCTGTCGCTCGGCGTGTTCGGCACGGGCACACCCCGGCGGGCCGCCGAGCTGGCCGACGCCCTGGGCATCGCCCTGCAGCTGACCAACATCCTGCGGGACCTGCGGGAGGATCGCCACAACGGCCGGGTCTACCTGCCCAAGGACGACCTGGACCGGTTCGGCTGCAACCTGGAGCTCGAGGGTGACGGCTTCGCCGACCCGCCCGACCGCTTCAGCGCCCTCGTGCGCTTCGAGGCCGAACGTGCCGAGCAGTGGTACGAGACCGGCCTGCGGTTGCTGCCGATGCTGGACGCGCGCAGCGCCGCCTGCACCGCCGCCATGGCCGGCATCTACCACCGGCTGCTGGCCCGCATCGTGAACGATCCGATGGCCGTCACCCGGACGCGGCTGTCCGTGCCGCCCCGGGCGAAGGCCATGGTCGCCGTTCGCGCACTCGTGAGGCGGAGGGCGTGACGCCGGGCCCGCCGGCGTCGGGCGCCGGCCGCGACGTGTGCGTCGTCGGTGGTGGGCTCGCGGGCATCACCGCCGCCGTCCGCCTCGCCGACGCCGGGAACCGGGTGACGCTGCTCGAGCGGCGCAGCGAGCTCGGCGGGGCGACGTACTCGTTCGACCACGGCAGTCTCGTCGTGGACACCGGGCAGCACGTGTTCCTGCGCTGCTACGAGCGGTACCGGGCCCTCCTCGACCGCCTCGGCAGCACCGGCCTGACGCAGCTGCAACCACGGTTCTCCGTCCCGATCCTGGCACCCGGGCGGGCGCCGCACGTGCTGGCCCGCACGCGTGGCCTGCCCGCCCCGGCCCACCTGCTGCCGGCCCTGGCCGGATACTCCCTGCTCGACGCCCGGGAGCGGTGGCGCGCGATCAACGCGGCCAACGCCCTGCGCGCCGTGGATCCGGACGACCCGGGCAACGACGGGCGCAGCTTCGGCGAGTGGCTCGCGGACCACGGCCAGGGTTCCCGAGCGGTGGGCCGGCTGTGGGACCTGATCACCGTCGCCGCGCTCAACACCCCGGCGGAGCACGCGTCACTGGCCCTCGCCGCACGGGTGTTCCGGACCGGGCTGCTGGAGCGGGCCGACGCCGGTGACATCGGGCGTCCGCTCGCACCGCTGTCCAGCCTGCACGGCCGCCCCGCACTGCGGCTGCTGACCCGGCTCGGCGTGCGGGTGGACACCGGCAGCAGGGTGGAGCGGGTCGAGCCGGACGCCACCGGGTTCCGGGTCGCGATCGGCGGCACCGGCGGTCGCGCGGGCCGGGACGAGGTCGCCGTCGACGCGGTCGTCCTGGCCGTTCCGCACGCCGCGGCCGCGCGGCTGGTGCCGGCCGCGGCGTCCGACGACCGGGACGACTGGCAGCTGCTGGGCAGCGCCCCGATCGTGAACGTCCATCTGCGGTACGACTCGGTCGTCACCCGCCTGCCCTTCGCCGCGGCGGTCGAGTCCCCGGTCCAGTGGATCTTCGACCGCACGCCGGCGTCGATGTCCGACGGGCAGTACCTGGTGGTCTCGATCTCCGCCGCGGACGACACCATCACGGTGCCGGCCGCACGGCTGGCCACCACCTACGCCGCCGCCGTCGCCCGGCTCTTCCCGGCGGCGCGGTCGGCGCGGGTGCTGGAAACGTTCGTCACCCGCGAGCCGCAGGCCACGTTCCGGCAGGCGCCCGGCACGCGCGCACTGCGTCCCGGCGCGGTGACCCGCCTGCCCGGCCTCGTCCTGGCCGGCGCGTGGACCGACACGGGATGGCCGGACACGATGGAGGGAGCGGTTCGCAGCGGTCATCGCGCCGCCGACGTCGTGCTCGCCCACCTCGTGGCTTCGAACCGAAACCTGGAGGGCACACGTTGACCATCGCACCCCTTGTCTGCCTCGATCAGGTGCCTGCCCTGGTCGAGCCCAGGATCCGGGACCTCCTCGGTCGCCTCGATCCCCGCAACCAGCGTGTCGGCGCCTACCAGCTGGGCTACTGCGACGCCGACGGCGCACCCACCGCTGCGGGCGGCAAGGGCATCCGCCCGGCCCTGGCCCTGCTGTCGGCCCGCGCCGCGGGTCACCCGCCCGAGCGGGGCGCCGCCGCTGCCGCGGCCGTCGAGCTCGCCCACAACTTCTCGTTGCTGCACGACGACGTCATGGACCAGGACACCATGCGCCGCCACCGCCCCACCGCCTGGGCGGTCTTCGGTACCGCCGCCGCGATCCTCGCCGGCGACGCCCTGATGATCCTCGCCCATGACGCGCTCGCCGCCGACCGCGGGCCGGGCGCCGCCGAGGCTGCCCGGCGGCTGGACGCGGACGTGCACCGGCTGATCGCCGGGCAGGCCGCCGACCTGGAGTTCGAACGCCGCGACGACGTCAGCCTCGACGAGTGCCTCGCGATGGCCGCCGACAAGACCGCGGCGCTGATGTCCTGCGCCTGCACGCTGGGGGCGTTGCTGTGCGGCGCGCCCGCGGCGTTGACCCAGGGCCTGTCCCGCTTCGGCGTCCACCTCGGCATGAGCTTCCAACTCGTCGACGACCAGCTCGGCATCTGGGGCGAGCCGGGACGCACCGGCAAACCGGTGGGGTCCGACCTGCGGGCGCGCAAGAAGTCGGTGCCGATCGTGCACGCGCTCACCTCCGGCACCGCCGCCGGCGACGCGTTCCGGTCGCTGTACGCATCCACGCACGAGCTGCGGGAGGCCGACCTCATGACCGCCGGCCGGCTCCTGGAGGAGTCGGGGTCACGGGACTGGGTCCAGGACGAGGCCGACCGGCATCTGGCCCGCGCGCTCGACGAGCTCGCCGCCCTCGATCTGCCCGCGGACGTGCACGACGAGCTGGTGGACCTCGCCCGCCTCGTGACGGGGCGTGACCACTGATGACCCAGGTGCTGACGCAGGTGCCCGCCCGCGACGAGCTCTTCGACCGGGTCCGGGACGGCCTGGACCGGGCGACGGCACACCTGCTCGGCCTGCAGGACGAGGCCGGCTGGTGGAAGGGCGAGCTGGAGACCAACGTGACGATGGAGGCCGAGGACCTGCTGCTGCGCCGGTTCCTCGGGATCTCCGACGAGCAGCTGACCGCGCAGACGGCCCGCTGGATCCGCTCCCAGCAGCTCGGCGACGGCGCCTGGGCGACGTATCACGGCGGGCCGGGCGACCTGTCCACCACCATCGAGGCGTACGCGGCGCTGCGCCTGGCCGGCGACGCGCCCGACGCGCCGCACATGGCCACGGCCGCCGCGTTCGTCCGTGCCCACGGCGGCGTCGAACGCAGCCGCGTGTTCACCCGCATCTGGCTGGCCCTGTTCGGCGAGTGGCCCTGGGACCAGGTGCCCGCCATCCCGCCCGAGCTCGTCCTGCTGCCCGCCTGGGTGCCGTTCAACGTATACGACTTCGCGTGCTGGGCCAGGCAGACCATCGTGCCGCTGGCGGTCGTGCGGGCCACGCGGCCCGTGCGGACGCTGGGCTTCTCACTGTCCGAGCTGCGCACCGGGCTGCGACCGCCGCCACCGCCGCCGCTGTCGCGCCGTGCCGGCTGGCTGCACCGCCTCGACCTGGCCGCACGCGGCTACGAACGTGTCGCCGCCCGCTCGGTGCGCCGCCACGCGCTGCGCCGGGCCGCCGAGTGGATCGTGGCCCGGCAGGAGGCCGACGGTTCCTGGGGCGGCATCCAGCCGCCCTGGGTGTACTCGCTCATCGCCCTGCACCTGCTCGGGTATCCCCTCACGCATCCGGTGCTGCGGGCCGGGCTCGAGGGGCTGGAGCGCTTCACCGTCCGTGAGCAGACGCCCGACGGGACGGTCCGCCGGCTGGAGGCGTGCCAGTCGCCGGTGTGGGACACCGCGCTCGCGGTCACGGCGCTGGCCGATGCGGGGCTCGCGGACGACGACCCCGCCCTCACCCGCGCCGGGAACTGGCTGGTCGGGCAGGAGATCACCGCTCGGGGCGACTGGGCCGTCCGCCGCGCGCACGTCCCGCCGAGCGGGTGGGCGTTCGAGTTCGACAACGACGGCTACCCCGACACCGACGACACCGCCGAAGTGATCCTCGCGCTGCGGCGTACCCCCCTGCGACACCACGCCGTGCTGGACCGGGCCACCCGCTGGCTGGTCGGCATGCAGTCCCGCGACGGCGGCTGGGGCGCCTTCGACGCCGACAACGACCGCGCACTCGTCGCCGACCTGCCGTTCTGCGACTTCGGCGAGGTCATCGACCCGCCCAGCGCCGACGTCACCGCCCACATCGTGGAGGCGCTGTGCGCCCAGGGCCTGACGAACTCGGCCGTCACCCGCGGGGGCGTGCGATGGTTGCTGCGCGCGCAGGAGCCCGACGGTTCCTGGTTCGGCCGGTGGGGCGCCAACCATGTGTACGGCGTCGGCTGCGTCGTCCCGGCCCTGGTCGCCGCCGGCATCCAACCGCGGCACCCGGCGATCCGCCGCGCCGTGGACTGGCTGCTGCACCACCAGAACGGCGACGGCGGCTGGGGCGAGGACATGCGCTCCTACGACGACGCGGCCGTGCGCGGGCGCGGGGAGTCGACCGCGTCGCAGACCGCCTGGGCCCTGCTGGCGCTGCACGCCACCGGTCAGCATCGTGCACCGGCCGCGCGCCGGGCGTTGGCGTGGCTGCTGCACACCCAGCGCCCCGACGGCACCTGGGACGAGCCGCAGTACACCGGCACGGGCTTCCCGGGCGACTTCTACATCAACTACCACCTGTACCGGCTGGTGTTCCCGATCAGTGCCCTCGGCCGCGTCCTGCGCGACACCGAGCAGGAGCCCCGATGAGTACGCCGGGCCAGGAGCGGACGGACGGTGGCTGGGTGCTCTGCGCACCGATGCGCATGGAGGCGGCGGAGCTGCGCCGGGCCCTGCCCGGCCCGGCCGGCACCGTCCTGCACACCGGTGCCGGGCGCCGCCGGTCCGAACGCGCCGCCGGCTCGGTCGCCCTGACGGATGCCGAGGCACTCGCCGTGGCCGGTGTCGGCGGTGGGCTGGACGCCACGCTGAAGCCCGGCGACGTGGTCGTGGCCACCGAGGTCCGCGCCGCCGCGTGGGCCACCGGTCCGCGGCCCGCGACGACCGTGCTCCCCGCGGCCGGCATGCTCGCGGGCGCGCTGCGCCGCCAGGGGCTCACCGTCCGGACCGGCCCGGTGGTCAGCACGGAGCGGCTCGCTCGGGGAACGACACGGGACCGGCTCGCCGCGACCGGTGCGCTGGCGGTGGACCTGGAGTCGGCCTGGCTGCTCGCCGGGCCCGCGGGCCGGCCCGCCGCCTGCGTACGGGTCGTCGCCGACACCGGTGCGGTGGTCCGGCCGGGCACCCTGGGACAGCTGCGCACCGCGCTGGCGGCCCTGCCGGCCGTGGCCGCCGGACTGAGCGAATGGGCGGCCGCGACCACGGTCCGCCGGGTCGTGCTCGCCGCGCCCCGTTCGTTCTGCGCCGGGGTGGAGCGCGCCATCCTCGTCGTGGAACGCGCCCTCGAGCTGCACGGACCACCGGTGTATGTCCGCAAGCAGATCGTGCACAACACACACGTGGTCGCCGACCTCTCCGCACGGGGCGCGGTCTTCGTCGACGATGTCGACGACGTCCCGGAGGGAGCGGTGACCGTGTTCTCCGCGCACGGCGTCTCGCCCGCGGTCCGGTCGGCCGCCACCGCCCGGCAGCTGTCCGCCATCGACGCCACCTGCCCGCTCGTCACGAAGGTGCACGCCGAGGCCCGCCGGTTCGCCGAACACGGCGACACCATCCTGCTCATCGGGCACGCCGGCCATGAGGAGACCGACGGCGTCCTCGGTGAGGCGCCCGACCGGATCCGTCTCGTCCAGGACGTCGGCGACGCCGAGCAGGTGCGGGTCGACGACCCGCGGCGGGTGTCCTACCTGGTCCAGACGACGCTCGCCGTCGACGACGTCGCCGACATCGTCGCGGTGCTGCGGGACCGGTTCCCCGACCTGGCCGCCCCGCCGTCCGACGACATCTGCTACGCCACGACCAACCGGCAGCGCGCGGTGTCCGAGGTCGCGGCCGCCTGCGACGCGATGATCGTCGTCGGCTCCGCCAACTCGTCGAACTCCCGCCGCCTGGTCGAGGTCGCCGAACGCGCCGGAACGCCCGCCTACCTGGTCGACGGCGCGGCCGGCATCGACCTGCGGTGGCTCGCCGGCGTCCACACCGTCGGCGTGTCCGCCGGCGCCTCGGCACCGCCCGTGCTCGTCGACGAGGTGGTCGGCGCGATGTCCGGGCTCGGTGCGCGGGCGGCCCACGAACACACCGCGGTGAACGAAGACGTCCAGTTCATGTTGCCCAAGGAGGTACGGCGATGAGCATTCCACTGCGGCAGCGGCTGCGGATCGGCCGGTACCTGGTCGAGCAGAAGCTACGGCGCCGCGAGAAGTTTCCCCTGCTGGTCGAGCTGGAGCCGCTGTTCGCCTGCAACCTCAAGTGCGCCGGCTGCGGCAAGATCGATCACCCGGCGGACGTCCTCAAGCGCCGCATGCCCGTCGAGCAGGCACTCGCCGCGATCGACGAGTGCGGCGCGCCGATGGTCTCCATCGCCGGCGGCGAGCCGCTCATGCACCCGCAGATCGACACCATCGCGGCTGAGCTCGTCAAGCGCAGGAAGTACGTGTTCCTGTGCACCAACGCCGTCCTGCTGCCGAAGAAGATCGACAAGTTCCGGCCGTCGCGGTACTTCGCGTTCACCGTCCACATCGACGGCCTTCGGGATCGTCACGACGCGTCGGTGTGCAAGGACGGCGTGTTCGACGAGGCCGTGGCCGCCGTGCGGGAGGCGCAGCGGCGCGGGTTCCGCGTCACGACCAACACGACGTTCTTCAACACCGACACGCCGCAGACCGTCATCGACGTGCTCGACCACCTCAACGACGAGCTGCGGGTCGACGAGATGATGATCTCCCCGGCGTACGCCTACGAGAAGGCCCCGGACCAGGAGCACTTCCTCGGTGTCGAGCAGACGCGCGAGCTGTTCCGCAAGGCCTTCGCCGACGGCCGGCGGCGACGCTGGCGGCTCAGTCACTCCCCGCTGTTCCTCGACTTCCTCGAGGGCCGGATCGACTTCCCGTGCACCGCCTGGGCGGTGCCGTCGTACTCGCTGTTCGGCTGGCAGCGACCCTGCTACCTGATGGCCGACGGATACGTCAGCACGTACCGGGAGCTGGTGGAGACCACCGACTGGCAGCGCTACGGCCGGGGCCGCGACCCGCGCTGCGCCAACTGCATGGCCCACTGCGGCTACGAACCGACGGCCGTGATGGCGACGATGTCGTCACTCAGGGAGTCGCTGCGGGCGCTGCGGAGCGGGTAGCGTCAGCCGAACCGGCCGGCCAGCCACCGGTACAGTCCGGGCGCCGCCCCGCGGACCGCGACCGGCAGCCGCAACCAGCCGGGTGTGTAGCGTTCGGCGCTGCCGGTCGCGATCGTGTCGACGAGCAGGTCCGCGACCCGGTCCACCGGCAGCGGCCGGGGGCTGCGGCGCTCGTACGGCCGCCCGCGGCGCTGGAAGAACTCGGTCTGGACGACCCCTGGCACGAGCACGCCGATCCCGACGCCCGAGCCACGCGCCTCCAGCCGCAGGCTCTCGGCGAAGCTGTCGAGGCCGGCCTTGGTCGCCGCGTAGACCGCCTCGCCGGCCACGCCCGTCCGGCCGGCGATCGACGTCACGAACATCACGCACCCGTCCCGGCGCGCGCACATCGCCGGCAGCAACGCCCGGGTGAGCCGCATCGGCGCGACCAGGTTGACCGTGACCAGGCGCTCGATGTCGGACGGCGCCATCCCGCCGAACGGTCCGGCCCAGCCCACACCGGCGTTGTTGACGAGGATGTCCACGCCGCCGGTCAGCCGCTCCGCCTCCGCCGCCAGCCGGCTCGCCTCCGCCGGCTCGGCGAGGTCGCCCGGCACCGGAAACCCACCGGTGCGTCCGGCCAGCGCTGACAACCGTCGCCGGTCCCGGCCGTGCAGGACGAGCCGCGCGCCCGCGCCGGCCAGCCGCAGCGCCGCCGCCCAGCCGATGCCCGAGGAGGCGCCGGTGACGAGCGCGACCCGGCCCGCGATCCGCATCGGATCTCCCTTCTTCCGGCTTCCGCCTGCTGCCTTCCGGCTTCCGGCGGCGCCCGGCGGGTTAGAACCGCACGGTTCGCGGTAGGTCGCCTGGCGTGTCCACCACCGAGTCTGGTCCCGTCCGCGCCGACATGCACCGCCGTGTCGTGGTGATCTCGGCCAGCGTCGGCGCCGGGCATGACGGCACGACCCGCGAGCTTGCGGCGCGGCTGCGCGACCGCGGCTTTGAGGTCGACTGCCTGGATGTCACCGATGTCTTTCCCTGGCGGCTCGGGCGGTTGCTGCGTGGGACGTACCACGGCCTGCTGCTGCGGCTGCCGTGGATCTACGACGGCCTGTTCGCGATCGCCTGCCGGTTCCGGGGTGCCGGACCGATCACCCGCGCCCTGCTGCGCCCTGTGCGTTCCCGGATGCTGCGGGCGCTGCCCGCCGACGCCGGCGCGGTCGTGTCGACCTACCCGATCGCCAGCCAGCTGCTCGGCCCGCTGCGCCGCGACGGACGCCTCGCCGTGCCGGTGATCACCTATCTGACCGACTTCGCCGTCCATCCGATCTGGCTCTCCCCCGGCGTCGACGTCCACTTCGCCGCACACGAGACCAGTCTCGTCCAGGCGCTCGCCTACGGAGCGAGCGACGTGCGGGTGGCCGGCCGGCTGGTGTCCCCCCGGTGCCGCCCGGCTTCGGCGGCGGAGCAGCAACGGGCACGGCAACGGTTCGGCCTGCCGCCGGACGGCCGGCTCGCGCTGCTGGTCGCCGGTGCCTGGGGGGTCGGCGAGGTCGCCGTGACGGCCGCCGAGATCGCGGCCACGGGTGCGGCGATCCCGGTCACGGTCTGCGGGCGCAACACGGCGCTGCGGCGCCGGATGACGCGGGCCGGCATCGGGCACGTCCTCGGCTGGGTGGACGACATGCCGGAGCTGCTGCGCGCCGCCGACGTGCTCGTGGAGAACGGCGGCGGGCTCACCGCCCTCGAAGCCATGGCCTGCGGGCTGCCCGTGCTCACGTACCGGCCACTTCCCGGCCACGGCAAGGCGAGCGCGGCCACCATGGCCGAGGCCGGGGTGACCACCCTGGTACGTGGCCCGGACGAGCTCAGGCGGGCGCTCACCGAGGTCGTCGTCGGCGAGGGGGGCCGGCGGGCTCGCGAGGCCGTGGCGGCACTGTTCGCCGCGGACCCGGCGACCGGCATCGCCGACATCGCTGCCGCCGAACGGCCGACGCGTGCCGGCCTCCGCTGACGGCGACGCCTGCGGGCGGGCATCATGACGGTTGTCGCGGTTGTCGCGGCGCTGGGTTCGGCGGCGGCCTTCGCCGTCGGTGCCGCGCTTGAGCAGAGTGAGGCCAAAAAGGTGGAGCGGGCGCCACCGCTCGACCCCCGGCTGCTGTTCCGCCTGGCGCAGCGGCCCAGGTGGCTGCTGGCCTGGGTGCCCGAGGGCATCGGCACCGCGCTGCAGGCCGTGGCACTCACCTTCGGGCCACTCATCCTCGTCGAGCCGCTGCTGGTCACCGGCCTGTTCCTGGCCATACCGCTGTCAGCCGCCCTCAACCGGCGACGCGTCCACGCGCGGGACTACGCCGTGGTGGCACTCGGCGGAGCCAGCCTGGCCGCGTTCCTCATCGCCGCCGATCCCCGCCCCGGCGTCACTGAGCCGTCGGTGAAGGACTGGCTGGGCGTCGCGCTGTGGGCCGGCCCGGTGCTCGCGGCGTGCCTGGCCGCCGCTTGGTGTGCCCGCAACGCGGTCCGGGCCGTGCTGCTGGGCGTCGCCAGCGGCCTGCTCTACGGCATCGCCGCCTCGTTGCTCAAGGCGTTGACCGAACAGCTCTCCACGGAGCCGCTCGCGATCTTCGCCCGCGGGCAGACCTATGCGCTCATCGTCGTCGGGCTCGCCGCGGTGAGCCTCAACCAGAACGCCTTCCAGAGCTCACGGATCGCCGTGCCGCTCATGGCGATCACCATCGTCGACCCCGCCGTCGGTGTCGTGATCGGGGTCACGGCGTTCCACGAGCAGATCGCCACCGACGGGCCGCGGGTCGCGGTCCAGGTGGTCGCCGCGCTCTCCATGATCGGTGCCATCTGGCTGGCCAGCACCATCCGGTCGGACATCCGCCAGCAACAGGCGGAGGCCGGATAATCCGGACACGGACGCGGGCCCGCTCCGGAGCTACCCGGCTCAGCGATGACGGCCGGACCCGACATGCAGATGGGGAGCGTGGAACCGGTGGTGGTGGTGCGCCTCGACCAGCCGCGAGGCCGCCACCGCGTAGATGCCGGCGATCATCACCGCCAGCGCGACGACCTGTGCGGCGATCGCCAGCGGCCCGATCCGCACCGCGCCGCCGAGCACGCCGACACCGATGGCGATCCCGGCCAGCGGCTCTGCGGCGGTCACCGCAGGATAGGAGATCGACAGCGGCGCCAGCTTGTACGCGCTCTGTGCCAGCAGTATGGCGACCGCGGCTACCGCCACGACCGCGTACGGCGTCCAGGAGGCCAGCACCGCCAGCAGCCCGGCATCGAACAGCCGGTGCGCGGCGGTGCTGGTCAACGCCGCCTGAAGTCCGAACAGCATGCCGGCGCCGAGGCCGAGCACCGACGCCTCGTGCTGCGGCCGCATCCGCCGGGCCACATGGACGAGCCCCCAGGTGATCAGTCCGATCGCCCCGGCGGCAAGCCCCCACTGCCACAGCGGGGCAGCCGCCCGCTGGCCCGGCGTCGGCTGGCCGGCCACCAGAAAGGCGGCCAGGCCGAGGACGACGGCGAACGCGCCGATCCACTCGCGGGCGCCGAGCCGGTAGCGGCTCCAGATCGCCGCGACCGGCAGCGCGAACAGCAGCGACGTGACCGTCAGCGGCTCCACCAGCGTGACGGTGCTGAGCCCCAGTGACGCCCCGGTCATGATGTTGCCGGCCACGGCGATCGCGAGACCGCACAGCCACAGCCGCTGCCGGAGCAGGTACCCCAGCAGTCGCCAGTGCAGTGTGGATCCGGCCGGTGCACGTACCGCCGCGCGCTGCTGGATGGCATTGCCGATGCCGCTCAGCGCCGCGGCGCCCACCGCCAAGAGGTAGATCATCGCTCGCAGGTGGCGCCCGAACCGCAACGGGCGCCACCGACTGTCACCATCGCCGACGCTACTCGCGGCACGGACCCGGCCTTCGCCACTGCTGGGTGATTGCCGGCGCGGTACCGCGCACCGGTGCCACCTGCCCGCGGGGGCAGGCGCCACGGACGTCGACCATGCTCACCGCGGACGCTCCGAAGCCGCCGGCCTGTTCCCCGTCCGGCTCGCCGTCCGGGCCGTCGAGAACAGCATCCCCACCGCGGCGAGGCCGAGCAGCAGCGTCACCGCGCCGGTCACCGTGTTGTTCCAGATGACGCCAGCGGTCCACTGCCGGGTCACGAACGGTGCGATGATGACCCAGACCCCGATCGCGGCCATCGCCCAGCTCAGCCGGTACATCCGCGCCGGCGACCAGGTCAGCCCGAGCGCCATCACGGTCACGATGACCCCCAGGATCAGGTTGTTGATCGTCACGCTCGGGGCGGCCGCGTTGAAATGCACGATCCACGGCGAGATGGCCAGCCACGCGCCGGCCAGCAGCACGAGTCCGTCAATGACGATCGCCTGGCCACCAGCGGCGATCCGTTCGTACCGCTCGCGCATCTCGGCGACGTCCGGATGCTCCGAGATCGTCCGGTAATCAGATACCTCGGACATGACGCACCTCCTGAAGCTCATCTGCGTCGTCCTTACTGTTCCCGCTACCCCACCGGCTACCGGAATGCACGTCGGCGCACACATCCGGCCGGGCGGTAAAACGGGTGATTCAGGGGCCTGAGCGCTGTCCGCCGCACGCCGGCCAGCCACCTCACCACCCACCCGTGGTCAGCCGGTCCTGCGGACGAGGACCAGCCGGGGCCGGGTCAGCAAGGCGGTGGCCACCACAGCGACCACGGGCGTGACGAGCACGGTGATGGTCAGCGGCAGCCACGGCACGTGCCACTCCAGGTCCCGGCGGAACGCCACCATCCCGGCGGCGGGCGCGATGCCGCCGACCATGCCGAGCAGCGTGCCGACGCCGACGAGCAGGCCGGCCTGAGCGGCCGCGATCCGCCGCCGCATGCGCGGATCGGCGCCTACCGCGGCCAGCGTGGACAGGTCGTCACGCATCTCCGAGGTGGCCAGCCCGACCGCGACCGCGCCGGCGGCCAGCGTGACGATGCCGCTGACCACCGCGAGCACGAGGAACATCGCGCTGTAGTCGCGACCGTCGAGGACCGGTTTCACGCCGAGGGCGGCCAGCGCGGGGTCGGTGACGGACGGGTCCGCCTCCAGCTGGGCGGCCAGCACACGGGAGTTGGCGGCGGCGATCTCGGCCGGCGTCGGGGCGCGGGTGGTGTCGATGACGACACCACCCGGGCTGCTCTGCAGACCGAGCCGGTGCACGGTCTGCTCGGACACCACGGCACCGGGCAGGTCGGTGTAGTAGTCCGGCGCGGGCACCAGGACGGCCGGCAGCCGCGTGCCGGCACCGATCGTGAGCATCCCGTCGGTGGTCAGGGACGGGTAGAACACGACCGCGCCGCCGTCGTGCAGCGCCACCAGGGCGGCGGGCGGCGCCTCCGTGCCGGTCACCGCCCGGATCAGCGCCGCACCGCCGACGGCCACGGTCTGCGACGGGAGTGCCGGCACGCCGGTCTTGCCGTATGCCGGCGTCGGCTCGGGCGCCATGTGCGCGCGATCGGCGAGCACGGTGAGGGGCACGCTGCCCCGGGTGGGCAACGTCCGCTCGACCTCGCGCAGCCGCTCGGGTGTCAGGTGGGCGGCGAGCTGCGCGGGCAGCAGCACCTGGCCGGTGCGCGCGTTGGGCTGCAGCGCCATGCTCTGGGTGCTCTCCGCCGCGTTGTAGAGCATCAGCGCCATGCTGCCGGCGACCGCCGTGCAGACGGCGGCGGCCGAGGCGGCAGTACGCAGCCGATGCCGGGCGGCATGCCTCGCCGCCAGCCGGACGGCAGGCGGGAAGCGCCTCGCGAGCCGACCGGCGGCGGCCACCAGGACGGGCGCGAACGCGGTGACGCCGAGCAGGATCATCATCGTGCCGGCGGTGACCGTGACGATGCTGCCGGTCGGGCCGGCCGCGTGCACCGCGATGGCGGCGCCGGCGGCGGCGAGCAGCATGCCGCCGATCACCCAGCGCAGGTTGCTCGCCCGCGGCGCGGCTTCCCGGCCGGCGAGCGCGGCCCGCAGGAGCGGCCGGGACGCGGCGCGCGCCGGTCCGAGGGCGGCGAGCAGGCCGACGGCGACGGCGAACAGGGCGATCGCGGCCAGCCACGGTACCGGCACGGCGCCCGGGGTGAGCGGATGGTTGGCGATCCGTTCGACGACGTCGCGGTTGAGCCAGTACGTCAGCGCGCCGAGCGCGACGCCGGAGATCCCGGCGAACGCACCGAGGACCAGCCCGTTGGCGAGGACCATCCGGGCGACCTGGGAACGCCCGGCACCGATCGCGCTCATCATGGCCAGCTCGCGCCGCTGCCGGCGGGCGCCGATCGCGAACGCCGCACCGGCGAGCAGGGCCACCTGCGTGCCGGCGAACCCGACCACGAGGACGAAGGCCGCGGTCCGCGTCGCCAGCTCGGTCGCGCTGGGCCGCACGTCGCCCCGGTACAAGGTGCTGAACGACGAGACACACGTCCGCCCACCTCCGCCGGCGGGTTGGCAGGACATGTGCTCGGAGGGATCCGGTGGTGTCCAGCCCGCCCCGCCCGGTGGAAGCTGCACCAGCATGTGCGGGATGTCCCCGGAGAGCCGCTGGTCGGCCGGGGTGATCACCAGCGGGATGCTCAGCTCGCGGGCGGCGTCGATGACGCCCACGACGGTGCGCTCCTTGAGCGGCAGGCCAACGGTGAGCCGGTCGCCGACGCGGATCCCGAGCGCCGTGGCGAGGGTGGCCGAAACGGCCACCTCGCCGGGGCCGCGTGGCGCGCGGCCGTCGCGGATGACGAACATGCCCCGGGTCAGTGGCGCGTCCACGTCGGCCGCCGCGTAGTCACGCAGGCTGTAGGTGTCGCCCGCGCGTACCGCCGTCCGGCCGTAGGTGACCGGGACCGTCCGGCTGCCGTCGGGCAGCGTTGCGAGTACCGTGCCGGCGCCCTCCCCGGTGATCTCGTAGTCGGCCCGGCCCATCCGCCAGCCCGCCTCGGCGTCCGCCGACGTGTAGGTGGCCGCGTAGGACAGGGCGATCACGCTGCCGGCGTACACCGGCAGCGCCAGCATCAGCACGATGAGCAGCGTGCGGGCCTTGCTCCGCTTTGCCGACCGGCGGGCGATCCGGACCGCCACCTGCCAGGAGTGTGTCGCTTCGCGAATGCTCACGAGGTCAGCAGCTCCTCCGCGCGGTCCCGCCCGCCGGTGCTGTCGACCATCACCCCGTCGCGCAGGAACACGATGCGGTCGGCCCAGCTCGCGAAGCGCGCCTCATGCGTGACCAGCACTCCCGCCGCACCGGCGTCCACCCGGGCGCGGATCAGGTCCAGGACCGCCTGCCCGGTGGCGGAGTCGAGCGCCCCGGTCGGTTCGTCGGCGAGCAGCAGCCGGCGCTGTCCGATGAGCGCCCGGGCAACCGCCACCCGCTGCTGCTGGCCGCCGGAGAGCTGGTCGGGAAACCGGTCGGCCTCGCCGGCGAGACCCACCTCGTGCAGCGCGGCGACCGCCTCGGCCCGCGCCGAGCGGGCGGAGACGCCGGCCAGCTCTCTGGGCAGGGCCACGTTCTCAGCGGCGGTCAGCCCGGAGACCAGGTTGAAGTCCTGGAAGACGTAGCCGATCCGGTCGCGCCGCAGCCGGGCCAGCGCCGTCGGCGAGAGTGCCTCGAGCGCGGTGCCCTCGACCCGTACCTGGCCCGAGGTCGCAGTGTCCAGGCCGCCGCCGATCGCGAGCAGCGTGGACTTGCCCGAGCCGGACGGGCCCATCACCGCGACGAGCTCGCCGGCCGCGACCTCCAGGGTCAGGCCGTCCAGCGCGCGCACGATCGTCTCGCCGGACCGGTAGACCCGGCTCACGTCGGTGAAGCACAACACCGGCGGCGCGCTCACCGCTCGCTCCGCTCGACCGCGCGCCCCGCCGCCGGCCGGATCGCCCGGCGCGGCTTCGCGGGAACGGCGAGCCGGCCGCCCCGGCGCAGCACCGTCGCCTCCACGTGGTCGAGCCAGCGCACCTCACCCTCCAGCGCGAAGACCATGCTGTCCAGCAGCAGCACGCCGGCCACGTCGTCGACGGCCTCGGCGTCGCGACGCAGGGTGGTGTAGTCGCGCATCGTCCGCAGCGACTCCGTGCGCTGGCGCTGCACCACGACGGCGACGTCGACCCCGGATGTGGTCGCCGCCATCAGCAGCTTGACGGCCAGCTCGTTGCGCGGCCGGTCGGAGTCCGTCACCGGCGTGCTGAACCACCCGTCCAGCGCCGCCCGGCCGGCCTCGGTGATCGCGTACATCGCACGCCCGTCGGCGTTGGTGCCCTCGGCGGCGACCAGGCCGTCCCGCTCCAGCCGCTCCAGTGTCGTGTACACCTGGCCGACGTTGACCGCCCACGTGCCCCCGGTGCGCTCCTCGAACTCGGTGCGCAGCTGGTAGCCGTACTTGGGCCCGTCGGCGAACAACGCCAGCAGGCCGAACTTCACGCTCATCCCATTGCCCTTACCGAGTAAGTAGTTACTGGATAAGTAGTAACGGATGTGCAGCGCCACCGTCAACCCGATCCTGTAGACGCCACCGTTCGGTTACGGTCCGCTGTTGCCGCGGACGCGGGCTGGTGGATACGTTTCCGGTCGTATGCCATGGGTGGACTCTCGCCCGGGGGGCTCAGGGTCATGAGGATCTACCACGCGGAGCAGCCCACACACGAGGTTGCCGCCGCGCCCGAGCGCACGAGGCACAGACGGCCCCGCGGCCGGCGCGCCGACGCGGCGGTGGCCGCGGTCGCGGCCGGGCTGGTGGCGGCCGGGCTGACCTGGGCGACATGGGACGGGGCGTTCGATCACGTGCCACTGCTCGACCGCGCTGTGGCCGGCGGGTTCGAGGTGGTGGGGTGCGCGCTGCTGCTCGCCGCGTTGTCGAGCCCGGAGCGCCGGTGGATCACCCGCACACTACCGATCCTGCTGCTGTCGGTCACCGGGCTCGTCGCCCTGGTCGCGCTCACCCTCTGGATCACCGGTACGGTGACGGACGCCTACCCGCCCTCGTTCGCGATCTGGGTCGGCGCCGGGTTCGCCGCGCTCGCGGGATGCCCGCTGGTCCTGCGCCGACGCCCGGTTGACCGGGCAACCAGGCCGGCCGACGGGCGAACTACGGGGCGAACTACCGGGGGAACTGCCGGGCGGGCCCTCGCCTGGCGCAAAGCGGCGGCCGTGGTCGCGGTGCCGGCGACGATCGCCGGCGCGTTCATGCAAATCGACCAGCAGTACGGCATCTGGCCGCAGCTCGGCGACGTGCTCGGCCACTCCGGGGCCATCAGCGGCCAGCAGGCGCACGACCTGATCGGCGGCGCCGCCACACCCGGCAGCGACCCGCCCGCGCACGGCGTGATCGTCAGCCTCGACGCCCCGGCCAGCCGGTCGCACTTCAGCCACCGCCCCGGCGTCGTGTTCCTGCCACCCGCCTACTTCGGCCCCGGCCGCCCGACGCTGCCGGTCCTCATCATGCTGGTCGGCTCACCCGGCACCCCGATCAACTGGCTCAGGTCCGGACACGGCCAGTCCACCGACGACGCCTACGCCGCGGCGCACAACGGGCGGGCGCCGGTGCTGGTGGTCGTCGACCAGAACGGCTCCGCCACCGGCGACACCGAGTGCATCGACGGCCCCCGGGGCAACGCCGAGACCTACCTGACCGTCGACGTGCCCGCGTTCATCACCGGCACCCTGCGGATCCAGCACAACCCGTCGAGGTGGGGCATCGCCGGTTTCTCCGAGGGCGGCACCTGCGCCCTGGACCTCGTCCTCGGCCACCCCGACATCTACCGGCACGTCATCGACTTCGGCGGCGACGCGCGGCCCAACCTGGGCGACCCCGCGCACACCCTGAGCACGCTGTTCGGCGGCAGCCTCGCCGCCGAGCGGGCGCACGACCCCGCGTGGCTGCTGAGCACCCGGCGGTACCCCGGCGTGACGCTGTGGTTCGGCGCCGGCGCCGGCGACGCCCGCGACATCGCCGTCGGCGAGCAGCTGGCCGCCGCCGCCGTCCGGGACGGGATCGTCACCCACCGGTTCGTCGACCCCGGCGGGCACAACTGGCAGTTCGCGAGTGCCGGCTTCGCGGGGGTGCTGCCACAGCTGTGCGACGAGATGGTCACCGGCGGCCTGGCGTCGCGGCTGGTACAGCCGCTGGTACAGCGGCCTCGCTGATACCGAGGAAACGCCGAGCGTTGTTCGTCGTGATGGCAGCTCGTTCGTCCGGCGCGAGGAACGACGAGAGGTCGACGACCTCACCCACCGGACGCTCACCCAGTGGGTACGGATAGTCGCTGCCGACCATGACCTGCGTCGCGCCGAGGGTGTCGACCAGGACCCGCAGCGCTTCGGGTCGGAAGACGACGGAGTCCACGCTGAACCGGGAGACGTACGCCGACGGCGGTCGCCGCGAGGTCGCGATCACGTCGGGGCGCCCGTGCCAGGCGTTGTCCAGCCGTCCGAGCCAGAAGGCGAACGAGCCGCCGCCGTGGGCGAAGCAGATCCGCAGCGTCTCAGGGACCTTGTCGAACACTCCACCGAGGATCATCGCGATGATCGAGAGGTGCGTCTCGGCAGGCATGCCGGTCAGCCACTGGGCCATCCACCGGTCCGTCCGGGGCGAGACCGGCATGTCCCACGGGTGGACGAAGACCGGTACGCCGAGCGCGGCGGCGTGTTGCAGGAACGTGACGACCCCGGCGTCGTCCAGATCGCGGTCGCCCACGTGGTTGCCGATCTCCACCCCGAGGTGGCCCGCCGCGACGGCGCGGTCGAGCTCGTCGCAGGCGGCATCCGGGTCCTGCAAGGGCACTTGGCAGAACGGCAGGAGGCGGCCGGGAGCCGGTGCACAGATCTCGAGGGCGAGGTCGTTGAAGATCCGGGCGACCTTGGCCGCCTCGCCCGCTGGACGGCCGTAGCCGAAGAAGACCGGGGTGGGCGAGACGACCTGCATCGCGACCCCGTCGGCGTCCATGTCGGACAGCCTCGCCTCGGCGTCCCAGCAGTTCGACGCGATCCGCCGGAACTCCGCCGAGCCGACCATGATCATGGCTTCGCGCTCGGACTCCACGCGCAGCCACGGCTGGCCGGGGCCCAGGTCGGGCCAGCCTTTCGGGACGAAGTGGGTATGGACGTCGACCAATCCCGGCGGCGTCATCGGCTCAGCCCTTGCCTGGGTGCACGGTGCCGCACGACGGGCAGGTCCGGGCCTGCTCGTCGTTGTAGAACCGTTCGAAGACCGGCGGCAGGTCGGCGACGATGTCGCGGACCTGGAGCTCGATCTCGTGCACCTTGGTGTGGCAGTTCGGGCAGAACCACATGAACTTCTCCAGGGTTCCCTCCTCCCGGATGCGCTCGATGACGATCCCGATGGAGCCGGCTTCCGGTCGCTGCGGCGAGTGGGGCGTATCGCGGGGCAGCATCCACATCTCGCCCTGCCGGATGTCGACGCGCTGCGGCCCGTCGCCGGTCATGAGGTCGACGTACATGTTCCCCTTGACCTGGTAGAACCACTCCTCGTACGGGTCGAGGTGGAAGTCGGTCCGCTGGTTGGGCCCGCCGACCACCTGGACGATGAAGTCGCCCATCGGCTGCCACATCTGCTTGTTGTTGACCGGCGGCTTGAGCAGGTGCTGGTGTTCGTCGACCCACTGCTGGAAGTGGACGACGGGAGGGATCGTGGTCATGGTGCTTCCCTTCGGTACGAACGGAACGCGATCGCCTGGATCTCGACGAGGAGGTGCGGGTGGGGCAGCTGATGGACGGCGACGGTGGTGCGGGTCGGCCCGGTCGCGTCGAAGTACTCGGCCCAGACCTCGTTGTAGCCGCCGAAGTCGTTCATGTTGACCAGGTATGTCGTCACCTGCACGAGGTCGCTCAGGTCGGCGTCGACGGCGGCGAGGAGGCCGCGAATGTTCTCGATGACCGCCCGCGTCTGGGCCCGGATGTCGAGGTTGGTCACGCCGAACTCGTCGACCTCGACGCCCTCGAACGTGTTGTCGGCGCGGCGACTGCTGGTGCCGGACACGAACACGAGGTCGCCGGCCACCTTGACGTGCGGGAAGCGGCCGCGCGGCGTCGCCCGTCCGGCGACCACGAATGCCTCGCTCACGACGCGGCCCGCACGGAGACCCGGCCCAGCCCGGTCACGGACGCCTCGACCACCGCGCCCGCGGTCAGCGGTACCGCCGCCGTCGCCGCCCCGGCCAGGATCACCGAACCGGCCGGCAGCACGAACCCGTGCTCCCGCACCATCCGCGTGCAGACGTCGAGCGCGCGCAGGGGATGCCCGAGGATGGCGGCGGTCGAGCCGGCCTGCACGACGGCGCCGTCCACCTCCAGCACCACGCCGAGGTTGCCCAGGTCGAGCACGCGGGCCGCCGCGAAGTCCTGCCACGGGCCGATCGCGAACGCCGCCGCCGAGGCGTTGTCGGCCACCACGTCCTCGAGCGTGAACGAGAAGTTCCGGTAGCGACTGTCGATGATCTCCACTGCCGGTGCGACCGCCACGACGGCGGTCGTGAGATCGCCGCCGTGGACGGCGTCGCCGAGCAGGAACGCCAGCTCCGGCTCGATCCGCGGGTGGATCAGCGGCAGGTCGACGGTCCCGCCGTCCGCGATCCGCATCCCGGCCGTCAGCACACCGGCGATGACGTCGAAGACGCCCATCTGGGCCGCTTTGGCCCTGCTGGTAAAGCCGAGCTTCATCCCCACCGGCGGGTCGTCCCGCCGGCTGCGCAGGTCCACGCCGGCGCGCTGCACCGCGTACGCGTCGGCCAGGCTGAGCGGTACCTCACTGGTCAGCTGGGTGGTCGCGCGCGCTGTCCGGGTGGCCTCGTCGAGCCGCGTCGCGAGCGTCGGATCGGTCATGCCCGCTCTCCCACCAGGTCGAGGGCCGATGTGGCGACCGGCGTCGTCATCGCGCGCTCCTGTCCTCGAATACCGCTGTCACGTCACCCAGGCCGGACATCCGGGCCCGGAAGGCACCCGGCGCGGTCACCGGCACGACCGGTCCGAGCGCACCGGAGAGCACCACGTCCCCCGCCCGCAGCGGCTGCCCCTGCCGGCCGAGCGCCCGGGCCAGCCACACCACGGCGGCCACCGGGCTGCCGAGGCAGGCGACGCCGGCCCCGCAGGAGACCACGTCGCCGCGCTGCTCCAGCACCATGCCGGCCCCGACGAGGTCGACGTCGGCAAGCCGGCGCGGCGCGGTCCCCAGCACGAACGCTCCGCTGGACGCGTTGTCGGCGATGGTGTCGGCGATCGTGATGTCCCAGCCGGCGACGCGGGAGTCGACGACCTCGACGGCGGCCAGGACGTGGTCGGTCGCCCGCACGACGTCGGCCACCGTCGGGTCGGGGACGTCGACGTCACGGCCGAGGACGAACGCGACCTCGGCCTCGACCCGGGGCTGCAGGAACCGGGCCAGCGGCATCGGCTCCCGATCGGCGTAGGCCATGCCGCCGAACAGCGTCCCGAAGTCGGGGCTGTCCACCCCGAGCTGGGCCTGGACCGCGCGCGAGGTCAGGCCGATCTTGCGGCCGACGATGCGCTCGCCGGCGGCAGCGCGCCGGGACGAGAGCACGGCCTGCACCCGGTAGGCGGCGTCCTGATCGCCGGCGTCGATGAGATCGCGGACCGGCGCGCACGGCACCCCGGTCGCGGCGGCGGTCGCGAGCCGCTCGGCGGCGGCCTCGATCACGGTTGACGATGTCACAGCTGCACGCACACATTCGTCGGCTGGGTGTAGAAGTGCAGCGAGTGCTGGCCGCCCTCGCGGCCGATGCCGGACAGGCCGACGCCCCCGAACGGCGAGCGCAGGTCCCGCAGGAACCAGGTGTTGACCCAGGCCATGCCGACCCGCATCCGCTGGGCGACGCGGTGCCCGCGTTCGAGGTTCTGGGTCCAGACCGCCGCCGCGAGGCCGTAGCGCGTGTCGTTGGCCAGGCGGACCGCGTCCTCCTCGTGGTCGAACGGCATCAGCGCCGCCACCGGGCCGAACACCTCCTCGCGGACCGTCCGGGCGCCGTGGTCGAGCCCCGCCCACAGCGTCGGCTCGACCCAGGCGCCGCCGGCGAGGTCGGGCCCCAGGTCGGGCACCCCGCCGCCGATGAGCGTCTCGGCGCCCTCGTCCCGGGCCAGCGCGAGGTACGACAGGACCTTCTCCCGGTGCGCGACGGAGATCAGCGGCCCGGTGGTCGTGTCCGGGTGCTCCGGGCGGCCCAGGCGCAGCTGCCGCGCCTTCGCGACGAGGCCGGCCACCACGTCGTCGTAGACCGGCCGCTGGACGTAGACCCGCTCGGTGCACAGACAGACCTGGCCGGTGTTGGCGAACACCGACCGGGACAGCCCGTCGACCGCCTTGTCCAGGTCGGCGTCGGCGAAGACGATGGCCGCGTTCTTGCCGCCGAGCTCGAACGACACCGGCCGCACCGCCGGCGCCACCGCCCGCATGATCGCCGATCCGGTGCCCGACTCGCCGGTGAACGTGACGCCGTCGATGCCCTCGTGGGTGGTGAGGAACTCACCGGCCGACGACGGCCCGAAGCCGTGCACCACGTTGTAGACGCCGGCCGGCACCCCGGCGTCGGCCATCACCTCGGCCAGCAGCGTGGCCGTCGACGGCGTCTCCTCCGACGGCTTGACGACGACCGCGTTGCCGCACGCGAGGGCGGGGGCGACCTTCCAGGTCAGCAGGAGCAGCGGCAGGTTCCACGGCACGATGACGGCGACGACGCCGAGCGGCTGGGCGATCGCGTAGTTGAGCGCCCGGCGGCCGCCGGGCAGCTCGGTGAGGTACGAGTCGAGCCCTGCGGCGCTCACCGTGTCGGCGAACGAGCGGAAGTTGGCCACGGCCCGGGCGACGTCGAGCTGGCGGGCCTGGGCCACCGGCTTGCCGGTGTCGCGGACCTCGGCCTCGACGAAGTCCTCGAAGCGCTCCTCGATGCGGTCGGCGATCCGGCGCAGCACGCGGGCCCGGTCGGCCACGGACGTGCGACCCCAGGGGCCGTCCAGCGCCCGCCGGGCGGCCGTCACGGCCGCGTCGACCTCGGCCCGGCCGGCCTCGTGCACGGTCGCCGTCACCTGCCCGTCGACCGGGCTCAGCTTGTCGAAGGTGGACGCTCCCGTGACGAAGGCGCCGTCGACGAAGTTCATGATCTCCGCTTGGCCCATGGCCGCGCTCACGCTCCTGTCCCGAGCCCTGCGCGGGCCATGATGTCGTCGTGGGCGGCCGTCGCCTCGGCCCGCAGCCGGGGCAGGTCGATGCCGACCAGGGCGCCGCCGCGCTTGCGCACCACGCCGGCGACGAGCACCGTGTCGACGTCGGCCCGGTCGGCCGAGGAGACCACCGCGGCCGCCGGGTCACGCAACGGCAGGGTCCGGATCGAGTCGGCCCGCACGAGCACGACGTCGGCCGCCCGGCCCGGCGTGAGCGTGCCGGTCCGCTCGCCCAGGCCACAGGCCCGGGCACCGTCGACGGTCGCCAGGCGCAGCACGTCGCGGTGGGTGAGCGTGGGCTCGAACGGGCCCTCCGGGTCGTCGGGCAGCGCCTCGGCCCGGCCGAGAGCCAGCGCCATGCGCATCTGCGTGAACATGTCGCCGGGCGAGGTCGTGACCGTGTCGATGCTGAGGGTCGGGGCCACGCCGTGCGCGAGCATCGCGGTGATCCGAGGCAGGCCGTGACCCATCACGAGTTCGACGTACGGCGCGATCGACACCGTGCCGCCCGAGTCGGCGATCATCGCGATCTCGTCGTCGGCGGTCGTCGTGCAGTGGATGAACGTGGTGTTGTCGCCGAGCAGCCCGAGCCGGTGCAGGGTCCGGACCGGGTGGCCGGTCGCCCCGCCCGAGCGCATCGCGGTGTGCACCGAGACGCGCACGCCGAGCTCGCGTGACAGGTTCCAGTCGCGCACAGCGACCTCGTCGACCACGTTGCCCGGCTGGCGCAGCGCGAGCGCCATCGTGAGCAGTCCGTCGTCGGACGGGAAGTGCTCGGCCCGGATCCGGCGGGCGTCGGCCGGGTGGTCGAGCTCGCTGCGGTACCACCACTGGCCGCCGGCGGGCATGCCGTGCGCGTACATCGCCCGGATACCGGCCTGCCGCAGGCCCTCGATCGCCCCGTCCGCGTGATCCGGGGTCTCGCTCGGCGACCAGTCGACCATCGTCGTGATACCGGCGTCGAGCGCGTCGAGGGCACCGACGTAGTTGCCGAGCCGCATCAGCTCGGGGGTGTACGCCGGGGCCACGCTGTTGAAGATCGTGCCCATGAACTCCCCGAGCGTGCAGCTCGGCAGCAGTCCGCGGACCAGCGACTGGTACGTGTGGCGGTGGGTGTCGACGAAGCCCGGCAGCACGACGGTGCCGGCCGCGTCGATGACCTCCGCGTCGGCGGTGGACAGTCCCGGCCCGATCTCGGCGATCCGCCCGTCGACCACGAGGACGTCGCCGTCGATGTCGCCCAGGGCCGGGTCCATCGTCACCACGCGACCACCGCGGATCAGCAGTCGGTTCATCGCCCCTCCTTCAGGACAGCGGTCAGTTCGCCGCTCGCGTGCACGGGTCGCCCGCCGAGCAGGGTCAGCTCCGACTCCAGCGTCATGATCTTGTCGACGTCGACGGTGAAGTAGTCGTCGGAGAGCACCGCGAGATCGGCCCGGTACCCCGGCTCGAGCGCCCCGATCTCGTGCTCGGCGAAGCAGTTCCATGCGCTTCCGCGGGTGTAGAGGCGCAACGCCTCGTCGCGGTCGAGCAGGTTCTCGTCGGAGACGATCCGGTCGCCGCCGATCGTGCGGCCGGTCAGGTAGAAGTGCAGCGAGGTGAACGGGTCGTACGAGGCGCCGCGCATCGCGTCGGTGCCGGCGCTCACCGGCACCCCGGCGTCGAGCAGCGCTCGCAGCGGGGGTGCGTCGCGGACCCGCTCGGCGCCGAACGCGTCGATCGCCTGGCCGCCGAGGAAGCGCAGCAGGCTCTGGGTGAGCACGCCGAGCCCGAGCGCACGGATCCGGCCCACATGTGCCGCGTCGATCATCTCGCCGTGCACGATGCCCCACCGCAGCGGCGCGAGCGGATACCGGGCGTTCACCGCCTCGCACGCCGCGATGACGGTCTCGATGACCTCCGGCCGGTGGGCGTGCATCTGCACCGGCCAGCCGCCGGCGGCCAGGTCGCTGAAGACCCTGATCAGCTCGGCCCGGTCGGCGTCGGTCACGTCGACCCGGGTGTGCACCCGGTCGTGCAGGCCGTAGAGCACGACCTCGCCGAAGCCGAGCAGCCACAGCGTCCCGCTGCCGTGCCGGGGCCGGCCGTAGCGCAGGTAGCCGGCGATCTCCTCGGCCTCACGCCCGCGCGCCGAGGCGTGCACGGTCAGGAACGTCCGCACGGTCAGCTCGCCGCGCCGGTCCAGCTCGTACACGGCCTCGTAGACGTCGGGGCCGGTGTTCACGCCGCCGCCGTCGATCAGCGCGGTCACCGCGAACCGGTTCAGGTCGCGCGAGAGCGTGCCGGTCGAGGCGATCTGCTGTTCCAGGGTCTCCTTGGGCAGCCGGGCGTAGAGCCACTTGCAGCCCTCCATGCCCAGCACCCGGCCGGTCGGCTGCCCCTGGTCGTCCCACGCGAACAGGTGCGCGCCGGCCGCGCGGGCGGTCTCGGCGGTGACGCCGGCGGCGCGCATGCCGGCCGTGTTCACCTGGGCCCAGTCGTACATCATCTGCACCAGCACCGGGCGCTCGGGCGCGGCCGCGTCCAGCTCGGCGCGGTCCGGCCCGCGTCCCTCGGGGAACTGGCGCTCGTGCCAGCCGCCGATCACCAGCACCCACTCGCCGGGCGGGCGCGTCCGGGCCGCCTCAGCGATGGTGTCCAGGCCCGCCGCCAGGCTCGCGCAGCGCTCCCAGCGCAGCTCCGTGTTCCAGGTGAGCCCGGCCCGCACGAAGTGGATGTGGTTGTCGACCAGGCCCGGGATCACGCAGCGGCCACCCAGGTCGACGACGGTGGTGTCCGGGCCGGCGGACCGGCGGATCTCCTCGGTGCTCCCGGCGGCGAGCACCCGCCCGGCGCGGACGGCGAGCGCGGCCACCCGCCGGCCGCCGGCGCTGGTGGTGATGTCGCCGTCGACGAGGATCAGGTCGGCCGTCATCGCGCGACCCGGGGCTCGCCGAGCAGCGGGCTGGTCAGCAGGTACATCCCGGAGTTTGTGAAGGCCCAGACCAGACGGCGGTCCCACTCGACGAAGATGCTCTCGGTCGGCACCAGGTAGGAGCGCGGGTCACCCAGCTCGTCGGTCATCCGCGGCACGAAGTACCCGGCCAGGGCCGGCCGGCGCACGTCGGTGACGTCGAACATCTGCACGCCGGCGTTGCCGAACGAGTACAGCGTGAGGTTCGGGTCCGCCGTTCCCGGGTGGGCGTTGGACCCGAACCGCTTGGGGCCGAACTTGCCCCGGCGGAACACGAAGTCCTGGTACGGCGCGCCGGGCGGCGGGACCGGCCGCGGGAACGTCGCGACGATGTGCGGATGCGCCGGGTCCTGGACGTCCACCACGTAGACCTCCTTGTAGGGCTCGTAGCCGTCCTCGTTCATCGGGCCACCGTTGACGAACACGACACCGCGGCTGGTCACCCGGCTCGTGTCGACCACGTCGCCTTCGATCCCGGCCCAGCTGTGCGGCAGCTCGAGACTGCCCGCGACCCGGGGGTGGCGCGGGTCGGCGAGGTCGAGCACGTGCAGCCCGAGACCGCCCATGACCGCGTAGCCGTACCGGCCGCCCCGCTCCAGCGGCACCGGCACCGACGTGGGCACCCGCGCGCCGATCCAGGAGGTCCGGTTGCCGTGCCGGCTCCACGACTCGTAGGCACTGGTCTCGCCGAGCCGCTGGCCGGGGACCCACCACGTGGACACGAGCTCCGGGTGGGCCGGGTCCGTCATGTCGTAGACGAGCTGGGCCGGCGTGTACGGGTAGGTGGCGAACTCCTGGTTGATGAACGTGTCGTCGGGGGCGGCGGAGATGTACATGTAGCGCCCGCCGTCGTAGGCCGGCGTGTCCACCCCGCCCGAACCCTGGTGGATGCCGGTGGCCGGGTCGACCGGGCCGGTCGGCACCTCGGCCAGCAGCTTCCAGTCGGTGGGGCTGGTCAGCTCGTAGACGCGGAACCCGCGGAAGCCCGGCACCGACATCAGCCGGGACAGCACGGCCGGGTCGCCGTACTTGTTGGAGTCCGGCCCGTAGGTGCGCGGCACCTCGAAGCACTGCACCATGATCCAGGCGTCGCGCTGCCGGTTGTAGGCGATCGCCGCCGCCCCGAACTCGCCCTCACCCGGGCCGTACCGCTTCTCCAGCACGAGGTCGCGGGCCGTGGGGTCGGTGATGTCGTAGACGTTGAGCGCCTGCCGGTAGTAGTGGAACATGTACCGCCGGCCGCCCATGTCCACGACGTTCTGCCAGGTGTGGGTGAGCCGGACGACCGTCGGCCAGCGGGCCGCCACGGTCATGTTCGAGGTGTACTCACGGTCTTCCAGGTGGTCGAGACTCTGCGGCAGCGGTCGCGGCCCGCTCACGTACGGCGTGCTCTGCGGATGCACGAAGCGCTGGTCCTGCTCGTCCCACCCGTAGTCGTTCGTGGTCAACGCTCTTCTCCCTCTACTGTGGACTCGCCACGCTCATCAGCGCGCGGACGCGCTCGCGGTCCCCGCGGAAACCGGCCGGATCGGTGCGCCACGCGATCTCGCCCTTGACCATCACCGCGACGTCGTCGGCGAGGTCGAGCGCCAGGCGGACGTTCTGCTCGACGAGCAGGACGGTGATGCCGTCCTCGCGCAACGCGCGGATGACGTCGGCGACCTGGCGCACCACCATCGGCGAGAGTCCGTCGGACGGCTCGTCGAGCAGCAGCAGGCGCGGGTTGGTCAGCAGCGCCCGGCCGATCGCGAGCATCTGCTGCTCGCCGCCGGAGAGCTGGTTGCCGCGGTTGCCGCGCCGCTCCCGCAGCCGCGGCAGCAGCTCGTAGACCCGCTCCAGCGTCCAGGGGCCGGGCCGCTTGCGGCGCACCGCGATGCGCAGGTTCTCCTCCACGGTCAGCGGGCTGAACACCCGCCGGCCCTGGGGCACCAGCGCCATGCCGGCCGCCGCGATCGTGTCGGTCCGGGCGCCGGTCAGCTCCTGCCCCGCGAACGTGACGCTACCCGCGTACGCCCGCACGAGCCCGATCACCGACATGACGAGCGTCGACTTGCCGACGCCGTTGCGGCCGAGCACGGAGAGCACGGTGCCCTCCTCGATGGCGACGTCGACCCCGTGCAGCACGGCGCTGCCGCCGTACCCCGCGCGGAGGCCCTTCACGTCCAGCAGCGGGCTCACCGGAACTCCTCCTCCACGTCGTCGTCCGTCGCCGACCAGGACAGGTAGGCCTCCTGGACGGCGGGGTCGGCCGAGACCTCGGCCGGCGTGCCGGTGGCCAGGAGCCGGCCGTGGTGCAGCACGGAGATGTCGGTCGCCAGGCTGAACACGACGTCGAGGTCGTGTTCGACGACGATCACCGTCAGGTCGCCGGGAAGTGTCTTGACCAACCGGACGAAGTCGGCCGACTCGGTCGGCGACATGCCGGCCGTCGGCTCGTCGAGCAGCAGCAGCCGCGGCCGGGCAGCCAGCGCCAGGGCCAGCTCGAGCTGGCGGCGCTCGCCGTGGGACAGCGCCGAGACCGGGTCGCCGCTGCGGTCCGCGAGCCCCACGGCGACGAGGCACTCGTGGGCGGCGGACGACCGTTCGCGGTACCGGTCGGCGCCGCGCCACCACACGGTGCCGATGCCCTGCACCCGCTGGGTCGCGAGCGCGACGTTCTCGGCGACCGTCAACGGCATGAACACACTGGAGTGCTGGTACGTCTGGGCGATCCGCATCCGGGCCCGGCGCGGCTGGGAGCGGCCGGTGATGTCCTCGCCGAAGTAGCGGATGCGCCCAGCGGTCGGGCGGACCTCACCGGAGAGCAGCTTGAACATCGTCGACTTCCCGGCACCGTTCGGCCCGATCAGCGCGTGTCGGGCCCCGGCCCGCACGGTCATCGTCACGTCGTCGACCGCCCGGAGCGCACCGTACGCCCGGGTCAGCCCGTCGACCTGCAGCGCGGCGGTCATACCCGCTCCATCCGTCGAGGCTCGTCGGTCCCGGCCGCGGGCCGCGGCGCGGGCGTGCGGCGCGGGCGCAGCGGGTTGCGGATCCCGGCGAAGCCGTCCGGCAGCGCGTAGACCACCACCACGAGCACGGCGCCGAGCACGATCGGGCCGTAGCCCTGCATGGAGATCGGCAGCATGTTCTGCGCGACGATGATCAGCGCGGAGCCGGCCACGGCGCCCCACAGGCTCTGCGACCCGCCGACGATCAACGCGAGCAGCGCCAGCGCCGAGGCGTGGAAACCCATGTCGGCCGGGGCGATGAACAGCGTCTGCGTCACCCAGAGCGACCCGGCGACGCCGGCGAACGCGCCGCTGACACTGAACGCGGCGTACTTGTAGAGGGCGGTGCTGTAGCCCAGCGCGCGCATCCGCGGCTCGTTGTCGCGCACGCCGCGCAGCGCCCGGCCGAACGGCGAACGGATCAGCAGCGCGATGAGCATCGCCATGAGCAGCACGGCACCGGCGATGTACCAGTAGACGACCGCGACGTGGCGCAGCTCGACGCCCGGCAGCAGCGTCAGCGTCGGGATGTTCGCCAGGCCGTCCGACCCGCCGGTCAGCCCGACCCGCGCGATGGCCACCAGCGAGAGCAGCTCACCGACGGCCAGCGTCAGCATGAGCAGGTACGTGCCCCGGACCCGCACGAGCAGCCAGCCCGTGGCGGCCGCCACCAGCGCGCCGGCCGCCGCCGAGATCGCCACGAGCGCGGGCGCGTTGGTGGTCAGGCGGCTGGCCAGCAGGCCGGTCGCGTAGCCGCCGACGCCGAAGAATCCGGCCTGCCCGATGGTCGGCATCCCGGCGGTGCCCATGAGCAGCACGATGCTCATCACCATGAGCGAGAAGGCCAGGATCTGGGTGAGGGTGGACACCGCGTACGGCCCGGCGAGGAACGGCGGCGCCGCGGCGGCCAGCACGACCAGCGGCGGGACGATCACGCGCAGGGCCCGACGGTCGAGGGTGCTCATGCGGTCGTCTCCGCCCGGCCGAGGAGGCCGTGCGGTCGCACGACCAGGATCAGCGCCATCGCGCCGAAGATGAGGAACGGGGCGACCGCCGGCGCGAGGGCGGTGCCGAGGGTCTGCACCTGGCCGATCAGCAGCCCGCCGATCAGCGCGCCGCGGGCCGAGCCCAGACCGCCGATCACCACCACGACGAGGGCGGTGAGCAGGACGTGGCCGTCGAGCCCGGGTCCGGCGCCGAGCACCGGTCCGCCGAGGACGCCGGCCACCACGGCCAGCGCGGAGCCGGCCGCCAGCACCCCGTAGAGGATCTTCCGGGTGTCGATGCCGAGCGTCCGCACGATGTCGGCGTCGGCGACGATGGCCCGCACGGTGGCGCCCATCATGGTGCGCTCCAGCACCACCTCGGCCAGCACGGCGATGAGCAGCCCGAAGCCGATCAGCACCAGCCGGTAGACCGGATAGGGGTCGCCGAACAGCGAGACGCTGCCGTCCAGGCCGGCCGGTGCCGGCACCGAGCGCACGTCCGCGCCGAAGCCCACCTGCAGCAGGCTCGATCCGATCATCGAGATGCCGAGGGTGAGCAGCGCCTCGGCCATGTGGCCGCGGCGGGCCAGCGGCCGGGTGACCGCGGTGAGCCCGACGCCGGCCAGTGCCCCGGTGGCCAGCGCGATGGTGAGCGCCAGCACCCACGACAGCCAGGCGCCGCCCGGTGCCACCAGGACGGCGGCGACGTAGGCACCGGCGAGGAAGAATGTGCCGTGCGCCAGGTTCAGCAGGTTGAGCATGCCGAACACGAGCGACAGGCCGACAGCCAGTGTGTAGAGCAGCAGCCCGTACGCCAGCCCGTTGATCACTGTGATGAGGTTGGCGTCGAACCATTGCGTCAATGCGGACACGTTCCTCCCTTCAGCGGATGCTTGATCGATGCCTGCGGCAGGCGGCGCGCCGGGTTCCGGCGCGCCGCCCACGCGGCTCAGGACTTCTTGCCGTCACTGGAGTAGACGCCCAGGACCTCGATCACCTCGTCGACCATGGCACCGCCGGTGTTGGTGGCCCGGCGCAGGTAGATGGTCTGCGTGGGTGCCTGGAAGGAGTCGAAGCGCCAGGTTCCGCGGGGCGTCTCGATGTCGCCCACCTTGCCCAGCGCCGCGTTGATGGCCTCACCGTTCACCGTGCCCTTGCCGATCGACGCGATCGCCTTGTCCAGCACCGCGGCCGAGGCGTACTGGGCCTCGGAGTAGACCGACGGTTTCGCGTTGAACTTGGCCGCGTACGCCTCGACGAACTGCTTGTTCACCGGTGAGTCGATGCTCGGGCTGTAGATCGAGTTGGTCAGCACGCCGGCCGCGGCCGGGCCCTGCGCGGCGAGGTTGCCCTCGGTCAGCGCCTGGTTGCCGTAGAGGGTCGCCTGGGTGTTGAGGCCGAACTGGGAGTACTGCGTCACGAACCGGGTGGCCTCCGCGCCGGCGTAGAACGCGTACACCGCGCCGGCCTTGCTCTTCTGGATCTCCGCCAGGTACGGCTGGTAGTCCTGGGTCGTGCCGAACGGCGTGAACGTCGTGCCGGCGACGGTGACCCCGCCGGCCTGCAGGCCGGCCTTGACCGCGTCGATGATGTCGCGGCCCTGCTTGTAGTCGGCGCCGATCAGGTAGACCGGCTTGTCCTTCCCCCGCGCCACGAGGTAGTCGACGATGGACGTGTTCATCATCGGGTTGGTCCAGCCGACCCGCCACCAGAACGGGTTGTCGGTCACCTGTCCGGTCGAGACGACCGGGGTCTTGGCGTCGGAGAAGACCGTGGCCACGCCGACGGCCGTCGCGCTGTTGACGATGCCGGTGACCGCGGCCACCTGCTCCTGCTGCACGAGCCGCCGGGCGGCGGCAGTGCCGACCTGAGGCGTGCTGCCCTCGTCGACGGTCACCAGCTCGACCGTACGGCCGCCCAGCTTGCCGTCGTGCTTGTCGAGGTAGATCTGCATCGCCCGCTCGAGGTCGGTGCCGATCGAGGCGTAGACGCCGGACTTCGGCACCATGAATCCGACCTTGACCGGCCCACTCGCGTCGGTGGATCCGGTGTCCTCGCCGCCCCCGAGGGTACTGCCGCTGCAACCCGCGAGTGCAAGCGCGAGCGCAGCGGCGACCGCGGAAGCGGCTCCTCTGCCTGCCATACCGCCAACTCCTTCTGGTGTGGACACCGCCGGTTCCCCGTACGGTCGAGCCGGTGGCCGCGCTCGTGACGATGTCTGATTTTTCGGTTAAATGCGGGTTTTAGCAATCCTGCCAGCCTAGGCAAGTGCCCTAGTGGCATATTGGCTTAGCCACTTTTAGGGTGCTGAACCGGCCCGCGTGTGTCAAGGTCGCGGACGGCTCTTTACCAAGCCGTAGCTACCAGTCGACGGCCACGTACTTGGGTTCCAGGAACGCCTCGATGCCGGCCCGGGCGCCTTCGCGGCCCAGCCCGCTCTGCTTCACACCGCCGAACGGCGCGGCGGGCTCCGACACGAGGCCGCGGTTGAGGCCCACCATGCCCGCCTCCAGCCGCTCCGCGACCCGCAGCCCGCGGGCCAGGTCGCCGGTGTAGAGGTAGGACACGAGGCCGTACTCGGTGGCGTTGGCCAGCGCGACCGCTTCGTCCTCGGCGTCGAACGCGACCACCGGGGCCACCGGGCCGAAGATCTCGTCGGCCAGCACCGGCGCGCTCGCCGGGACGTCGGTGAGCACGGTCGGCGCGTAGAAGAAGCCGGGGCGGTCCGGAACCCGCCCCCCGGTATGGAGCCGGGCCCCCGAGTCGACGCTCGCGTCGACCAGCTCCGCCACCTTGTCCCGCGACGAGGCGTTGATGAGCGGCCCGAGCCCGACCCCGTCGTCGAGCCCGGACCCGACCGTGAGGGCGTCCATCGCCGCCCCGAACCGCGCCACGAACTCGTCGACGACGGCCCGGTGCACGTAGAACCGGTTGGCCGCGGTGCACGCCTGGCCGCCGTTGCGCATCTTGGCGACCATCGCGCCGGCCACCGCCGCGTCGAGATCGGCGTCGTCGAAGACCAGGAAGGGTGCGTTGCCGCCGAGCTCCATCGAGCAGCTCACCACCCGGTCCGCCGCCTCATGCAGCAGTACCCGGCCCACCTCGGTCGACCCGGTGAACGACAGCTTGCGCACCCGCGGATCGTGCAGGGCGGCCGAGACGACCGCGCCCGACCGCCGGCTCGGCACGACGTTGACCACGCCGTCGGGCACCCCGGCCTCGCGCAGCAGGGCGGCCACGGCGAGCGCCGTGAGCGGCGTGTCGCTGGCCGGCTTGAGCACGACCGTGCACCCGGCGGCCAGCGCCGGACCGATCTTGCGGGTCGCCATCGCCGCCGGGAAGTTCCACGGCGTGACGAGCAGGCTCACCCCGACCGGCGCGTGCGTGACCAGGATCCGGTGGCCGCCGCCGGGCGCGGTGCCGACCGTGCCGGCCAGGCGTACCGCCTCCTCGGCGTACCACCGGAAGAACTCAGCGGCGTAGCCGACCTCGCCGCGCGCGTCGGCGAGCGTCTTGCCGTTCTCCAGCACGATCAGCCGGGCCAGCATGTCGGACCGTTCGACCATGAGCTCGTACGCCCGCAGCAGCACCTCGGCCCGCCGCCGGGGTGCGGTCCCGGCCCAGGCGCCGGCCGCCGAGTGCGCCGCGCCGACCGCCGCGAGCATGTCCTCGACCGTGCCGTCGGCGACCTCGGCGAGGACCTCGGCCGTCGCCGGGTCGGTCACCGGGATGCGATCGGCGCCGTCGACCCACTCGCCGGCGATGAACATGCCGGTCGGCAGGCCGGCCGGCAGCACGGTGCTCACCTCGGGTCCCGCAGACCGGCGTTGGCCGCCTGCACCTCGTAGAGCGACAGGAAGTCGTCGTCTCGGTGGCCCTGCCCGATCGCGGCCTGGATGATCTGGTGCACCAGGCTCGCGACCGGCATCGGCACCTCCTCGGCGCGGGCGGCGCCGAGGCCGAGGTCGAAGTCCTTGCGCAGCAGCGCGGTCGTGAACGTCGGCCGCCAGTCCTGGCCGACCAGGTCGGGCGTGCGGTTGCGGACCCAGTCGGAGGCGAGCACGGTGCCGTTGAGGAACTCGAGGAACGCGGCCCGGTCGACGCCGCCCTTCTCGGCCAGCGTCACCACCTCGACCAGCGACTCGACCATCATCCCCAGGTAGAGGTTGTGGCAGAGCTTCACCAGCCGGCTCACCTCACCCGGGCCGGCGTAAACCGCGGTCCGGCCGATCGTGTCCAGCAGTTCCCGGACGGCGTCGAAGCTCTCCCGGTCGCCGGAGGCCACCAGGCACGCGCCGCCGTCTGCGACCACGTGCGGGTTCCCGCTGACCGGTGCGGCCACGAACCGCACGCCGCGCTTGGCCGACTCGGCACGGGCCTCGGCCGACGCCTCGGCCGAGACGGTTGAGCAGTCGACCACCGTGCCGGGCAGGTGCTCCCCGGAGAAGAGGCCGCGCAGCACCTCGCGCAGGTCGTCCGAGGTCGAGACCATGACGAACACGACGTCGCACCCGCCCAGGTCGGCAACCTCGTCGGCGACCGTCGCCCCGCGCGGCACCAGCGCCTCGGCCTTGGCCCGCGTCCGGTTCCAGACCAGCACCGGGTGGCCGGCGTCCAGCAGGCGGCCGGCCATCGCCGCGCCCATGCGCCCGGCGCCGATCCATCCGATCCCTGTCATTCCTTCTCCTCCGCTCGCAGCAGGTCGGCGCCCGGCGTGTACCGGATGCCCGTCACGTACAACTGGTCGGCCGGGAACCGGGTGAGCAGTTGGCAGCCGTCCGCGGTCACCACGACCTCCTCCTCGATGCGGGCGGCGGCGCTGCCGTCGGGCGTCGGCCAGTAGGTCTCGATCGCGAACACCATGCCCTCGTGCAGGGTCACCGGATGCTCGAAGGAGTGGTACCGGCTCATCAGCGGCCGCTCCCAGTTGGACAGCCCGAGCCCGTGGCAGTACTGCAGCCCGAACGCCTCCTCCTCGGTCGCGTACCCGAACTCCTGCGCGGCCGGGAAGTGCCGGACCACGTCGGCCGAGGTCGCCCCGGGCCGGATCTCGGCGATCGCGTTGTCCATGAACTCCCGGGCCCGCCGGTATGCCTGCACCTGGGCCCGGTTGGCCCCGCCGACGTTGAACGTGCGGTAGTAGCAGGTCCGGTACCCGTTGAACGAGTGGATGATGTCGAAGTACGCGGTGTCGCCCGGACGGATCAGGCGGTCGGAGAACACGTGCGGGTGCGGGCTGCATCGGCCGCCGGAGATGGAGTTGACCGCCTCCACCTCCTCGGAGCCGTGCTCGTAGAGGTAGCGGTTGACCAGCGCGACGCAGTCGTTCTCCCGGATGCCCGGTCGCAGGGTGCGGAACAGCTCCTCGTAGGCGCCGTCGACCAGGCCGGCCGAGTGGTCCAGCAGGGCGATCTCGTCGGCGGTCTTGATCGCGCGGACGTCCTGCATGAACGAGTGGCCGTCGACGATGGACAGCCCGGCACCCTCCAGCGCACGCAGCACCGGCAGCTCGACCACGTCCACGCCGATCGGCTCCCCGGCGAGGCCGTGCTCGCTCAGCACCCGGGCGATCCGGGCCGCGTTGCCCCGCTCGACACCCACCTCCTCCGGGATCGAGCCGCGCCAGCTGGACAGACCGGCCTGCCAGCTCTCCTTGCCGAACCAGGTCGCGAACTGCTGGTGCGTCCGCGCGGCCGAGCCGATGTCCCACAGGATCGGGTCCTGGCCGCGCATCACGAGCGCGCAGCGGAAGAGCTTGTCCCGCGCCCAGTTCCCGATGTGCGTGCCGGTCGTGTAGCGAATGTTGTTCATGTCGAACAGGACGAGCGCGCCCAGGTCGGAACGGTTGAGCGCGTCCTGCACCTTCGCGAATCGCTCGGTGCGGAGCCGGTCGAAGTTGACCCGCTCCTCCCAGTCGACACCCATGGTGGCGCCCAACGACGCAATCGGGCTGGTCTCGACCGGCGGGGCGTAGAAGTTGGTCACGTGGCCTCCTGCTTCAGACTGGCGAGTACTCGCCGACGGCGGCGGGACTGGTAGGGGCGACCGGCGCCGGGTCACTCGACCCGAGTGCCGCCCACGCCGCGTCGACGATCGACTGGGTGGTGAGGTCGTACGTCTGGAAAAGGTGATGGGCGGTCAGCGCACCTTCGGCGAAGGTGTCGCGCAGGCCGACCCGGCGCAGCCGGGCGCCGCAGCCGGCCTCGGCGAGCGCCTCGGCGACCGCCGAGCCGAGTCCGCCGACGATCGTGTGGTTCTCCGCGGTCACGACCGCCCGGACCCCGGCGGCGGCGTCGGCCACCGTGGCCGCGTCGAGCGGCTTGACCACGGGCGCGTGCACGAGTCCGCAGTCGATCCCGGCGGCGGCGAGCACGTCCGTGGCGACGATGGCGGCGGGGAGCATCATGCCGTTGGCGACGATCAGCACGTCGCCTCCCGCGCGCAGCCGCTGGGCGCGGTACATCGAGAACGCGTACTCCTCGTCGAAGATGACCGGGATCTCGCCGCGCTTGAGGCGCAGGTAGACGGGGCCCGGGTGATCGACGATGGCCGCCACGACCTGCCGGATCTCGACGGCGTCCGCGGCGTCGATCACGGTCAGGTTGGGCAGCGCGCGCATCAGCGCCACGTCCTCGATGGCCTGGTGACTCGGGCCGCCGGGGCTGGAGATGCCCGGCATGAAGCCGACGATGCGCACCGGCAGGTTCGGGTACGCGACCGCGTTGACGATCTGGTCGAACGGGCGCCGCGTGGCGAACACGCCGAACGTGTGCACGAACGGCACATGGCCGGCCCGGGCCAGTGCCCCGGCGATGCCGATCATGTTGGCCTCGCTCATGCCGGCGTTCACGAAGCGCTCCGGCAGTGCGTCACGGAACAGGTCGACCTCGCACTGGCGGGTGAGGTCGCCGGACAGGCAGACGATCCGGTCGTCGGCGCGGGCAAGGTCCAGCAGCGCACTTCCGTACGGCTTCAGGACGGTCGGGTACGGCGGTCTACGCAAGGCGGGCCTCCAATTCGGCGGTGGCCCGCTCGGCAAGCTCCGGCGGGAGCTTGACGAAGTGGCCGTCCGTGTTGTCCGGCAGGCAGTCCAGGCCGGTGGTCGTGGACGTGCGGGCGATCACGACCGCCGGACGGTCGGCCTCGAGCGCCGCATCGACCGCCGCCGCGAGCGCCCCGGTGTCGTGCCCGTCGACGTCCTGGGCATGCCACCCGAACGCGCGCCACTTGTCGGCGATCGGCTCGATCGTGGTGATCTCCGCGACCGGCCCGTCCACCTGGGAGTTGTTCGCGTCGACGAGCGCGACGAGGCGGTCCAGCCGGTGGTGGCCGGCGAACATCGCCGCCTCCCACACCTGGCCCTCCTCCAGCTCGCCGTCGCTGACGAGCACGACGGTCCGGGCGTCGGCGCGGCCGCGCAGGCGGTCGGAGAGCGCGAAGCCCACCGCGGCCGACAGGCCCTGCCCCAGCGATCCGCAGGTCAGGTCGACCGAGGGCGACCGTTCGGTGCCGATCGCCTCCAGTCGCGAGCCGTCGTGACCGTAGGTCGCGAGCGCGGCCGGATCGAGCAGGCCGGACTCGGCCGCGGCCGCGAACGCCCCGATCACGTAGTGGCCGGGCGAGATCACGATTCGGTCGGCGTCAGGGCGGTACACCCGGCGGTAGACGGTCGCGAGGATCTCGGCCGACGACAGCGCCTGCCCGAGATAGCCGAGCCCGTGCATCGCCACCATCCGCACGGCACGCAGGCGAATGCGGTCGGCGAGCTCGGCGAGCTCGGTGGATGACTCGACGGGTGACTCGGGTTTCAGGTCCATGTTAACCTCTACTGGTTAAGTGGCTATGCCGCTTTAGTACAGTCATGGAATGCACGCCGCGTCAAGCCCCGACTTTCCGGTGGCCCCGCGACGTGCGTACGCTGTCTCAGATCTCGTGGAGCTGGAGGAATCGCATGGCGCCGGCGGAACGCCCAGCCACCGGAACCGGTTCACGCCCACGCAAGGTTGCGCAGCTCGGCGCCGTGCGAACCGTGTCCACCAGCCGGCTCGCCGACGATGTCGCCGAGCAGATCCGGCAGCTCATCATCGCCAAGGACATCGCCGAGGGCTCACGCCTGCCGTCCGAACGACACCTCGCGGAGATGTTCGGCGCCAGCCGTCCGATCGTCAGCCAGGCCCTGCGCACGCTGTCACTCATGGGACTCGTCGAGGTCAAGCAGGGCTCCGGGGCCTACGTGATGCGCCGCCCGGAGTCAGGTATCGCCGCCTCCGTCAACCTGATGCTCGACCTCGACAAGCGGTCCCTGTCACACCTGGTCGACCTGCGGCTCTGGCTGGAGACGCTGGGTGCGACCGAGGGTCTCCGGCAACCCGAGACCGATCTCGCCGAGGCGCGCTCAGCACTGCAGCGCCTCAAGGACAGCATGGCCCACGGCACGTCGGCATGGATCGCCGCCGATACCGTCTTCCACGCGGCGGTCGTGCGCACCTCCGGCAACCCGTTCCTGGCCTCGATCTACGAAGCCATCCACACCGCGGTCATCTCGTACGAGTACGAGGACTGGGTCAACCGGGACCGGATGCCCGATTGGCTGCTGCCGACGAACGCGGACGCCCAGATGGCCATCCATCAGCCCATCCTCGACGCGATGGCCGCCGGCGACGACGGCGCCACCCGCGCCGCGATCCGCCACCACCACGAGATCATGCTCCAGCACATCGAACGCAGCCGCCGGTAGGGCACCACCGCAGCGCCCGGACATCCCCGCCGACCTTCGCGGGTGAGGGCGTGCGCCTCGGCCACGGGGAGCCTGGATCCCGTGACGCCATGCTAGCCTGGCATCGATGCTGACCGATGTCCTCGACGCCCATCGGGGAGGAGCGTCCATGACCGCGACCGCCCAGGCCCGGCCCCAGCTGCCCTTCGACCGGCCCAACGTGCTCGACATCGCGCCGCTGTACGACGTGCTGCGCCGCGAGGCCCCGCTCACCCGGGTCACCACGCCCGCCGGCGACCCCGCCTGGCTGGTGACCGCCTACGCGGAGGCCCGGCAGATCTTCGGCGACCGGCGCTTCGGCCGCTCCCACCCGGCCCCGCAGGAGGCGGCCCGCGTCTCGCATGCGGCGCTGCTCGACGGCCCGTCCGGCGACTACGCCACCGAGGAGCGCGAGCACACCCGGATGCGCCGCCTGCTGGTGCCGGCGTTCTCCGCGCCCCGGATGCGCCGCCTGGCCGGCCGGATCGAGGAGCTCACCGAGCGCTGCCTGGACGACATGCAGGCCGCCCGCGACACCCGCCCCGGCGCGCCGGTCAACCTGCACGAGCTGCTCGCCTTCCCGCTGCCGGTCCTGGTCATCTGCGAGCTGCTGGGCGTGCCCTACGCCGACCGCGCCCATTTCCGCCGGCTCTCCGAGCGCATCGGCCTGATCGACGGCGGCACGGACGCGCGGGCGGCGATGGCGGAGTTCCAGGAGTACACGACGGGCCTGGCCGAGGCGAAGCGGCGCGAGCCCGGCCCGGACGTCATCTCCGACCTGGTCGCCGCGCAGGCCGAGGACCCGACGTTCACCGCGGGGGAGCTCGCGCGCCTGGCCGCCGGCCTCATCTTCGCCGGGCACGAGACCACGTCGACCCGCATCGACCTCGGCGTCCTGCTGCTGCTCGCCGACCCGCGCCGCCGCGACCGCTTCACCGCCGACCCGGACGCCGAGGTCGGCCCGACGGTCGAGGAGATCCTGCGGATCACCGCACCCGGCGGCCTGGGCCTGCTCCGCTACGCGCACGCGGACGTCGAGATCGCGGGCGTCACGATCGCCCGCGGCGAGGCGGTCATCATCTCCAGCAACGCCGCCAACCGCGACGCGTCGGTGTTCGCCGAGCCGGCCGAGTTCGACCCGGCCCGCCGCCCGAACGCGCACCTCGCCTTCGGTCACGGCGCCCACGTCTGCATCGGCGCCAACCTGGCCCGCACCGAGCTGCGCACCGTCTTCCCGGCCCTGCTGCAACGCTTCCCCACGCTGCGGCTGGCGGTCGCGGTCGACGACATCGAGATCCGGCACAACCGGCTGACCGGGGGCGTGGACGAGGTACCGGTGACATGGTGACGATGAAGGTGAGCGCGGACACGGCCGTGTGCGTGTCGTCGGGCCAGTGCGCCCTGCTCCTCCCCCGAGTCTTCGACCAGCGCGAGGACGACGGCGTGGTGGTCGTGCGGGACGAGTCTCCCCCGCCGGAGCTGTCGGACGCCGTCCGCCAGGCCGTGGCGGGCTGCCCGTCCGGGGCCCTCAGCGTTGCCCCGGACAGTGACCACGGCGGACGGCCGCTCGACGGACCGGAGATCTAGACGGTCGCGGGACGCGGCTGCCCGGACCGCAGCGGCACGGCGTCCGCGGTGGTGCTGTAGACGAAGCGGTCCGGGCGCAGCACGGCCAGGTCGACCCCATGCCGGTCGAACCATTCGCCGAGCACGCCGTTGACGTCGACCACGTTGACCACGTCGTGGGCCGGGGCGCTCGGGGGGCCGGACGAACCGGCCGGCAGAACCCGGACGAAGGTCGCCGTGGGGCCCGCCCAGCCGGCCGCCGTCCGTGCGTCGACGCCCGGGCCGATCACCGTGAAGGCCGGGCCCAGCACGTCGTCCAGCGGGCGCGGGGTCGCCGTGCCCGCGGTCGTGACCTGCGGCTGGGGAAACATCGTGCCGACCGGGCCCTTACGGACGCCGCCGGACAGCAATCCCGTGCGCAACGCCGGGGCCGGCTTGAACTCGAAGTGGCGCACGAAGCGACGGACCCGGGGCACAAGCTGCACGGCGCGGAGCACCGCGTCGCGCGCGGCGGCGGCATAGCGGTTGCGGACCAGGAACACCTTGCCCATCCGGACGCTCGTGACCGCCATCTCCTCGGTGTGCGGGCGCCGCTCGGCCTCGTACGTGTCGAGCAGGTCGGGGCCCGCCGCGCCGTCGAGGACCAGCGCGAGCTTCCAGGTGAGGTTCGCGGCGTCGCGCAGGCCGCTGCACAGGCCCTGGCCCAGGAACGGCGGCATCTGGTGAGCCGCGTCGCCGAGCAGGAGCACGCGGCCGTTGCGCCACCGCTCGGCGACCAGATGGTGGAAGGTGTAGACGACGGCGCGGGTGACGGTGAAGCGCTCCGGGTCGACGTACGGGGCCAGCAGCCGGGCGATCGTCTCCGGCCGGGTCATCTCCTCCGGCGTCTCGCCGTCGCGGAGCATGAACTCCAGGCGATGGGTACCGAAGGCGCCCGGCGAGACGAACGCGGGACGGCGCCAGTCGCAGACGAACCGGGTCCGCGGCTGGCGGACCCCGCCGGGCGCGACGTCGCCGGAGACCGCCAGCCAGGGCTCCTCGTACGACGCGCCGGCGAGCTGGATGCCGGCGGCGGTCCGCGTCGTGCTCCGGGCGCCGTCGCAGCCCAGCACGTACCGGGCGCGTACCGTGGTGGCCTCGCCGGTCGCGACGTCGCGGAGCACGACCGTGACGCCGTCGCCGTCCTGGGTCAGGTCGCTGAGCTCCACGCCGGTGCGCAGGGTGACGTGCGGGAACCGGTCGAAGCCCGCGCGCAGCGACGCCTCGAGGCGCGGCTGGTCGAAGAAGTGCAGGGGTGCGCTGCCGAGCCCGAAGTCGATCTCGTCGAGGGCGATCGTGGCGAAGGGTCTGCCGCCGCCGTCGACGTAGTCGACGACCGGCGGCGCGTACATGTCGGCGGCCACCTCGTCGCGCAGCCCGGCCTGCTGGTACACCCGCAGCGCCTCGTCGTCGCAGGAGAACGCGCGGGGCTGCTGGTGCGGCGCGGTACTGCGCTCGACGACCAGGGTGCGCACACCGCGCATGCCGAGCAGGTTGGCGGTGAGCGCGCCGACCGGCCCGCAGCCCACCACGACGACGTCAGGATGCATGCCGCCTAGCGAAGACGACGGCTGTGGAGATCCTGTGGAGGCCGGTCTCCACAGCGGCTCACCAGCAGCCCGGCGCCCTGCTCGGCGGCGATCGCGGCGCCGCGCCGCACGTCGCGGTCGTCGCCGCGGGCCAGGCCCCGCACCCGGCGCAGCTCGGCGGTGAGCACCCGTTCCCCGGCGGCTTCGGCCGCGGCGAGCCCCTCGTCGGCCAGCGCCGCCGCGGTCGCCGGGTCGCCCGCCGTGAGGTACGCGTCAGCCATCGCGGCGATCACGATCGTGCGCGTGGCCCGCAACCCGTGCCGGTAGATGGCCTCGCCCGCGGCCCGCATCGCGGTGAGCCGCGCCCGTTCACCGCCGTGCACGGCCGCCCAGTCCGCCAGGAGGTCGCCGATGCCGACGAAGTGCGGCATGTGCTGCCGCTCGCCGATCTCACGGCACCGCCCGGCCGCCTCGCGGCCCGCCGGGGCGTCGCGCTCCTGCAGGGCCACCCAGGCCGCGAACAGCACGGCGTTGCCCCGGCCGTACGGGTCGTCGGCGTGCTCGGCGAGCTGCCGCGCGGCCGCCAGGTCGGCGTGCGCCGCCGGCCGGTCGCCGCGCAGCGAGCGCACCAGGGCCCGGAAGTTGTACGGCGACAGCGTCGGGGTGCGCCCGACCTGCCCGCGCAGCCGTCGCGGCTCGACCGTGCGCAGCCGGTCGACGGCGATGGTGAGCTGCGCGTCGGCCTCCGCCAGACGGCCTGTGAAGTAGTCGACGACACCGAGCAGGTACGGCCCGGCGGCGGCGATCAGCGGGTCGCCGTCCGGCGGTGCGCCGGTCAGCCGGCGTGCCAGGTCGGCGCCGATGGCGTACTCGGCCCGGTTGCAGGCGACCTCGCCGAGCGTCCACAGCGCCGTGCGCAGGTCGGCGCCGGGGCCGGCGAGCGGCAGCAGCCGCCGGGCGCGGGCCGCGGCCTGTTCGACCGCGTCGCTGCCCACGCCGACGGTGATCTGCAGCAGCGAGGTGCGATGCAGCTGTACCGTGAGCTCCGCCTCGGCCGCGTCCGGCGAGGTGGCGGCGTCGGGGGCGAGCCGCGCGGCGGCGCGGTCGAGGTGCGCGAGGGCGTCCTCGTAGGCCAGCCGCCACGTCGCGTCGTCGGCGGCCCGCAGCGTCCAGCGCAGGAAGTCCTCGCCGTGGCCGAGCCCGACCGCCTGCCCGTAGTGGCGGGCCAGCTCGGCCGGGGTCAGCCCGCCCAGGCCCGGCATGCCCGCGGCGGTGCCGGCGAGGCGGGCGTGCAGCACGGCCCGTCGCGGCGCGGCCAGCTCGGCGTAGGCGACCTCGGCGAACAGCGGATGCCGGAACCGCACCGCGCCCGGACCGGCCCCGGCGATCAGGTGCGCGGCGTCCGGGGCGGCCAGCAGCTCGGCCGCGTCGGTGCCGGTCGCCGAGTTCAGCAGCCGCAGGTCGAGCTCGCGGCCGGCGACGCCGAGCAGGTCGAGACACTCGCGGGTGGCCGCGTTTGGTGCCCGCAGCCGCAGCAGGACCGCGTCGCGCACGCTCGGGGGCAACGCGTCGCGATCCCGGGACGGGCCGGCGGACGCGAGCAGCTCGGTGAGGAAGAACGGGTTGCCGCCCGTACGGTGCACCAGCCGCTCGACGAGCCCGGCGGCCGGTGCCGCGCCGGTCCGGTCGTGCACCAGGTCGGCCACCGCGGCCGTGCCGAGGCCCTCGAGCCGCAGCTGCCCGCCGCCGGCGGCGCGGGCCAGGTCGGCGAGCATGGCGACGAGCCCGGCGTCGTGGTCGTACGGCCGCGACGTGACGACGACCAGCGCCCGGCTGCGGTGGACGGTGGTGGCCAGGTACCGCAGCAGCAGCCGCGAGTCGGGGTCCGCGGCGTGCAGGTCGTCGAGCACGACGACCAGGCCGGACGGCTCGGCGACGGCGTGGACGAGCCCGGCGACGGCCTCGTAGGCCCGGAAGCGGGCCGCCGGGTCCGGCCCGTCGGCGCCGGTCGCCGCCTCGGCGGTGAAGCCGGAAAGCGCCGTGCTCGCGCCGGGCTCGCCGGATCCCGGCAGTACCGCAAGACCGCGCAGGACCTGCGTCCACAGCCAGAACGGCGGCGCCTCGCCGAGGTCGGGGCAGCGGCCCCACACGACCGGGATCCCGGCCGCGGCGGCCCGGTCCGCGACCGCGGCGGCCAGGCTGGTCTTGCCGATGCCGGGCTCGCCGACGATCGTCGCGATGCGCCCGCCGTCGCCGCCGGCCGCCGCCAGCAGCTGCGCCAGCCGGGCCAGCTCGGCGTCCCGGCCGACGAGCGGCCTCCGGCGCGCCGCAGCGGGCGCGGCGGCTGGCGGAACCGTGTGGGTGAGTATCAGGCGGTGCAGTTCGCGCAGCCGAGGGCCGGGCTCCACGCCGAACTCGCCGGCCAGCAGCCGGCGGCCCGCATCGAACACCTCCAGCGCCTCGGTCTGCCGGCCGGCGCGGTACAGGGCAAGCATCAACTGTTCGCGTCCCGCCTCCCGGGCCGGGTGCCCGTCGACGAAGCGCCGCAGGTCCGGTAGCACCGCACCGTGGCGCCCGGCGGCCACGGCGGCGGCGAGCCGCCCCTCCTCCCCGGACAAACGGGCCTCGGTGAGGCGGGCGACGTCGGGACGTACGGCGGCGAGGTCGGCGACGGCCGGTTCGCCGCGCCACAGGGCCAAGGCCTCGGTGTACCTCCGCTCGGCCGCGACGGGATCGCCGTCGGCGAGCGCCCGGGCGCCCTCGTCGGCGAGCGCGGTGAACCGCACGGCGTCGATCGCCTCGGGCGGCACACACAGCTCGTAGCCGCCGGTGTGGGAGCGCACGATCCGCCCCGGCGAGCGCGGCCCGCGACCGGGTTCGAGGGCGCGGCGCAGACCCGCGACGTACGTCCGCAGCGTCACGAGCGCGCTGGACGGCGGCGAGCCGTCCCAGAGCGCCTCGGCCAGCCAGTCGGCCGTGAGCAGCCGGTTTGGCCGCAGGAGCAGCAGGGACAGCAGCGCCTGCTGTTTCGGGCTCCCGACCGCGACCGGCTCGCCGTCGCGGGACACCAGCAACGGCCCCAGGATCCCGAACCGCACGGCATTTCCCTCGTCGCTCCCGGCACAGACCCGCTGATCGTACCGGTCCGCCCGCGGAACGCTTTGCGGACAGGTGCTACAGGGCCGGAGTCGTCCAGATCGGGAACCAGCGGTCGAGGTCCGTCTCGACGGGAAGCTCGCCGCCGAGCTGCGCCCGGGTCTGCAGTTCGAGGGCGTTGTCGCGGGTGTGGGCCCCGGTGGGTGCGAACGGGTAGAACGTGCCGCGTTTGAACAGGTAGACCAGGCCGAGCCGGCGGTGGTCGGCGGCGCCGACGAACCCGATGATCGTGCACAGCAGGCTGGGTCCGTAGCCGGCGTCGGCGAGGGTGCTGTTCACCGCGTGCAGGTCCGTGACCAGGCCGGCCAGGTCGCTGCTCTCGTGCCGGCTGGCGATCCAGGTGTAGCCGTACTCGTCCTGGCTGACGGCCACGTTTTCCGCGGCGTCCGCGGTGAGCAGCGCGACCGCGTCGGTCTGGGCCTGCGTGGCGGCCTGGCCTTCGGCCGGTTTGAAGCAGACCGCGCCGACGCCGGTCGGGACCAGGTCCAGGGCCGCCTGCAGGGTGGTGGCCGCGGCCGGCACCCCGAACAGGGCGTCGAGGTTCGGCTGCACCGGTCTCGTGCGCCCCAGCAACGCGTCGAGGAATCTCATGCGCTCCGTGCCGCCTCTCCGAGTTCGGTCGAGATCTCGGCCAGCTGGTCCAGCCGCTGCTGCAGGCTCGGATGCGTGGACAGCAGGGTCGACAGGCTCGGCCTCGCCCCGACGGCGGGGGTGAAGAAGAACGCGTTGAACGCCTGGACGGTGCGCAGGTCGCGGGTGGGGATGCGGGCCATCTCGCCGGTCACCTTGGTCAGCGCCGAGGCGAGCGCGGAGGGACGGCCGGTCAGCGTCGAGCCGGCGCGGTCCGCGGCCAGCTCGCGGTAGCGGGACAGGGCCCGGATCAGCAGGAAGCTCAGCGTGTACACCACCGCGGAGACGAGCATGACCAGCACGACCAGCAGGTACGTCTGGTCGGCGCCGCGGCGGCGCCCGCCGAACATCTGCGAGTAGAACATGAAGCGGGTGACCATGCCGGCCACGACGCCGAGGAACGACGCGATCGTCATGACCGCCACGTCGCGGTGTGCGATGTGGGACAGCTCGTGGGCGAGGACCCCCTCCAGTTCGTCGTTGTCGAGGCGGCGCATGATGCCGGTGGTCACGCACACCACCGCACGCTCGGTGTTGCGACCGGTGGCGAACGCGTTGGGCAGGTCGGTGTCCGAGACGGCGACCCGCGGTTTGGGCATGTCGGCCGCGGCGCACAGCCGGTCGATGATGCCGTGCAGACGGGGCTGCTGCTGCGCATCGACGATCCGGGCGTGCGTGGCCGCCAGGGCGATCCGATCGGAGCAGAAGTACTGCACGGCCAGCAGGCCACCCGCTATGACCACGATCGCGACCCACGACTTCAGCAGCGCGACCAGCACGGCGACGAACAGCACGTACACCAGCCCGAGCAGGAACACGGTCAACGCCATGCGCAAGGTCAACTGGCGGTCGGGACGGAACCGGGTACGCATCGCCTGCTCCTCAGCCCGGGATGAGGCCCTCGTCGCCCAGCAGCGCGGCCACATCCGCCAGTTCGCTGTCGGAGGCGGGCAGGACCAGGTTGGAGGCGGTCAGCACGTCGTCGGGCACGTGCGTGCCGCGCGCACGGACGGCGGCGAGCAGATCGCCCAGCCGCGCGCGGAACGCGGTCGTGTCGCCGGTGTCGACGGCCGTCTGCACCGCAGCGTCGAGCGTGTTGAGGTCGGTCAGCGCGGACTCCGGCACGTCGTACTGGCCTTCCCCGAGAATCCGGATGATCATCGCTGGGCCTCCTCGTCCGGCTGCCCCCCGCCGACAGCGCGTGGTTCCGGCCGGCCGCCGACGGCCGGCGTCGGCCGCCCGGCCTTGAGCGCCGCGAGCTCGCGGTCGACCCCCTGGTCGCCGCGCGCCGCGTCGAGCGCGGCCTGCAGGTCGTCGCGGCCGGCGGTCGACGCGGTGGCGTCCTGGATCGCGCCCGAGGCGAGGAGCTCGTCGATCGCGCCGGCGCGGGCCTGCATCTGGGCGGTCCGGTCCTCGGCGCGCTGGACGGCCATGCCGACGTCGCCCATCTCCTCCGAGATGCCGGAGACCGCCTCACCCACGCGGGTCTGCGCCTCGGCCGCGGTGTAGGTGGCCTTGATGGTCTCCTTCCGCGTGCGGAACGCCTCCACCCGGGCCTGCAGCCTGGTGGCGGCGGTGGTGAGCTTGGCCTCCTCGGCGGTCAGTCCGTCACGCTGAGCGGTGATGTCCGCCATCTGGGTGGCGAGGGCCGCCCGGCGCGTCAGCGCCTCGCGCGCGAGGTCGTCGCGCCCGAGGTCGATGGCCTGCGTGGCCTGCTCCTGCAGCCGGTCGGAGGCCTGCTGCAACTGGGTGAGCTGCAGCTCCAGGCGCTTGCGGCTGGTGGCGACGTCGGCCACGCCGCGGCGGACCTTCGTCAGCATCTCCAGTTGGCGTTCGTACGAGTAGTCGAGCACCTCGCGGGGGTCCTCGGCCTGGTCGAGGGCTTTGTTGGCCTTGATCCGGAACAGATCGGCCAGGCGGCGAGCAATACTCACGACACCTGTCCTTCCTCTCGATACCGTTCGGCTTGGCCTCACGGCGCCCGTACGCTCAACCGGACGTCCGCAACGCCGGTTCGGCGCCATCTCCAGTATTGCCCGGATTGGGGCGATATCGCCGACCTCGCACGTGGGCAGGAACCGGGTTATCGTGCCTGGTGATCCGATGGCGGACGTACAGCGCGCCTGGCGGTCAGCGGACGGTCGAACCCGGCGCGCTGGCCGAGGTCTACGCGGCGGCCGACCCGGACGGACGGCCAGTGTTCTACCACGGCGACGACCTCGTCGTCTGGATCGTCGACGGCGAGCACTGCCACGTCGAGCTACGCGCCGGCGACGGGTGGTACGACCTGGTGGAGCCCGGCGTCCCTGGCGAGGCCGACGTCGTCCTGGCGAACATCCCCGGCACCGTTCCGCGCGCGTCGGTGCTGCCGCGCGAGCGCGGCCTCGAGGTGCTACGCACGGCCGACGACCGCGTCAGGCTGCGGACGCTGCACTCCTGGCAACCGGTGCCGTGGTGGGTCGTCGACCGCGGCGGGTACCTCGTCCGCGACGTCGTCGAAGCGATGCACGACCGAGCCGGCGAGCTGCACATGCGCATCCGATTCGCCGGCGAGTCCGGCGACAGCGAGCCGGTCGGGCTGCGGCATCTGTCGTACCTGGTCGGGTTCGACGCCGACACGATGGGCGACGGCCTGGACTGGGTAGTGGGCGAGCACACCACCGCGCAACTGGAGGCAGCCGGGGCGGCCGCTTCGTACCTCGGCCTGACCGAGATCGCCGAACTGATCGGCCGCCTCACCGCGTCCGGGCAGGACTACGAGCTCGCCCAGGCACTCAACCCGGTGTACTGGAGACTCTGCGACGCCGACGGCACCGACGCCATCCGGGACGCGGTCCGCCGCCGGATCGCGGAGGCTCCGGCGGAGTGGGGCCTCACATAAAGCGGCCCGCGGTCGCTCGGTGTAGCGGGACTTGTGGCCTTGCCCGGACCGGGTCGTCGTGCTCTGTCGCGTGGCAGCCGGCGCCGGGAGCCTGGTCCCTATGATCACGCTTCTGCTGGGTGTCACGGCGGCCATCCTGCTGGTCGCCGGGCCCACCATGGTCGTGCAAGGGCTGGCCGGTCGGCGGACGGTGTCCCAGGAGCTGGCGCGGCAGCGGATCAGCTTCCCCGCCACCGGCAGCCTGCCGGGCGGGCTGGACCGGTACGCCGGGGTGCCGGTGCACACCGGAGCGCAGGCGCGGGCGTTCTCCGACCTCATCGCGGAGAACCTGACGCAGGCGACCGGCGGGCGCACCTACGCCGAGATCGTCGAGGAGTGGATGGCCGGCGGGCGTACCGATGAAAAGCTCGCCCGCCTGCGCCAGACCGCGTTCATGGGCCAGAGCCTGCGCGGCGCGCTGCTCGGGGCCTACCAGGCGTGGCAGATCACGCTACTGGTGATCGGCCTGGGCGCCGTGTTCACCACCGTCGGCACGGCGTTCCTGGCACTGGCACTGCACGGGGCGTGACACGGCCGGCGGGCCACGCGGGACGGCCACCCCAGCGGAGCAGACAACCACGACCTGCGGCGTTCCCCGGCCTCGTCAAGAAGGCCCGCACTGAACGGCGCCTACGGGAGTGCCCGGTCGTCCGGGAACTTCCGACCGAGTCGGTGCGCGTACCGCAGCATGTCTGAGTACGCTGCCCGGCCTGCCGTTCGCGCCTCATCCAGCAGCCGAGCGTACGTCGGCGACGAGATGCCACAGCGGAGGATGTCTTCGACGTCGGAAGCTTGTCGACTGATCTCCGCGTCGAGCCTTGGCTCCTCTGAACCATCACCGGCGACATGGTCAAGGCAGCGCCACGCGTTGAACGACGTGAACATCAGGCGTTTCGCGCGCTTGAGTATCGGCTCGTCGGGTGGCTCCATCAGGCGCAGTGCCATACCCACCGCGATGGACTGGTAGTACTCCACAACCATGACGTCGTCGCCGTAGAACACTCGGTTGAACCGCAGCAGCGCCTTCATGTCGGCCGGGTCGGGGTTGCCGGCTCCAGACAGCACGGCGTCCAGGAACCGATCGAGGTGAGCGGCGACCCGGAAGCTGGCCGATCTTGGCGGTCTCGGCCAGCCTCCTGGTACAGAGCCCGCCATACATCCGCAACTGCTCCGGCGACCGGAGTGCCTCCAGCCGTGGAAGCCCGTCCACCATTTCGATTCCTTCACCCGACTGACGCGCCACGGCACCGCCGAGGTCGCTTGCGGACGTTTCGTTCAGGTCAGATGATGCTCTATCCCGTCGGTCATCTGGTTGAACTCAGTGACCAGGTCCACGCCGTACCGATCCGCAAGAACGAGCACCGACCACAGGCAGTCCGCAAGTTCGTGGCCGAGCCGCTCGCGGGCATCGGCGATGTCGCGGCGGCCATCGACCGCCATCACAAGCTTGGCCAGATCGCCGACGTCGCCGACGAACCCCAACGCCAGATCCGTGGTGCTCCATGCTCCGCGGCCGACGGCAACGTTGTGACGGTCATACAGCTCAGCGATGGCAGTGGCACGCGCTTGCAGGCTCTCCAGATCCATCGCCGCAGCGTACGTCCGGTTCGCGGCGGCGGCGGGCCGGACCTGCGAGTCCCGCACCCGCCGCCCCGCGACGGAGCGCCGGTCGGTCAGCGGTAGAGCTCGCCCGCCGCCGCGCGGGCGACGAGGGACTCCGGCGGGGTCAGCCGGGGACCGTAGCGGCCGGCCAGCTCCTCGGCGCGGGCGACGAACCCGGCCGGGCCGCCCGGGTACTGGTTGATGTACTGCAGGACGCCCCCCGTCCAGGCCGGGAAGCCGATGCCCAGGATCGAGCCGACGTTGGCGTCCGGGACCGAGCGCAGCACGCCCTCGTCGAGGCAGCGGACGCTGTCGAGCGCCTCGACGAACAGGAGCCGTTCGCGCAGGTCCTCGATCGGCGGCAACAGGGCGCCGGGCCTTCCAAAAGCGGCGAGCCCGCTCCACAGCCCGGCCCGGCGGCCTGTGGAGTGGTACGAGTAGAAGCCGGCACCGCCCGACCGGCCGGGGCGGCGGAACTCGTCGATCATGCGGTCGATCACGGTCGCCGACACGTGGAAGGCGGCGCCGGCCTCCTGGCGGATGCGGCGGATCAGCGGCAGCGCCAGCTCGTCCAGGAGCTGCAACGGCGGCACCGGGTAGCCCGCCTGCAGGCCGGCCTGTTCGATCGACGACGGGCTGACGCCTTCGGCCAGCATCGCGGCGGCCTCTTCGAGGTACCGGATGATCACCCGGCTGGTGAAGAAGCCGCGGCTGTCGTTGACCACGATCGGCGTCTTGCCCAGCTGCCGCGCGATGCCCAGCGCCCTGGCCAGGGTGGCGTCGCTGGTCTTCTCGCCGACGATGACCTCCAGCAGCTCCATCCGCTCTACCGGCGAGAAGAAGTGCAGCCCGACAAAGCGGTGATCGCCGGCCGCCAGGCCCGTGACCGGCAGGGTCGACGTGTTGGTCGCGAGGACGGCGTCGGGCGCGACGATGCGCTCGACCTCGGCGAACACCGCCCGCTTGAGGGCCGGGTCCTCGAACACGGCCTCGATGACGAGGTCGGCGCCGGCACCGTCGGCGGCCGAGCCGGTCGGGGTGATCCGGTCCAGCAGTGAGGCGTCGCCGCGGCCCTTCGCGACGAGCCGCTCCGCGTAGGCCTTGCCGCGGCGGGCGGCGTCGAGCGTGACGTCCTTGAGCACGACCTCCAGGCCGGCATGAGCGCAGGTGTAGGCGATGCCGGCGCCCATCAGCCCGGCGCCGAGCACGAGGACGCGGTGCGCACGGTGCGAGGCGGGCCCCACCCCGGAGCGCACGCGGCGCAGGTCGAAGAAGCGGGCCTGGATGAGGTTCTTCGACTCCTGCCCGATCATGAGCTCGACAAGGTACCGCGTCTCGATGGTCCCGGCCGTGTCGACGCCGACCTGGGCGCCCTCGACGGCGGCGGCGAGGATCGCGCGGGGCGCCGGGTAGTTCGCGCCGCGCAGGTCGCGGTGCAGCCGGGCCGGTAGGGCGGGCAGGTCGGGCAGCCCACCGGGGAGCGCGTACCCGGCACGGTCCCAGGGCTGGGCCGGCGACGGGTTGGCCGCGATCCAGGCCCGGGCCCGGGTCAGCAGCTCGTCGCGGGTCGCGACGACCTCGTCGACGAGCCCGAGGCGGGCCGCCTCGTCCGGGCGGTACCGGCGGCCGCTGAGCAGGACCTGGTCGAGGGCCGTCGTCAGGCCCAGCATCCGCACGGTGCGGACGATCCCCCCGCCGCCCGGCAGCAGGCCGAGCGTCACTTCGGGCAGGCCGACGCGGGTGGACGGGCCGTCGAGGACGATCCGGTGGTGGCAGGCGAGGGCGATCTCCAGGCCGCCGCCGAGCGCGGCGCCGTTGATCGCGGCGACGACCGGCCGGCCGAGGGTCTCCAGGCGGCGCAGCGCGGCCTTGACCCGTTCGACGGAGGCGAACACGGCGGGTGCGTCGGCCGCGGTGGTGGTGCGCATCTCGGTGAGGTCGCCGCCGGCGACGAAGGTCGGCTTGGCCGAGGTGAGGATGACGCCGGTGATCTGCTCGCGTTCGGCGACGAGGCGGTCGACCGTCGCGACGAGGGCGTCGAAGAAGCGGGCGTGCATGGTGTTCGCCGACTGTGCCGGGTCGTCGATCGTGAGCACGACGACGCCGTCGGTACCGTGCTCCCACCGGATCAGGTCAACCATCGCACTCACACCCGCTCGATGAGGGTCGCGACGCCCATGCCGCCGCCGACGCAGAGGGTCACGACGGCGCGGCGGGCGCCGCGCCGTTCCAGCTCGTCGACGACGGTGCCGACGAGCATGGCGCCGGTGGCGCCGAGCGGGTGGCCCATGGCGATCGCCCCGCCGTTGACGTTGAGCTTCTCGTCCGGGATGTCGAGGTCCCGGGCGTACTTGAGCACCGCCGACGAGAACGCCTCGTTCATCTCGAACAGGTCGACGTCGCCGACGGTGAGGCCGGCCCGCTCCAGCAGGCGGCGGGTCGCGGGGGCGGGGCCGGTGAGCATGACGGTCGGGTCGGCGCCGGAGGTGGCGACGCCGGCGATCCGCGCGCGAGGTGCCAGCCCGAGCTCGTCGCCGGCCTGCCGGGTGCCGACGAGCACGAGCGCGGCGCCGTCGACGATGCCGGACGAGTTGGCGGCGGTGTGCACGTGGTCGATGCTGTCGATCCAGTGGTACTTCTGCAGCGCCACCGCGTCGAACGTGCCGTCCGCGAACGACGGGGCGAGCCGGGCCAGCGACGACAGCGTGGACTCGGGCCGCAGGTGCTCGTCGTGGTCGAGCACGACGACACCGTTCTGGTCGGTCACCGCCACCACGGACTTGGCGAAGTAGCCGCCGCTCCAGGCCGCTGCGGCGCGCTGCTGCGAGCGCACCGCGTAGGCGTCGACGTCCTCGCGGGTGAACCCCTCCAGGGTCGCGATGACGTCGGCGCCGACGCCCTGCGGGATGTAGCGCAGGTCGAAGTTGGTGACCGGGTCGTTGGCCATGGCGCCGCCGTCGGCGCCGATCGGCACCCGCGACATCGACTCGACGCCGCCGGCGACGACGAGCTCGTCCCAGCCGGCCCGGATCTTCTGCGCGGCGAGGTTCACCGCCTCCAGGCCGGAGGCGCAGAACCGGTTGACCTGCACGCCGGCGACGGTCTCGGGCAGGCCGGCGAGCAGCGCCGCCGGGCGGGCGATGTCGCCGCCCTGGTCGCCGATCGGGGAGACGACGCCGAGGACGACGTCGGAGAGCCGGGTGACGTCGAGGCCGGGGTGGCGGCGGCGCAGCTCGTCGATGAGCCCGACGACGAGGGCGATGGGCCGGGTGCCGTGCAGGGCCCCGGTCGGTTTGCCCTTGCCGCGCGGGGTGCGGATGGCCTCGTAGATGTAGGCCTCGGCGGTCAAGCGGTACCTCCATTCAGGCTGATCTCGTGGTCGCGCAGCGCGGTGCGGCGCACCTTGCCGGCCTCGTCGCGCAGCGGGGCGTCGACGAACCGGAACGAGCGGGGGATCTTGTAGCGGACGAGCCGTTCGCCGAGGAAGGCCCGCAGGTCGTCGGCGGTGACGGCCGCCGTGGCCTGGACGAGGGCGTGCACCCGCTGGCCGAGGTCCTCGTCGGGCAGGCCGAGCACGGCGCAGGTCGCCACGCCCGGGTGCTCCAGCAGCGCCGCCTCGACCTCGGCCGGGTAGACGTTGGCGCCGCCGGCGACGATGAGGTCGGTGCGCCGGTCGCTGAGGTAGAGGTAGCCGTCGGCGTCGAGGCGGCCGAGGTCGCCGATCGACTCCCAGCCGTCGACGATGCGGGGCTCGGCGCCGATGTAGTAGTACGGGACCTCGGCGCCGCCGTCCGGGCGCATGAAGATCTCGCCGACCTCGCCCGGCGGGCACTCGGCCCCGTCGGCGCCGAGGATCCTGATCTCGCCGGTGAACGGGCGGCCGACCGACCCGCGGTGGGCGAGCCAGTCCCGGCCGTCGATCATCGTGCCGGCCTGGTTCTCCGACCCGCCGTACACCTCGATCAGCTGCTCGGCGCCGACGAGGCCGATCCAGGCCTCCTTGAGCCACTCGGGGCACGGCGCGGCGCCGTGCACCACGGTCCGCAGCGAGCTCAGGTCGTACCGCGACGGGTCCGGCTCGACGACCCGCCACATGCGCAGCATCATCGTGGGCACCAGGCTGACCCAGGTGACCCGGAGGCGGTCGATCGCCTCCAGGGCGGCGGTGGCGTCGAAGCGCGGCAGGATGACGACGTGGTTGCCGAGGAAGGCGCCCTGCATCGCGGCGACGAACGGGGCGTTGTGGTACAGCGGGCCGGGCACGAGGCCGACCCCGCCGGTCCCGAGGCGGTACGGGTCGGCGAGCGGGTCGACGTCGCCGCTGAGCCGCGACACGATCAGCTTGGGCCGGCCGGTGCTGCCGCCGGACGTGGGCGCCTTCCACGACGGTGAGACGGGCGCGGGCACGATCGGGGTGTCCGGCAGCGACGGGTCGGCGGTCCAGCCGGCCGGCAGGCAGCGCCGGTCGCCGTACTCGCCGGGCTGCGCGCCGACCACCAGCGACGAGCCGGCCAGCTCGATGATCGCGGCCCGCTCCCGGTGCGGCAGCTGGTGTGAGACCGGCTGCGGGACCGCGCCGAGCTTCCACACGGCGTAGGTGGCGGCGACGAACTCGACGCTGTTGGGCAGGGTGATGGTGACGAAGTCGCCCTGCCGGACGCCGAGGTCGCGGTAGGCGCGGGCCAGGCGGTTGGCCCACGCGTCGAGCTCGGCCCGGGTCACCGTCTGCGGCCCGCAGGTAACCGCGAGGCGGTCCGGGTCGGCGGCGGCCAGGTCGCTGAGCAGCTGCCCGATGGGAACGGTCATCGCGGCCTGCCGGCGTTGAAGTTCTCCATGAACGACGGGTCCACCAGCGTGCCGTGCAGCTGCATGTAGTGGCTGTGGACCAGCTGGTGCAGCGCGAACGCCGTCTGCATCGCCTGCTGACGGCCCTGGGCGTCCTGCGCGGTGTTGACGGACTTCTTGGCGAGCTTCAGGCCGAACAGCGGCTGCCGCGCGATGCGCTCGGCGAGTGCCATCGTCTCCTCGGTGAGCCGCTCCCGGGGTACGACGCGATTCACCATGCCGATGCGGTGCGCCTCGTGGGCGGTGATCGGCTCGGCGGTGAACAGCAGCTCCTTGGCCTTGCGCATGCCGAGCTCCCACGGGTGGGCGAAGTACTCCACGCCGTTGCCGCCCATCAGCGTGGCGTTGTCCTGGAACTCGGCGTCGTCGGCGGCGACGATGAGGTCGCAGGGCCAGACAAGCATCAGGCCACCGGTGATGACCTTCCCCTGTACCTCGGCGATCGTCGGTTTGGGGATGTTGCGCCAGCGTTCGGAGAAGCCGAGGTAGATCTCCTCCTCGCGGGCCATCCAGCCCTCCGCGCCGGCGCAGCCGAACCCGCACCAGGTACCGACGGTCCGGTGGCGCTGCAGGGCACCGATCGGGTCGGTCTCGCGCAGGTCGTGGCCGGAGGAGAAGTGCGGGCCGGTGGCGGCCAGGACGATGACGGAGATGTCGTCGTCCTGCGCGGCCATGTCGAAGGCGTCGTTGAGCGCGTAGAGCAGGTCGGTGTCCTGCGCGTTGCGCCGGTCCGGGCGGTTGAGGATGATCCGGGCCACCTTGGGCACCGGTGTCTGGTACAGCACGGGGTCAGTCATGGGTTGTCCTTCGCGTTCTCAGATAACGGCGTCCCAGAGGGCCCGCTCGTCACCGGCGGGGTCGGCGGCGACGGTGACCCCGCCGTTGGCCTCGGTGTCGAAGACCAGCACCGGCCGGGTCGCCGGGTCGTGGCGGGGCCACTCGGGCAGCCGCGGCCCGTTCGGGTCGCCGGTCGCGACGAACGACACCCAGGCGCCGTGCACGGCGGCGGCGAGGTCGCGCGGCGGGGTGTCGCCGGCGTAGCCGCGGGCCTCGTCGTTGTCGAGCCGGTCGAAGACGAACGGCACCTCGAGGTAGTGGCAGGCGCCGAGCTCGCCGCCGCGGACCGGGCTGCGCCACGCGAACTCGTAGACCCAGGTGTTGGGGTTGTGCGCGGCCTGGGCGTCGGCGAGGCGCAGGGTGGGGATGCGGTACAGCCGGTCGGTCTCGACGGCTGCCGCCAGCTCGTGGACGGCCGCATCCGGGCGGGCGGTGCGGTACCGCTGCAGCACCGTGTCGGCGTCGATCCCGGCGGCGCCGAACGCGCCCTCGATCCCGGCCCGGACCAGCGGCTCGGTGAACGCCTCGCGAATGTCCGCCACGAAGCTCAGCGCCTCCTCCCGGTTGGTGCCGGCGAGCAGCGCGACGTCGGCGGCGCACCCGGCGCGGATCGCCGCGATCGGCTGCTCCGGCAGCACCGCCGTGCCGTAGGTGGGCTGGAACGCCAGCAGCGTGGCGACCGCGTCGGCGCCGAACCGGTCGAGGTCCCGGGTCGACCACAGCTGCATCCGCATCGCGTTCTGGGCCTTGACCAGGGCCTCCGGGGTGAGCGCCAGCAGCGCGTCGAGGTCGCCCGGCCGGACCCCGACCTCGGCCAGCAGCTGCTCGGCGATGCCCGCCGCGGCGGTGGCGCTCACCCCGATGTGCGCGGCGTAGTGGGGGCTCTGCACGACCGCGCCCCGGAAGAGCCCCTCGGTGCGGGGCGTGGCCAGCAGCGCCGCGACGGCCGCGCCACCGGCGGACTCGCCGGCGACCGTGACCTTGGCGGGGTCGCCGCCGAACGCGGCGATGTTGTCCCGGACCCACTCCAGCGCCGCGACCTGGTCCAGCAGGCCGAGGTTGCCGGTCTCCTCCAGCTGCGGGAAGAGCGTGTCGAGATGTCCGAAACCGACGAAGCCGAGCCGGTAGTTGACGGTGACGGCGACGACGCCGTCGCGGGCGAACGCGGTGCCGTCGTAGACGTCGTTGGAGCCGGCGCCGGCGTAGAAGCCGCCACCGGTGATCCACACGAGGACCGGCAGGCCGGCGGCGCCCGGGTCCGGGGTCCAGACGTTGAGGCTCAGGCAGTCGTCGCCGGCGGGCTGGCGGGGCCCGCTGAGCTCGCCGTAGAGACCGGGCATCGGCTCGAACGCGGGCACCGGCCCGTACTGCGACGCGTCCCGCACGCCGTCCCACGGCGCGGGCCGCTGCGGCGGGCGGAACCGGCGCGGACCGTCGAGCGGGGCGGCGAACGGGATGCCCTTGAACGCGTGGACGCCGTCCTCGACGACGCCTCCGAGAAGTCCCGCGGCGACGCGGACCACCGTAGTCATGGCTTTCCTCCGAACAGGTTGGGGTGTTCGGCAACTGTGCTGGCCCGGCCGCCCGGCGGGCCACGCCCCGCGTCCCTACACCCGCGATTCGAGGGAGTTCCCTACAGGATCGGTGTGTACGCTGCCGCAATGGCCGTCGTGCCGTTACCGCTGGTCGGGCGGGACCCGCAGCTGGACCTGGTCGCCAGCCGGCTGGAGGCTGTGCGCGCCACGACGGCGGCGGCCATGCTGCTGTTCCGCGGGGAGGGCGGTATCGGCAAGTCGGCGCTGCTGCTCGCCGCGTGCGCGCGGGCGGAGGCCCTGGGGTACCGCCTGGTCTGCGCCCAGCCGCCCGCGGTGCGATCGGGGGTTCCCTACGCCCTGTTCGACGACGCGGTCGCCCGGCTCGACGGCGCCGACACGGCCGGGCTCGCGGCGGCGTTCGCGGAGGCGGTCACGCCGGGCGGCGGGGACGGCCCGCACCGGGTGCGGCGCGCGGCCCGGGCGCTCGTCGCGCACCTGCTGCGGGCCGGGCCGCTCGCCCTGGTCGTCGACGACCTGCACACCGCCGACAGCGACTCGCTGACCCTGCTCTCGCAGCTGCTCACCGACCTCGCCGACCGGCCGCTGACCGTGCTCGCGGCCGCCCGGCCGTCGGGCGCGCTCGCCGCGATCTCGCCGGAGCATGTCGTCGACCGGCTCGCCGTCGACGGCCGGGGTACCGTCGTCGACCTGCCACCGCTCGACGGGGGCGAGGTGGCGGCACTGCTGCGCGGCGCGCTGCGGCACGAACCGGACGACCGCCTGGTCGCGGAGGTGCGGCGGCAGAGCCGGGGCAACCCGTTCTTCGCCCTCGCCGCCCTGGAGGAGCTGACCGGCGCCGGGCGGGTCGCGGTGTCCGACGACGTCGCCACGGTGCTGCCGGGGCCGGCCTCGCCCGTTGAGTCGACCGGCCACGCCGCGGTACTGCGCCGCTTCTTCCGGGACCCGGGCGCCGAGGCGCGGGCCGCCCGGACCCTGGCCGCCTTCGACCGGTTCCGCCTCGACCAGCTGCCCCTCCTGGCCGAGCTGTCGGGCCTGCCCGTCCCGGAGGTGGCCGCCGCGTTCGACCGGCTCGTCGCCCGCGGCCTCGTCGTCGAGGCCGAACCGGGCCTCTACCGGTTCGCGCACGAGATCGTGCGCAACGCCCTCTACGACGACATCGGCCCGGCCGAGCGGGTCCGCCTGCACACCGCGATCGCCGCGCACCTGGAGACCCGCGGCGACCTCACGCTGGAGCTGGCCGCCCAGGTCGCCGCGGCCGGCGGCCGCGACCGGCGGGCGGCGCAGGTGTTCCTCGCCGCCGCGGCCGCCACCGACGCCACCGCGCCGGTCACGGCGGCCGGCTGGTACGCCCTCGCGGCCCGGTGCCTGCCGCCCGGCTCCCCCGAGCTGGCCGAGACGCTGGCCCAGCACGCCCACGCGTTGTTCGTCAGCGGCCGCCAGCCCGACTCGGCCGAGCCTGGCCTGCGCGCCCTCGCCCTGCTACCGGCCGGCGCGCTGCGCACCCGCACGGCCGGGATCGTGATCGACGGGCTGTACGTCGCCGGCCGGGTCGGTGACGCGCTGCGGGCCATCGACGAGGAGCTCGCGCGGGGCACCCCCGACGTGCCGCTCCTCGCGCAGCGGGTCCACTACCTCGGGCAGGCCGGCCGTCCCGCCGAGGCCGCCGCGCAGCTGCCCGCGGCGACGGCGGCCCTGGCCGGTGTGCCGGGCGGCAACCGGGTCCTCGGCCTGACCCATCTGCTGTACTACGAGCACCAGTACGGCAGCCCGCACCAGGTCACCGCCCATCTCGCCGCGATCGCCGACGGCCTCGACGGGCTCACCCCGGCGCGCAGGATCGCGGTGCTGTCCAACACCGCGCTCGCGGCGGCGTTCACCGGCCGGCTCGACGAGGCCGACACCGCGCTGCGGCTCGGCGCGGCCCTCGAGACGTTCGACATCGGCGGCGCCCGGGCCACCGCGACCGCCTACCTGGGCTGGCTGCGCGGCGAGTGGCGGGCGACCCTCGCGCACATCCGCCGGTCCGTCTTCGACCTGGAGCACGCCGGCGCCCGGCTGCTGGTCTCGGCGCTGCGGGCGATCGAGGCGGCCATCCTCGCCGAGCGCGGCGAGCACGCCCGCGCCCACCGCATCCTGGACGAGGTCGCCGACCTGGTCAGCTCGCCCCGCCCGCTGCTGCGCCTCGCCCGCGCCAAGGCCCACCGGGCCGCCGGCGACCCCTCGGCCGCGCTGCGGCTGCTCACCGCACCCGCGGCCGACGACGACGGCGGCCCGGTCCTGAACCGGGAGTGGCTCCTGCTGGAGCTGGCCGACCTCGGCGCGGCCGCCGACCTGAGCCGCCTGGCCGGGGAGTTCGACACCCCGACCTGGTGGTACTGCGACGCCCGCGCCCGGGCGGTCACGGCCCAGGACCCGCGGGCGGCGGTCGAAGCGGCCGAGCTCGCCGGCACCGCCGGCCTGCTGTTCGAGGCCGCCCGCTCACACCTGCTCGCCGCGGAGCTGGGCGACCAGCCGCGCCGCCGCCTGGAGACGGCCTTCGAGACGTTCGACGCCCTCGGCGCCGCGCCGTGGCGGCGGGCCACCGCCCAGCGCCTGCGCGACGCCGGCCACCCGGCGCCGCGCCCCGGCCCGGTCGCCGCCGACGGCGCCCAGCTCACGGAGCTCGACCTGCGGCTCATCGAGCTCATCGCCGAGGGCCTCACCAACCAGGAGATCGGCCGCAAGCTGAGCTACAGCGCCAAGACCATCGAGGCCTACCTGTCCCGCCTCTACCGCAAGATGGGCTGCTCGTCCCGGATCGGCCTGCTGCGCGCGGCCGAACAGGCCGGCCTGCTCCCGCCCCGCTGACCGCCCCTGGCGGCCAGGCAGGTGCTACTACGTGCGAGAGCATTGTTCGCAGCCGTCAGCACCCAGAGCGGAGGAGCCTCCAAAGCAACGCTGAGGCCACCGCTACGATGGCGGGCCGAACGGCTGGATGGTGACCGCCGCTGCGACCCGCGACGTGCTGCCCGACCCCGACGCAGCCACTCTCCATTGCGGTGCCGTGACCCTAACGTGCGGAGTCTGCATGCCCAAGCGTCACCGGCCATACCCGGCTGGTGCCCAATGCGCCCGCTGGTCCATTCGCGCCGGACCTGGTGACCCTCGCCCGCGCCAACACCTCGATGACGCCCTGGAGCGTGCGGCCGGATGGCGCGGCGGCCCCGTCCTCGCCGGTCGGTCGACAGCCGACGAACTCACGGACGCTCGGGTGAACCATCAGCGCCAAAGATCGTCATCGTCAGCGAACAAGTCGACAGGACTGCCATGGCAGTCGCTGCGACGACTCAGATCACCCTCTTCCACTCGGTCACCGTTGTAGTCACCGCGAACCCAGGCGGTTCCACCTGGACGAGCGCCCGTTCCGATTCGACAGAAGTCCTCCAGGACCACTCGTATCTGGGGCGGCTCGAGCGCCGATCGCCGATCGAAGTACGACGGAAGACCAGGGTCGGCCAAGACTCTTGGATCAAAGCTGGGAGGATGAGGATTGTCCGACAACCAGACGAAGTCGTCGATCTCATTTCGACGACTCACGGGCTCCTGCGGCGTCAAAGACCACAGCAGGGCGCCAAAGCCAGATTCAACGTTGAACGAAACCCGAAGAACACTCTCTGTACCCCACCCGGAATCCGGCACAGCAGCGCGGTCCGCGGCAAAAGTAAGTCTGCGATTGGCGCCGCGTTGACATGTCCCCTTCCAGCGGCCAACTCATCCATCACATCATTGACCAGCGCCACCATGTCAGGCAGTGCCTCTGCAGAACGCCACTCGGGCCAGCGACGGGCGGCCAGTATCACGTCGGCCTCCTACCGTCTCGGTCGATAGTTACAGGCCCCGCCGCCGCCGTGTGCCAGACATGCATGACGAAAATCGCCCATAGCAGCCGTGGAGATTTTCGGGATCGCAGCATCACAGCTGTACGGACCTTTACACGGCAGGACTAAAGAACGACGAGGTGAACCACCACCGCGCGAGCGGCAGTACAAACAGTCGCCTCCGGTCGGCGCCGGCGCCACGCCGGCCTGCTCCCGCCGCGGTGAGCCCGAGCAATCAGGCGGTGCGGTCCAGCGCGTACCAGTGGGCGTCCGCGGTCGAGTGCGTGCGCACGAAGCCGGCCTTCTCCAGCACCCGGTGCGACGCGACGTTGTCCGGCAGCGGATCGGCCTCCAGCCGGCGCACGCCCGGCTGGGCGAACGCCAGCGCGACCAGGGCGCGCAGCGCCTCGGTCGCGCAACCGGCGCCGCGCGCCGACGGGACCAGCCCGTAGCCGATCATCGCGACCCCCGACTCGTCGGGCGGGCCGAAGAAGCCGATCGTGCCGACCGCCAGCCCGGTCGAGCGCTCCACGACCGTGTAGCAGCCGAAGACCGGGTCGCCGTGCTTGAGCGTCATGCGGGCCGCGTCGCGGTCGTCCTGGAGCGGGAACTCGGGGTGCCACCGCCGGCCGGTGGCGTCGGCGTCGACCACCGCCTGCAGGCCGGCCCGGTCGAGGGGATGCAGGTCGAGGCGGTCGGCACCGGTCATGCGGCCCAGCCTAACGCAGGGGGTCTTCGTCGAGCCGCGCGAGATCAGAGCCGGCGCAGGAACGCGAGGATGCTCGGAATGTCGTAGGCGGGGACGTCGGCCGGGCGGATGACGATCCGCAGCTCGCGGCAGAACTGCAGCTCCCGTGACCGGGCGACGAACGACAGCAGGATCACCTCCAGCAGACCCTGCGGCCCGAGCCGGTCGATGCGGGCCGCGCCGGAGCCGACCACCGGCATCGCCAGTGGCAGGCGCTGCCCGTGCTCGTACACCGCGTCCCACAGGCTCGACAGGCTGCGCCACAGGTCGTCGACGCTGGAGCGCGGCACGAGGTCGTTGCCCATCCGGCTGTAGGCGGTGGCGAAGGTGCGCCGGCCCGGGCCGCCGAGCACGGCGACCGTGCCGATCGGGTAGCGGGTCAGCTTGCCCAGCCGCTTCGCGTCGCGCTTCTCCACGCTCGCCGGGGTGTGCCTCGACAGGGCCTGGGTCAGCTCCCGGTCGAGGCGTTGCTGGTCGCCGTCGTAGCGGCGGCCGATCAGCTGCCCCTGGAGCGCGGAGCTGGCGACGATCCGTTCACCGGCGGTGGATGTGTCGAAGGTGTCGGTGAAGCCGACGACGATGTGGGCGTCCTCGTCGAACAGGTCGCCGATGCGGAAGGTCACGGTGACGTCGGGGTGCCGGAGGTGGAAGGCCGCACCCGACCTGGCGCGGCCCCGCCAGACGGCCCAGGCGAGGCCCGGCAGGGCCGGTACCGCGATCGCGACGATCGGCGGCGCGTGCAGCGCCGTCAGCGCCCAGGCCGTCGCGGCGACGGAGGAGAGCGCACCGGCGGCGAGCGCGGCGTCCCGCGAGAATCGTGCGGTGCCGCGCGTGAACCGCAGCCGACGCAGCCGCCGTCGCGGCCGCACGGCCTCGGCGGCGGGCGCGGGCGGCCGGGCCGGTGCGGGCTCCTGCAGGCCGGGCGGCGAGGGATAGCCGGGCACGTGGACCCAGGCGGTGGTGCGGGTCTCCTTCACCGCGACGGGAACGCGGTGATACGCGCCGGTGTCCAGGCCGTAGCCGTGCCGGACCACCTTCTGGTACATGTCGCCGGACACGATGACGGCGAGGTCCGCGCGCTCGGCCGCGGCCAGCGCGCGGCGCAGCGCCGGCGCGTCGAGCAGCCGGGCACTGTGCACGAGCGGCTCCCCCGCCCATCCGGCCGCGTCGCGGTGCAGCAGCCCCATGTGCACCGCGACCCGCAGTCGCAGCCGGGCCGCCTCGGCGGTGACCTTCCGGTGCTCGCGCAGCGCGGCGGCCAGGTGGGGGACGAACGGGTCGAGCAGCCGGACGGGCGTCACCTCGGCGGGCACGACGATCCGGACACCGTCGCCGAGGTCCTCGACGTCGACGCCGGCCGGATCGAGGCCCTGCAGGGTGAACGTGTGCGTGATCAGCTGCTGGAGGTCGGCGCGCATCCGCAGCAGCAGCTGGTCGTCGCGACCGGCCGAGCCGGCCACGTCGATGCTCACGATCGTGCAGTGCACCGGCTCATAGCGTCCGTACGTCACGCCCACCCCCTGCGTCCGGGCTTCCATTGAAGCAACTCGACCGGCATCGTGGTGGCGTGGACGAAGCCCTCCCGCTCGACGCGATCGTCGACGAGCTCGACCGGCGGGTGCAGCGGTTCGGGGCCGAGCGCGACCCCGCCGCCGTGCTCGACGACACCGGCACCGCGCTGCTCAGCCGCGCCTGGGCCCTGGTGGTGCCGGCCGAGCTCGACGCTTGGACCGCGCTCGTCCTGGCGCGGTTCCACTGGTGCCGGTTCGTCTGCCTGCCCGACGGCGACGACGCCCCCGACCATGCCCGCGCGGTCGAGTTGTTCACCGCGCTGTGGCACATCGACCCAGACGCGGTGCCGGACCCGATCCGGGAGCTGCTGGAGCAGGACGAGGGCGGCCCCGCGACGGTCGCCAACGACAGCGGCGCCCGGCTGTTCGAGCTGTTCGAGCGCACCGGCGATCCGGGCCCGCTGGACGCCGCGCTCGACGCCTTCGCTACGGCCGTCGAGGCCTGCCCCGAGGACGGGTCAGAGCTTCGGCGGTACCTGTCCAACCTGGCCGGCGCGCACCTCGCCCGCTTCGGCGTCGCCGGCGGGCAGGCCGACCTCGACACGGCGATCGCGATCGGCGAACGGGCCGCGGCACTCGACTCCGGCGACGAGCAGGTCCGGGCGGCGACCCTGGGCAATCTGGCGATAGCCCGGCGAACCCGGTACGAGCGCACCGAGCACCTCCCCGACCTCGACGCGGCGATCCAGGCCGACCGGGACGCCGTCGCCCTGCTGCCCGCCGGGCACCCCGACGTCGGCACCTATCTGTCGGCGCTCGCCAACGGGCTGCGGATGCGGTTCGAGCGCACCGACACTGCCGCCGACCTCGACGAGGCGCTCGCCGCCGTCGGGCAGGCCGTGCGGTCCGCCCCGCCCGGCGACCCGGACCGGCCGATCTACCTCGACAGCCTCGCGAACTGCTGCCTGGTCCGCTACGCCCGCTACGGCGATGCCGACGACCTGGACCGAGCGATCGAGGCCGGGTCCGCGGCCGTGCGCGGCACCCCGGCCGGAAGGTTGTCCCGGCTCGGCTACCTCACCAACCTCGGCAACGCGCTGCGCGAGCGGTATGTGCGCGGCGGATCGCCGGCCGACCTCGAGGCCGGCATCGCCGCCGGACGGGAGGCTGTCGAAGCGGCCCCGGACGGGCATCCCCTGCGCGCGGGGCTGCTGTCGAACCTTGGCGCACTGCTGCGGACCCGGGCCTCGCGCACCGGCAGCGTCGCCGACCTCGACGAGGCGGTCGCCCTGGCCGCCGCGGCCAGCGCCGAACCGGCGTCGCCGAACCGCGCGACGATGCTGGCCAACTCCGCCGTCGCGCTGCTCACCAGGTTCGACCGGCTGGGCCGCCCGGACGACCTCGACGCCGCGATCGAGGCCGTCTCCGCGGCCGTCGCGGCCACGCCGGACGACCATCCCGAGCGCGGCCCGCGGCTGAGCGACCTCGGCAACGCGCTGCTGATGCGCTACGTCCACCGCGGTGGCCCCGACGACCTCGACGCGGCCGTCGGGCACGCCCACACCGCGGTCGCGGCCGCCCGCCCGGACCATCCGGACCTGGGCCGGTACCTGTCGAACCTCGCCTACACCCTGCGGCTGCGCTCGGCCGTCACCGACGACCCGGCCGACCTCGACGCGGCCGTGGCGGCCGGGCAGGAGGCGGTGGCCTGGCTGCCGCCCGGGCGGCAGGAACGCCCCGGCTACCTGGTCAACCTCTCCTCCGCGCTGGCGAGCCGGTTCCAGCGGTACGGGCGCGACACCGACATCGACGAGGCGGTCGAGCGCTCCCGGGCGGCGGTCGCCGAAACCGCCGACGATCATGCGGACCTGCCTGGCCGCTGGAACAACCTGAGCGTCATCCTGCGGGTCCGGTTCGAGGCGACCGGCCGGCTCGCCGATGCCGACGAGGCCGTCACCCTGGCCCGGCTGGCGGTCGCCGGCACCCCGGCCGACCACGCCGAGCGTCCTACCTGGCTCACCAACCTGGCCGGCACGCTGCGGGTCCGTTTCCTGCGCACCGGCGCCGTGGCCGACCTCGACGAGGCGGTCGTCGCGGGCCGCGCGGCCGTGGCCGGGCTGCCTGTCGGGCATCCGCAGCGGGGCGGCTACCTGTCCAACCTCAGCAACGCGCTGCGCGCCCGGTTCGACGAGCAGGCCCGGGTCGAGGATCTCGATGAGGCGCTGGAGACGGCCTCCGCGGCCGTCGCGGCCACGCCGGACGGCACCGACCGGCCGCAGTACCTGTCCAATCTCAGCGCCGTGCTGCTCACCGCCGTGGAGCACGACCCGTCGGCGCTCGCCCGGCTCGACGCGGCGATCGCGGCCGCCGACGAGGCGGTCGCGACCGCGCCGGGCGACCACCCGGAGCGCGGCCGGTTCCTCGCCAACCTCGGCAACGCGCTGATCACCCGCGGGCGCGCAGACGACCTGGTACGGGCGGCCGAGGCCACGGCCGAGGCGGTGCGGATCACCCCGCCGGACCACCCCGACCACGCCGGGTTTCTGTTCGGCGCCGGCCACGCCGAACACCTGCTCGACCCGGCGGCCGGGGTACCCGACGCCTGGCGGCGGGCCGCTGCCGCCCCGACCGCGCCCGCCGCGATCCGGCTGCGCACGGCCCGGGCGTGGGGCGACACCGCCGCGGCGGCCGGCGACGCGGCCGACGCGGCGGCCGGGTTCGCCGCCGCGGTCAGGCTGCTGCCGGTGCTGGCCTGGCGCGGCCTCGACCGTGACGTCCGCGAGCTGCATCTGTGGCGCTGGTCCGGCCTCGCCGGTGACGCGTGCGCCTGGCAGCTGCGGGCCGGCGACCCCCGGCGGGCGGTCGAGCTGCTGGAGCAGGGGCGCTCGATCATGTGGAACCAGATCGTGCAGACCCGCACGGACCTGTCCGCCGCCCAGGCGGCGGCGCCCGAGCTGATGGCGCGACTGACCGAGCTGCGCGCCGCGCTCGATGCCCCCACCACCCGGGTGGAGCCCGAGCCGAGCGCGGCCGAACGCGAACGGCTCGCTCAGGCGCAGCGCCGCCTGGCCGAGGAGTGGGACGACGCCCTCGCCCGGATCCGCGCGCTCGACGGCCTTGACACCTTCCTGGCCGCGGTACCGTATGAGCGTCTCACGACCGAAGCCGCCCACGGCCCGATCGTGACCGTCAACGTCAGCCGGTTCGGCTGTGCCGCGATCGTGCTCACCACCGCCGATCCCGTCGTCGTCGAACTCCCCGAGCTCACCCGGGCCGACACCGTCGAGCGGGCCAACGCCCTGCTGCAGACCCGGCTCGCCGCCGAGTCCGCCCGCAGCTTCGCCACGCTGCGGGCGGCACACCAGACGCTGCTCGACGTGCTGGCGTGGCTCTACGACACGGTCGTCGCGCCGGTGCTCGCCAAGCTGGCCCTGGAGCCGACCGGCCCCGGTGGTGAGCTGCCGCAGATCTGGTGGTGCCCGACCGGCCCGCTGACGATGCTGCCCCTGCACGCCGCCGGGCACTACGGGCCCGGTGGCACCGAGTCGCTGCTGGACCGGGCGGTGTCGTCCTACGTGCCGACCATCGGCGCCCTGCACCGGGCCCGATCCGCCGCCGACCCGGCACCGGCCGGGGCCCTGATCGTCGCACAGCCGCTCACGCCGGACCTGCCGCCGCTGCCGTACGCCGACGAGGAGGCTCGGATCGTCCGGGGACGGCTGCCGGCCGGCACCGTGCTGTCGGGGGCCGAGGCGACGGCGGAGCAGGTGCTCGCCCGGCTGGCCGAGCACGGCTGGGCGCACCTGAGCTGCCACGGCCGTCAGGACCCGACGCAGCCGGCCCGCAGCGCGCTGTTCCTGCACGACCGCCCGATCACCGTCGCCGAGCTCGCCGGCCACCGGTTCCCGGGCGGTCAGCTGGCGTTCCTGTCGGCCTGCGAGACCTCGACCGGCGGGGTCCGGGTGCTCGACGAGGCGATGCACCTGTCCGCCGCGTTCGGGGTGGCCGGTTTCCGGCACGTCATCGCGACGCTCTGGGCGATCAGCGACGAGCGGGCCGCACTGGTCGCCGACGACGTCTACGCCACGCTGACGGCCACCGGGGCGCCGGATGCGACGCGGGCCGCCCGTGCGCTGCACGACGCGGTCGGCCGGCTGCGGGCCGAACACCCACACGCGCCGCTGCTGTGGGCGCCGTACGTGCACAGCGGTCCATGAGCGCCGCCGCTGCTACGGACGCTGTGCACCTGGCGGGCGGCGATCGTACGCGGCGAGCTTCTCGAACCGTGCCCTGCGCCGCCACTCCTGGCCGGTGTCATCGACGATGCACCCCGCCACCCGCAACCGGTTGACCAGCTTCGGCCCGGCGTCGGCGACGTCACGGAAGTCGATGAAGTTGACGCCGCCGAGGTCGGCCATCGGCCGGATGTGACCGGCCTTGACGACGATCGTCGCCTCCGGAAAGGCGAACATGGCCGCGCCGAGCTCCATGAGCACGTTGGGGCGAGGCTGACCCTGTGGCGCCAGCTCGTGCGGGTCCTCACGCACCGAGCGCAGGTCCGGGTGCAGGCTCACCACGTCGTCCGGGGTCATCAGGACCACGATCGCCTGGGCCCGGCGCATCCCGTCGTGGATGACCTCGCGCAGCATGGGCGCCGGCCCGAGCCCAGCCGTGCGCACCAGCGGCTCCCACTCCAGGACCCGCAGCCCGAGCAGGCTGAGCAGCTCCCGCATCCGGCCGGCGAACTCGTCGTCGCGGCCGTGCACGAGGAACACGTTGCGGGCACGCTCCGCGTCGTCGACCGGCCGCGGTGCGCCGACCGACGGCAGCGTGACGGTGCGCTCCACCGGTGTACAGCCCGGCTCGAGCCCCATCGCGTCCTCGGGCCGCAGCGCGTACGCCGCCGACATCCGCACCACGAGCTCCCGGTCGCCCGCCGGCGCCTCGAGCACGAGCCAGCCGGTGTGTGAGCCGGCCGGCACGCCGTCGTGGCCGGTGGCCGTGTGCCGCCAGCGGAATGCCCCCTGCTGGATGCCGAACGCCTGGATCGTCGGCCGCAGGCCCTCGAGGAAGATGTCGCCGGTCCCGCCCTCGGCGAACCCCAGGTCGGGAGTCAGCGTATAGGTGCGGCCGTCCTGCTCCCGCACCACGGAGCGCGGCACGGCGTCGCGCACCCGGACGCGGCCGCCGGTGAACTCGAACCCGACCTCGGCCCACTCCGGTCCGGGCACCGCCGGCGCCAGCTCCAGGTCGAATGCCGCCCGGACGAGGTACACGTCCCGGTCCCGGTCCGGCGACGGCAGCGGCCGCACCTGCCAGCCGCCGAAGCGCACCACACCGATGTCCACCTCGGGCCCGGAATCGACGGTCGACCGCCCGGTCCCCGCGGCAAGGAACACCCGCACCTCGGCGAGCGGCTCCGTCTGGTCGAGGTTCATCAGCGCAGCCTAGCCACGCGCGATCCCCCTCGCGAGCAACGAGCACGCCGCGCCGTTACAGTCCCACCTCGGTGCCGACGCCGTGCCGGCGCGCCAGCGCGTACGCGTGCCGGGCGGTACACAGATCCTCGACCGCCAGGCCCACCGACTTGAACACGGTGAGCTCGTCCGGGCCGGTGCGGCCGACCGCCCGGCCGGTGAGCACGTCGCCGATCGACGCGCGCAGCTCGACCTTGGTCTCGGCGGCGGCGAGCACGTAGTCGCCGGCCTCGGCCGCGACCGAGGGCACCGAGTCGGCGAACACCGCCGCGTCGGCCATCGTGGCGGTGTCGAGCTCGCGGCTGGTCGCGACGGCCGCGCCGATCGCGTTGACGTGCGTGCCGGGGCGCAGCCACTCCCGGCGCACGACCGGGTCCGGGGAGGTGGTGGCGGTGACGACGACGTCGGCCGACGCCACCGCCACTCGCGGTGACGCAGCCGGCTCGACCGGCATGTCCAGCTCGGCGCGCAGCCGCTCGCACACGGCCCGGGTGCGCGCCGCGTCGCGGCCCAGCATCCGGATCCGGGTGAACGGGCGGACCCGGGCCAGGGCGCGGGCGTGCGCGACGCCCTGGACGCCGGTGCCGAAGATGACGAGCTCGGTGGCGTCGTCGCGGGCCAGCAGCTCGGTGGCGACGGCGGTGACGGCGGGGCTGCGCAGCTCGGTGACGGTCGAGGCGTTGAGCAGCGCCAGGGGCTCGCCGGTGTGGCCGCTGAACAGCAGGACCGCGCCCTGGTGGGAGTCGAGGCCGCGGGCCGTGTTGCCGGGGAACAGGCAGACCGCCTTGAGGCCGTAGGCCGGTTCGGGCGCCGAGGCGTAGGCCGGCATGAGGCCGAGCAGCCCGGCCGCGCCGGGCGGGGCGAGGACCGGGCGCTCGGCGGGCTGCTGCACGTCGCCGTCGGCGAACGCGGCGAGCGCCGCGCGCATCGCGGCGCGGCACTCGCCAGGCGTGAGCAGGCGGCGCAGGTCGGTGTCGGAGAGGACGAGCATCGCCGTCACATCGCGAACAGTTGCTCGTCGAGCCCGGCCGGGCGGACCGACTCGGGGCAGGACGGCGAGTAGTAGTTCATCGTCACCACGGCCCGCAGGGCGTCGGCGGTGCGCATCGGCTCGACGTAGTGGGCGTGGGCGCGGGCGTCGAAGAAGTACAGCTGGCCCCGCCGCGGGTAGATCACGCCGCGGTTCGCGTCGACCTCGGCGACGTTGCGGGCGCTGCGGTCGCGGGCCACGACCAGTCCCCCGCCGGTGTGCTCGGACAGGTCGGTGAGGTACAGCAGGCCCTGCATCGGGTTGCTGTCGACGTGGCACGGGTAGCGCTCTCCGTCGCCGCGCAGGATGTTGAGGCTCAGCGCCCGGTTCAGGGTGCTGGTGGTGAGCAGCTCCTCGTCGATCAGGCGGCGGGCCAGGTCGCGGAACCAGCCGACGTACAGCTGGTGGACCCACGGCGCCTCGGCCATGAGCTGCTCGCCGTTGACCGTCTCCAGCGGGATCTCGGCGTCGGGGACCTCGCGGGCGGTGGACATGGTGGGCCGGAAGGTGTGCCGGGACGACTGGGATCGGGCGAGGTCGAGCAGCTCGGTGTCCCAGCCGTCGGGCAGCGCGGTGCCGACGTCGTAGACGTGCCAGTTGAACGGCGCCAGCGACGGCGGCCGCCAGGTGGCGAACGCCTCGGCGGCGGGTTTCTGCAGCAGCATGGTGCCTCCTTCAGGAAGGGCTCGGGCAGAGATGTCGGCGCAGGGCGGCGGTGGCGTCCGCCGGGTTCTCGTGCAGGAAGAAGTGGCCGCCGGCCAGCCGGGTCAGGGTGAACCCGGCCGCGGTGTAGCCGCGCCAGCCCTCGGCCGCGGCGGCGGGAGCCACTGGGTCGGCGTCGCCGCACCACGCCAGCAGCGGCACCGCCAGCGGGCCGGGCCGCGGCGGCGGCCGGTAGCCGGCGACGAGGCGCAGGTCGGCGCGCAGGCCCGGCACGAACAGCGAGCGCATCGGCGAGGTGCGCAGGCCGTCGGGGATCTGCCCGCCGGCGGCGAGCACGGCGAGCAGGTCGTCGTCGGGCAGGGCGCTCAGCTCGGCGTGCCAGGCGGTGGACAGGTCGTGTGGCGGGCGGCAGCCGGCGACGACGAGGAACTGCGGTCCGGGCTCGCCGCCGTCGGCGGCGAGCCGGGCGATCTCGTAGGCGAGCAGCGCGCCCATGCTGTGGCCGAGCAGGGCGTACCGCCCGGCCCCGGCGCCGGTGACGTCGGGCAGCAGCGCGCGGGCCGCCTCGCGCAGGGTGGGCGCAGCCGGTCGGCGCGCGAACCGGCCCCGGCCGGGCACGTCCATCGGCTCGACCGTCACCCCGCCGGGCAGGGTGTCCCGCCAGCGCAGGAACTGCCGGCCCGATCCGCCCGCGTGCGGGAAGCACACCAGCCGCAGCGTCACTTGTGCACCCCGCCGCGCTCGGTGCGGTGCAGCCGCAGCCGGCCGGGCCGCTCGTGCGGCGCCAGCAGCGCCATGAGGGTGCGGCGCAGCTCCGGCTCGGCCGGGCCGTGCTCGTCGACGAACAGGTCGACGGCGACCGTGTCGTCCTCGACCCGCGCGGCGGCGCTGAGCACGCCGGGCAGCGACACCGCCAGCTCGCGCACGGAGGCGAGGGAGACCTTCTCGCCGCGCACGACGGCGAAGTCGGAGATCCGGCCGCGCAGGTAGAGGTAGCCGTCGCGGACGTGGCCGAGGTCGCCGGTGGCGACGGTGAGCGGGGCGACGAGACCGGCCCGCGGGCGCGTGCCGAGCGGCGGCACGCCGACCCGCCGCCGGCAGACGGTCGCCGAGGTGACCAGCACCTCCTGCTCCTCCGGCCCGCGGCCGGCGTCGCGCAGGGTGATCTCGACGCCGTCGAGCGGCCGGCCGGCCGAGGCGTGCCGGTGGGCGGGCTCGCGGTGGGCGGCGAGGGTCGACACGCGCGGGCCGGCCTCGGTGAGCCCGTACGTGAGGTACAGCTCGAGGCCGGGGTTCGCGGTGAGCAGCCGGCCGGTGCGGTCCGGCGGCAGGGCCTGCCCGCCGACGGTCAGCACGCGCAGCTGGCCCGGCAGCGTCCCGCCGGCGGCGAGCAGCTGGTCGGCGAGCAGCGGGGTGAGGGAGGAGACGGTGACCCGGCGGCGGACGAGGTGGCCGCGGTACTCCGGCACGGTGAACGGCGGGCCGGACAGCACCAGCGCCGCCCCGGTCACCAGGCACGCGAGTACCTGGGCGACGAGCGCGAACGAGTAGTACACCGGCAGCGTCACCAGCACCGTGTCGTCGGCGGTGAGCCCGATCGCGTCGGCGTGGCGGCGGGCGTTGAGCAGCAGCGCCGACAGATCGTGCAGGCAGCCGGTGGAGGCGCCCGACGTGCCCGAGGTGAGCAGGATGACCTGGCCGGGGCCGTGCCGGATCAGCTCGTGGCCGCCGAGGCGGGCCAGGGCGGCACCGCCGAGATCCACTGTGGACAGATCGGCGCCGGCGGCCGCGCGGACCCGGCCCGGCAGGCCGGCCACGGCGGCGGCGCCGAGCCGGCGGGCCAGCTCGCGGATCCGCGGCGCGGGAGTGGACGGGGCGAGCAGCACCGGCACCAGGCCGGCCAGGCCGGCGGCGAAGAACAGCCGGACGAGCTGCAGGCCGTTGGGCAGCGCGAGCAGGACGACCGACCCGGGTGGCAGGCCGAGGCGGCGCAGCCGGTCGACGGTCGCGGCGAGCGGCTCGCCTTGCGCCGGTTCGGCGGACGCGATCGCGCATCGCATGAGGAAGTCGTCGATCTCCTGCGGCGACGGTACCGGCTGGGCGCGCACGGCGGCGGGCGCGTTCACCGGCCCTCACCCAGCCACGTGCACTCGGCCACGTGCGTGCCGTCGGCGCTGACCTCGTAGGTCGCCACGGCCACGGCGCGGGCGGCCGGCGGGCCGGCGCGCAGCCACTCCTGGGCGATCGTGACCGCGACCGGCCGGCCGAGCGCCGGGGGCATGGTCAGCAGCAGGCTGGGCCCGGTGTAGCCGAGGTGGACGGCGGCCAGGCCGACGAGCGTCCCGGGCGAGGCCGCCACGAACCGCAGCGGCGACAGCGCGGCCGGGTCGGCGGCCCGGTCGGCGGCACAGCGGCGCAGGGTATGCAGGGTGGCGTGTTCACTGACCCCGATGAGGCCGACCGCGGCGCCGGGCACGGCCGGCGCCGCCTCGGCGATCGCGTCGAGCACCAGCCAGGCGGCCGGGTCGGCGTAGCGGACGACGCCGCGGCGGGCCGGCAGCGGCGCGGACCGCTCGATGCGGACCGTCATGACGCCGGAGGGGCGTCGAGGAGCAGCGCCGTGTTGAACCCGCCGAAGCCGAGGGTGAGGCTCAGCCCCGGCCCGTCGCGCAGCGGCGCGGCCGCGCCGACCGGCAGCGGGAGCGGGAGGTCGCCGGTGACGCTGCCGGCGTGGGCGACGGGCGGTACCCGCCGGTCGCGCAGCGCCAGCAGGACCGTGATCGCCTCGATCGCCCCGGTGGCGCCGAGGGTGTGGCCGAGGGCGCCCTTGGTGGCGAAGCCGACCGGCGGGGCGGGCAGGTCGCCGAAGACCAGCCGCAGGCAGGCGGACTCGGCGGCGTCGTTGTGCTCGGTGGCGGTGCCGTGGGTGCTGACCGCAGCCACCCGGTCCGGGGCGACCCCGGCGGCGGCCAGGCACTGCCGCACGGCCGCCGCGGCGGCGGTGCCGGTGGGGTCCGGCTGGGCGAGGCCGGCGGCGTCGTTGGAGGCGGCCCAGCCGGTGAGCACGCCGTGGACGCGGGCGCCCCGGTCCCGCGCGGTGGTGAGCGGTTCGAGGACCAGGAACGCCGCGCCGTCGCCGGGCAGCATGCCGTCGGCGGCCTTGTCGAAGCTGCGCGGCAGGGTCGGGGTCATCGTGCCCAGCGCCGTGTGGCCGAGGCGCTTGCCGTCGGTGAGCAGGTCGATGCCGCCGGCGACGCAGCGGGCCGCCGCGCCGGCACGCAGCAGGGTCGCGGCGAGCGCGATCGCGTCCGAGCCGGACGAGCAGGCGGTGGAGACCGCGACGGGCGGGGCGGGGCTGCCCAGGCGGCGGCCGGTCTCCTCGGCCCAGGTGTACAGCGAGGTCGTGTCCTCGTCGAGGTGCGGCCCGAGGCTGGTGGCGAGCACCGGCTGGGCGTCCGCGCCGGTGACGCCGGCGTCGGCGAGGGCGGCTCTGGCCGTGGCGGCGGCGAGGGCCACGTGCCGCTCGTAGGCGGTGGCGCCGGGCGGCGGGACCGGCCGGGCGGCGGCGAGCGGATTGCGCAGCCGGAGACCGGAGGGCACGGGCCGCAGGCCGGTGTCGCCGGCCAGCAGCCGCGACCAGACGTCGTCGACGCCGTCGCCGAGGGCCGTGCTCCAGGCCACGCCGGTGACGCAGACGGCACTCGTCATGCGGCGCCGTACTCCTCGACGATGGCGAACGCGTTCGTGCCGCCGACGCCGGCCGACATCACGCCGGCCCGCCGCGGCCCGTCCGGCGCGGCCCACGGCCGCCCGTGCGGGACGATCGAGTAGCGGCTGCCGCCCTTGGTGAGCTCCTCGATCGGCTCGCTGGTGTTCGGTGTGGCCGGCAGGAACCCGTCGCGGACCGTCAGCGTGGCCTTGATGAGCGCGGCGAGGCCGGCGGCGGTGTCGGTGTGCCCGATCGACGCCTTCACCGAGCCGACGGCGAGCGGCTGCCCGTCGGGGCCGAGGGCCTCGGTCAGCGCGGTCGCCTCGATCTGGTCGTTCATGGGGATGCCCACCCCGTGCGCCTCGACGTAGCCGAGGCCGGCGCCGGTGAGGCCGGCCTGGGCGAGCGCCTGGCGGATCACCCGGATCTTGCCGGGCACGCCCGGGATGACGAACCCGTTCTTGCTGCGCCCGTCGTTGCCGACAGCGCTGGTGCGCAGGACCGCGTGGATGGGGTCGCCGTCGCGCTCGGCGTCGGCGAGGCGGCGCAGCAGCACGGCGCCGACGCCGTCGCCGGGCACGGTGCCGGTGGACGCGACGTCGAACGGGCGGCAGACGCCGTCGCGGGCGTAGATGCTGGTTGGGGTCCAGTCGTACCAGCCGGCCGGGTCCATGACCGCGACGCCGCCCGCGAACGCGTAGTCGCAGGCACCGAGGCGCAGGCTGCTCGCCGCCAGGTGCACGGCGACGAGGCCGGTCGCGCAGGAGTTGTCGAGCATCACGCTCTCGCGCTGCAGGTCGTGGAAGTACGAGAACTTCGGCCCGGCGAACGTGGCGTCGAGGTTGGCCACCTCCTCGAAGGCGGCCCGCTCGACGTGCCGGGTGCGGGCGACACCGGCGTAGAGGGCGGTGGCCTCGCCGATCGCCGGCAGCCGCACCCCGGCGTCCTCGGCCGCGGCCCACAGCGCCTCGTAGAGCAGGCCGTGCTGCGGGTCGTGGTCGGCCGGCGGGGCCGCGAACCCGGCGATGCGGTGGTCGAAAGCGGTCCGGTCGGGCGCGACGCCCCAGCTGTGCACCCGGCGGCCGGCGGCGGCGTCCGGGTCCAGGTCCGCGTCCCGGGACGGGTCGCGGGTCATCGCGTCCCGGCCGGAGCGCAGGTTGGCCCAGAACTCCTCGACGCCGTCGGCCCCGGCGAACCGGCACCCCATGCCGATGATCGCGATGGCGTGGTCCCCGTGCATGCTGTCCCCCCGCTAGTCTCGTTCGTGCGTGGCGCCGGCCACGACCGGCTCGCCGGCAGATGCGTCGCCGGCGGATTCGCCGGACAGGTCCTCGTCGGCGCGAAGCCGCCGGCGCAGGCCGACGGCGAGCACCGTGGCGACCCCGCTGAGGGCGAGCATCAGGACGATGAACGCCAGCCCCGCCGACCAGGGCAGCAGCGCACCGGCGACGACCGGGCCGAGGACGTTGCAGGCCGAGTAGGTGATCGAGAACAGCCCGTTGGCCCGGCCGCGCAGCTCGTCGGTCACCGCGTTGTTCAGCAGCGTGGTCAGCAGCGGCCCGACGAGCGCCTCGCTGATCGAGAAGAGGCTCACCCCGACGCAGGCGAGCACGAGCGCCGCCGTGCCCGTGCGCTGCCCGGCCAGGTAGACGAACCACCAGCACAGCCCGGCCAGCACGCCGGCCGCGGCGACGAGGCGGGACTTGCGGTACCGCCGCAGCAGTGGCAGGCCGAGGAACTGCACCGCGGCGCAGAGCAGGATGTTGAGCGCGAACGCGAACGACAGGCCGGTCGAGGTGATCGCGCCGTTCTGGGTGAGGAACCCGGGCAGGCCGGCGCGGAACTGCGCCGTGGTCGCCAGCGTGGTGAGCAGCAGCAGGAGCAGGATGACCAGCAGCTCGGGCCGGCGCAGCACGGCGAGGTAGCCGGCGCGCGCCCGCGGCTCGTCGGACTCGTCCGCGTCGGCGGCCCCCACCCGGCCCGGCAGGGTCGTGATCGTGGCGGCGGCCATGAGCAGGAAGGTGACCGCGTCGATCGCGTACAGCGTGGCGTAGCGGCCGGCCGGGGTGAGGCTGCCGACGGCCGCGACGGCGCCGCCCATCAGCACGCCGAAGCCCATGGCGAGGTTGAGCACGCCGTAGTCGGTGGAGTAGGCGACGTCGCGCTGCGCCTTGGGGGTGGTGACCGCGTACGCGGCGCGCACGGTGGTGCCGACGCCGCTGATGCCGAAGCCGAAGACGGCCGCGGCGGCGATCGCCACCCACGGGTCGGTCGCGAACGCGAACACCATGGTGCCGACGCCGGCGTTGACGTTGGCCAGCGGCACCGTCCGGTTGTACGGCAGCCGGTCGACGAGCACGCCGTACGCGAGGCCGCCGAGCACCGCGGCGGCGGCCTGGACGGCGAGGGTCGTGGCCGGCACCCAGGTCTGGAAGTGCCGCACCTCGGTCAGGTAGATCCACAGGAAGGGCATGACCGCCCCGGCGCCGAGCGCGCTGATGCCGTTGGTGACGATCAGCAGCCGGGTCAGGCCGGGCAGCGCTCTGATCTGGCCGAAGGTGGTCATGGGCTCCTCTTGCTGCCGCGGTCGGGCGCGGTGTGGTCGGTTCGGTGGACCGCGGTGCTTCAGGACGCGCGGTAGGCCAGGCCGGCGCCGCCGGCCGCGACGCGGTAGCGCTCGGTGCTGTGCTGCCACAGCTTCGGGAACAACGGCCGCACGGCGAGCCGTTCGAGGTCGGAGATCGGCCGGCCGCGCATGCTGCGGGGCCGGTCCTCGGCCGCCGGCGGGGTGTCGCCGGTCGCCGGGTGCCCGCCGAGCATCTGCCAGACGAGGCCGAGGTGCACCTGCTTCCATTCCAGGATGCGGGCGTCGAAGCGGTACATGTGCAGCATGACGTCGGCCAGCAGGGCGAGGCGCGGCTCGCCGGTGAAGCCGGACGCGGAGGCCTCGGCGAGGTCGTCGAGGGAGACGCCGTGTGCGGCCAGGGTGGACTCGAACGAGTCCCACACCGCGAGGCCGGCCTTGCGCATCCCGCGGGCGCCGGGTGAGTCCAGCCCGGAGGCGCCCTCGGCGAACATCGCCCGCAGCTGCAGGAACGTCTCCTGCGGCAGCGAGTCGGTGAGCAGCCGCACGCAGGTCACCGGCAGCCCGGCGAGGGCCGCGCCGCGCGACAGCGCCCGGGTGGCGCCGACCAGGTCGTCCTTGGCCAGTGCCGTGTCGAGGATGCACATCGCGTCGTGGATGCCGACCCACGCATACTCGGTGATGAGATGGACCAGCTGGAACAGCCGGTGGTCCTGATGGACGAGCTCGTCGCCCGGGACGAGGGCTGCCAGAGCTTCGGTCAGCCGCAGTTCGGTCTCGTAGCCGGTGCCCCGGTCGTACTCGTAGCGGAGCCGGGCGTTCGGCTGCGATGGGTTGAGCGTCTCCACCAGAAAACAGTCCCCCGTGACTCGGTCAACGCCGCAGTTCTTTCGGATCCTAATCAATTGATTAAGACCAATTGAAATTCGCCTCGAATCACCCACTGCAGCGCCCACCATACCGTACGCCCGAGGCGGCCATGGGGTGTGATCTACGCCATAGTGTAGCGGTCTCCGTCGATCATTGCGGTCGGCTAGCCTTCGGTCCGCACGGGGATTGATGTATCGACACACGCCGGTTTGCCATATGGCGTTTCCCCTGCGCACATTCTTGCGCCGCACGGCGGACGACACGGGGAGCACAGCATGGCCGATCCGGGACCGACGTTCACCGTGGTCGTCAGCGACGAGGGTGCGTTCTCGCTGTGGGCGGCGGCGGCCGCCCCGCCGCCGGGCTGGCAGCGCACCGGCGCCGAGGGCACCGAGGCGCAGTGCCTGGCGTGGATCGCCCGGGAGTGGACCGACATGCGCCCCCGCAGCGTGCGCGACGCGATGGCCGCCGCGGCCGGGCGGCCGGGCGGCCGCGCCGATGGCTGAGCGCCATGCCGTGCTCGGCGCCGGCGGCGTCGGCACCGCGCTGGCCGTCGACCTGGCCCGCGCCGGGGTCGACGTCCAGCTCGTCATGCGGCCCGAGTCGATCGCCGCGTACGGCGGCGTCGCCACCGTCCACAGCTCCCGCCGGCCGACGGTGACGGCCGCGGTGCCGGCCGCCGAGCGGCTCACCCGGCCGGTCGACGTCCTGTGGATCACGGTCAAGGCGCCCCACCTACCGGCCGCGCTGCACCGCGTCGACGCCGACCGGGCCGCGCCCGGGCTGGTGGTGTCGCTGCTCAACGGCGTGGACCACATGCCGCTGCTGGGCGAACGGTACGGCGAGCGGGCGATCGCCGGCGCGGCCTGGGTCGACGTGCGCCGCGCCGGCGTCGGCACGGTCCGCCGGGAGTCGCTGTTCACGGAGCTGGAC
>NZ_JAHYSG010000027.1 GCF_022095675.1 Dactylosporangium sp. AC04546 | reverse complement strand
GCAGCGGCCCGGTCGCCGGGGGCTGGATCGTCGGCGTCCTCGGCGTCGGCAGCTTGGTCGCCGGCGGTGCCGTCGTGGTCGTGGCGGGCGCCGGCGGGCCCGTCGTCGGGGTCGGTGCGGCGGTCGTCGTCGCGGTGGGCACCGGGGCCGGCGGCTGGCCGCCGGTGACGTCGTCCGGGTACTTGTCGGTCACCGCGGACACCTTGTGCGCGGCGTCGACGACGAGCGCCGTGGAGCCGTCGACCGCGTTGATGTACAGCCGCCCGTCGCGGACCTGCAGCTCGACGTCGGTGCTGCCGGGCAGGCGGATCGGGTCGCCGGCGAGGGCGCCGGTGGCGGTGAGGACGAACACCTCGCCGGTACGGCTGTCGGCGACGTAGAACCGCCCGGACCAGGCGACAGCGGGTCGCAGGCCGCCGCCGCTGCCGGGCACCGTGAACGTCTGCGCCGTGCCGGAGGCGTCGACCACGACGACCTTGCGGCTGCCGGGGACGGTGACCGGCACCTGCGCGCCGCTGGTGCGCGCGGCGACGACCGCCGGGCCGGGCAGCGCGACCGGCACGTCGGCGGCGACCTTGGCGCCGTGGACCGTCAGCAGGTGCTGCGCGGTGCGGTCGAGCACGGCCACGCCCTGGTCGAGCACCGACACGGCGAGGTCGTGGTCGGGCTGCGCGACCGGGACCGGCTGGGTGGACGGTGGCGTGTCCCGCTTCGCCGCGGCGGTCACCGCGACGACGGTGCCCTCGGCGGGCACGGCGAGCCAGAACCGGCCGTCGGCGTCGAACTCGCCGCCGCGGAGGCCGGGTGGCAGCTGGACGGCCGGGCCGACCGGCGCGAGGGTCGCCGGGTCGATCTGGCGTACCTCGCCGTGGATGCGGTCGACGACGTACGCGACCTGGCCGCGGATGTAGGCCTGGACGCCTTCGCCCGGCGTCGTGGCCAGCGACGCCGAGATCTGCAGCGTGGTCAGGTCGAGCGCGGACACCTTGCCGGTCTCGACGTCGCGGAACAGCAGCTGGGTGTCGGTGTGGCTGACCTCGACGTGGTGCCCGGCCGTGCCCTCCAGCTTGACGCGGGTGTCGACCCGGGCCGTGAGGCCGTTGACCCGGCCCAGCTCCCCCGCGGCCCGGCTGAATACCCACGCCGACGGCGTGTACGAGGCCACGGCGCGGTCGAACGCGCCGAGCCCGAAGAAGGTCAGCACGGCGGCGGCGAGCACGGCGGCGACCGTGCCGATCGTGACGTACGCCCCGACCCGGCGGGAGCGTCCTTCGTGTGCGGTCGTCATCGGCGCGGGACTCCCTCAGATCTGGGTGATGCGGCGGACGGTCGATGCCGACCGGACGTAGTTGCTGACCCGTTCGTTCGCGGGCGCCGTCTGCGTGTACTGCAGGATCAGTCGTTCGACGCGTTCCTTGCCCTCGCCGATGGCCCGGCCGTCGGCGCGGCGCCACCACGGGCGCAGGACGATCTCGACGGGCCGGGCCTCGCGGCCGACGACGACGGCCCGGCCGAAGTCCATGGTGCGGATCTCCTCGGCGGTCAGGACGCGGCTGAGTGCCTCCGCGCCGGCCGCGTCGGTCGCCCGGCTGGGGCGGCGCACCTCGCCGAGCAGCTTCGAGACCTCCTCGAGGTCCTCGATGTTGCCGCCGCCGCCGAGGATGACGCGCACCGAGGCGTTGTCCCACATCGTGCGCATGGCGTCGGCGCCCATCCGCTCCCGCACGTGCGAGGGCGAGCGCACGTAGACGTGCATCGCGATGGAGGACTTGCCGACGAGCCCCATGAAGCGGGGCAGGCTGCTCATCGGCGCCAGGTAGCCGGCCTCGTTGACCTCCACGGTCACCGGCGGTTCGACCCGGCCTCCCGGGGTCTTCGCGGCGATCATGCGGATCTGCGGCCAGATCGACTCCATGAGGATGTGGGTCGCGGGCGTGATCGGGTTCGCGCCGGTCTCCTTGCCGAGGAAGTACAGCGTGTTGCGGCCGGCGACGAAGGACGCGACGTCGAAGACCTCGTCGGGCCCGGGCGAGAACTGCTCCAGCACCGCCGGGTCGGACAGGAACCGCAGCGAGCCGGTGACCGCGCTCCACATCGCGGTGCGCGTCGGCAGGTCCGCCTGGGTCATCGCCTCGAGCTCGGCGGACCACCCGGCGGCGGCCACGCCGGCCGACTCGGCCCGCCGCAGCAGGTCGAGCGGCTCGGGGTCGGTCTGGTTGCGCGCCCAGCGGACGACGTCGGCGATGGTGCGCCCGTGCAGGGCGGCCGCGTGCAGGTAGCCGCGCAGGATGACGATGACCGCGGTGGCGGCGAAGAAGCTGCTCTCCTGGCCCGGGTTGAAGCCGCCGTACTTGGCGAGCACCGCGGCGCGGTCGTCGGCGACGTTGGGGTTCTCGCAGCCGCGCACGAGGCACAGCCGGATCCGCTGCGGCCAGTTGATCAGGTTCTGCGGGTCGAAGACGTGCACCGCGCCCATCCGGGTCCGCGCCGCGTAGGTGGTCGTGAACGACTCGGGCTCGGTCGAGATCACGATGCAGGCGCCGGGCGCGTCGATGGTCAGCGGCGTGACGAAGCAGGCGTCCTTGCCCCGCCGGATCGGCGCGAGCACCAGCATCGAGTCCTCGACCGAGCTGTAGAGCCGGCGCTGCGAGCGCACGTCGCGGCCGAGGAGGTAGCCCACGTCCTGCGGGCGCAGCCCGGGGTCGCCGGCCTTCTGCGGGCGGGTGAAGCGGGCGCGGCGCAGCACCGCCCGGCGGCCCATCAGCCGCCCGATCTCCCAGCCGGAGGCGAAGCCGAGCCGGCCGATGCGGAAGCCGCGGCGCCGCCGCCAGTTGAGCCCGAGCCGGACGGCCAGGACGGTGGCGGCGCCGACGGGGACCAGCAGCGCCACGAAGATGACGTACACCCGCCAGGCGGGGCCGATGAGCCCGGCCGCCGCCGCCGGCCAGGCGCGGGCCGGGTCGGCGGGCGAGCGCACCCAGGCGATGAGGATGCCGACGATGTCGCCCGGTGTGCTGTCCGGCCAGCCGTTGCCGCCGAGCACGGACGAGAGCTGCCCGGCCAGCCACAGCAGGCCGCCGAGGACGCCACCACCGGTCGCCGCCGCGACCGCCAGCGACAGGAGCAGGTCGCCGGGGTCCTTGGACTTGTCGGCCATGCGTGGGCTCCAACCGTCGTCGTCGGCAGGACGGTAGCAGAATGTAGGTTGTTGTATCTAGTGTCATCGGCATTGACAACAACATCAAACAATCCAGATACTCCATACGAGGCACGAGGCGAGGCAGGGCGCGATGTCGACGGACGGACGACCCCGATGACGGCGGTGGAGGTGCTGCGCGGCGCCGGCGGCGCGCCGGCCCGGCCCGACGTCTTCGACCCGACCCGGTTCGGGCTCGGGGTCGTCGTGCCCGTGCTCGGCGCGCACCCGCAGGCCGGTGCGTCGGGGATCGCGCTGGCGCTGGCCGACGCGGCCGCCGGTGCGGGCCTGCGCGTGCTGCTGCTCGACTGCGCCGACCCGGCCCGGTCGGGACTGGCCGGCGTGTGCGCGGTCGAAGGGCGCTCGGTGCCGGGGGCCCGCGGCCGGGCCGGCATCCGGCCGGCGACCCGGCAGCTGCGCCGGGGCGTCGTGACCGTGCGCCGGATCGCCGCGACCGGCGAGCCCCTGGACGTACGTCGGGTGCCCCTGCCGGCGGCCTGGATCGCCGCCGACGACAACCACTTCGACCTCACCGTCGTCGACGCCGGCTGGGACGCCTGGTCGCTGCTCGCGACCGGCGAGCGGCTCGCGCCCCTGCTGTGGTGCACCGGCTCGGCCACGTTCCCGGTGCTCGTCCTGCGCCCGACGATCGGGTCGGCGGGCCTCGCCGAGGGCACGATCGCGCGCTACGACGACGCCGTGCGCACGGCGGGCCTGGTCCCGCTGTACGCCACCGTGGTCGTCGGCGCGCGCACCTGGCCGGCCACGGTGGTGCCCGTCCTGGGCCACCGGCTGGCCCAGCGCCGGCGCCGGACCCTGTTCGCCGAGGCCACCGCCGAGTCGGCGGTGAGCGGCTGGACCACCGGCCCGGCGCCCCCGGCCTCGCTCCGCGCGGCGACGGTGCTGCTGCGCGCCGTCACGGGAGCCGCGCCGAGCGGCGCCGCACCGACAGCCGCACCGGCGAGACCACCGCAGCGCCGCCCGGGCTGGCTGCGGCGCGGGTAACGAACCGACCCCTGGAGACCACCATGCTGCCGTACCACCTGATGATCGAGCTCCACTGGTCCGGGCTGTCGCTGGACGGCCTCGCCCAGCACCTGCTGGCCTACGAACCGGCTCCCTTCGACCCCGATCCGAAGCCACCGACCGAGGGCATCCGGCAGGGTGCGGACACGCTGATGAGCTGGATCAAGTGGGGCGCGCTCGGCCTGATCTTCGCGCTCGGCACCGGCGGTATCGCCGTGTTCGCCGGAGGGCGGCTGACCAACAACGGCGACTGGGGCACCCGGGGCCGCAACATGATGGGTGGCGCGCTCGTGCTGGGCATCCTCTACGGCGCGATCTACGAGATGATCAAACAGTTCACGAAGACGCCCTGATGGACGACGTCAACGCGCTCGTCGGGGCCGTCGCCTGGCTGTTCCTCGGCATCCTCATCGGCGCGGGCTTCGTCTCCCTCGGCGAGATCGCCTACGGCCGGCTGACCTTCGACGGCGCCATCGCCGCCAGGGGATGGCGCCGGTTCCGCCGGGTCATCCTCGGCTCGCTGCTGTACGGCACGGTCTTCGCCGTGACCCAGGGCGTGCCCGGACCGCTGGCCGACCGGCCATGGTGAGCGGCCGGCGGCCGGACGCCGCCGTCGCGGTCCTGCTGGTCATCACGGTGGCGGCCACGGCACTGGTCGGCTTCCTCGGCTACGTGCTGCTCAGCTCGCTCGGCGACCACGGCCCGCAAGCCGGTGCGGACCCGTCCGGGTCGGCGCCGACGCCGTCCGGCGGGCTCTCCGCGGAGGCCCGCGAGGACGCGCTCGCGGCGGCGCCGATGGTGGCACTGCCCCAGTCGGCCGCACAGCCGCAACCGGTCGTCGCGGCGACAGCCGGCCCGCCGATCGTGGTGTCGGCGCCGTCGGCCGCGGCGGCGCCCGGCGGGTCGCCGTTCGCGACCGGGTTCCCGCACACCCCGGAGGGTGCGCTGGGCCAGCTGGCGGCCATCGACGAGGCGGCGATGAGCACCACGGACGTGGGACGGGTCACCGAGGTGTACACCGCCGCCGCGATGCCGGGCGCGGTCGACATCGCGGACTGGACGCCGATGGTGGGCGTCCGGGACATCAACCGGCACCTGGGCCCTGACACGGCCGCGGCGGCACGGGTCAGCTACCGGGTCGCCATGGGACAGATCAAGGGCACCGTGGGCCCCAACTTCGTCGTGGCATGCGTGCTCGGCTACGGCGTGGTCACCGCCGTGAACACCGGGCGGGCCGGGGTCGCGGACTGCCAGCGCATGGTCTGGTCCGCCGGCCGGTGGCGGATCGGGCCGCGGTCCCAGCCGGCCCAGCCACCGTCGGCGTGGCCGGGCAGCGCCGACGCGGTCCGGGCGGGATGGAGGGTGGTCGAACGTGCGAGCTGACCGGGCGGAACTGCTGATCTGGACGCCGTGGGGCGCCGCCGCGGACGCGGCGAAGGACGCGGCGCAGAACTTCTTCGACAGCCTGATGACGGCCGTCTACGGCATGATGGTCGACCTGCTGACGGGCACGTTCCGGCTGCTGAACACGCACAGCGTGGTCGCCGACCTGCTGGGCGGCTCGGTCGGCAGCGTGACCGAGGTGACCATGTACGTCGCCGTGACGATCGCCGGCGTGCTGACGATCGTGCAGATCGGTCGCGGGGTCATCCGCCCCGACGGCGGCTTCGGCCGGCTGCTCGGCGGGATACCCGAGTACTTCGCCGCGTGTTCCATCGGGGTCTGGGTCGTCATCCGCCTGGACGGGGCGGGCACGCAGATCGGCAACCGCATCCTGGAGGCCGGCGGCATCACCAACGGCTGGCTCGGCGTGGGAGACCGGGTCAAGTCGTGGGCCGAGGTCGGCGACGAGGCCAGCGCGGTGCTCCTCGGGGTCCTCGGGCTGACGATGCTGCTGCCCGCCGCCCTCCTCTACGCCGCCGGTTGGCTGGCGAAACAGGTCGTCCTCCCGGTCGGCGCGTGCCTGCTGCCCATCATGGCCGCCGGCCGCCTGTCCGAGTTCGGCCGCGCCTGGCTGCCCGGCCTCGCCCGCGTGCTCGGCGCGGCGTCGCTGGGGCCCGGCGGATCGGCGCTGCTGCTGGTCATCGGGTTCACGTTCATGAACGCCGGGGACGGCGAGAACCAGGCGGTCCGCATGTTCATCGGCAGCATCGTGCTGGTCGCCTCCCCGCTCGCGCCGCTCGGCATCTACCGCATGCTCGCGTTCGTCGACCCCGCCACCCCGTCGGGCGCCGCGACGCGCGAGCTGGTCGAGCGGGCGTTCACCGGCGGGTCCGGCCGCTCCGGCACCGGCGCCGGCGGGCAGGCCGGGCGCAGCACCGTCGACGCGGCGGAGGCGGTGGCCGAGGCCCGCTTCGCCGCCGGTCTGGCCGCGATCGCGGCCGGCTCGGCGGGGCGGGACGGGACCGCCGGCGGCCGGCCGCTCGCACGCGCGGCCCATGGCGACGACCCCCCGATGCCGCACACGCTGGACCCGGGTTCCGCGGAGCCGGGCGGCACCGGCGCCGCACTGCCCGCCGGGTCGCGCCGTTCGCTGCCGGCCGCGGCACCGCACGACGCACCGGTGGGCCGCGACGAGCTCGCGGGTGCCGGGCCGGGCGCCGCGTCCGGCCCCGCCGAGCGGCCGGACGCCGGGAGCGCGGCCCGCGGCGCGTATGTCCCGGCCCACCGCGTGGCGCCGCCCGCCGTGCCGCCGGCCGAGGTCGTCTTCGACGCCGGGGACGTGCGCTCATGAGCACGGCGGCGTCCGGGCGGGACCGCGTCTACAGCGGCTGGCGGCGCGAGCGGTACGGCTGGTTCATGGGCCTGACGGGCTGGCAGGCGGTGCTGTCCGGCGCGGCCCTGATGCCGCTGCTGCTCGCCGTCAGCAACGGAGTGTGGCTGCTGGCCCTCAAGATCGCGCCGGCGTCCGCCGTCGGTGTGCTGCTCGTCGCGTTGCCGGTGCGCGGACGGCCGTCCGTGCGCTGGCTGGTCGATCTCTATCTCTACCTGTGGGGGCGTGTGATGGGCTGGTCGAGGTGGCGGTCCCGGGCGTCGACCGGGCTGACGACCCGCCGGGAGCTGGCGACCCTGGACCTTCCGGGTGTCATCGCCGGGCTCCGGCTGCACGACGGCCCCCCGTTCGGGCCGATGCTGCAGCGGGTCTGCGTGATCCACGACCCGCGGTCCGGGCAGTGGGCGTCGGTCGCGCAGATCAGCCATCCCGGTCTCGGCGCGGTGGACGAGGCGACCCGCAACGCGTTCGCGGACCAGCTGGGGGCGCTGCTGGCCGCCGCGGCCCGGGGCGAGCAGGTCTCGCGGATCTCGATCCTGGTCCGGACCGTGCCCGACGACGGGGCCGAGCGCGCGGCCTGGGTCGCCGACCACGTGTCGACCCACGCGCCGGGCATCGTGCGCGACATCAGCCGGCAGCTCGAGCAGGCCGTGGTGGCCGCCGCGGTGCGCCACGAGGTGTACGTGACGGTCGGCGTGTCGGAGGGGCGCATCCGCCGCACGGCGCAGCAGGCCGGCGGCGGCCTGGAGGGCCGGGCGCGGGTGCTCTACCGGCACCTGCAGGAGGTCGAGAACCACCTGCGCGGGCTCGGCGTGACCGGGGTGCGGTGGCTGCACACCGAGGACGTCGCCGCCGCCATCCGCACCGGCTACAACCTGGCCGAGACCCCCGCGCTGGAGCAGGCGAAACAGGAGCAGGCCCGGGGCCTGCCGACGCTCACCGGGCTGCCGCTGGGCGTCGCCGGCCCGGTGACCGCCCCGCCACCCGCGCCGCGCAGCTACACGCACGACGCGTTCACCACCGTGAGCTACACGCTGCTGCTGCCCGAGCTGCCGACCCGCGTCGGTTCGCTCGCCCGGATGCTGGCGCCGGCCGAGCCGGGCGAGCGGCGCACGCTCGCGCTGCACTACGAGCCGCAGAACCCGGCCAGTGCCGGCCGGCAGGTCGAACGGGACGTCTGGACGGCCGAGATGGCCGCCGAGGTGCGCCGGACCCGCGGGTTCCGGGTCGGTCAGGCCCACCGGCGGCGGGAGGCGGAGATCGCGGTGCACGAGAGCCAGGTGGTGGCCGGGCACACCATGGTCCGGGTCGCCGGCGCGGTGGCGGTCACCGTGCCGTCCAGCTGGCCGGTGGAGGACCACGCCGCCAACCTCGAGGCGACCGCGCGGGCCTGCCAGTTCCGGCTGCTGCGCCTCGAACTGGCCCAGGACTCGGGCTTCGTCGCCGCGTGCCTACCGCTCGGTGTCGGCCTGCCGTCGCGGAGCTGGGGCTGATGGCCCGGCGCCGGCCGCCGGCCGGGCGGTCACTGCCGCAGCTGGCCTCCGACTTCGGCGGGCAGCTGCCGTCCGCGCGGCCGTCCGGCGACAGCGGCCGCGAACGGCACCGCGAGGAGGCGGCGCTGCTGCGGCCGCCGGCCCCGGCGCGCGGGCACGCCCGGCCCGGCCACGGCTGGTCGCCGGTCGCCGCGCCGCTGGTGGTGTACCGCGCGTCGACCGCCGAGGTCGGCGGCATCTTCCCGCTGCTGACCGCCAACGGCCTGCCGCCGACCGGCGCGCTCATCGGCTACGACGCGCTCACCGCGGGCGGCTTCTACGTCGACCCGGTGGGGTGGGTGCTCAACCAGATCGTCACCAACCCGAACCTGATCTTCTTCGGCAAGCCCGGCCAGGGCAAGTCCACCACGGTCAAGGCGCTGCTGCTGCGGATGATGCTGTTCGGGGCGCGGGTCCTCGTCGCCGGCGACGTCAAGGGCGAGTACGAGCCGCTGTGCCACGCGGTCGGCGTCGAGCCCATCTCGCTCGGGCTCGGCCTGCCGGTGCGGATCAACCCGCTCGACCTCGGACCGCTCGGGCAGAGCTGGGACCAGCTGCCCGCGGCGGAGCGGCAGGCGCGGGCCGCGCTGATCTTCGCCCGCTGGGTGGTGCTGCTGAAGGCGCTCATCGGGGTGCGGGGCATCACGGCGTCGCCGTCGGACGAGAGCGCCCTGGCCATGGTCGTCGCCGAGCTGTCGGGCTGGTCGCGGGGCGGCGGGCAGCTGCGCGCGGTCACGATCCCGGAGGTGTACGACGCGCTGGCCCGCCCGACCGCGCAGCTCGCCGAGCAGTGCCGGTACCCGAGCGTCCAGCGCATGGTCGACGCGACCCGGCAGAGCACGGACGCGCTCGGCACGCTGGTGCGGGGCGCGCTCGCCGGGCTGTTCGACGCGCCGACGACCGTCCGGCTGGACTGGAACGCGCCGATCCAGTCGCTGTCGCTGCGCCGCCTCAACGACCTCGGCGACGAGGTGGTCGGCGTCGCCCTCGCCTGCGTCAACTCGTGGTCGCGGGCGATGACGGACCTGCGCCGGCCGGGTGAGATCACCATCGTGGTCCGCGACGAGGTCTGGCGGCAGATGCGCCTCGGCGTCGGGGCGGTCCAGTCGCTCGACGCCGACCTGCGGCTGTCCCGCAACGACGGCGAGATCCAGGTGATCGTCGCGCACAAGCCCAGCGACCTGCTCGCCGTCGGCGCCGCCGGCAGCCAGGAGGTCGCCATCGCCAAGGACATGATGGCGCTGTGCGACACGAAGGTGATGTTCGCCCAGGACCCGACGATCGCCGAGGAGCTCGCCCAGCTCGTCGGGCTCACCGACATCGCCCGTGACTGGGTCGCCGGCTGGGCCCGGCAGCGCACCGGCCGGGCCGTGTGGATGGTCGGCGACCGGGTGTTCAAGGTGACCACCGTGCGGACGCCGCTGGAGGTACCCCTGTTCGACACCAACGCCGCGCTGAAGGCGGAGACCGGCCCATGAGACGCTGGCTGCTCGTCCTCGCGGCGCTGCTCTGGTGCGGGCCGTGTTCGCTGCTGCTGATGGCCGGCGTCAGCGGCGCGCTCGGCGCCGGCAGCGGCGGGGCGGCCGGCGGCGCCTACGCGCAGGCCTGCGGGCCGGGCGGCCCGGGCGCCGCCGTGGAGGGCGTGCGGCTCGACGCCGAGCAGCTCGGCAACGCGCAGACGATCGTGTCGACGGCGCAGGCGTTCCGGCCGGACGGCACGCGGGCCGCCGTAATCGCCGTCGCCACCGCCCTGCAGGAGTCGAGCCTGCGCAACAGCCTCGAGCAGCTCGACCACGACTCCGTCGGGCTGTTCCAGCAGCGCGTCTCGATCTATGGCGGCGAGGTCGCCGCGGACCCGGTGAAGGCGACGACGGCGTTCCTGACGCGCCTCGTGCGGGTGCCGGGCTGGGCGACGATCCCGCTCACCCAGGCCGCCCAGGCGGTGCAGCGCTCGGCGTACCCGGAGGCGTACGCCCCGTGGGAGTCGCTCGCGACGGCGCTCGTCGAGCGGTACTGGACGACGGCGTCACCGGCGGCCGGGCCGCTGCTGCCGACGGCCGACCCGGTGATCGACCCGCTGATCGACCCGCTCGGTACACCGGGGACCGGCGCGCCGGGCTACCTGCAGGGCTGCGGCGGGGGTACCGACGGGGCCGAGGCCGCCGGGGGCGGGCTCCCGGCCGGGTTCGAGCCGCCGGCCGACCCGACGCTGGCGACCGTCGTCGGGTTCGCGCTCGCCCAGCTGGGCAAGCCGTACGAGTACGGTGCGGAGGGGCCGGACACCTACGACTGCTCCGGGCTGGTGCAGACGGCCTGGGCCACGGTCGGCGTCGCCCTGCCCCGGGTGACCACCGACCAGGCACACGCCGGCACCGAGGTCCCCGGGCTCGACGCGATGGTCCCGGGCGACCTGATCCTCATCCCGGGCAAGGACGGCACGGTCGCCATGCCGGGGCACGTCGGCATGTACATCGGGCGCGGACCGGACGGCGCGCAGTACGTGGTGCAGGCCCCGAAGACCGGCGACGTGGTGAAGGTGACGCCGGTGAGCAACTGGCAGACCATCGCCACCATCCGCCGGCCGTACGTGTCGGAGTGAGGCGGTGTCCACCGACGACGATCCCGAGTTCCCGCCGTTCCCGCCCTCCTCGCCCTCCTTGCCCGGTCGGCCGCCGCAGACGGCCGCGCCCGAGCCGCGGCCGGCCGCAGGGCCGGTCCCGGACCTGGACTTCGACGGCGCGGACAGCTGGGACGAGCATCCGCCGGCGCGCCGCACCTGGCCGTTGATCGTCGCGGTCGTCGCCGCGCTGGTCGTCATGCTGCTGCTCGCGACGGGGGCGTTCGACGGACCCTCCGGGACTCCCCCTGGCCCGCGACCATCCGGATCGCCCGGGGCCGTCCTCTCGTCCGGTGCCGGAGCGCGGCCCGGCACGCCGGGCGACGTGCGGCTGCGCGACGAGGGCGCGACCGTCACCGTCACCTGGACCGACCGGACCGCGGGCACCGCGCAGCACGCGGTGCTGAGCGGGCCCCGCGACGGCGCGGCCACGGTGCGGCGGCTGCTCGCGCCGGGCACCACGACCCTGGTCCTGCGCGGCCTGGACCCGCGGCAGGACTACTGCTTCCAGGTGCTCGCCATCATCGGTACCGACGACTACGCGCGCGCCGATCCGGTGTGCACGAAACGATCCTGACCGCTCAGCCGAACTTGCGACGGTAGCCGCGCGGCGCGGGCCCGAGCGCGAACGTGTTCCGGTCGTCCGCAACTCCCGCGCGCAGCACGGTCAGGGCCGCCCCGTGCAGCGCCGGCGGCGCGGCGAGCAGCGCGTACTCGCCGTCGCGCGCCCCCGCGTCGAACCGGGGCGGACGGCCGTCGTGGTCGGTGACGACGACGCCGGCGCCCCGCAGCACCGGGACCAGCGCGGCCGCGTCCGGCAGGGCCAGGTCGCGCTCGGCCGCGATCTCCACGCCGCCGCCGAGCAGCCGCATGAACCCGACGCAGTTCTGCTCGGCGACGAGCGCGGCGGTGCGCTCACGCAGCGCCTGGAACGACGACCACGAGGCGCGGGTGCCGAACATGACCTCCGGCGCGGTGGTGGCCATCGTCGCGTGCGCCAGCCCGGCGGCGGACCCCGGGAAGACCGGGGCGCCGTCGCAGGTGGTGGGTTGTCCGGCCGCCCCGGACCAGACCCGGGACAGCCCGAGGCCACCCGCGCCGGGACGCAGCTGCCCGACGACACCGGCGACCGGACGGTCGCGGTGCACGACGGCCACGGTCACGCCGAACGCCGGCGCCGGGTCGGCCGGCGCGGACCCGAACGCCTCGGCGCGGGCCGTGCGCAGCAGCGCGCCGGTGCCGTCGAGCGCGTCGAGCGCCCACAGCCACTCGCAGTCCCCGGCGGCGCCGAGCACCTCCCCGGCGATCGCGTGCCCGGGGTACTCCCGGCGGATCCGGGCCCGCATCGCGGCCTCCGCCTGCCGTTCCGCGGCGGCGGCCAGCTCCCGCGGCGGCTCGGCCGGCGGCGGTGCCGGGGCCGCGGCGAAGGCGGCGACGAGCGCGGCATAGCCGCGGCTGAGGTGCTCGGTCGCCGCGGCCATCGCCAGGTGCGCGAGGCGGAGCAGCGGGGTGACGGAACCTGGGCCAGGTCCGGGGTCCCGGTTCGGCATACGACACACTTCACCACAGCCGGTCCTGGCACGCTACAGTGTCGTATTAACTGTGTAGTATTCAACACCGATCGGGAACGGACCGCAGATGACACCAGCGCCGCCGGCACCCGAGATCCCCGGGTACCACGACTTCGCCCCGATCGGCCGTGGCGCCCGCTCGGCGGTGTTCCGGGCCCGGCAGGACCACGTCGAGCGCACGGTGGCCGTCAAGGTGCTCGACACCGACGGCGCCGACCGGGCGGCGGCGTGGTTCGAGCAGGAGCTTGAGGCGACGGTACTGCTGACCGGCAGCCATCCGCACATGGCCCGGATCATCGACACCGGCCTGACCGCGACGGGCCGGCCCTACGTGGTGATGGAGCACGCCGGCGAGGGCTCGTACGCCGACCTGCTGGACCGCGACGGCCCGCTGCCGGTCGACGTGGTGGCCGAGGCCGGCGAGACGATCGCCGAGGCGCTGCACGCGGCGCACGAGTCGGGCCTGGTGCACGGCGCCGTCACGCCGTCGAACGTGCTGCGGCTGGCGTTCAGCCCGGTGCTGGCGGACTTCCGCATCGCTCGCGCCGCACCGGATCCGCGGCTCGAGGCGCCCGGCCACCGCGCGCCGGAGACGGTCACGGACGGCCGGCTGTCCCCGGCGGCCGACGTGTACGGGCTCGCGTCGACGATGTGGCACCTGCTCGCCGGGCGGCCGCCGTTCGACACGGTCGAGCAGCTGCTGAGCGAGCCGCCGCCGGAGGTGCCCCGGCCGGACGTGCCGCTGTGGCTGCGGCGGGAGCTGGCCCGGGGCCTGCACAAGGATCCGGAGCACCGGCACGCGGACGCACGCGCCTTCGCGGCCGCGCTGAGCCTGCACACCGGCAGCGCGGACCCGGTGTCGCCACCCCCGCTGAGCGACCCCTTCGGCCTGGAACCGACACCGCTGAGTGACCCCTTCGACCTGGAACCGACACCGCACACCAGCCCCTTCGGCCCCTCCTTCGGCCCCTCCTTCGACCCTTCCTTCGACCCTTCCTTCGACCCGGAATCGCCGTCGGGCGACGACGGGGATCAGGACGACCCCGCGCCGGACAGGCGCCTGGCGGCGCCGGCGCCGGCCGTGGACCCGCGCTGGACCGGTCCCGGCCGCGCCGAAGCGCCGCCGAGCACGTCGATGCTCGGGTTCCCGCTGCCGCCCCGCGGCGGCGAGCCGCCGCCGTACGGGTTCGAGGCCATGGACACGGTGGACCCCGCCGGCCCGGTCCCGGGCCCGGCGTACCCGCCCGGCGCGCGGCCGGGCTACGGCGCGGACTTCGACCCGTTCGGCGACGGCGGCGACTGGCCGCAGGAGCGCCGCCCGCGCCGCACCTGGCTGATCGTCGCCGGCGCGACGCTCGCCGTGGCGCTCTGCGCGCTCGGCGGCGTGCTGTTCCTCGCGAACAACCGCGCCGGCACCCGGGCCGGCGGCAGCGGCGCACAGCCGCCGGCATCGGCGGCCGCGCCGTCCGGCCCTGGCCGCCTGCGCCCCACCGGGGAGGGGGCGCCGCGGGACGTCAAGCTCGTCGACGGCGGCGGCTCGGTGACCCTCACCTGGAGCGATCCGACGGGCGGCACGGTCCAGTTCGCCGTGCTCGGCGGCCCGCGCGGCAGCGCCGTGACGGTGCAGAAGGTCGTCGAGCAGGGCGGCACCACCATCAAGCTGGAGGGGCTCAACACCGCCCTGGACTACTGCTACCAGGTGTGGGCTGTCATCGACGCCGACACGTACGCCCCGTCGGACCAGGTGTGCACCGCGCGGTCGTGACCACGGGTCAGTAGAGCGTGTTGTACAGCGCGGCGCTCCTGCCGTTGCCGCAGGCCGCGCTGAGCGTCGAGCGCACGTTGCCGGGCGCGCAGTCGTCGTCGAAGTACGCCTCCGCGATGAGCCGGCCGCCGCTGTCGACGTCGTGCGCGGCGAACCAGTCGTGCTGCAGCTGGATGTACAGCGGGTTGTCGCGGCCACCGGGCTTGCCCGGCTCGCTGTTGACGCCCCACTCCAGCACGGTCATCCACTTGCCGTGCGCCACCGCGAACCGGTGGACCGTGTTCAGGCCGTACGGGCCGTCGGCCCGCGCGGTGAACGCCGCGGCGGTGGGCGCGGCCGGGTAGTGGTCGTAGTCGTGGATGCCGACGCTGTCGACGTAGGCGTCGCCGGGGTAGCAGTTCCACGCGTTGTCGCCGCAGATGCCGCGGTCGACCCCGTGCCCGTTCATGGTCCAGTCGATCATCGCCTGGGGCGCCTTCGACTTGATCGCCGTCGACGCGTTGCGGAAGCACTGGATCCACTGCGCGGTGTCGGTCGCGTGCCAGTAGTGGCCGGCGTTGAACTCCCAGCCGAGCTGGACGATCGAGTCGCCCCGGCGCTTGCTGACGAGGGTGGCGCCGAACGTGGCCCACTGTGCGTTGTAGCTCCCGGCCGCGCACTGCGCGAGGTTGCCCGCATCCTTCGGGAACAGCGGCACCGCGATCGCCAGCCGTCCGGGGAAGCCGGCGAAATTGGTGTGGATGAACGATCCCGGCCCGACGAGGCCGTCCCAGCCGGCGCTGCGGACGGGGAACACCTTCGCCACGTCCAAGGGCCGGCCGCGGGTGGTACCGAACGCGTCGTACCTCGCCTGGGTCTGGGTGTTGCCGCCGTAGCCGCTGGCCCAGGTGAGCCCGCTACGGTTCCCGGTGACCGGGGCGGTGCCGGGGCGGGGACCGGCGGTCGGTGGCGTCACGGTCGTGGGCGCCGTGGTGGGCGCCGTCGTGGGCGTCATCGTCGACGGCAGGGTGCTCGACGGCGTGGCGGCGCTCGACGGTGCTACGACGCCGTCGGTGATCTCGGCGCGGTCGAAGGTGATCGCGTCGCCGCCGGTGGAGGCCGCGTTGCGCCGCTCGCTCATCGTCAGCACGAGGGTGTGCTCGCCCGCCGTGAGGGGCGGGGACTGGTAGACCTGCACGACGTTCGCGGTGGCGGGCGAGGCCCAGAAGTCGACGTCCTCCGGCCGGCCGCCGTCGATGGTGACGGTGGCGAGGTGGGCCCACGGCTCCTTGACGCCGAACAGCGTGATCCTGGTGCCCGCGAACCGGACGGTGGCGGTGGCGCCGGGCGCGTTCGTCCACCGGTAGCTGCGATCCGCGGCCTTCGAGCAGGTCGTGGTGCACTTGTGCCAGCCGGCCGAGAACTCGACCTGACCGGTTCCCGGCCCGCGGTCGGTGTCCTCGATCGTGGTCGCCGCCGCGTCGGCCGGCGGGCCGGCGAGGACCGCGACGGTCGTGCCGGCCACGGCGAGGAGCGCGGCCGCGGCGACCAGGACGAGCTTGCGGTTGCGCATGGTGACCTCCACGGCCGGCGTCAACTGTGTTGGTTGTTGTATGTTGTTTGCAGTACGATATTGATCGTGAGTCGTGTTGGCAACCGGCGGTGACGGCATGCGCGTCGTCCTGGCACCGGATTCGTTCAAGGGAAGCGTGACGGCGCGCGACGCGGCCGAGGCGCTGGCCGAGGGCTGGCGCGCCGTCCGCCCGCGGGACGAGCTCGTCGAACTGCCGCTGGCGGACGGCGGCGAGGGCACCGTGGCGGTACTGGCGTCGGCCAGCCCCACGGCGGTCTGGCACCCGCAGCCGGTGAGCGGCCCGGACGGCCGCACGGTGGAGGCCGGCTGGCTGCTGCGGCCCGACGGCACGGCGGTCGTCGAGCTGGCGATGGCGGCCGGCCCGCAGCATCTGCGCGCGCCGGACCCGCTCGGCGCCAGCACGTTCGGCGTCGGCGAACTGCTGCGCTCGGCCGCCGAGCATCCCGGTACCGGACGGATTCTCGTGGCCCTGGGCGGCTCGGCGTCGACGGACGGCGGCGTCGGCGCGCTCGCCGCGCTCGGCGCGGAGCTGCTCGACCGGCGCGGGCGCCTGCTGCCGGCCGACGGCGGTTCCCTGCAGCATCTGTCGGTCGTGCTCCCGCCGACCGTCGCTCCTCCCCCGGGCGGCGTGACGTGCCTGGTCGACGTGACGGCCCCGCTGCTCGGCCCGCTCGGCGCGGCCGCCCAGTTCGGTCCGCAGAAGGGCGCGACCGGCGACGACGTCGCCCACCTCGAGCGGGGTCTGACCCGTCTCGCGGGGGTGCTCGGCACCAACCCGGAGCGGGCCGGCAGCGGCGCCGCGGGCGGGACGGCCTACGGCCTGTCGGCGCTCTGGTCGGCGACCATCGTGCCCGGCGCGCCGGTCATCGCGACGGCCGCCGGGCTGCCGGACGCGATCGGCCGGGCCGACCTGGTGGTCACCGGCGAGGGCCGCTTCGACCTCCAGTCGCGGCAGGGCAAGTGCGTCGGGCACGTGCTCGAGACCGCACGCACGGCCGCCGTCCCGGTGCACCTGGCGGTCGGTGAGCTCGCGGCGCGGCCGCCGGCCGGGGTCGTGGCCACGGCGGAGCTCACCGGCCTGGCCGGCAGCGCGCTCGCGGCCCGCACCGACGCGCGGCGGTGGCTCGTCGCCGCGGGCCGGACGCTGGCCGCCGCGGCGAGCGGTGCCGGATCGTGAGCGCGGCACCAGCCGCCGAGCCGGTCTCGGAGCCGGTCTCGGGGCCGGCCGCCGGGTCGCCGCTGACCGTCGGGGTCGAGGAGGAGTTCCTGCTCGTGGACGCGGCGACCCGGCGGCCGGTCCCGGCCGTCGAGGCCGTCATCGCCGCGACGCCGGACGGCCTGCCCGGCCACGTCACGCGCGAGTTCGTCAGCAACCAGATCGAGATCGGCAGCCGGCCCGCCACCGACCTGGCCACGCTGCGCGAGTCGCTGGCGGCGCTGCGGGTCGCGGTGTCCGGCGCGGCCCGCCGGGCCGGTGCGGCACTCGTGCCGATCGGGTGCGGGCCGTTCGACGCCCCCGAGCCGTCCGTGGCCGACGAGCCCCGCTACCGGCGGATGGCCGCCGAGTTCGGCGCCGTCGCGGCCGGTCCCGGCCTCAACGGCGTGCACGTCCACGTCGGGATCGCCGACGCCGAGTCAGGGGTGCGGGTGCTCAACCACCTCCGCCCGTGGCTGCCGGTACTGCACGCGGTCACGGCCAACTCACCGTTCCACCGGGGCCGCGACACCGGCTACGCGAGCTGGCGCTCCGTCCTGTGGGCCCGCTGGCCGACCGTCGGGCCCACCCCGCACCTGCGCTCGGCGACGCACTACGAGGACCTCGTGGCCGAGCTCGTCGAGTCCGGCGCGATGCTCGACCGGGGAATGCTCTACTGGTACTCGCGCCTGTCGTCGCACGTGCCGACCGTCGAGGTCCGCGTCGGCGACGTGTGCCCGACGCTCGACGACACCGTGTTCCTCGCCGCCATGGTGCGGGCCCTGGTCGGCACCGCACTGGAGGCCGTCGCGAGCGGGGAGCCACCGCCGCCGGTCCCGCACACCGTCCTCGTCGCCGCGCACTGGCGGGCCGCCCGCGACGGGCTGGAGGGCATGGCCGTCGACCCGGCCGACCGTGCCCTGCGGCCCGCGTGGGAGGTGTTGCAGCGCCTCTTCGCCCTGGTACGACCGCAGCTGGAGCGGCACGGTGACGCCACGCTCGCCGCGGACCTCCTCGACGGGCTGCGCCGGCACGGCACCGGCGCCGCCCGGCAGCGGGCGGTGTTCGCCCGCCGCCGGGACCTGGCCGACGTCGTCGACTACCTGGCCGGCCAGGTCGACCCGGTGGGCCAGGTCGCACCTCGCCGCGGCACCGGTCCGGGCGTCTGATGGCTATGTCGCGGTCGACCCGACGCCGGTAGCCTCACCGCCGTCACGACATCCACTGGACGAGCTGCCAGACGATCCCGTTCGGATCGGCATACTGGCTGTACCGCTCGCCCCACGGTTCGGTCTCCGGCTCCGTGACCACCGTGATGTCCTCGCCGACGAGGCGCTCGTGCTCCGCGTCGAGGTCCTCGACGACGAACGCGATGAGCAGGCCCTGCCCGGCCGGCCCCGCGATGTGCTTCGGCTTGAACGTGCCCAGCCCGGTGGCCAGGAAGATGACGTTGATGCCGGCGGTCGGATGGGCCAGCGACACGAAGCCGTCGGCGGACATGGCCTCGGTGAACCCGAAATGGGTCCGTGCGAACTCGGCGGACGCCGGGACGTCCGGCACGTTGAGCGAGATGGCGGTGGCACTGACCTGCATGCAAATCCCTTCACGTGGTGTCCTAACTTTATACATCGTAAAGAGTTGTTTGCCAAACGACCCGCGAGCTCAGCGGCCCGACGGGTAGCGGGATGCCTTGCGGCAGGCGGCGGTTCTGCCCGGGGTACCGCATTGTCGTGTGCGCGGGAGGATGGAGGTGGTGTCGCACGCGGTCGAGCGGAGGCGTTGCATGCGAACAGGCCGGGATCCGCCCGCCGGAGCCGAGATACTGCACGAGAGCAACCGCACGCGCGTCACTCGGCTGTTCGTCGCCGGGCACCCGATCATCTGCAAGGAGCCGCTGGGCCCGGACGCGTGGCAGCGGGTGCGGCACGAACGCGCGATGCTGGAGCGGCTGCGCGGCGTCGCCGGCGTGGCACAACTCGCCGAGGCGCCGCACCACCCCGAGTCGATCATGCTCGTCGACGCGGGTGACACTGCCCTGGCCGACCTGGCCAGGCCGCTCCCCGCCGACGAGGTGATCCGGCTCGCCCTCAGCCTCGCCGGCGCGGTGGCCGGCATGCACCACCGGCAGGTGATGCACCGCGACATCACACCGGCGAACATCCTGCTCTCGCCGGACGGCGCGCCCTGCCTGGCCGACTTCGCCCTCGCGACGCCGTTCGGCGAGCTCCGCCCCGAGTTCACACGGTACGCCGAGATCACCGGCACGCTGGCATACCTGGCACCCGAGCAGACCGGCCGCACCGGCCGATCGGTGGACCAGCGCGCCGACCTCTACGCGCTGGGCGCCACCCTGTACGAGCTGGCGACCGGCGCACCGCCGTTCGGCTCCGGCGACCCGCTCCAGCTCACCCACGCACACCTGGCCCGCGTGGCCGAGCCGCCCGCGCAGGTGAACCCGGCCGTGCCGGTGGCGCTGTCCGAGATCGTCATGCACCTGCTGGAGAAGGAGCCCGACGACCGCTACCAGACCGCCGACGGCCTGCTCCACGACCTGCGGCGACTGCGGGACGCCGGCTCGGACAAGGCATCGGACCGGGCATCGGACCAGGCACCGATCGGCGAGTACGACGTACCCCTGCGGCTGCTGCCGCCGTCGCGGCTGGTGGGCCGCGATGCCGAGGTGGCCGCGCTGGAGGCGGCGTTCGCGGATGCGCTGACGGGCCGGTGCCGCGGGATGCTGATCGGCGGCATGCCCGGCGTGGGCAAGACCGCGCTGGTCGACGAGCTGCGCACGGTGGTGACGGGACGGGACGGCTGGTTCGTCGTCGGCAAGTTCGACGAGTACCGGCGGGATCTGGAGTTCGACGGGGTCCATCAGGTGCTTCGCGCGCTGGGCCGGCTGTCGCTGTCCGGGCCGGAGGATGAGCTCGGCAGGGTTCGCGCCCGGATGCTGGAGCGGGTCGGGCCGAACGTGGGTCTGATGACCGCGCTGAACCCGGAGTTCGCGGCGCTGCTGGCGGTGCCGCCGGATACGGGGGATCCGATGACCGCGCAGCTGCGGGCCCAGCGGACAGCGGTCGAGACGCTCCGCGCGGTCGCCTCGCCGCAGCGGCCGATCGTGATGTTCCTCGACGACCTGCAGTGGGCCGGGCGCGCGCCGCTCGGCGTGATCGACGCCCTGTTCGGCGAGGAGCAGATCGCCGGCCTGTTGCTGGTCGGGGCGTACCGCGAGGACGGGCGGGACGCCGAGCAGCCGCCGGCAACGCCGCTGTCCCGTTGGCGCGACCGCACCGGGGTGCGGTACCTCCATCTGGCCAACCTGCCAGTGCGCGGCTCCGCCATGATGATCGCCGAGATGCTCCGCGTCGACCAGGCGGTGGCGCGCGGCCTGGCCGACGTGATCCAGCCGTACACGTCGGGCAACCCGTACGAGATCGTGGAGCTGCTCAACGCGCTGCGCAGCGACGGCATGCTGCATGCCACAGCCGCGGGCTGGCGGTGGGATGCGGCGGCCGTGCGCGCGCACCTCGGCCGGTCCGAGGTCGCCGGGCTGCTGGCGACACGGGTCGACGCATTGCCTCCGGCGTCCCAGCGGATGGTGGAGGCCATGGCGTGCCTCGGCGGGCGGGCCGACCTGAGCCTGCTGCAGACGGCCACGGCGGAGCCGGCAGGTGAGGTCGAACGGCGGCTCGCGCCCGCCCTCGACGACGGCGTCCTGGTGGTCGAGCCCAGCCCGGATCCGGCGGTGCGGTTCCGCCACGACCGGATCCGCGAGGTGACCCTGCAACGGCTGCGCCCGCCACGGCTGCGCGCCCTGCGGCTGGCGATGGCCCGGCGGCTCGCCGCCGTGCCGGAGCTGTTCCCGGTCGCGGCGGAGCAGTACCTCCCGGTGGCTGACGCGGTCGGCGACGCGGCGGAGCGGCACCGGGTGGTGGGGCTGCTGCGCAGCGCCGCCGGGCAGGCGGCGTTGATCGGCAACTACGGGCAGGTGAACTCGCTGCTGACCGCCGCGCTGCCGCTGATCGACCCGGACGAGACCGCCGCGCTCGTCGAGGTACACACTCGTCGCCACGCCGCCCTGTACAGCATCGGGTCCCTCGACGAGGCGGACGAGGAGTACCGCATCCTGGAGGGCCTGTGCACCAACGCGGTGGACCTTGCGAACGCGACGCTGGTGCAGACGCGAAGCCTGACCCACCGCAACCGCTTCGCGGAGGCGATCGGGCTGGGCCTCGGGTCGCTGCGCGACCTGGGCATCGCCGTGCCAGCCCCAGACCGGCTCCCGATGGAGCTGGACCGGCGGCTCGACGATCTGTACCGGTGGCTCGACCGCACCGACGGGGCCGGCGATCCGGCCCGGCCGGAACTCACCGAGCCGAGGCTGCTCGCCGCGAGCCGGCTGATCAACGCGCTCCTGCCGGCGTTCTTCATCGTCGCCGATCACGCCATGGCCGGCTGGGTGAGCCTGGAGACGCTGCGGATCTGGACCGAGCACGGTCACGCCCAGGCCGTGCTCGGCCCGATGAGCCACGCCGGCTTCGCCGCGGTGTCGGCGCGCGGCGACTACGCCACCGGCTACCGGTCGCTGCGGCGGTTCCTGGCCTTGGCGGAGGCCCGCGGCGACGAGCCCGAGATCTCGCAGATCCGCTTCCTGCTCTCCCTGCTGGGCTGCTGGTTCGAGCCGATCGAGAGCAGCGTCGACGCGGCGCGGCAGGCGTACGAGGGGCTGCTCGCCGGCGGCGAGCTGGCCAACGCCGGATACACGCACTACACGATCGCCTCCAGCCTGCTGGAATGCGCGCCATCGCTGGACGTCTACGTCACCGAGGTGGAGGCCGGGCTGGCCTTCGCGCACCGCACCGGCAGCGAACAGACCGTCCAGTGGCTCGAGACCTACCGGTGGCTGGCCGGCGTGCTGCGCGGCGAGAGCACCACCGCCGGCAACGAACTCCCCTTCGACCGGTACGCCGAAAGCCCGCAGACGCTGCTGCACGTGGAGCTCACCAGCGCGCTCGCCGCCGCCGTCCTCGACGATCACGCCGCCCTGCGGCGGCACGCCGGGGCCGCGATGCGGCTGTTGCCGGCCGGCGCCCAGGGCCTGTACGCGACCGCCCTGGCGCGCCTGCTGCACGGACTCGCCCTCGCCGAGCAGGCTCGTGCCGCTGATGAGGACGAACGCGACGCTGTGCTGGCCGACCTCGACGACGTGACGCGGTGGCTGGCCACCCGGGCCGCCGACGCGCCGGCGAACTTCCAGCACCTGGTGCGGCTGCTCGAGGCGGAGCGGGCCTGGGCCGTCGGGGACTTCCGCGGCGCTGCCCTCGGCTTCGACGCCGCGCGGCGCGAGGTCGCCCAGCGCCACCGCCCGTGGCACCGGGCCCTGATCACGGAGCGCGCGGCGCGCTGCTACCTCGCCCACGGCATCGAGAACGTCGGCTCCGATCTTCTCGCCGAGGCCCGCCAGGACTACCTGGCGTGGGGCGCGATGGCGAAGGTCGAGCAGCTCGACTGGGCCCACTCGAGCCTGCGGCCACGAACCGGCGCGGTCGTCGGGTCGGAGGCCGAGCTACCGCACCGCCGCTCCACGGTCACGACCGGAACGATCGATCTCCTCGGCATCCTGTCCGCCTCACAGGCGCTGAGCTCGGAGACCAGCATCGAAGGTGTGCGCTCCCGGGTGGCGCGCGTGCTCAGCGCGATGACCGGCGCCACCGACGTCCGCCTGCTGCTGTGGAGCGAGGACCGGCAGACGTGGCTGGTCCCCGCGCCCGGCGACGGCGGCTTCGTCCCGGTCAGCGGCGTCGGCCACGAACCCGCCGTGCCGATGTCGGTGCTGCGCTACTCCCGGCGCCTGCGGGCCCCGCTCGTCGTGGGCGACGCGACCCGCGACGACCGCTTCGCCCGCGATCCGTACTTCACCGGCGTCGCCCGCTGCTCGCTGTTGGCCGTGCCCATCGTCAGCCGCGACGCCGTGCAGGCCGTGTTGCTGATCGAGAACCGCCTGCTCCGTGACGCCTTCGCCACCGAACGGCTCGACGGGGTCAAGCTCATCGCCGGCCAGCTTGCCGTCTCGCTCGACAACGCCCAGCTGTACGCCGACTTCCGCCGGATCGCCGACGAGCAGGCGGCGCTGCGGCGGGTTGCGACGCTCGTGGCCCGCGGTGCGCTGCCCGATCTCGTGTTCGCCGCGGTCGCCGAAGAGGTCGGCACGCTGTTCGGCACCAGCACCACGGCGATCGTGCGGTTCGAGCCGGACCGCGAGATGACGGTGATGGGCAGCTACCGGCTCGGCGACTCCCCACCGGGCGGGCGCTGCAAGCCCGACGCCCACTCCGCCATCGCCTCGGTCCAGGCGACGGGCCAGGCGACCGGCCAGGCCGCACGAGACCGCTCCGAGGTGGCGAGCCCGATCGTGGTCGAAGGCCGGGTCTGGGGCGCCATGGGTGTGACGTCACAGGGCAAGCTGCTCTCCCAGGACACCGAACAACGGCTGGCGGACTTCACGGAACTCGTCGGTACCGCCATCGCCAACGCCGAGAGCCGCGCCGAGCTCACCACGTCGCGGGCCCGGATCGTCGCCGCCGCCGACCAGACGCGCCGGCGCATCGAGCGCGACCTGCACGACGGCGCCCAGCAACGACTGGTCGCGCTGGCCCTGCAGTTCCGCGCGGTGCAGGCCGCCATGCCGCCCGGGCTCGGCGAGCTCGGCGCGCAGCTCGACGAGGCCGTCAACGGAGTGAGCGACGCGCTGGAGGAGCTGCGCGAGATCGCGCGCGGCATCCACCCGGCCATCCTGACCGAGGGCGGCCTCCGCGCGGGCCTGCGCGCGCTCGCCCGCCGCTCACCGGTCCCGGTACACCTGGACATGCGCGCGGAGGGCCGGCTCCCCGAGCCGGTCGAGATCAGCGTGTACTACATCGTCGCCGAGGCGCTGACCAACGCGGCCAGGCACGCCCACGCCTCGAGCGTCACCGTCACCGTCGACACCGCGGACGGCGTCCTGCTCGTCACCATCCGCGACGACGGCGTCGGAGGCGCGAACTTCGCCCACGGCACCGGCCTGGTGGGCCTCAAGGACCGTGTCGAGGCACTCAGCGGCCGGCTCCACCTCGACAGCCCGGCCGGGGCCGGAACCATCCTGCGTGTGGAGCTCCCGCTCACCGCCGCGCACCCGGCGGACCGGCCGGATGATCCTCCGACTCAGGACGCTCATCCGGATCAACGGCACACCCGTGCGTGAGGTCGCCTGAAGAACGGTGCCCGCGGCCCGGATGAGCACGCGTCACCGGGTAGAGAATGGACATGACGGCCCAAGCTCGTGGAGTGAGCGCGATGATCAAAGCCGGGAGCGGCGTGATCTGGCTCGGCAACCAGTTCGCCGTCCTGGTCCGCCCGGCGCTCGACGCCGCCCGTCGGCGTCGGCTGAGCAGCCTGTGGATGGGGCCTGCCGCCGCGGTCGTTGTCGCGAGCCTGGCGTTGGCGTTCCGGACCCAGCCCGGTCACGCCTTCCTGGTAGCGAACGCCATCACGCGCGCCAGCGACCCGCCGTATGTCCTGCTGCTCAAACTGCCGCTGTCGATGTTCGCCCCGGCGGCGCTCCTGCCGTTCTGGTTCGCTCTGCTGCAGGTCCTCGTGGTGTACTCGATGGCGCAGGCCCTGATCGGTGTGCGCCGGACCATCATCGTCGCCGTGACCGGGCACACGCTCGCGACGGTCTCCACCCGGGTGTGGATTCTCCTCGGACCGCCGATCGGCATCGGGCACATGTTCTACCATTTCGGCGACGCCGGCCCCTCGGTGGCGGTGATCTCGCTGCTGGCGTACATCGTGGTGGCGTGCAGGGTCAGCTGGCTGGCGATCGGCATGATCGCCTATCACGCCATCGAGATCGGGATCTTCAACGGCCTGTCACAGCGGGAGCATCTGATCGGCACGGTGACCGGTGCCACCATCGCGGCGGCCGTCGCCGTTCCGGCCAGTGTCCGATCCGCCCGGTGGGCGGTGGCACGCCGCCTCAGCCGCTCGGCCTGATGGCGGGATGCCGGCACCGCCGGTGGGCGGTGTCCGGCATCCCAGGAGCGTCATGCCCCGATGCTCCAGGCGGCCATCTGCTGCCAGAGCCGGTTGTAGCCGCTCCACGAGAGGAACTCGTGCGGCGCCCAGTGCGGGCCGCAGTCCGAGGTGAAGGCCACCGAGCGCCCGGCGCCGTGATGCCCGACCACGAGCAGCGGGTCAGCGCCGACGGTCGCCAGCACCTCGGCCTCCGGCCTGGGGGTGACGGCGTTGTAGCCGAGCAGCGCCGGCCAGGTCGCGTCGAGCCCGGCAACGACCTCGTGGTCCTTGAGGGTCACCTCGGGCAGGACACCGGCGGGCCGCTCCACGCGGTCGTCGTACGGCGACATCGTGACCGGCAGGGCCTCTTCGACCGGCGAGCCGTGGTAGCGGGCCTTGGCGTCGATGCCCTGGAACGTCAGGTAGCCACCCACCATGATCAGTGCGCCTCCGCCGGCGACCCACTCGCGCAGCGCCACCAGACGGTCGGGGCGCGCTTCGGCGTGCTTGAAGGTCCGCGGGTGCAGCAGCAGCGTGTTGGCGCCGATGTCGCTGAGGATCACGCAGTCGTACGCCCCGAGCTCGTCGGGCGTGGCGGGGAAGCTCGTTGCCGCGACGTGCGAGGGCTGGTAGGCGACGTCCCAGCCATCTTCCAGGAGCGCGTCGCGCAAGGCGCCGACGCCCTCCTCGTACTCGGTCGTCGTGAAGCTGTCGAATCCCTTCTGGTGAATGCTGTGGACGGTCCAGGACTCACCGGCGATGAGGACGCGTTTGCGGGTCATGGGGCTTTGCTCTCTTTCGTGTGTTCGGTGATGGCCGCCGAGGCGACTCGGAAGGCGTCCACGCCCGCCGGCACTCCGCAGTAGACGGTGGCTTGCAGCAGCACCTCGCGGATCTGCTCCTCGGTGCAGCCGTTGCGGAGCGCGCCGATGACGTGGGCGCGCAGCTCGTGCGGCCGGTTCAGCGCGGTGATCATCGCCAGGTTGAGCAGGCTGCGGGTGGCGCGTGGGAGGCCGTCGCGGGTCCAGACGCCACCCCAGCAGTACTCGGTGACGAACGTCTGGAGTTCGGCGGAGAACTCGGTCGCGTTGGCCAGAGCCCGGTCGACGTACTCGTCGCCGAGCACCTCCCGCCGCACGACCATGCCCGCCTCGTACTGCTCGCTCATGCGGGCACGACCAGCGATCCCTCGTCGGCGTCCATACCTGGCGGGCGGGCGAACGGGCGTCCCGCATCGGAACCGGCGACGGCGACGACGATCTCGTCGGAGCGCGGGGCGTCGGGGACGGTGACGACCGTCGTGGCGTTGAACGAGCGCCAGCGCGGCTGGTTCTTGTGTCCGAGCGGCACGGTCACCGGCGCACCGCAGCTTCCCCGCTTGCATGTCGAGGTCATGTACGTCTCGCCGCCGGCCAGGTCGCGCAGGACGTTGCCGAACCGCAGGGTTTGGATCAGCGCGGCGGACTGCTCGATCGAGGCGCCGTCACCGCCGAGGGCGGCCTTGCCGTACGACTCGATGTTCTCGTGGCCGCCGAACGCGTCGATGAGGCGGGGCACGATGAGCCGGCCGACCGCGGGCGCCCACTCGCGCACCTCGGGGTCGAGGTCGGCCACATAGCCGCGCCCGTACCAGGGGTTCTTGACGACGGCCGCGACGACGACGGTGCGCCACGGGTCGCCCTTGATCGGGCGTCCGGCCTCATAGCGGGCGGTGTTGTCGAGGACGACGACCTTGCGGACGGAGAACGGGGCGGTCACTGGGTCGCTCCTTCGAGAATGCGAGCTTCGGCGTCCATGGCGACCTTGTCCTGGGCGCGGCTGCCGAGCCGGGCGAACGGCCGCGGCCCGGTGGCCCCGGCGAGGGCGATGACGATCTCGTCCGGGGCCGGCGACTCGGCCGGGACGATGTCGAACGACATGTAGTAGTCGCGCAGCGCGTCGTCGTCGCGGTGGGTGATCGGCACGGTGATGATCGCGCCGGCTGGGCCCCGGCTGTTGGTGGAGTAGATCAGGCCGGTCGAACCGATCACCGAGCGCGCGCCCTTGCCGAATCGCGGCGTGTGGATGATGGCGGAGGTGTGCTCGACCTCGCCGCCGAGGCCGACGACGGCGGCCTTGCCGTAGGCCTGCACCTGGTCGGGGCCGCCGAGCGCGGCACACAGGGCCTCCGCCAGGTGCACGCCGAGCTCCTCGCCGAGCTCGAGCCCCTCGGACAGATCGGCGTCGGTGCCGGTGCCGTACCAGGGGTTCTCGATCACGGCGGCGACGACCGCGGTGCGCCACGGCGTGTCCAGGACGCGGTCTTCCTCCTCGAAGAGGTCCTCGGTGTGGACGATGGTGTTGCGGATCCGGACGGGCATGCGGGTTCCTCTCTGATCAGGAGTCGAGGGTGGAGCGGAGGCCGGCGAACGCCTGGCCCTCGTGGCTGGGGAGGCCGTCGAGCAGGGTCAGCTCGGAGGTGATGGAGGTGAGCTGCTCGTCTGGGACCTCGAAGTAGTCGTCGCTGAGCACGGCGAGATCGGCTTTCATCCCGCGGCGCAGTACGCCGGTCTTCGTCTCGTCGAGCCCGATCCAGGCGCTGCCGGCGGTGTACGCCCGCAGCGCCTCCTCCCGGGTGAGCAGCTGCTCGTGCGTGCGGGAGGGGCCGCGGCCGCCGTTGATGCCGGTGACCAGCCAGTGCAGCGCGTGCCAGGGGTTGGCCGGGGCGGCGACCATCGCGTCGGTGCCGGCACCCAGCGGCAGCCCGAGGTCGAGCATGGTCCGCAGCTTGGGCTGCTGGCTCACCCGCTCGGCGCCGAGACGGGCGGCGAGATCGGCCGCGCCGGTGGACATCCAGTGCTGCACGGTGATGCCGAACCCGAAGCCCTGGATCCGCTTGAGGGTGTCCTCACTGGCGAAGTCGGCGTGCGAGAAGGACATCCGCCGGGCCGCCGCGAACTGCGAGCGCGGGATGGTGTCCCAGACATCCAGGATCTGGCGGATCGCGCTGTCACCGACCGCGTGGATGTTGATGGCCCAGCCGCGGTCGATCGCGCGCAGCGTCATCTCCCTGAGCTCGGCGCGGTGCTCGGTGGAGAGCACGAGGTCCTCGAGACCGTCGGCGTCGTACCACGAGTGGCTCATGATCTCGCCGATGCCGACCACCCGGAGCAGGTCGTCGCCGAACCCCGGGCGGACGTACGCCATCGTGTTGTCGAACTCGCTGGTCTCGTCGTCGCCGAAGACGTGGGTGTAGAGCCGGACACGCATGTCGAGTCCGCCGCGGCGGTGCAGCTCATAGAGGCCGCGATAGGCGTCGACACCCATCCGGGATCGGCCGCCCATGTCGACCACGCCGGTCAGGCCGAGCGCCGCCAGCTCGGCGACCAGGGTGCGGGTGGAGCGCACCTCCCGCTCGACGTCGTCGATCATGGTGAACCGCAGGCAGTGGTTGAACTCCGGGATACCGCTGATGACGCCGTCCTCGGCGGTGACGCCGCAGATCTTCATGGCCGGAGTGTTGAGCGTGGCCCTGGTGTAGATCTCCTGTGCGTAGACGGGGTTGTCCGGCGCGGCGGCGTCGAGCTCGGCACGCGACGGTGCCCGGCCCTCGGCGAACTGGAACGGATGCCAGCCGCCCAGCACGGTGATCCACTCTCCCGGCCTGCGGGTGCGGGCCGCGGTGCTGATGGTCTCCAGGGCCTGCCCGACGGACCTGGCGTCATCCCAGCGGGCCTCGTCGATCCAGGCTCGTCCGGCCCGCACGAAGTGGATGTGCGAGTCGTACAGGCCGGGGATGACCCGCCGGCCGCCGAGGTCGACCACGGTGGTGTGCGGCTGAACGAGTGTGCCGATCTCGTCGGCGGTGCCGGTCGCGGCGATGCGGTCGCCGCGGATCGCGAGCGCCTCGACCGCCTCCGGGCCGTGACCGCCGGCGGTGATCCGGCCGTTGAGCAGGACCAGGTCGGCGGGTCCGCGCAGGCTTGCGCCCGCATGGTTGCGTGTCATGCGTGACTCCTCAGTGGTCAGAAACCGACGGGTAGCCGTGGCGTGTAGGGCGCCTCGAGCTGCTTGCGCTCCTCCTCGGACAGGACGAGGTCGAGGGCGCCGAGCGCGTCGGTGAGGTGCTCGGGTCGGGTCGGGCCCACGATCGAGGTACTGACGGCCGGCTGGTGCAGGGTCCAGGCGAGGGCGACCTGTGCACGGCTGGCGCCGTGGTGGCCGGCGATCCGGCCCACGGCGTCGACGATCTCCCGGTTGGACTCCTCGTCGAAGGTGTAGAGGGTCTTGCCGTACTCGTCGGATTCCATGCGTTCGCTGACCGCGCCCCACTCCAGGGCGAGCCGACCGCGGGCGAGGGGGCTCCAGCCCATCACCCCGATGCCCTCGGCCAGGCAGAACGGGTGCATCTCCCGCTCCTCCTCGCGCATGAGCAGGTTGTACTGGTCCTGCATGGCGATGAACCGGGTCCAGCCGTGCATCGCGGCCCGGTACTGGGCGCGGGCGAACTGCCAGGTGAACATCGAGGACGCGCCGAGATAGCGGACCCGGCCGGATCGGACGAGGTCGTTGAGCGCCTCCATCGTCTCCTCGATCGGCACGTCAGGGTCGTACCGGTGGATCTGGTAGAGGTCGATGTAGTCGGTGCCCAGGCGGCGAAGGCTGGCGTCCACCTGGGCGAAGATCGCCGCCCGGGACAGGCCGCGGCCCTTCGGTCCCGGCCCCATCGGGACGTACACCTTGGTCGCGAGCACCACGTCGTTGCGTACGCCGAACTCGTTGAGCAGTGTGCCGATGATCTGCTCGCTGGTGCCGTGCGAGTACATGTTCGCCGTGTCGAAGACGGTGATGCCGGCGTCCAGGGCGGCCCGCACGATCGGGCGCGCCTCGTCGAGTCCGATCGTCCACGGATGGGTGCCCTTGTCCGCGTGGCCGAAGCCCATGCATCCCAGGCTGAGCCGGGACACCTCGAGGCCGGAAAGGCCCATGCGCGTGTATTTCATGTCTCTCCCCGCTCAGCCGGTGATGACGGCCTTCGTCTCGAGGTACTCCTCGAGGCCGAACTCGCCTTCCTCACGGCCGTTGCCGGACTGCTTGTAGCCGCCGAACGGCGCCGTCTCGGTGGCGTCCATGGTGTTGATGTAGACCCGCCCGGAGCGCAGGCGCGGTGCCAGCGCGAGAGCGTGCTCGCGGTCCGCGCTCTGGACGTAGTTGGCCAGTCCGTACGGGGTGTCGTTGGCGATCGCGACGGCCTCGTCCTCGGTGTCGTACGCGATGATCGGCAGTACCGGCCCGAAGATCTCCTCGCGGGCGATCGTCATGCTGTTGTCGACGTCGCCGAAGATCGTCGGCCGGACGAACCAGCCTGTGCCGACGTCGGATGGCCGGCCCAGCCCGCCGGTGACGACCCGGGCGCCCTGGTCGATCCCGCTTCGGATCATCGACTGCACCCGCTCGAACTGGGCGCCGGAGACGACCGGGCCCATCTCGGTGACGGGGTCGGCCGGGTCGCCGTAGCGGATCGATTCCGCGGTCTGGCGGGCGTACCGGAGGGCCTCGTCGTACCGGCTGCGGTGCACCAGCATGCGGGTGGGCGCCTGGCAGGACTGCCCGGAGTTCTTGAACGCCCGCCGTACCCCTGCCGCGACCGCCTGCTCGTGGTCGGCGTCGGGCAGGATGATGTTGGCCGACTTGCCGCCGAGCTCCTGGTGGACGCGCTTGACCGAGTCGGCTGCGGCCTTGGCGATCAGGATCCCGGCCCGGGTCGAGCCCGTGAACGACACCATGTCGACGTCGGGGTGCGCCGAGATGCGCTGTCCTACGGTCGCGCCGTCGCCGTTGACGAGATTGAACACCCCGGCCGGCAGCCCGGCCTCGTCGATCACCTCGGCCAGCAGCATCGCCGAGAGCGGTGCCACCTCGCTGGGCTTGAGCACGACCGTGCAGCCGGCGGCGAGCGCGTACGCGAGCTTGCCGGCGATGAGGTTGAGCGGCCAGTTCCAGGCGGTGATGAGCCCGGCGACGCCGATCGGCTCGCGCCGTATCGTGACCGTGCCGGACAGCGGGGTCGCCAGCTCGTACTTCTGGAGGGTCTCGATCGCCCGCTCGAACTGTCCGATGAGGCTGGCGGCCTGGGCCTGCCGGGCGAACGTGATGGGCGCGCCCATCTCGGCGCTGATGGTGGCCGCGACCTCGTCGAGTCGCGCGGTATAGCCGTCGATCACCGCGCGCAGGAAGGTGATCCGCTCGTCCGGGGTCGTGCGGCCCCAGGTTTCGAAAGCGCGGCGGGCGGCCGCGACGGCGAGGTCGACATCGGCGGCGGTGCCCTGGGCGACCACCCCCGCGACCTGCTCGGTCGCGGGGTTGACCACCTCGATGCGGTCCGGGCCGAGTGGGGCGACCCAGCCGCCGTCGATGTAGAAATCGGTGCTGTGCGACATCAGGCCGTCGCCTCGTCGAGGGCCTGCTTGCCGTCGGCGATCACCGCGCCGAGGCTGCTCATGCTCAGCAGGGCGTTCTCGTGCAGCTGCTCGGTCTCGCTGGTGACGCAGTCCTTCGCGACCCAGACCCGGAAGTTGCGCTGCAGGGCGGCACGGGCCGTCGTCTCGACGCAGGCGTTGGTCAGCACGCCCGACATGACGAGGTTGACCACACCGAGGCCGGCCAGCAGCGGCTCCAGGTTGGTGTAGAGAAAGGCGTCCCAGCGGGTCTTACTGACGACGTAGTCCCCGGGCTGCGCAGCGATCTCGGCGACGATCTCGCCCTCGCTGCCCTCCATCGCGAACGACGTTCCGGCGGGCAGGCCGACCGCGGCCGCCGCCTCGCGGTGGATCCGCATGGCGTTGAGCATGTCCGGCAGGGTCTCGTAGCGCACGTAGACGACCGGGACGCCACGCTCGCGGGCGGCCGCGATCAGGGCCGCGTTGTGCTCGACGACGGCCGGGACGTTGATCAGGGCCGGCCAGCCCATCTTCTCCTGGAGGCCGCCCTCCGGGCGCCAGCAGAAGCCGTTCTGCATGTCGATGACGACCAGAGCGGTCTTGTCCGCCATGGGTGTCTCCTTTCCTCCGGTCGGATCAGGACATCGAGATCGTGGTGAAGTTGATCCACCAGGACATGGGCTGCTCGAAACCGGTCACGGACTTGGTCATGGCGCGCGGGGCGGTGTCGTTGACGACGTAGAGCCAGGGGGCATCAGCGGTGATGATGCGGGCCGCCTGGGTGAGCAGCCCCAGGCGTGCGGTGTCGTCGGCCGTGGTCTGGGCCTGGTCCATCAGCTTCTGGGCGTTGGGGTTGCAGTAGTGCGAAACCGACTGGCCGTCGCAACCGAAGTTGAAGCTGCCCCACTCCGAGAAGTTGCCCATGCTGAACGGCGCGTTGTAGCCGCCCCAGTCGGCCGGGATCTTCTTGTTCACCCAGATCGAGGTGATCATGACGGAGAAGTCGGTGGGCACGAGGTTGACCTTGACGCCGACCTTGGCGAGCTGGGATTGGAGTGCCTCGTTCATGGCCTTGGGCTTCATCGTGCCGGAGCCGGAGGAGATGTAGCCGAGGCTGAACGAGAAGCCGTTCGGGTAGCCGGCCTCGGTCAGCAACTGCCTGGCCTTGTCCGGGTCGTAGGTGTAGGTGTTGTCCTTCGCGTCGTACGCCGGGTTGGCCTCCGGCACGGTCTGGGTCTCCGGCACCGCCGTGCCGAGCAGCAGGTCGTCGGCGATGGTCTTCCGATCGATGGCGTAGTTGAGCGCCTGGCGGACCTTCGCGTCGTCGAACGGCTTCTTGGACACGTCGAGCACCCAGCCCCAGATCCAGTCGAACTCCTTCTGGGTGGTGACGAAGCCGGCCGACTTCAGGCTCGCGAGGTCGTCGGGGTCGGCACCCTCGATCCAGTCGACGCGCTTGGCGCGCAGTGCGGCGGAGCGGGCCGAGTTGTCCGGCAGCAGCGTGATGGTGATCTTGTCGAGCTTGGGCGCGCCACCCCACCACTTGTCGTTCTTGGCGAGCACGAGCTCCTGGGAGTTGATCGAGCTGAACTTGAACGGGCCGCTGCCGACCGGGTGCTGCGACTGGCCCTGGGCACCGCTGTTCTTCAGCGAGGTCGGGCTCGCCATGTAGACGTTGTAGAGATCGTCGACCAGGTAGGCGTACGGCTGTTTCATGGTGATCCGCAGGCCGTGGTCGCCGGTCTTCTCCACCGACTTGATCCGGCTCAGCACCGGGTAGTTGCCGATCACCGCGGCGGAGTAGGCCGGGTGCGTCGTGTTCATGTACCGCTCGAAGTTGTAGACCGCCGCGTCGGCGTTCCACGGGGTGTCGTCGGTGAACGTGACGCCTTGGCGCAGGGTGAAGTCGTAGACCGTGCTGTCGGCGCTGACCTTCCACTCGGTGGCCAGGCCGGGGCCGATCTTGCGGGGCCGGGAGGTGTCGGACACGTCCCAGCGGGTGAGGCCGTCGTAGATGTTGTTGCCGATCAGTCGCTGGCCCTCATACCCGCCGTTGGTGATGCCACCGGTGTCGAGGTTGGGGAAGGACGGCATGCTCGAGCCGATGCGCAGCACCTGGCTGTTCGCCGAGGAGCCGGCGTCGGCGCCGCCCGTGCAGGCGGCGAGGGCGAGGACAGTGGCGAGCGCGGTGCCGGCGAGGCCCGCTCTTACAAGACGCATGACTGCTCCGTTTCAGGCCGGGAGGTGGCGTGACGAGCCGCGAGAAGTTCTGCTGTGTAGGGGTCCGCGGGGTCGCGGAGGATGTCGGTGGTCGGTCCGGACTCGACCACCCGTCCGGAGCGCAGGACGGTGATCTCGTCGGACATGTGCTCGACGACGGCGAGGTCGTGGCTCACGAAGACGATCGAGAGCCGGCGTTCGCGTTGCAGGTCGGAGAGCACGTTGAGCACTTGCGCCTGAACGCCTTTGTCCAGGGCGGAAACCGCCTCGTCACAGACGAGGATCTTCGGATCGCCCAGCAGTGCCCGCGCGATCGCGATCCGCTGGGCGAGACCGCCGGAGAGCTCGTTGGGGTAGGCGTGGAGGTATTCGGGGGTCAGGGCCACCATCGCGAGGACGTCGGCCGCACGGGACTGCCGCTCCGAGCGCGGGATCCCCTGCGCCGCCATGTGGAACCAGAGCGAGCTGCGCACGGTCCGTGCGGGGTTGAGCGTGTGCTTCGGGTCCTGCGGGACGAGTTGTACGGCCCGGCGGAGGTCCCGGGGCATGCGGCGGCCCATGTCGACGGGCCGGCCGAGGACGTGCAGCGTGCCCGAGTCGGGACGCTGGAGGCCGAGGACGGCGCGCACGAGTGTGGACTTGCCGCTGCCGGACTCACCGACGATGCCGAGCGTCCTGCCCTCGTGGGCCATCAGCGACACGTCGTCGAGCGCCAGGGTGGCGCCGAACCGCTGGGTGAGGTGGGCGACCTCGATGATCGTCATGCTGCCTCCTCGCAGACCCAGTGGTTGTCGGCGACCTGCCGCAGCGGGCCCCAGTCGGCGTCGCGCAGCTCGCGCGGGACGGTCGCCAGCTCGCCGCGTGGGATTGCCGCGGAGGGCTCGCCGGCGAGGAGGCTTGCCGTGTAGGCGTGCCGGGGGCGGACGAGTACCTCGGCCGCCGGACCGTGCTCGACGAACCTGCCGTGCAGCATCACCGCGACCCGGTCCTGCGGCTCGTGTGCGATCCGGGCGGCCACCGCGATGTCGTGGGTGACGAAGACGATCGAGGTGCCGGTGGTACGGCGTAGCTCGTCGAGCAGGTCGACGACCCGGGCACCGACGATCGCGTCCAGGGCGCTGGACGGCTCGTCGGCGACCAGCAGGCGCGGGCGGCCGCAGAGCGCGAGGGCGATCGAGACGCGCTGGCGCATGCCGCCGGACAGCTCGGACGGGTACTTGCGCACGACCTGCTCGGGGTGGCGGATGTGCACCTGTTCCAGGCGCCGCACGGCCTCGTCCCGCCGGGTGCGGCGGTCGAGCCGTTCGTGCCGGCGCAGCACCTCGGCGAGCTGGGCACCGACGGTGCGCATCGCGTCCAGCGAGGCTGCGGGGTCCTGCGACACCAGGCCGATCTCGCGGCCCAGCAGCTTGCGCCGTGCCGCCGGCCTGGCCGGGCGGGTCGGTCTGCCGGCGAACTCGACGCTCCCGCGCACCTCGGCGCCGGCCGGTTCGAGGCCGATCAGCGAGCGGGCGAGCATGGTCTTGCCGCTGCCGCTCTCGCCGAGCACGGCGAGGACGGACCGCTCCGCGATGTCGAGGGAGACGTCGCGGACGACCTGTGACGTGCGCGTGCCGTAGCGGAACGAGACGCTGAGGTCCCGCGCTTGGAGCAGGGCGGTCATGAGGGCCTCCGTCCCGCGAGCGCACGTCCGAGCGCGTCGCCGAAGAGGGGGAAGAGCAGCGCCAGCAGCAGCGTGACGAGGGCGGGGAGCAGGGCCAGCACCGCGTCGGTGTAGACCGCCGACTGCATGTCCTTGATCATCGAGCCGAGCTCGGCCTGCGGTGACGGCGCGCCGAGCCCGACGAAGCCGAGGCCACCGACGATGGCGATCGACCCGCCCACCAGCGAGGTGGACCAGGCGAGGACGCCGGGCAGGATCGCCGGCGTGATCTGGCGCAGCGCGACGCTGACCGGACCGGCGCCGCTGACCCGGGCCACGGTCACGAAGTCGAGCTCGCGGATGCGGGCGATCTCGCCGGCCGCGATGCGCGCGGTGGGCGGGATCCAGACCGCGGTCAGCGCGATGATCGTGGTGCGCAGGCCCTGGCCGAGCGCGGTGGCCAGGAACAGCGCGAGCAGCACGGCGGGAAAGGCGAAGGTGACGTCGAGCAGGCGCATCACGATCGTGTTGACGATGCGGCCGCCGAGCCCGGCCAGGAGGCCGACCGCGACGCCGATCACCAGCGACAGCAGCACGGGGGTGACGGCGGCGATCAGCGAGGTACGCATGCCGTACATCAGCCGGGTGAGCATGTCGCGGCCCTCGGCGTCGGTGCCGAGCGGGTGCCCGTCCGAGCCGATCGGCAGCAGGCGACGGCCGGCCTCGGCCGCATAGGGGTCGGTGTGCGAGACGAGCGGGCCGATGATCGCGACGGCGGCGAGGGCGAGAATGAGGATCAGCGCCAGCCGGCCGCCCGGGGTGAGCCGCGCGAAGAGTGTGCGCCGGCGGAACCGGTCGGGCCGGCCAGGTGTGGAGGTGACCTGCGCGGGTCGGGTGACCGTCATCGGGCCGCCGCCTTCCGGATCCGGGGGTCGACGGCAGCCGCGATCACGTCGGCCAGGAACATGACCCCGATGAACATGGCGGCCACGAGCAGCACCACGCCCTGCAGCAGGGGGTAGTCACGCGGGCCGATGGCCTGCAGCGCGAGGCTGCCCAGCCCTGGCAACGAGAAGATCGTCTCGATGAAGACGGCGCCGCCGAGCATGGTGCCGATCTGCAGGCCGGTCACCGGGAGCACCGCCGGCAGGGCGTTGCGGTGCAGGTGGGCGGCGACGGCGGCCGGGGCTACGCCGCGGGCCTGCAGCGCCGCCGCCAGCTCGGCGACGCCCGGGTCGGCCAGCGCGGTCTTGAGCGACCGGGCGATCATCGCGCCGGGCGGCAGGGCCAGGGCGATCGCGGGAAGCGTGAGGTGGCTGAGCAGGACGGCCGGACCGGCGTCGGCGATCAGGCCGCCGGCTGGGAAGACCGGGATCGTGACGCACAGGACGATGAGCAGGATCAGCGCCACGGTGTACTGCGGCGCCGAGAGCAGCACGGCCTCGGTCACGTCCGCCGCGCCCCGCAGTGCCGCGGGCCTGCGGCGGCTGAGGTTGCCGAGCACCAGGCCGATCAGCAGCGCGAAGACGGTGGCGAGACCGGCCAGCATCAAGGTGGTGCCGAGCGCCTCGCCGAGCACCGGCAGCACCGGCCGGTTCTGCGAGATCGAGGTACCGAAGTCGCCGTGCAGCACGTTGCGGATCCAGATGCCGAACTGGGTGAGCAGCGGCTTGTCGAGCCCGAGGTCCGCGCGCAAGGCCGCCCTCTGCTCGTCGGTCGCCAGCGGCCCCAGCAGGTTGCCGGTCGGGTCGCCGGGTGCGGCCCGCACCACGACGAACACGAGAAGGGCAGCTCCGGCCAGGCTGACCAGGGACTCCGCTGTCCTCCGGGCGATGTAGCGCACCAGCATGGGCCACCTCCGATCCCACCTCGATACTCAATTTCCGGAGTATCATTTAGCAGTATTGTTCCGGACTAATCAAGAGTGTGCGTCGTTATCGGTCGCGACCCCTCGCGCCTCTAGCGCGTAGCCGTCCGTCTACGGTTTGATCTCGCCGTCGGTGCGGCGACGCACCGGGCACATCGCCGGCTCAGCGAGGAAAGCAGGTACGCCGCGTGGCGCTGAAACACGCAATCATGACCCACCTGATGCGCGGGCTACCCCGCAACGCGTACGTGATCGTCCAGTTCTTCGCTTCCGACTACGAACGTCTGTGGAAGGCCTCGCCGACCCAGATCTACGCCGAGCTCACCCGGATGGCCGAGGCCGGCCTGGTCGAGGTGGTGGAGAGCGTGGCCCCGACCCGGCGCTCGCAGGGCGACTACGTGCTCACCGACGCCGGCCGGGAGGAGCTCGAACGTTGGCTGCTGCACACCGAGCCGGACCACGGTGTCCGCGACGACAGCCTGCTCAAGCTGATCGCCATCGGCGCGCTCGACGACGAGCAGGCCCAGATCCTCATCGGGCACGAGCGCACCTGGTACCGCCGCCGCATCCTCGCCATCGAGAAGCGGCTCGAGGATTGGCCGGCTGACCACGACGGCCGCGTCTGGCGCGGCCGCCGGGCCGTCTTCGAGCTGTGGCTCGCCCAGGCACACGCCATGCTCGCCTGGCTCGACCAGTTCGAGTCCTACCTGGCCGACCCGTCGATCCCGCTGGCTGAGGGCTTCGGCGGTTAGCGCCGGCGCGAGCTGTCCCGCACCACCAGCTCAGGTGGCAACGAAATTCGTTGTGCCACGTGCTCAGCGCCGCGCTTGACGATGTCACCGATCATCGCCGCCGCGGCCTGCGCGATCTCGTCGATCGGTTGCCGAATCGTAGTGATCGACAGTCGCGGGTGCGACGAGAGCGGGATGTCGTCGAAGCCGGTCACCAGCACGTCCTCCGGGACCCGGATGCCCAGCGCGTCGAAGCCCTCCAGCACGCCGAGCGCCACCACATCCGCACCGCAGGCCACGGCCTGCGGAAGGCCGCCACTGGCGATCAGGCTCGCGGCCCGCCGACCCCACTCCGCACTGAAGGTGCCCAGCAACGCGGCGTCGTCCGGCAGCTCCATCCCCAGCTCCTGGGCAGCCCTGAGGGCCACCTGGTGACGCGCCCGGGACGACGAGTCCGACGGTCTGGCGCCGACATACGCGACCCTCTTCACCCCCTGCGCGGCCAGATGCTCCATGACGAGCCGCATCCCGAGGTCCTCGGCGATCCCGACCCAGTCGGTCTGGATTCCGTCCGCGAACTGGTCGAGCTGGATCACCGGGACGAGGCCGCGCGCCTCGTCCACGATCGGGGTGCTGAGCTCCACGTGGCAGGGTGTGATGACCAGCACCTCGACGCGTGCTGCCAGGAACGAGCGGACCCGTTCCGCCTCCAGCACCGGGTCGTTGCGCGAGCTGCTCAGGTGCAGCGACAGACCGAGTCCCTGAACCCGCTGCTCGAGATGCTCGACCAGTGCGGTGAAGAACGGGTTGGCCAGCTCGGGGACGACGATGCCCACCGTCGAGGTGCGGTCGCGCCGCAGCGCCCGCGCCGCGGCGTTGACCCGGTAGCCGAGCTCCGCGGCCGCCGCGTTGACCCGGCTGCGTGTCTCCGGGCTGACCGACGGGCTGCCGCTCAGCACCCGGGACACGGTTGCCGTGGACACGCCGGCCAGGCGTGCGACGTCCTCGATCGTGCTGCGCGTCATCTTCCCTCGTCCTGCGGCAACTGAGGTACTCATCTAAGCGCGTTTCCTTCCCCCGTACAGCATCGGCGCGCACTCAGTGCTCCGCGAGAATCTGCCCGGCGCCCAGATGTTCCAGATCTTCGAGGCGGTCGACGCTCCAGGCCGCCACCCGCTCGCGCCAGGCCGCCGACAGTTTCGCCCCTTCGCCGGTGCTGTCGTCGTGGGCGAACCGCTCGAAGTCGGTGACCTCGATGAGCTCACAGCCGTGCCAGACCTCGCCGCCCTCCGGCTCCCGCCCGGCCCACGAGAGGTCGATGAAGGAGACAACTGACGGGTACGAGCGCAGGACGGGCCGCAGGTACGACAGCGACCAGTCGCGGTAGGCAACCAGGCTGTCGTGCTCATGCAGGCGGAACCGGGTGACGATGAACCGGGTCACGAGACGACTCTCCTTCACAGGGCCGGCGCGATCGTGCCCGCGAACTGGTCGGCGGGAAGTGTCGCGATGTGGTCGACGATGGTCTGTGTGGGCAGCACGTCGGCGTACTTGGAGTTCAGGTCGAACAGCGCCATGGCGTGCGAGGCCTCGAACCGGTCGAAGCAGGCCTCCTCGGCGACCACGGTGTTGATGCCGTGCGAGAAGGCGTCGACGACGGTGGCTCGTACGCACCCGCAGGTCGTCGTGCCGCAGACGATGAGCGTGTCCACGCCGGCGTCGCGCAGATAGGTCTTGAGCGGCGTGTCGAACAGGACGCTCGGCGAGCGCTTGTGGAGCACGACGTCCCGCTCCTGCGGCGCGACCTCGCGCACGATCTCCTGCGGTCCGTAGCCGGGCACGGACGGTGGCTCGCCCTGGCGGGCGGTGCGCCACAGTCCCTCGCCGAAGCCGTCGGGGCGCGGGTCGAAGCCGGTCGAGTAGAAGATCGGCAGGTTGCGCGAGCGGGCCGCGGCCAGGAGCTGCTGAATGTAGGGGATCGCGGCCCAGCCGTAGCTGCCGCACGAGTTGTGCCAGGTCTTGACGGACTCGGTGATCGGTTCGTCGACGTGGCCCGTGAACGCGTAACTGACGTCGATCACCAGAAGTGCCGGCCGCGTGCCCATCTCGAGGTTGATGCCGTGGCCGCTCTGCGCAAGCACGGCCTTGTCGGTGTCGGTGAGGAATCGGTCCCAGATCGGCATGTCACTGTCCCAGCATCTTGGTGACGAGTTGGTTCGCGTCGGTGCTCTTGTTGAGCGTGCCGTAGGTCTTCATGAGCTCGACCCACGGCACGAAGTCCTGGGCGGAGTAATCCTGGTAGGTGTACCGAGGCAGCTGCAGCGACAGCTTGTCGACCGTGGCGATGTCCAGGCCGGTGCGCTTGCTGAGCAGGGTCTTGGCGTCGGCCGGGTGGTCGTTGATCCACTTGCCGCCCTCGTCGAGCGCGGCCCGCATGCCCGCCAGCGCCTCGGCGTGTTCCTTGGCCCAGCCGGTGTTGGCCATCAGGAAGGTGGTCAGGGCGGTCTCGCTGATGATGTTGTACGGCGACACGCCGAGGTTCTGGGCGCCCGCGTCCAGCGCGATCTGCGAGTTGGGCGGCGACACCGCGATGACGTCCACCGCACCGGCGGCGAGCTGGTCGGGCATGTCGGAGAACCCCACCTGGACGAACTGGACCGACTTGAGGTCGACGCCGGCCTTGTCGAGCGTGGCCTTGACCAGCATGGTGTTCGCGCCGGCCAGCGTGGCCGAGCCGATCTTGGCGCCGGCCAGGTCGGCGACCGTCTTGTACTTCGAGCCCTTCGCCGACAGCAGGAACAACTGCTGGTTGTCGGGCTGGTTACGCTCGCCGCCGCCGACGATGGTCAGCGGGACTCCCGAGGCCGCCGCGTTGATGCCGATCGGCTGCACGGTCCAGCCGACGTCGAACTGCTTGCCGATGGCCGCCGGGATGGTCGTCGCGTCGTTGACCGAGGTCACCTCGACGTCGAGCCCGTGATTCTTGAAGAAGCCCTGCTGGTCGGCGGCGTAGATGGCCAGCAGCGTCACCGTCGGGCTGGTCGTCACGAGGCGGATCTTCGTCGCGCCGTCCGCGCCGGATTCGTCCGGGTCCGAGCCGCAGCCGGCGGCGAGTCCGGTGAGGAGCGCGACGGCAGTCAGGGCGGTCACCAGTTTGCGAGCACGCATCATCGATTCCTCTGTTCGGAAGGGAATTCGGGGGTTCTCAGGCCGCGCGACGGCGCGGCCGGGTGCCGCCGAAGGCGGTGGCAAGTCGTTCGAGCCCGCCGGCCCCGGCGTCGACCAGCAGCGCCATGACCGCGACGACACAGATCAGGCCGTAGACGGTGGCGGACTGGTAGCTCTGCTGGGCGAGGAACATGGCCGATCCGGTGCCGGAGATGCCGGTGAGCATCTCGACCAGGATCGTGACCACGAAGGTGATCGGGCCGGCCACGCGCAGCGCGAGGAACACGGCGGGGAACAGGGACGGCAGGAGGATCTTGCGGATCACCTGCGAACGCGTGAGTTGCAGCGTGGCCCCGACGTCGCGCAGCAGCTCGGGGATGTCGGCGGCGGCCCGGCGGGTCGCCAGGATCATCGGCCACATCGAGGCGAAGACGATCGCCGTGACGGCCATCTGGTTGGTGTAGCCGAGCATCAGCACGAAGATCGGGACGGTCACCGCGGCCGGGAGCACCCGCAGGAACTCGAAGGTCGGGTTGAGCGACCGGTCGACGCCGCGGTGCTCGGCCATCGCGAAGCCGATGAGCGCGCCGACCACGGTGGCGATGATGAGGGCCAGCAGGAACCGGCCGGTCGTCGCCGCGGTGTCGCGCAGCAGCGAGCCGTCCGCCCACTGCCGCGTGATGGCCGTCCACCAGGCGGAGGGCCGGGGGAAGTAGAGCGAGTCGTCGCGGCCGAACACCTGCCACAGCAGCAGGCCGACGGCGAGCGGCACGAGCCCGCGGGCCCATTTCAGTACAGTCACCGCTGACCTCCCCCGGGCGCGAGCACGCGGCTGAGGGCGTTGAAGATGCCGTTGAGCGCGACCGCGGTCACTCCGACGACGGCGATGTAGCAGAACGTGAGCTCGGGCTTGAGGGCGTTGCGAGCCATGTTGATCGCGTTGCCGAGCCCGGCCGGGTTGCCGATCATCTCGCTGACGATCGCGAGGACCAGCGCCGAGCTGAGCGACAGCCGCAGGCCGACCAGGATCGGCCCGATCGCCGAGGGAACCACGACCTGGGTCAGCTCACGAAGCCGGCTGATCCGCAGTGTGCGGGCCACGTCGCGCAGCAGCGGGTCGACCTTCTCGATGCCGCCGGCCGTGCTGACCAGCACGGGCCACGTGGCGACGTACGTGACGACGGCGAGCTCGAGGTCGGCGGAGAGCCCGAAGATCAGCGCGGCGATCGGCAGCAGCGCGATGGCCGGGATCAGCCGCAGCACCGTCAGACTGGTGGTGGTCCACTGCCGCAGCGCCTTGCTGATGCCGATGACGCTGCCCACCACGATGCCGACGGCCGCGCCCAGCCCCCAGCCGGCCAGGCTGTAGGTCAGCGTGTGGCCGTAGTCCTGCCAGAACGTCGCGGAGCCGAGCAGCGTGGGCAACTTGCCGGCGATGGCCAGCGGTCCGGGCAGGAACACGAACGTGATCACGCCGGTGCTGACCAGCGCCTGCCACGCCGCCAGCAGCCCGGCCGCGGTGATCAGGCCCGGCAGGTTCACCCTGGGCGCCAGCAGCGCGGCGCGGGTGCTCGGCGCGGTCACGACCCGGCCGCCCTGCCGCTGGAGCTGTGCATGACGTTGTAGATCTCCTGCCGCAGCTCCAGGTAGCGCGGCTCGGCCTTGGTGCTCACCTGGTCACGGTCGCGCGGCAGGTCGACCCGCAGGTTGCGGGCCACGCCGGCGGGCGAGCCGGACAGCACGATGATGCGGTCGCTCAGATAGATGGCCTCGTCGAGGTCGTGCGTGACGAAGACGACGGTCATGCTGGTCTGCCGCTGGATCTCGAGCAGGGCGTCCTGCAGCGTGGCCTTGGTGATCGCGTCGAGCGCGCCGAACGGCTCGTCCATCAGCAGCGCATCCGGATTCATCACCAGCGCGCGGGCGATCTGCACGCGTTGCTGCATGCCCCCCGACAGCTGCCTCGGGTAGTAGTGCGCGTTCTTCGCCAGGCCGACCATCTCCAGCGCCCGCCCGGCCCGGCGGTGCTGCTCCGCCTTGTCGACCTTGCGCTCCAACCCGAGCCGTACGTTGCTCTCGACGGTGCGCCACGGCAGCAGCGAGGCGGCGTAGTTCTGAAAGACCATGACGACCCGGTCGGGTGGCCCGGTCACCGGCCGCCCGGCGAACCGGACCTCCGAGCCCTTGCCGGCCGGGTGCAGTCCCCCAAGGACGCGCAGGAGCGTGGTCTTGCCCACGCCGGAGCCGCCGAGCAGGGAGACGAACTCCCCTGGTTGGACATCGAAGTCGACGCCCTCGAAGATCGGCGCGCCGCTGCCGCCGCCGTAGCTCGCGCTGGCGCCCCGGCATTGGAAGCCCGTCGACTCCACCTCGTTCACCAACTGCGGCGAAGCGTTACCAGCCATCACGAATGTCCCTTTCAGGCAGCGATCGGGAAGCGGTCAGCGATGTGCATCTCCCGCTCCCACCACGGCAGGGTCTGGATCGCGTGCAGCACCGGCTCGCGGGCGGCGAGCAGCGGGGTGGGCCACTTCCAGGTCAGGGTGTCGAGTCGCACCGACCACTTCTGGGTCAGATCGGCGTAGTTGCGGTAGGTCCGCTCCCAGCGGGCCAGGGCGTCGGGCACGGCTGGCACCTGGTCGAGCGTGTGCGCGAGCGCCCAGGCGTTGGAGAGCGCGAGCCCGGCGCCCTGCCCGAGCAGCGGGGGCAGCCCGTGCGCAGCGTCGCCGAGAATGGCGGCCGAGCCGGACGACCACCTCGTGGCCTCCACGACCATGTAGTTGTGCTGGAGCGGCTCGCTCGGCGTTTCGGCGATCCTCTGGAAGAGTCCGGTCAGCGCCGGGAAGCTCGAGCTCCAGCTCACCACGTCGATCGGGTACGACACGCCCTCGGCGTCGTCCTCGGGTGAGATCAGGAAGATGTACGTGGCGTCGCTGCTGGTCGGCGTGACGCCGACGCGCCGCCGGCCCGACCAGTGCATGGTCGTGCGCGCGATCGGCTCGAACTCGCGGCCCGGAATGATGTACCGGGTCGCCACGCTCGGCAGCTGCCGGTACGTCTTGGTCAGGTTCAGGCTCTTGCGGACGGAGGAGTGGTAACCGTCCGCCCCGACCACGAGGTCGCCCCGGAAGGTGCTGCCGTCCTCGGACACGACCGTGCCGTCGCCGGTCGCCTGGACGATCTTCGAGTTCGTGCGGATGACGACGCCGGCGTCGCGGGCGCCCTTCTCGAGGGCGCGGATGAGGTCTTCCCGCCGCAGCGCCCACATCCGCTGGTCGCCGACGCTGCGCTGCTGGTGCCGGGTGCGGCCGTGGCGGTCGCAACGGCGCTCGATGTCGAGCGGAAGGCCGGTCTTGGCGACCGCGCCGAACAGTCCGAGTTTCTCCAGCACCGACAACGGGTTGTTCCGCAGGTAGAGCCCCGCGCCGACCTCGCGGATCTCGGCGCCCCGCTCGTGGAGCTGCACCGTCCATCCGCGCTGGGCCAGGCAGTTCGCCAGGCCCAGGCCGCCGATGCCGCCGCCCACGATCTCTGCATGTCGTGTCATGGCTCTTCTCTCGCCTCGTCACATCCGTGGGCTACGGCCCTGTCATCCGGGCCGCTCCTCTGGGGATGCCGGTGACTCTGGCACACAGCCATCCAAGCCCGCAAGACCTTGATGTAATCCTTTACATCGCTAAGCACGCTCCCTACCATCTGCTTCACAGACGACCGGTGGTCTTCATGCAATCGTTTACATGACCGAAACGAGGATCGGGTGGCTCAGGGACAGGTTGCTGTGGTCGGCAGTGTCAACCTCGACACGATCCTGCGGGTGGCCGAGCTGCCCCGGCCCGGCGAGACGGTGCTGGCGTCGGCCGCCACCGTCTGCTGCGGCGGCAAGGGCGCCAACCAGGCGCTGGCGGCGGCCCGGGCGGGCGGCGCGGCGACCACGTTCATCGGCTCGATCGGCGCCGACCAAGCCGGTGAGCAGGTCGCCACCCTGCTCACCGACCCTCTGCTCGACCTACGTCTGACAGCCACCACCGGCGCTCCCACCGGCAGCGCCGTGGTGATGGTCGACAGCCACGGCGAGAACTCGATCGTGGTGGCGTCCGGGGTGAACAGCACGGACGCACCCCTCAGCAAGGCCGACCGCACGGCGATCCGCTCCGCCGACGTGCTGCTCTGCCAGCTCGAGACACCGCCGGCCCGCGTGCTCGACGCCGCCGCCGCCCGGCACGAGGGCGCGCTGCTTGTACTCAACGCCGCCCCAGCGCTCGACCTGCCCGACGAGCTGTGGGCCTGCGTCGACGTTCTGGTCGTCAACCAGCACGAGGCCGAGATCTACGGGCCCCTGCTCGACCGCGTGCCCACGGTCGTGGTCACGCTGGGCCCGCGAGGCAGCCTGCTCCAGCGGCGCGACGGCACCCGGCTGCACGTGCCCTCGTTTGACGTCACGGCTGTGGACACCACCGGTGCCGGCGACACCTACTGTGGCGTGTTCGCGGCGGAGCTGAGCCGAGGCACCGACCCGCCCGCCGCCATGACCACGGCAAGCGCCGCCGCGGCCCTCGCTACGACCCGCCCCGGCTCTCAGCCCTCGATCCCGGCGTTTGCCCAGGTCGAGGCACTGACGGTGCTGCCTGCTCAGTCAGCGTGTGGTTTCGGACCCCGCCGCCAGCGGCAGGCTGACCTGAACGACAAACGTCCCGGTGGTCGCGCCGGCCGTGAACCGGCCGCCGGCTGACTCGGCGCGTTCCCGCATGCCGATCATGCCGTGGCCCGTGCCCGGCCCACGCACGCCCGGCTGCGCCGGATTGGTGAGCGTGACGTCAAGGGTGTCGCCGCTGTACGTGAGGTCCAGGTCCACCGTTCCCCCGCCACCGTGCTTGCGGGCGTTGGTCAGCGCCTCCTGCACGATCCGGTAGGCCGCGAGGTCGGCGGTGCCGGTGAGCGGTCGCGGGGCGCCGGCGCGGGTCACGCGGACGTCGAGCCCGGCCTGGCGGAATCCGTCCAGTAACGCGTCGAGCCCGGCGAAGGTGGGTGCGGGCTGGCGGTTGTCCGGCTCGTCGTCGGCCCGCAGCAGGCCGACGGTCGCCCGTAGCTCGTCGAGAGCTACCCGGCTGGTGTCCTTGATGCCGGCCAGCGCCTGGTACGCGCGGTCCGGGTCGGTGCGCAGCAGGTGGTGCGCGACGCCGGCCTGTGCGTTGACCAGCGTGATGTGGTGGGCGACGACGTCGTGGAGGTCGCGAGCGATACGGACGCGCTCCTCGCGGACCTGCCGCCGGGCTTCCGCCGCACGGTCCCGTTCGGCCTCGGCCGCCCGCCGGCGTTCCTGAGCCAGCAGCTTGCGCTGGTTGCGCACCGAGTCGCCGATCGCGACCGCGGCCACGACGTAGTTCAGCGGCAGCACGTTGCGGATGTCGAAGAGATGCCCCGGAAGCCACCACATGGAACTGCCGGTCAGCAGCACTACGGCGACGGCTCCGTACGCTGCCGCGGTACGTCGTCCGGCCTGCAGTGCGAGGGTGTACAGCGCCACCATGGCCGGCACGTCCGCCAGCACGAGGTGCGGCGGAAACGCCGGCAGGGCCGCCCCGCACAGGACCGTGACGGCCACGACCGCGCGGGGGTAGCGCTGCCGCACGAGCAGCGCCCCGGCCCCGACCAGCACGAGCGCGAGCTGGGCAATCGTCGGCTTGAACAATCCGGGGCCGTGGCCGTAGGCGATCTCCGCCATCCCGATCAGCGTGACGACCAGCGAGAGCCCGACGGCCCGCCACCACCGCACGGTCAGCTCCACCCCGGTGTGACGAGACCCGTCTCGTAGGCGAACACCACGAGCTGGGCGCGGTCACGCGCGCCGATCTTCATCATGGCGCGGTTGACATGTGTCTTGGCGGTCGCGGCGCTGATCGACAGCCGCCGGCCGATCTCGTCGTTCGACAGTCCCGTGCCGGCCAGCGCGACGATCTCCCGCTCCCGGGTGGTGAGCTCGTCCAGCCGGGCGTCGGCGCTGGCGGTGGACTGGTCCGGGACCGCGAGGAACCGGCCGATCAGTGCGGTCGTCGCGGCCGGTGACAGCAGCGACTCGCCCGCGGCGACGGTGCGGATCGCCTGCAGGAGGTCGGCGGGGTCGACCCCCTTGCCGAGGAAGCCGCTGGCCCCGGCGCGCAGCGCGGCCAGGACGTGCTCGTCGGTCTCGAACGTGGTGAGGACGAGGACCCGGGTGCCGGCCAGGCGCTGCGCCCCGGCGATCCGACCGGTGGCGGCGATACCGTCGCTGCCTGGCATCCGGATGTCCATCAGGACCACGTCAGGGCCGGTCCGCAACGCCTCCGCGACGGCCTCGTCGCCGGTCGAGGCCTCGGCGACGACCTCGATGTCCGGGGCGGCGTCCAGCAGCAGCCGGAAGGTGGCCCGGAGGAGCGCCTGGTCGTCGGCGAGGAGGACGCGGATCGTCACGTGCGATGCCTTCCTTCCCTGGTCGTACGGTCAGTCCCATCATCCGCCGGCGGCAGGGTGCCCGGACACCGGCACGCCCGGGCACCCCGCACTGGACTCATCCGACCGTGACCGGCTCCCGCTCCGGTGCCGGCTGCGCCTGCGGGGTTCCCTCGACCGCCACCCGCGGCGTGATCTTCTGCGCCCAGCGCGGATACCACCAGTTGCGCGGGCCGAGCACCGTCATCAGCGCCGGGATGAGGGTCAGTCGCACGACGAAGGCGTCGATCAGCACGGCGACCGCCAGGCCGACACCGATGGCGGAGACGATCCGCTGCCCGCCGAACGCGAAGGAGGCGAACACACCGACCATGATCAGCGCAGCGGTGGCGATGACCCGGCCCGTCTCGGTGACGCCGACCCGCACGGCCCGGCGGTTGTCGCCGGTGTGTGTCCACTCCTCGTGCATCCGGCTGACCAGGAACACCTGGTAGTCCATCGACAGGCCGAACACGATCCCGACGATCATCACCGGGACGATGTACATGATCGGCGCGCCGGAGCCGACCCGCATCAGCTCACTGCCCCAGCCGAACTGGAACACGGCCGTGATGGCGCCGAGGCCGACGAGGATGCTCGTGATGTTGCTCAGCGCCCCCACCAGCGGCACCAGGAAGCTGCGGAACGCCACCGCCAGCAGCAGGAACCCGAGCACCGCGATGATGCCCAGGTACAGCGGAAGCCTGCCCAGCAGGGCGTCGGCCAGGTCCTGGCTCGAGGCGGCCTTCCCGCCGACGTACGCACGCAGGCCGGTCCCGGCTTCGGCGGACGGGATCACGTCGCCACGCAGACGCTCGATGAGCTCCGCCGTCTCCGCGGCCTGCGCGCTGCTGGCGGGAATGACGGTCACCGTACCGACCGTGCCGTCCGCCGACGCGCTCACCGGAGTCACCGACACCACACCCGGCACCGCGGCCATTCGGCCGGCCAGCTCCGCGAACGCCTGCTGCGACGGAGCGTCGGGGGTGCTGGCCGCGACGACGAGCGGGTTGTCGAAGCCCGAGCCGAACGCGGACGACGTCATCACCGCGTACCGGTGCGACCGCGACCCGGACGGGTCGCTGCTCGCGTCCGCGTCGCCCACGCGCATCTGCAGTACCGGCGCCGCGAGCACCACCACCACCGCCAGCGCGAGCGGCACCACCAGCCACGGCGCCCGCTGGACGAACCGAGCCCAGCCGGCAGCGAGGCCGCCCGGCCGGTGGTGCCCGACGACACCCTCGACGACGCCCTCGGCCAGCTGCGCGCGCTGCCGCTTCGAGAGCACCTTCACCCCCAGCTGCCCCATCAACGCCGGCAGCAGCGTCAACGCGGCCAGCACCGTGCACGCCACCGTCACCGCGGCGGCCTCGCCCATGCCGGTGAGCACCCCCATGCCGACGACCCGAATCCCGGCCAGCGCCACGATGACCGTCAGCCCGGCGAAGACGACCGCCCGGCCGGAGGTGTCGACCGCGTGGGCCACCGCGTCGGCGACCGACTGACCGGCGAGCAGCCCCTTGCGGGTGCGGTTGACGATGAACAGCGCGTAGTCGATGCCGACGGCCAGACCCATCATCGACGCCATCGTGATCGAGGTCGAGTCCAGCGTGACGACGTGCGAGCCGACCGCCACCAGCAGCAGCGACACGACCACACCGACGATCCCGGTGACGAGCGGCAGCCACGACGCCCACCACGACCGGAACATCAGCATCAGCAGCACCAGCGCAACGATCAGGCCGACCGCCTCACCGCCGTGGCTCGGCTCCGGCTGGTGATCGAACGCGGTGCCGCCGTAGGTCAGCTCCACTTCACGAAGCTGCGCGTTGTCCAGGACGCTCTCGACGCCTCCGACATCCGCGTCGGACCGCAGGATCACCTGGGCGTACGCCGTGTCGGCCGACGCCGCCACCTGCCGTGCGCCGGCCTCGCTGTACGGACTCACCACGGAGACCACACCGGGCTGCTTCCCGACCTCGTCCAGCAGACCGCCGATCTCCTGCTGGACCTGCGCCGACGTCACCGAACCAGCCGTCGCGTGCCACGCAATTTTGCCTGTGGTCGTCGCCTCCCCGCCACCACCGGACATCCGGGCGAGCAACGCGTACGCCTTCGACGACTCGCTGTCGGGCATCTCGGCAGAGGTCTTGAACGCCGTCCCGCCGACCATCACCAGGGCGAGCAGGCCCACCACCATCAGCAGCCAACCGGCGAGTACCGTCTTGCGGTGCCTGACGCACCAGCGTGCCAGAACAGACACGAAACAGGGTCCCTTCATCGCAACGGTGGAGCAGAACGCCTCCACTGTCGCCAACAGGCCTGTTCCACGTCGTCGGCCAACCACGGTGACCGCACATACCGCGGTCGCCGCAGCCGGGGCCCGCGTACCGCCGATGCAGTACCTGGCAAGTCCGAGCAGCGGCGCAGGGCGACGGTCTATGAGAAACGTCGAACCAGGCGGGCACAGCGCCGACTGACCTCGGGTTCCTCGCCGAATCGTGGCAGGTGCGGGTCGTCGGGATCCCCCGAGGTCGCCTATCGAGTTCTTCGGGAAACTCGACGCGCTCCGCCATGCTCGGGTTGAGCTTCTGGAGAACCAGGCCGAACGCCATCTCTCCGACGCCCGGCAGATCCTGCAGGTTCGGGAAGTCGTCGTTGGTCCATGTGCCGGCCGGCTTGGCGGCCAGCGCGCGGATCGGCGGATGCCCGGCCAGCGAGTCCGGGTCGGTGACGGCCGCCTCGAACACCTCCCTGCCCTCGACGATCAGCCACATCCGAAAGTCCATGAACGTGTCTTCTGAGCACGGCGCCCGGTGGATGATGTCGGCCGCCTCCCACAGCCGCCAGGTCAGGGCGCGGTTGCCCAGTTCCACGACGCCGCGGTGAAACTCGACGATCCGCGGGACTGGCAGTCGGGCCAGCTCACGGGCGATGGTGCGGGCCGCACCCCGACCCGTGCGGTTCGCCGGTGGTATCCGGTCAAGCAGGTCCCACACGGCATCAGTCGGCGTCGACATGCCTCGCAGCGTAGACCGGGTCTTGGTGAGGGCTGACAGGGATACGGGTGCGGTGTTGCATCTGCCGCGTGTCCGATGTGGAGCGTTGGTGTCCTGATGCGTTGTGGGAAATCACGAACCCGCCAGCCTCGCTGCTGCGGCGGCGGGCACACCATCAGCACTCCCGCGGGCCCGTCGGAAAGGCAACACCGCCGGCGGATTGTCGGGCGGTGAGGCGCCGCGACCGCCTCACCGCCCGGCCACTCGATCCACACTCCGGCTGACCCCCGTCATCACGTTCGGGCACGCAGGTTTGACGCCGACCTCCGAATCACACGTGCCGGCGGGACTCGAGGACCGAGAAGCGGCCGGTGACGAACGCCGCGTCGGCGAGCGTCGCTGTCGCGGCCGGGTTGGCGGCGGTACCGTGCAGGTCGCTGAACGCGGCGTTCTGGTTGACGAGGACGCCGCCGGTGAGGTTCTCCGACAGGTGCACGCCGCAGTCGAGGGCCGCCTGCCGGGCCGCGACGAGGATCTCCTCGGACGTGCTGTACACGGCGGCGGCGATGGCGCCGTGGTGCGTCACCGAGGTACGGAACAGCTCCAGGCTGTGCGTGGTCGACGCGGTGGCGACGACGAACGAGATCGGACCGAACCACTCCCGGCTGTAGACGGACTCGGCGTCGGCATCAAGGCGGAGCACCAGCGGCGTGCGTAGGATGGCCTTCGGGTTGTCCGGATCGACCATCGGGTCGGCGGCGCGGACGACCCGGCCGTGGGTGCCGGCCTCGTCGACGCGGGCCAGCACCTCATCGTTGACGATGGCGCCGAGGATCGCCGCCGCCCGGCGGTCGTCGCCGAGCAGGCGGTCGATCGCGGCGCCGAGGTCGGCGGCGAACTCGTCCGGGGTACGTGCGCCGGCCGGCGTGCTGATGCCGGCCAGCGGGACCAGAAGGTTCTGCGGGGTCGTGCACATCTGGCCGCTGTAGAGCGACAGCGAGGTGGCCAGGTTGCGCAGCAGTCCGGGGTAGTCGTCGGTCGAGTCGAGGACGACGGTGTTCAGGCCGGCCTTCTCGGTGTACACCACGGCGTGCCGGGCGTTGGCCTCCAGCCAGTCGCCGAACGCCCGGGACCCGGTGAAGTCGACGACCCGGACGGCCGGGTGGGTGGCCAGTGTCGCGGCGATGCCGTCGCCCGGCTCCTCGACCGCGAGCGTGACCAGGTTGGGGTCGAGTCCGGCGCCGGCCAGCACCTCCCGTGCCGTCTGCACGGTGATCGCCAGCGGCAGGATCGCCCGCGGGTGCGGCTTGACGATGACCGGGTTGCCGGCGACGAGGCTGGCGAACAGGCCCGGGTAGCTGTTCCAGGTCGGGAACGTGTTGCAGCCGATGACCAGCGACACGCCGCGTGGCACGACCGTGAAGGTCTTGTGCAGCCGGATCGGCGCCCCGCGGTGTGGTTTCTCCCAGTTCGCCACCGCCGGAAAGCGGGTGGACTCGGTCAGGGCGACCGCGGTGGCCTCCAGGCCCCGGTCCTGGGCGTGCGGGCCGCCGGCCTGGAAGGCCATCATGAACGGCTGACCCGTGGTGTGCCGCACGGCTTGGGCGATCTCGAAGCTCCTGGCGTTGAGCCGGGTCAGGATCTCCGCGGCGACGCCGGCACGACCGTGCGGCCCGACCTCGCGCCACGCGGGCATGGCCGCGCGCGCGGCGGCGACCAGGGCGTCCACCGTGGAGCGCGGATAGCTCACGTCCAGGGCCAGGCCGTACGGCGACCGCTCGGGGCTGATCCGGCCGGCGGCTCCCGGCACCTCGATCGCGAAGTCCCGGCCGATGAGCTGCTCGAAGGCGCGTTCGCCGGCAGCGGCCGCGTCGGTGCCGTATGCCGCGTCGCCTGGCCCTTCCGGGTACGGTGTCCAGAACTCCCGCGCCGCCACGGCGTCCTGCGCGCGGCGCAGCAGATCGCGGTGGCGTTCGTACAGTTCGTCCGGGGTGCTGCTGAGCATGTCGCTCCCTTTGCTGGTCTCGTGGTGCGGCGAAAAACTTCAGGATTCGGCGGCGACGCCGCCCAGGTATGCGGCGCGCACCCTGGGGTCGTCGCGCAGTTGCGCGGCGGAGCCCTCGACGGTGACCTGCCCGTGCTCCAGGACGTAGGCGTAGTCGCTGTAGGCCAACGCCAGCGCGGCGTTCTGTTCGACCAGCAGGATCCCCACCGCCGAGGTGGCGCGCAGTTGCGCCAGCGCGTCGAAGATCTGGCCCGTGACGCGCGGGGCCAGTCCGATGCTGGGCTCGTCGAGCATGAGGATCGTGGGCCCGGTCATGAGCGCCCGGCCGACGGCGAGCATCTGCTGCTCACCGCCGGACAGGGTGCCGGCGAGCTGCTTCGGGCGGGCGGACAGGGCCGGAAACAGTCCGTACACGCGCTCGAGCCGCTCCGCCAGCTCAGCTCGCCGGCGGCGGTGGATGTAGCCGCCGAGGCCGAGGTTGTCCGCGACGCTGAGGCGCGGGAACACCAGCCGGTTCTCCGGCACATGACCGATGCCGAGCCGGGCCATGCGCTCCGGCGGTTGCCCGCCGACGTCGCGACCGTCGACGGTGACCCGTCCGCTGGTCACCGGCACGAGCCCGCTGATGGTCCGCAGCAGGGTGGACTTCCCGGCGCCGTTCGCGCCCAGCACGGCGACCCAGCCGCCGGCGGGCACCGTGAGACTGATATCGCGGAGGACGGCGAGCGAGCCGTAGCCGCTGCTCAGCGCGGCCACCGACAGCGCGGTCACCGGACCGGTCCCGTCGCCGCGACGTCACCCAGGTAGGCCCGGACGACCTCGGGGTCGGCCGCCACCTCGGCCGGTGTCCCGGCGGCGAGCAGGCGACCCCGGTCCATGACCACGACCCGGTCGCACAGGCTCATCACCGCCTGCACGTCGTGCTCCACCAGTAGGATGGCCACCCGCTGGGCCCGCAGCCGGCGCAGCAGCGCCGCCAGCGACCGGCGTTCCGTCATGCTCAAACCGGCCATCGGCTCGTCGAGCAGCAGCAGGCGTGGTCCGGCGGCCAACGCCCGCGCGATCTCGACCAGGCGCTGCCCGCCGAACGCCAGGTCGGCGACCGGCCGGTCCGGGTCGTCGGCGAAGCCGATGTCCGCCAGGGCACGACCGGCACGCGCGGCGAGCATGGCCTCCTCCCGCCGCCCGGGCAGGTACATTCCGGCGGCGGCGAAGCCGGCGCGGCCGAGCCGGTGGCATCCCACCATGACGTTCTCCAGCGCGCCCATCGACGTGAACAGCTCCAGGTTCTGAAACGTCCGGCCTCCGCCGGCGGCTGGCAGCGTGTGCGGCCGGCCGCCGGGCATCCGCCGCCCGGCGATCGTCACGGTGCCGTGGTCCGGTGCCACCACTCCGGTGACGGCGTTGAACAGGGTCGTCTTGCCGGCGCCGTTGGGGCCGATCAGCCCGACGACCTCGCCGGGATACACCTCCAGGCTCATGCGGTCGACGGCGGTGACACCACCGAACCGCTTGGTGACCTCGTGCACCCGCAGCGCCGGTCCGGCTGGCCCGGCCGGTCCGCCGGTCTCGACGTGGTCGGCGCCGGAACCCACCAGGCCGGCCGCGTCCGGGGGCGCAACGCCCACAGTCGACGGCCGGGGTCGCGGCCGGCGGCGCAGCAGGCCGGTGATGCCCTGCGGGGCCCAGCGCATGGTCGCGGCGAGCACGAGGCCGAGCCCGATGAGCTGGTACTCGCCGCTGGCCTCGGGCAGCGCCAGCGGTACCAGGGTCACCAGGGTCTGGTCGAGCAGCTGCACGAACACCGCACCGGCGACCGCACCCCAGACGGAGGCACCCCCGAGCACGGCCATGAGCAGGAACTGCACGCTCAGCATGACCCCGGCCGACTCCGGCGTGACGATGCCGACCCAGTACACGTAGAGCACGCCGGAGACCCCGCCGAGCCCGGCGGCGACGACGAACAGTCGCCAGCTCAGCCGTTCCGCCCGGACCCCTGCCGTCGCGGCGGCGACCGGCGCGTCCCGGGCCGCCCGCAGGGCCCGCCCGGCGCGGCCGCGCAGCATGTTGTCCACCACCAGCGCGGCCAGGAAGACCAGCGGCCACACCAACCAGTAGTAGTCGCTGGGCAGGAACAGGCCGTGCCGGCCGATGACCGGCCGGGGCACCCCGTAGATGCCGCTGTTGCCGCCGGTGACGCTCCACTCGTTGGCGAGCACGGCCACGATCACCGCGAACGCGAGCGTGGCCAGGGTGAGGTAGTGACCGCGAAGGCGCAGCAGCGGCAGGCCGACGATCGCCGCGATCGCCGCGGTCACCACCACGGCCGCCACCGCCGAGATCGCCTGGCCCCAGCCGTACCGGGTGACCAGGATCGCCGCCGTGTAGCCGCCCACCGCGAAGAAGCCGGCCTGCCCGACGCTGACCTGACCGGCCGTGCCGACCAGCGCGGCAAGGCCGATCGCGACGAACGCGTAGATGCCGGCATACAGGCCGACCGTCACCCACCGGTCGGAGGCGACCAGGGGCAGCACCATCACGCCGCCGAGCGCCGCCGTCGCCCACATCAGGCGGCTGCGGTTCAGGGCCGACCGGCGGTGCGCCGTGCCGGTGGCGGGGGGCTCAGACGCGCAGCGCGGGTGCACGGCGCCTCCCTTCCGCGTTCACGATGAGGACGGTCAGCAGGACCAGGTAGGCGACGACTTCCTTCGTGCCGGTGTCGATGTACCCGGCGGCGAGGCTTTCCAGCAGGCCCAGCAGGATGCCGGCCAGCACCGCGCCGGGCAGCGACACGAGACCGACGACGCTGGCGGCGACGAAACCCTTGAGGCCCAGGCTCAGGCCGGTGTCCCAACCGGTCAGGTAGACGGGGCTGACGACCAGGCCCGCGACGCCGGCCACCAGCGCGCCGACGCAGAACGCGAGCCGGTACATCCGGGCCTGGGGGATACCGAGCAGCCGGGCGGCGGTCGGCTGCTGCGAGGACGCCACCACCGCCCGGCCGGTGGTGGTGCGGGTCAGGAAGGCCCACAGCACCACCCCGACCAGGCCGGCCGCGGCGACGATCACCAGATCCTGCCACCGGACCACGACCCCGCCGAGCGTGAACGTCCCGTCCACCACCGGGCTCAGCCCCCGATGCTCGGGGCCCCACACCAGCAGGACCGCACCCTGCAGGGCGACCAGGACACCCAGCGTGGTGACCAGGTGGGTCACCGGCGCGGCGTCGTACCGGCCCGCGAGCACGCCGCGCTCGATGAGCCACGCGAGGGCGGCGACGGCGACGAGTGCCAGTGCGCCGGCGACGACCAGCGGCACCCCGCGACCGGTCAGTGCGATCGCGACGAAGGCGGCGATCGCCGCGAACTGGCCCTGAACGAGGCTCACGACGCCGGTCACGGCGAACACCGCGACGAAGCTGGCAGCCACGAGCCCGTACGCCGCGCCTTGCGAGACGCCGGCGGTGAGCAGCTGCATCAGGTCGGTCACGACGACCGCCGCAGCACGAACGCTCCGGCCCGCACGTCGAGCAGGACCAGCGGCGAGACGGGAAGACCGGAGTGCTCGGCCGCCGAGAAGGTGAAGGCTCCGGTCACCCCGACGTAGTCGGTGGAGGTCTCCAGCTGCTGGCGGATCTGCTCCGGTTGTGTGCCGCCACGCTTCGCCGCGTCGACCGCGAGCAGGACGGCGTCCCACGCGTACCCGGCGAACGGTGAGGGTGGTGCCCCGAACTTGGCACGGTAGGCCTCGACGAACGCGGCGATCGGTGCGCGCTGCGGGTCGTCCGCGGCGAGCTGGTCGTAGACCAGCACCTTGTTGCCGTTGAGCACCATCCCGTCGGCGGCGGCGCCGGCGGTGCTGAGGAACGAGGCGCTGGCCACGCCGTAGCTGGACAGCAGCGGGGCGGTGATGCCGAGCTCCCGGTAGGCCTTGGTGGCCAGGGCCGGTGCGGCGGCCGAGCCCCAGATGATGTTGGCCTGCGCGTCGGCGGCGCGCAGGCGCACCAGTTCGCCGGAGAACTGTGTGGCGGTCGGGTCGAACTTCTCCTCCGCGACGACGGTGATGCCCTTGGCCTTCCCGGCGCTGTCGAGCTCCTCGCGCACGCCTTCGCCGAAGGCGGACGAGTCGCGCAGGAGTCCGACGCGCCGGTAGCCCTGCGCGGCGAGGAAGTCGGCGAGCTGGGCCACCACGACCCGGTCGGACGGCGGGGTCTTGAACACCCACCTGGAGTCCTTGATGACGCGCTCGGCCGCGGCCAGCGAGATCATGGGCACGCCGGCCCGTTCGGCGATCGGGCGCATCGCCAGCGACGGGCCGCTGCGGGTGCTGCCGATGAGCACATGGACCCGGTCCTGGTCGACCAGCTGGCTGGCGTACTTGGCGGCCTGGTCCTCCCGGCTCTGCGCGTCGAGGATGATGGCCTTGACCTGGCGGCCGTTGACGCCACCCTCGGCGTTGACCCGGTCGACGGCGAGCTCGACCGCGTTGCGTTCGCCGACGCCGATGCTGGCCGCGGCGCCGGTCACCTCCAGGACGACGCCGAGCTTGAACGGCCCGCTGTCCGACGCACCGGGACCGTCCACATTGTTCGAGCAACCAAAAGTCATGGCGGCGACCGTCGTGAGGACGAGAGCACCGCCGATCCGCTGCCGCATCGGCACTCCTTCCGTGGCGGTGTCCCGCCGCCGGGTGAACACGGCGAAACCCGCCGAATGATGACCGAGAGGTGCCCTGTTTCTAGGAACCGCGGCGATCACGCCGCGCCATTTTCGCGCCGGACAAACGAGTCTGGAGCAACAGTCCGAATGTTTGGTAGGTTACGAACGGGTGTCACGGCCGTCAAGCCTGTGTTCCCTACCCGCCCCTTGCCGCTCGTCTGGGAGGTCCGATGCTCGAGGTTCTACGACGCCGGTTGGGTGCGAAGGTCAGCACCCGGGATGCCGACCTCGATCTGCACTCGCGCGACGAGAACTACCCCGTCGTGCGGCGCCCCGCCGCCGTCGTCTACGCGGAGCACGTCGACGACGTGCTGCAGACCCTGGCGTGGTCCGCCGAGTACGGCGTCGCGGTCATCCCGTTCGGCGCGGGCAGCAGCGCGGAGGGGCACGTGGTGCCGCTGGGCGGCGAGGTGAGCCTCAACCTGTCCCGAATGAACCGCGTGGTGTCGATCCAGCCGCCGGACTTCCTGGCAGTGGTCCAGCCAGGCCTCACACGCATGGGACTCAACCGCGCCGTGCGCGACCACGGACTCTTCTTCCCCGTGGACCCCGGCGCCGACGCGAGCCTCGGTGGCATGGCGGCCACGAACGCCAGCGGCACCACGACCGTGCGCTACGGCGGCATGCGCCAGAACGTGGCCGCGCTGCAGGTGGCGCTCGCCGACGGCCGGCTGGTGGCGCTCGGGCGCGGCGTGCGCAAGACCAGCAGCGGGTATGACCTCAAAGACCTGTTGATCGGCTCGGCCGGCACGCTCGGCGTCATCACCGAGCTGACCGTCGCCCTGCATCCCACGCCGTCGCACGTGCATACCCAACGCGTGTTCTTCTCGGCCGTGCCGGACGCCGTCGACGCCGCCTACGCGATCATGGGCAGTGCCCTGCCGGTGGCGCGGCTGGAGCTGGTCGACGCGTTGAGCATGCGGGCCATCAACCGCTATCTCGACCGCCGGTACCCGGAACAGCCGGCGCTGTTCGTGGAGCTGCACGCGTCGAGCGCCGCGGCGATGGCCCCGGAGGCGGCGGAGATCGACGAGATCGTCCGGGAGCACGGCGCGAGGAGCGTGTCCGCGGCCCGGGACGAGACCGACCGGCAGGCCCTGTGGGAAGCGCGGCATCAGCTGTACCCGGCGATCCGTGCGCTCTATCCACATCGGACCTACCTGATCACCGACACGGCGGTACCCCTCGCGGCGGTCAGCGAGATGGTCGCGTACACCGGCGAGCAGGCGGCCCGGCTGCGCCTCGATGTCGTCATCGCGGGTCACGTCGCCGACGGCAACGTCCACAGCATCGCCGCGCTGACCGAGCACGACCGCGAGCGGGCGGACGAGTACTCCGACGCCCTGGTGGAGCGGGCGCTCGCGCTCGGTGGCACCTCGACCGGGGAGCACGGCATCGGCCTGTCCAAGCGCAAGTACCTGCGGGCCGAGCACGGCGAGGCCACCGACCTGATGATCGCGATCAAGCACCTCTTCGACCCGCGCGGCCTGCTGAACCCCGGCAAGGTGGTCGGTGGCTAGTCGGCGGGCGGGTGGCGCAGCACCCGCAGCAGGGAGTGGGCCAGCCGCCGCGCGATCTCTGCCTCGTCCCAGCCGAGCTCCTCACTGAGGTCGATCATCATTCGTTCGTCGAACATCGTGATCCACATCAGCACGGCGTACTCCATCGGCTGCTCCGGTATGAGCTCGTCGTCGACCAGCCCCGCGAGGACCGACGCCAGCGAGGTGTAGAGCCGGGTGATGGCCGGGTCACCCGCTCGCAGGCGACGCAGGAAACCGGTGGCCGCCCGGATGTGCACCAGGGCCGGGCCCCACCTGGCGGCGCGCTCGACCCAGCGCCGGCAGACCAGTCCGAACCGCTCCTCCGCCGGCACGTCACGGGGGACCGTCACGAGCGCGTCCAGCAGGTCCTGGACCGCCCGGTCGTGATAGGCCGCCAGCGCGGCGAACGTGTCGGGAAAGTGGCGGTACGCCGTCGCCGTCGACGTCCCGGCCTGGCGCGCGAGATCCGCCACGACGAACGCCGGCCCCCGTGCGACCAGCAGTTCGCCGGCGGCATCCAGCAGGGCCGCGTGCGTGGCGGCCGCGTCGCGGCGGACCGGTCGCGACGCGGCGCCGCCCGCCGCCGGGTTGATTCGGGCCACTGCGCCTCCAGGTTCGTGTGCGGGACAGGCCGCCGACCTTGACAGCCGGCCGGATCGGCCTGACAGTAGATCCTACTTGAGAAATTCTTCTCACATCCAGCTACCGTACGTTCGGTTGGAGTCCTGATGTCCCTGACTTTGCGGCGCCGTATGCGACGACCGGGTGTCGCCGCGCTGACCGCGGCCGTCCTGCTGGCCGGTGCGACGGCCGCCTGCGGTGACGATCCGGGCCCGTCCGGCACGTCCACCGTCAAGGTGGGTGTGTTGGTGATCGCCCAGGCGAAGGTGCTCGACGAGACCGTCGCCGCGTTCGAGGCGCACCTGCGCGACAAGCTGCCCGGCCGGCAGGTCACCTTCGACGTGAAGAACGCCAACGGCGACTCGGCCCTCATCCAGACCATCGCCCGCGATCTCGTCGGCTCTGACGCCACCATGTTCGCCGTCATCGGTACCCCGGCCGTGGTCGCCCTGGCGAAGCTGGAGCAACGCCGGCCGATCATCGCCATCGCGATGGGCGATCCGGTCGGCGCCGGGCTGGCCGCGTCCCTGGACAAGCCCGGCCGCAACGTCACCGGGAGCATCGACTACGTCGACCCGGCGCTGCTGCTGGCCAAACTGGCCCTGACCGACCCGAAGCCGCGCACGATCGGCACCGTCTACGACCCGTCCAACGCCAACATGCAGCTGTGGGTCAAGGATCTCAAGGCCGCCGTGAAGGCCAACGGGCTCCAGCTGGTCGAGGCCACCATCGGCGGCCCGGGCGACATCGCGACAGCGGCCAGATCCCTGGTCGGACGGGCCGACACCATCCTCATCGGTCCGGACGCGAACGTGTTCGCCGGGCTCGCCTCGATCGGCGCGACCGCGGTGAGCAACAAGCTCCCGCTGTACGTCGTGGCGGGCGACGCCACCGTGGACGGCGTCCTGGCCAGTCTGGGTCCGGACTATCCCGCGATCGGACGACTCGCCGGAGACGCCGCGTCCGCGGTCAGCACCGGCACGCCCGCCGGGGACGTCCCGTTCGGCCGTCCCGGAGCGGTGCAATGGTCGGTGAACCCGGCGACCGCCAGCAAGGTGGCCGTGACGTTGCCGACCGAGGCGACCGCGGGTTCGTGAACATGACCATACGAATCCTCCTCGACACACTGGTCACCGGACTGCCGCTGGTGCCGGCCGTGCTGGCCATCTATCTGGTCTTCCGGATCAGAGACGACTTCGACCTCACCGTCGACGGCAGCCTCGCCCTCGGCGGCGCGGTCACCGCGGTGACCGTCGTCGCGGGCTGGCCGCCGCTGGCGGCACTGGCGGTCGCCGTGCTCGTCGCCGCGGCGATGGGCGCCGTCACCGCCGGGCTGCACTTCGCGTTCCGCATCCCGGTGCTGCTGGCGGGGCTGGTGATGTCGATCGGCCTGTTCTCCGTCACGCTGCACGTGCTCGGCCAGCCGACCGTCGGTGTGGACTTCACCGACACCCTGTTCGCGCCGTTCCTCGACCTGCCATCGCGCACCGCCGACACGGCCACCAGCGCCACACTCGCGGCTATCGTCGTGCTCGCCGTGGGCGCGGTCGCGTTGTTCCTGCGTACCGAGATCGGGCTCGCCCTGCGCGCGACCGGAGTCAACGCCGTCATGGCACGCAGCCACGGCGTCAACGACCGCCGGCTGCTGGTGGTCTCCCTGATCCTGGCGAACGGGCTGGCGGGCCTGTCCGGCGCGCTCGTCGTGCAGACCCAGGGCTTCGCCGACGTCAACATGGGCACCGGCACCTTCGTGGCCGGCATCGGCGCGGTGCTGCTGGGTGAGCTGCTGGTCCGCCCGACCGGCTCCCGCATCCTGCGCATCGCGCTGTGCGTGGTCGTCGGAGCCCTGTGCTACCGGCTGATCCTGGTCGGCGCGCTCCGGCTGGGCCTGCCGGCGGCCGACCTGCGCGGCGCCACGGCGGTCACGCTGCTGGCGGCGGTCGCGGCGCAACGCTGGGGGCGTCCCCTGTTCGGCCGGATCGGCCGGGCCCTGCCGTCGCGCCTGCCGGCGCGCTCCCGCGACCGCGCACCGTCCGCCGAAGGGATCTGACATGCTGCACCTGGACGGGATCAGCCTCACGTACCACGCCGGGACCAGCATGGAGGTGCCGGCGCTGCGCAACGTCGGGCTGCGGATCGCAGCCGGCGAGTTCGTCACGGTGGTCGGCTCCAACGGCGCCGGCAAGAGCTCGCTGGTCCAGATCGTGTCCGGCGCGGTCCGGCCCACCGCGGGACGAGTCCTGGTCGACGGCCGGGACGTCACCCGCTGGCCCGACCACCGCCGCGCCGCGCTCGTCGCGCGGGTGTTCGACAACCCGCACGCCGGCACCGCGCCGCAACTGAGCATCGAGGAGAACATGGCGCTGGCCCTGGCGCGGGGCTCCCGGCGGCGACTGCGGTTCGCGCTCACCGGCAGCCGCCGCGACGTCATGCGGGAGCGCCTCGCGGTCCTCGGGCTGGGGCTCGAGGCGCGTCTGTCCGACCCCGTGACGATGCTGTCGGCGGGGCAGCGCCAGAGCCTCACCATGGTGATGGCCGGACTGACCCGGCCGAAGGTCCTCCTGCTCGACGAACACCTCGCCGCGCTCGATCCGGGCACCCAGCGGACCGTGCTCGACCTCACCGTCCGGCTCGCCCGCGACAGCGGATGCGCCAGCCTCATGATCACGCACAACATGGAGCAGGCCATCACGGTCGGCGACCGGCTGCTCGTCATGTCCCGGGGCCGGGTCATCGCCGACGTCCATGGCGCCGCCAAGCGGGCGCTCACGGTATCGCGGCTGATCGACCTCATCACGGGAGCCGGCGACGTCGTGAGCGACCGCGCCGTTCTGGTTGAGGCCACGACCGACGCCGAGCGACGGCCGTGACGCGGGTCGCCACGGTCGCCTACCTGGGGCCGCCCGGCACCTTCACCGAAGAGGCGGTGGGCCGGTTCGACCAGTGCCGCGACGCCCACCGGGTCGCCTACCCGACGGTGGCCGAGGTCGAGTCGGCGGTACGGACCGGCCACGCCGACGCCGCCGTGCTCGCCCTCGAGAACTCGCTCGCCGGCAGCGTCCTTCCCACCCTGGACCTGTTGGCATTCAGCTCGCCGCTGCTGATCCGGGCCGAGACGATCCTGCCGATCACCCTGGTCCTCGCGGCCGCCGCCGGCACCCGTCCGGCACAGGTGCGACGTGTGTTGTCCCATCCGCACGCGCTCGACGAGTGCGCCGGCTTCCTCGGCCGTCACGTCCCAGCCGCCGTCCGCGAGCCGTACGCATCGACGGCGGCGTCGATGGCCGCGGTCCGCGCCGGTGCGCTGGCCGGCGAGGCCGGCCTGGCGGGCGTCGGTCCCCGCGGGGCCGCGCTCCAGCACGGGCTGGACATCCTGGCCGACGACATCGCCGACAATCCGCACAACGCGACCCGCTTCGTGCTCGTGGGCCGGACCATCGGTACGCCCACGGGCCGGGACCGCACCGCGTTGGTCTGCTTCCAGCCGGCCGACCATCCCGGCTCACTGCTGGGCATCCTGTCGGTGTTCGCCGACCGCGGCATCGACCTGCTACGGCTGGAGTCGCGGCCGGCGCGCACGACGCTGGGGCAGTACTGCTTCCTCTTCGACTGCGCCGGGCACGTGTTCGATCCGCCGGTGTGGGATGCGATCCGGGTCCTGCGCGGCAAGGGCGCACAGATCCGGGTCCTGGGCAGCTACCCGCGCGCGGACTGAGGCACGAGTCGCACGGCCGGCCGGCCACGCGGGCCGGCCGTGCGGCTACCCCTCGACCAGCTCGATGACGGTCGCGTTGGCCTGACCGCCGGCCTCGCACATGGTCTGCAGCCCCAGCCGCAGCCCGGTGCGCTCGAGCTCGCCCAGCAGCGTCGTCATCAACCGGGCGCCGGACGCGCCGAGCGGGTGGCCGAGCGCGATGGCGCCGCCGCAGGTGTTCACCCGCTCCAGCGCCACACCGGTCTCGCGCTGCCACGCCAGGACCACCGACGCGAACGCCTCGTTGACCTCGAACCGGTCGATGTCCTCGAGCCGCAGGCCGGTCCTGCGCAGCACGGCGGCGGTCGCCGGAACGACCGCGGTGAGCATCAGCACCGGGTCGTCGGCCGCGACCGCCATCCCGCGGATGCGCGCCCGCGGGCGCAGGCCCAGCCGGGCGGCGCACTCGTCGCTGGCGAGCAGGATCGCGGCGGCGCCGTCGTTGATCGTGGAGCTGTTGCCGGCGGTGACCTTCCAGTCCAGTCCGGGAAAGCGATCCAGCCAGCCGTCGTCGGCGAACGCGGGCCGCAGCGCGGCCAGGGCCTCGGCGGTGGTACCGGGGCGGATGCTCTCGTCCCGATCGGCCGTGCCGGTCGCCACCGGCACCGGCGCCATCTCGGCGGCGAACCACCCCTTGGCCGCCGCGGTCGCGGCGCGCTCGTGGCTGGCCACGGCAAGCTCGTCCAGTGCGGTGCGGGACAGCCGCCAGCGGTCCGCCACCAGCTCGGCCGAGATCCCCTGCGGTACCAGGCCACCGCCGAACCGTGCGGCCACCTCGGCGCCGTAGGGGTCCTGGCCCATGAGCGCGGTGCGCATCGGCATCCGGCTCATCGACTCGACCCCGCAGGCGATGACCAGGTCGTACACGCCGGCCCGGATGCCTTGCGCGGCGAAGTGCACGGCCTGCTGCGAGCTGCCGCACTGCCGGTCGATGGTCGTGCCCGGCACGTGCACCGGGAAGCCGGCCGCCAGGACCGCGTTGCGGGCGATGTTCTTGCTCTGCTCGCCGGCCTGCGCGACGCAGCCGGCGATGACGTCGTCGAGCAGCGCGGGGTCGACGCCGGCGCGCTGGACGAGGGCGTCCAGGACGTGGGCGAGCAGCCGGGTCGGGTGCACGCCGGCGAGCCCGCCGCCGGCCTTGCCACGGGCCAGCGGCGTGCGTACCGCGTCGATGACGAATGCCTCGCGCATGAACGGCTCCTCACAGCTCGCGGAACAGGTCGGTCGGCGACTCGAGCAGGTCGGCGACGTACCGCAGGAACCCGCCGGCCTCCAGCCCGTCGCAGACGCGGTGGTCGAAGCTGAGCGTGAGCTGGGTCGTCCTGCGCACGGCCAGGCTTCCCTCGTGGACCCACGGCCGCGGCAGCATCCGGCCGACGCCGAGGATGCCGACCTCCGGGGCGTTGATGATCGGGTCGCCGCCGTCCACGCCGAAGACGCCGTAGTTGTTGACGGTGAACGTGCCGCCGGTGAGGTCACCGGGGCTGAGCGTGCCGGCCCTGGCGCGCTCGGTCAGCGTGCTCAGCGCGGCGGCGAGCCCGTCGACGGTGAGCGTGTCCGCGTCGCGGATGCAGGGCACCATGAGGCCGCGCGGGGTGCTGGTGGCCACGCCCAGATGGATCGGGCGGTACGTGGCGATCTCCTGGGCCTCGGCGTCGAAGCGCGAGTTGAGGACGGGGAACCGGCGCAGCGCCGCGACCACGACCCGCAGCACCAGCACGAGCGGGCTGACCGGGATCCCGCCGGTCGCGTTGAGCCGCTGCCGCAGCTGCCACAGGTCGGTGACGTCGGCCTCGACCCAGGTGGTCGCCTCCGGCACCTCCGAGCGGGAGCGGGTCATCCGCTCGGCGATGGTGCGCCGCACCCCACGCAACGGCACTCGGGTCACGCCGTCGCCGTCCTTGCCGGACACCGCGGCGGCGAGCACGGCAGAGCGGGTGACCGGACCGCCGTCCGTGGACAGGTCGGCGACGTCGACGCCGAGGCTCCGGGCCAGTCGGCGCACCGGCGGCTTGGCCACCGCGCTCAGGTCGGCGGGCGGCGCGCTGTTCCCGGACGTCCGGGCAGCCGCCCGGGCGGTCGTCCGGGCCGGCTCGCCGTGCGAGGCTGCCGCAGGCACCGCCACCACCGCCCGGCGCCGCCGGGCCGGCGCGGCCCCGGACGTTCCGTAGCCCACCAGCACCGCCCCGGATGGTTCCTCGGTGGCCGCGGATACCGGGGCCGGAGGGGCCGCGGGTTGCGGAGCCGTCGCGGCGGTCCGGATGGTGACCAGTGGCGCGCCGACGGCGACCGTCGCGCCGACGTCGGCATGGCGGCGTTCGACCACGCCGGCGTACGGCGCGGGCACCTCCACCGTCGCCTTGGCCGTCTCCACCTCCACCAGCGGCTGGTTGAGCTCGACGGTGGCGCCCTCGTCCACCCGCCAGGCCACGATCTCGGCCTCGGTCAGCCCTTCACCGAGGTCCGGCAGGGCGAACATGTGTGTCACGGTCAACGGATCGTCCTCACTGCCGGATGGCCTGATCGACGGCGTCGAGCACCCGGTCGACGTCCGGGAGGTAGTAACGCTCGATCTTGGCCGGTGGGTAGGGCACGTCGAACCCGGTCACCCGCAGCACCGGGGCGCGCAGCTCGTGGAAGGCGTGCTGGCCCACGATCGCCGCGACCTCGGCGCCGAAGCCGAGGGTGCTGGGCGCCTCGTGGACCACGACGCACCGGCCGGTCTTGCGGACGCTGCCCAGCAGGGTGTCCTCGTCCAGCGGCACCAGCGAGCGCAGGTCCAGCACCTCGATGCTGTGACCGTCCTCGGCAGCGGCCTCGGCGGCGTCGAGCGCGACCCGCACCGCCGGGCCGTAGGCCACGACGGTGCAGTCGGTGCCCTCCCGCCGCACGACGGCGGCGCCGATCGGCGGGATGGGCGCGGGCAGCTCGACGTCCTCCTTGGACCAGTACCGTCGCTTCGGCTCCAGGAACACCACCGGGTCGTCCAGCTCGATCGCGGCCCGCAGGAGTCCGTACGCGTCGGCGGCCGTGGCCGGCGCCACCACGGTGAGCCCGGCGGTGTGGGCGTAGTACGTCTCCGGGCTCTCGCCGTGGTGTTCGGCGCCGCCGATGCCGCCGCCGAACGGAATCCGGATCGTCAGTGGCAGCCTCAGGCGTCCGCGTGACCGGTTGCGGTACTTGGCCACGTGGCTGATCACCTGTTCGGCGGCCGGATAGCTGAACCCGTCGAACTGCATCTCCACGACCGGGCGGTACCCGTACAGGGCGAGCCCCAGCGCGGTGCCCACGATGCCGGACTCGGCCAGTGGCGCGTCGAAACAGCGCCGGTCACCGAACCGCTCGGCGAGCCGGTCGGTGATCCGGAAGACCCCGCCGAGCGTGCCGACGTCCTCGCCGAACACCAGCACCCGGTCGTCCTCGGCCATGGCGTCGTGCAACGCCTGGTTGAGCGCCTGGGCCATCGTGACGGTGCTCATGCGCCGGCCGCCGCGTCCGAGCCGGCGGCGAGCTCAGCGCGCAGCTGTTCGCGTTGCCGGCGCTGGGCCGGGGTCAGCGTGCCGGAGACGTGGTCGAACATCTCCTCAGGCGCCGGCGCGGCGGCGTCCCAGATGTCGTCACGCAGCGCCTGCGCGGCCCCTGCCGCGGCGTCGTCGATCTGCGCGGCCACCGCGTCGTCGAGCAGGCCCCGGGCCCGCAGCAGCCGGCTCAGCCGCTCGATCGGGTCGCGGCCGCGCCATGCCTCGACGCTGCCGGCGGTGCGGTACCGGGTCGGGTCGTCGGCGGTGCTGTGCCCGTCCATCCGGTAGGTCACCGCCTCGATGATGGTCGGCCCGTCTCCGGCGCGGGCGCGGGCCAGCGCCCGGCTCGTCGCCGCGTAGCAGGCCAGCACGTCATTGCCGTCGACGAGGACGCCGGGGATGCCGTAGCCGACGCCGCGGTGGGCCAGCGAGTGGGCCCGGGTCTGCCGCCGCAGCGGCACGCTGATCGCGAACTGGTTGTTCTGGATGACGAACACGATGGGCGCGTCGAAGACCGACGCGAAGTTGAATGCCTCGTGGGCGTCGCCCTCGCTGGTCGCCCCGTCGCCCAGGTAGGTCAGCACCGCTGTCGGCGCGTTGTCGAGGGCGGCACCCATGGCGTAGCCGGTGGCGTGCAGCGTCTGGGTCGCGATGGGCAGGCACAGCAGGCCGACCCGGTGCTCGGCCGGGTCGTGCGCCGAGTGCCACGTGCCGCGGAACAGATGCGCGACCGCGCTGGCCGGCACCCCGCGCACGAGCATCGCCCCCAGCTCCCGGTAGGCCGGGAACAGCCAGTCCTGCTCGGCCAGTGCGTAGGCCGGGCCCACCTGCGCCGCCTCCTGGCCGAGGTTGGGCGGGTAGGCGCCGAGCTGGCCCTGCCGCTGCAGGTTAACCGCCTCCCGGTCGACCCGCCGGGTGGTCACCATGGACCGGTACAGCGCCAGCAGGTCGTCGTCCTTGAGGTCGGCCGGCACGGGGCCGCTCAGCGTGCCGTCCGGGGCGAGCAGCTGGAGCGGATCGGCGGTGGGAAGCAGATCCAGTCCGTGGGGAGGCGAGTCGTACCGAGGTTGACGCGAGACCATGGGCACTCCAGCACAGAGGTAACCGACCGAACATACGGTTGGTTGTATTCTCGGCACGTCCCGGACACCGCGTCAAGTCCTTGCCCGCAAAGGAACGTGGCGGGAACCGGCCGAGGTTCGGCCCGTTCCCGCCACGATGCGCACATGGGCGGAGGTGCTGGGGTCAGGCGCGCGTCAGGTCGCCTGCATGCCGGTGAGCGCGACGCGCTCCACCGCGTCGGCCAGTTGCCGTGCGGTCTGCCGGCCGCCCGGCTGATACCACTCCACGACCGAGTTGACCATGCCGAACAACAGCCGCGTCAGCAGCGCCGGATCGACGTCGGAGCGAATGTCGCCGTTGCGGACCGCCTGGCGCACGAGCCTGACCACCGTGCGGTCGAACTCGCGCCTGCGCTCCAGCGCCCACCGCTCGGTCTCGGTGTTGCCCCGGACGCGGATCAGCAGCGCCACCTCGGGCGTCTTGTCCACGATCACGTCTGCCGTGCGACGCAGGATGTGGCGCACCCGGTCGACATGCGCTCCGCTCGTCGCCTCCGGCTCGTCGAGCACGGCGAAGAGGGCGTCGAGCGCGCGCGACACGCCGAGCCGGAGCAGCTGCTCCTTGCCCGAGATGTGGTGGTAGAAGCTTGACTTGCTGATGCCGGCGGCGCGGGCGAGATCATCCATCGACGTGCCGTCGTAGCCACGGTTCAGGAACTCGTTGACCGCGACGTCGACGATCGCGTCCAGAGAGTACGGCTGGCGCACGCTCGCTTTCGGAAAACCCAAGGCTCCTCGCTTGTTCACATCTGTAGCTGCTCCACGTGCCGGTATCGCTCCAGCAGCTCACGCTTCTGCACCTTGCCGGTCGCACCGCGGGGCAACCGATCCACGAAGTCTATCCGTTTCGGCACCTCGAAGCTGGCCACCCTCGGCCGGCAGAACTCGACGAGCTCCGCGCCGGTCACGGGCGCCCTGGCCACCACCACCGCACAGACGACCTCGCCCCAGCGCTCGTCGGGGGCACCGACGACCGCCACCTCGGCCACGGCCGGATGCTCGGCAAGCGCATTCTCCACCACCATCGGGTACACGTTGTACCCGCCGGTTATGATCATGAAGTTCTTGCGATCCACGAGGTAGAAGTACCCCTCGGCGTCGCGGAAGCCCAGGTCGCCCATGCGCAGCCACCCGTCGCCGCGCAGGACGGCCGCGGTCTCGTCGGGCAGGTTGTGATAGCCGAGCATGAGCGTCTCGCCGCGGACGCAGATCTCGCCGACCGTGCCGTCCGTCACCGGGTCACCGGCCTCGTCGAGCACCGCCATCGCACAGTGCAGCGTGCTGCGGCCACACGAGGTGAGCAGCTCGGGCCGGCCGTCGAGGGCGGCCAGATGGTCCTCGTGGTGCAGGATGCTGGTCCAGCCGGCGGTCGCCTCGGTGGAGCCGTACCACTGCTGCAGCCGGCATCCGAAGCCCTCCAGCGCACGGCGCACCAGCGCGGGTGTGGCCGGCATCGAGCCGTACATGACGAGCCGTAACCGGCCGAGGTCGTATTCCGCGAACCGGGGATGCGCCAGGACGTCACTCATCATCGTCGGCACCCACAGCACGCTGGTGACCCGCTCCTCGGCGAGCTGCGCCAGCGCGCGACCGGCGTCGAAGCGGCGGTGCAGCACCACGGCGGCGCCGTTGACCACGTTCCAGGTCGCGAGCAGGATCGGCACTCCCGCCGCGGGCAGGCAGTGCAGGAACACGTCGTCGTGCTGCATGCCGGCCTGCAGCCAGGTGTTGACCTGCGTCGCGACGATGCCGCGGTGGCTCCACCGCACGCCTTTGGGCCGGCCGGTCGATCCGGTCGTGTACGAGATCGCCGCGCACGCGTCCGGGTCCACGGCCGCCGGCTCGGGCAGCGGCGGCGTGGATGCCAGCAGCGCCTCGTAGTCCAGTGCCTGGCGGTGCCGGCCGAAGCCGATGACATGGTGCAGGCCCGGGAGGGATGCGTCGAGCCGTTCGAGGTCGGATTCGCGCGCCCCGCCCTCGACGATGAGCACGCGGGCGCCGGCGTCGGCCAGCACGTGCGCCATCTCGGCCGGCGCGTACCGGACGTTGACCCCGGTCCGGACCGCGCCGATGAGCGCGGCGGCGTACCAGGTCTCGACCGTCTCGTGGGTGTCCTCGGCCATCGAGGCGATCACGTCGCCGGGCCCCACGCCGAGCCGGCGCAGGGCGTGCGCCAGTCGCAGGCTCCGGTCGGCGACATCGCCCCAGGTCAACCGGCGGGTCTCGGACACGTAGGCCAGGCGGTTGGGCCAGTTCCGGGCGTTACGGAGCAGGTACTCGGCGATGAGCATGGGGTGTCTCCTGACTCCCCCGCCGCCGTGGGCCGTCAGTGACCACGGAAGGCGGGGGTCCGTTTCTGCTGGAAGGCCGCGATGCCTTCCGCGTAGTCGTCGGTGCGGGAGGCCGCCGACTGGGCGGCGGCCTCGGCCGCGAGGACGTCCGGCAGGGCCAGGCCCTCGTCCCTGATCGCGGCGACCAGGCGTTTCGACGCCCGGAAGGTAGCCGTCGGGCCGGTGGCGATCTGCTCCACCAGCTGCCGGGCAACCGGTAGCAGCCGGCTGCCCGCCACCGCCCGGTTCGCCAGTCCCCAGGCCGCCGCCTCGCGGCCGCGCAGCAGCCGTCCGGTGTAGACCAGCTCGAGCGTCCGGTGCGGACCCACCCGGTCGACGAGGAAGCGGTGCGCGCCCGAGTCCAGCACCGCACCGATGCGCGCGAAGGGCGAGCCGAGCATGGCGTCGTCGGCCACCAGCACGACATCGCAGGCGAGCGCGAGTCCCAGGCCGGCACCCAGGCACGCACCCTGCACGGCGGCGACGGTCGGCACGGCGAGCGCGGCCAGGTCGGCGACCAGCGGGTTGTAGACCCGGTCCAGCACCTCGCCGCCGTCCTCGTCGGCCGGGTCCGCGGTGGACAGGTCACGCCCGGCGCAGAAGGCCTTGCCCTCACCGCGCAGCAGTACCGCCCGGACGCCACTGTCGACCGCCACGTCCGCGATGACGGCCCGCAGGGCGGCGACGTCCTCGTCGCGCAGGGCGTTGCGCCGCTCCGGCCGGTCCAGGACCACCTCCACGACCTGGCCCCCGCGCTGGACCCGGACCGCGGCGCTCACGAGGTCGCCCCCGACGCCGGCCGCCGGGCCATCAGCACTTTGAGCTGGCTGGCGCACACGGTGACGTCGTTCTGGTTCACCGCATCCCAGCGAAACGTCACGATGCCGGTCCCGGCGTCGCGCTCGTCCTTGGCCACCACCTCGATCTCCAGCCGGATCGAGTCGCCGATCAGGGTCGGCCGCGGGTACCGCAGCCGGTCCGTGCCGTAGTTGGCCAGGATCGTGGCGCTGCCGGGCGGGACGCCCAGGCCGGTGGCGTACGCGAACACCATGATGCCCGGGACGATGCGCTGGCCGAACATGGACTCGCCGGCGGCGACCGCGTCGGTGTGCAGCCAGAAGCTGTCGCCGGTGTACGCGCACCAGGTGACCACGTCGGCCTCGGTCAGGGTGCGGCGGCGGGTGACCTGGCACTCCCCCACGTCGAGCTCGTCGAAGGTGCGGGCCAGCAGCGGAGTGGTGTCGTTCATCCGGTCGCACCCGCCAGCTCGTTGTCCAGCTCCGCCTGCAGATGCCCGGCGACCGGCTCGGGCATCATCTGCCGGAACGGCCGCACCAGCACCGACTCGAACACGCCCGCCCGGTGGTAGGGCTCGGCGGCCAGGAAACGGTCCGCGGCGCCCAGGTCGGGCAGGTCGAGCACGAAGACGCTGCCGACACTCGGCCCACCCGGCTCGTCGGCGATCGGCCCGCCGAACACCAGGGCGTCCTGGTGCGCCATCATGTAGCGCAGATGTTCCGCCCGCGCGGCGCGGCGCCGGGCGCCGTCTCCGGGCCGGTCAAAACACAGGAACAGTACCAACATGGGTCCTCACTTCGTTGACGGCGGTGGGCAGCGCGAGGGCCGGGATCCGGTGCATCCAGCCGTGCCGGTCGAACGCGCGGCCGTGCTGGATGTCGAGCAGGGTGGTGCGCAGCGCTGCGGTCACCGGCCCGGGCGTGTCCGGGTCGCCGACGGTGAACTCGCCGGACTCGCCACGCACCCGGCCGACCGGAGTGATGACGGCCGCGGTGCCGCACGCGAAGACCTCCCGCAGGGAGCCGTCCGCGGCCCGGTTGCGCCACTCCTCGACATCGATCGGACGTTGCCGCACCGTGAGTCCCGAGTCGGCGGCCAGTTGGATGACCGCGTCGCGGGTCACCCCGGGCAGGATGGTGCCGGCGAGCGGCGGGGTGACCAGGACCGGCGGGCCGGCGCCGTCGTCGAACACGAAGAACAGGTTCATGCCGCCGGCCTCCTCGACCCAGCGACGGTGGGTCGCGTCCAGCCACACGACCTGGTCGCACCCCTTACGCGCGGCCTCGGCCTGCGCAAGCAGCGAGCCCGCGTAGTTGCCGGCGAACTTCGCCTCGCCGGTGCCGCCCCGTGCGGCCCGGACGTAGCGCTCGCTGAGCCAGACGGTGATCGGCCGCGCGTCGGCGGCGAAGTAGGCCGCCGCCGGGGTGGCGATGACCGCGAACAGGTACTCCCGCGCCGGCCGCATGCCGAGCGCGGGCTCGGTGGCGATGAGGAACGGGCGCAGGTAGAGGCTTGCGCCGTAGGCCTCGGGCACCCATCCGGCGTCGGCCCGGATCAGCAGGTCGGCCGCCGCCACGAAGTCGGCCGCCGGAAGCTGCGGCATCGCCAGCCGGGCGGCCGACCGGGCGAAGCGCTCCGCGTTGCGCAGCGGCCGGAACGTGGCGATCGTGCCGTCGGGTCGCCGGTAGGCCTTGAAGCCCTCGAACACCGCCTGCCCGTAGTGCAGCACCATCGCCGACGGTGCGAGCGACAGCGGGGCGTACGGGACCAGCGCCGGCGGCCGCCAGCCGCCGGCGGCGTCGTAGCGCATCGTGACCATGTGGTCGGTGAAGTGCACGCCGAAGCCGGGATCGGCGAGGATGCTCGCGCGCCGGGAGCTCGACGCCGCCCGCGGCCCGACGGCTGCCGCGGCGGCGTCGCCGGTCTGCGACAGGTACTGCTCCTGGTGGATGCGCTCCGGCCGGGCGCCGTGCGCCAGGACCGCCCGATGACACGCCTGCACGAAGCCGGGTGATCCGGCGATGAACACGTGCGTGTCGTCGAGGCCGTCCACCACCTCGGGCAGGATCTCGGGGACCAGCCCGGTGGGTGGCGGGGTGTCCGGCCCCACCGTGTCGGTGATCGTGCGCACGTAGCGGAAGTTGCTGTACCGGTACGTCCAGTAGTCGATCAGGCCGCGGGCGTAGACGTCGGCGGGGGTGCGGGCGGAGAACAGCAGCGTGACCGGGTCCCGGTACCCACGGCGCAGGGCGGCGTCGGTGAGCGCGAGGATCGGCGCGAGCCCCGAGCCGCCGCAGATCGCCAGGACGGGGCCACGCATCGCCGGGTCGCCGACGAACGTACCGTAGGGTCCGGACAGGGTGAGCCGGGTGCCGACCTCGACCTCGTCGTGCAGCCATCCGGACACCGTCCCGCCCGGCACCCGCGCCACATGCAGGCTGATCTCGCCGTCCTCGCGGGGCGCGTTCGCGATCGAGTACTGCCGGGTGACGGACTCACCGGGCGGTCCGAGCTCGACGTGCTGCCCCGGCCAGAACCGCAGCCGTTCGCCGACCGACCGCAGCCGGACCTCCACAATGGATGGTGTCCGGACGAGCTTGTCCACGACGACGAACGGCACGTCCCGGCGCGGCACGAACAGCCGGACCGACGGCCCCTCCAGCGGTCCGGACGTATCGTGGGCGAGCTCCACGACGTCGCTGGCGGGCGTGGCGACACACGGGAGCAGGTAGCCCTCGTCCGCCTCCTCGTCGGTGAGCGCCATGGGCATGTAGAGCCCGCGGTCGACCTCCCCGGACAGGCACCGCGTCTTGCACGTGCCGCAGTGGCCGTTGCGGCAGTCGCTCGGAAGGACGTGGCCGCCGTCCTCCAGCGCCTCGAGGATCGACTGCCCAGGGTCGCAGGGCACCTCCTCCCCGCCGGGAAGGAGCCGGATGGTGGGCATCTCAGAAGACCGGGATGATGTCTTCGACGCTGATGTCGGACACCTCGACGCCGTCGAGGTCGAGCTCCGGAATGGCCGGGAACGCGATCCCCCACCGCTCGATGATCTTCCGGATGTAGGCCAGCGCGCGGCGCCAGTTCTCCGCCTGCTCGTCGTAGGACAGCACGCCGAGCCCGGTCTCGCGGGCATAGTCCATGAGGATCCGGTGGTTGGCCAGGTAGTAGGGCGGGAGGTCCCAGAACTGGCCCGGCGGCTCCCACAGCACCATGGACAGGAACACGAACCCGGCCCGCAGTTGCTTGGTGATCTGGGCCTTGTTCTCCTCCGTGAGGCCCGGCCAGTCCTTCTCCAGGATGGTCATGCAGATCTGCAGGTGCCGCGACTCGTCACTGCCGATGCGCTGGAACGCTTCACGGAACAGCGGGTGGCTCGCCTTGTCCGCCATGCCCTTGAACAGCGTGGAGCTGGCCACCTCCCCCATCATGAAGCTGGTGAACATGACGGCGAGGGGATACTTACCCAGGCTGCCGGAGTAGCCGGTCCAGTATCGGCCGCCGTTGTGGTAGAGCCAGCTGATGTTGTTGTGCGCGGCCTGCTCCAGCTCCGTCTTGGGCGTCCACTCGACCGGCCCGCCGGGCCAGAGCCGGGTGATGGCGCGCTGGCAGCACTCCTCGTGGTTCATCTCGTCGCGAGTGATGGCGAAGAAGCACTTGCGCACCGGGTCTTCTTCGTGCTGCTCGAACGCGTGGATGGTGGCGCGGGCGAAGACGGCCGGGCCGGACGCGTCGAAGTTGGCCAGCACCGACCACCAGTACATCATGCCAAGCCGCTGCTCCACGGTGTAGTCGTCGGGATTGAGCTGGTCCCACGGAAGGTCGGCGGGGTTCCAGGCGACCCGCTTGGACTTCTCGTAGATCTCGGCCAGCGACTCCGTCTCGACCCGCCACTCGATGGGGAAGACGTTGGGCCGTTCGATGACGGGCGCGGGCCAGAACCCGCCTTCGGGAACTTCGAGTGTCACGGCTATGATCTCCTTACCGACCGAACGTTCGGGTGGTACGAAAGTACCTCCGCCGTTGGAAGGCGTCAATCGGCCCGGCCACGGCGGCCGGGCGGAGGAGGGAGCACAATGACCGGTCCCTTGCATGGCCTTCGGATTCTCGAGATCGGCGCCATCGGCCCGGCACCGTTCGCCGCGATGCTGCTGGCCGACCTGGGCGCCGACGTCGTCCGGGTCGACCGCCCCGGCGACGTGGCCGGCCAGGACGCGGGCGGCCGGCCGACCGACCTGCTCAACCGCGGGAAGCGGTCGATCGCGGTGGACCTGAAGCATCCGAGGGGCGCGGCGACCGTCCTGCGGCTCGCCGCCGGGTCGGACGCGCTCCTGGAGGGCTTCCGGCCCGGGGTGCTGGAGCGGCTCGGCCTCGGTCCCGAGCAGTGCATGGCGGCCAACCCCGGTCTGGCGTACGGCCGCATGACCGGATGGGGCCAGGACGGTCCGCTCGCCGCGGCGGCCGGACACGACATCAACTACATCGCCGTCACCGGCGTGCTCGACGCGATCGGCACCGCCGACGGGCCGCCGGTCGTGCCGCTGAACCTGCTGGGCGACTTCGGCGGTGGCGGCGTCTTCCTCGCGTTCGGCGTCCTGGCGGCGGTGTGGCGGGCGCAGCGCTCCGGTCACGGCCAGGTGGTCGATACGGCCATTGTGGACGGTGTCGCGGTGCTCAGCACGATGGTGCACGCGCTGCGGGCGGACGGGCGGTGGGTGGACCGGCGGGCTGCCAACCCGCTCGACGGCGGCGCCCCGCACTACGGCGTCTACCGGTGCGCCGACGACCGCTACGTCAGCATCGGACCGATCGAGGACCGCTTCTACGTCGAGCTGCTCGACCGGATGGGCGTCGGCCCCGACGACGTCCTGCGGCAACCGCGGGACCGTGCCGCGTGGCCGGCGCAGCGGGCCCGCATGGCGCAGCTCGTCGCGTCCCGGCCGAGCGCGGAATGGGTCGCCGTGCTCGGCGGCACCGACGCGTGCTTCGCCCCGGTCGTGTCGCTCGCCGAGGCGCCCCACCATCCGCAACTGCGTGCCCGGGGAACGTTCGCCGAGATCGGCGGCGTCGTGCAGCCCGCACCGGCGCCCCGGTTCTCCGGCACCCCGTCGGGCCTGCCGCAGCCACCGCCGGCGCCGGGCCAGCACGGCGCCGAGATCCTGCGCGAGGCCGGCTTCGGCGCGGCGGAGATCGGCGACCTGATCCGCACGGGCGCGGTCCGGCTGCCAGGCGAGTCGCAGGGGGCGCGGCTGGGAGCTTTTTAGCGAGCTGGCAGCAGAAGGTGCCGAGGTGCGCGGCGGATCAAGCCCTGGAGCTCCCGGCGCCGGTCAGCCACTCCGTGAGGACGGCGGCCTGGCTGTGGTCGACGTCGTGGGTGGCGGTCAGCAGCGTCACTTTGTCGTGACCGGCGATGTCCCGGAGATGGTCCGCGGCCTGCCGGCGCTCGGGGTCATGCAGTTCGGTGAGGTAGCGGCGGCGGAACTCGTCGAAGCGGCTGGGCTTGTGGCCGTACCAGCGGCGCAGCTCGGTGGACGGGGCGATGGCACGCAGCCACTCGTCGAGATGTGCGTCCGCCTTGCGCATCCCCCGCGGCCAGACGCGATCGACCAGCACCCGCTTGCCGTCCTCGGGCGAGGAATCCTCGTAGATCCTGCGGTATGTGATGTCCTTGGTCATAGCGGTACTCCCCTGCTGACCACGTCTTGTTCCCATCATGCGCCTACGCGATGGGATCGTCCTGCTAGCAGGCCGTGGACCGGGTTCGCGTGGCAGCCGATCGAAGCCTCGAGTCGGCGGATGTGTCGAACCCGTGGACCCGGGTAGGCCAGGTATTACGGACAGTCCGCGTGCGAGCAGAAGGATGGATCATGAAGAAGTCCTTTGATGTCGTCGTGATCGGAACCGGGGAAGCCGGCTCAACGACGGCCACGCAGTGCCGGGCGGCCGGCCGGAACGTGGCGATCGTCGACTCCCGGCCCTACGGCGGCACATGTGGGTTGCGCGGCTGTGACCCCAAGAAGGTGCTGGTTGGTGCGGCCGAGATCATCGATCGGAGAAGTCGCATGGAGGGCCGCGGCGTTGCCGGGGACCTGCGCATCGACTGGCCGGAGCTCATCCGTTTCAAGGCCACGTTCACGGACCCGTTTCCCCGACAGCAAGAGGAAGGCTTCGTCAAGGAAGGGGTGGAAACCTTCCACGGGCGCGCACGCTTTGTTGACGAGCGTTCGATCGAGGTCGGCCAGGACGTGCTCGAGGGCACGAACCTGGTCGTGGCAACCGGCGCGTGGCCGAGAAAGCTCGGGATCCCGGGCGAGGAGCATCTCACCCGCAGCGACCAGTTCCTCGACCTGCAGGAGTTGCCGAGGCGGATCGTGTTCGTCGGCGGCGGCTACATCGCCTTCGAGTTCGGCCACATCGCGGCCAGGGCCGGCGCGACGGTCACCATCCTGCAGCGGGGGGACCGGCCCCTCAAACACTTCGACCCGGACCTCGTGGCCCGGCTCCTGGTGCGCACCCACGACGTGGGCATCGACGTCCGGACCGGTACCCAGGTGATGGGCGTCGAGGGAGCACCGGGCAACTTCAGGGTCACGGCCGCGACCGACTCGGGATCCGAGGTGTTCGAGGTGGACATGGTCGTCCACGCGGCCGGCCGCGCACCCGAGATGGACGATCTGGACCTGCCCACCGCCGGCGTCGAGTTCGATCGCCATGGGGTCCGGGTCGACGAGCACCTGCGCAGCGTCTCGAACCCGGCGGTGTACGCGGCGGGAGACGCGGCCAACAGCGGCGGCCTTCCCGAGACGCCCTTCGCTGAGTACGAGGGCGGCCTCGTCGCCGAGAACCTCCTGAACGGCAATCAGCGCACGGCGAACTACCGCGGCCGGGCCAGTGTGGTCTACTCGATCCCCGCACTGGGCGCGGTGGGGATGACCGAGCAGGAGGCGCGGGCCGAGGGCCTGAGTTTCGACGTGAAGCAGGCGGACACCTCGAGCTGGTACTCAGCGCGGCGGGTCGCCGAGCCGGCGTCGATGTTCAAGGTCCTGATCGAGAAGGGCAGCGGCCGGATTCTCGGAGCGCATCTGCTGGGCCCGGAGGCCGACGAGTTCTCGAACCTCTTCGCGCTGGCCATCCGGGCGGACATCCGCGCCGACGCGCTGCGGGATGCGCTGTTCGTCTACCCGACCCAGGCCTCCAACATGGCATCGATGGTGTAGCACCGGCGCGGTCATCGGTGTACGACCCGCCGAGGTGGGTAGCGGGCACCGAATACAGGTGATTACCGGAGCGATCGGAGTGACCTGGGATCATGAGCGTTCAGTATGCCGAGCCCGACGTCGCCACCAGGGAGTCCGTTACGCCGCAGCGGGAGGGCGCACCCCGCGACGATCACGTGATCGTGCTGTTCGGCGCCACCGGAGATCTCGCCAGACGCAAGCTGCTGCCCGGGCTGTTCAGCCTGGCCAGCGCGGGTCTGCTGCCGCCCAGGTATCGGATCGTCGGCTCGGCCCGGTCGGCACACACCGACGACCAGTTCCGCCAGCAGGCCAAGGACGCTGTGGCGGAGTTCGGGCTGGCCGAGCCGACCGGCGAGGCGTGGCACGAGTTCGCCGGATCGCTGTCCTACGGCGCGGCGGCACCGACGGATCCGCAACCGCTGCTCGACGCGGTCGCGGCGGCCGAGAACGCGATCGGTGGGCACCCCCGCCGGCTGTTCCACCTGGCCGTACCGCCGCAGGGCTTCACATCCACGATCGGCATGCTCGGCGGCACCGGCCTGGCCGGCAGCAACGCACGCGTCATCGTCGAAAAGCCGTTCGGCACCGACCTGGCGTCCGCCCGTGCGCTCAACGACACCATCCACGCCACCTTCGACGAGTCCCAGGTGTTCCGCATCGACCACTTCCTGGGCAAGGAGTCGGTCGACAACATCCTCGCCCTGCGGTTCGCCAACGGACTGTTCGAACCGATCTGGAACCGCGACCACATCAGCCACGTGCAGATCGACGTGCCGGAGACGATCGGGATCGAGGGCCGCGCCGGGTTCTTCGAAGAAACCGGCACGTTCCGCGACATGATCGTCACCCACCTGCTCCAGGTGCTGGGCTTCGTCGCGATGGAACCGCCCACCGCCCTGGCGGCCAAGCAGCTGCGTGACGAGACCACCAAGGTCTTCGAGGCCATGCCGCAGCTGGACGCCACCCGCGTGGTTCGCGGCCAGTACCGCGGCTACCGCGACGAACCCGGCGTCGACCCCGCCTCGCAGACCGAGACCTTCATCGCCGCCCGCGTCGAGGTGGACAACTGGCGCTGGTCGGGAGTCCCGTTCTACCTGCGCTCCGGCAAGTCCCTCGGGCAGAAGCGGCAGGTCGTCACCCTCGGGCTCAAACAGCCGACCATGCGGATGTTCGCACTGGATCCGGACACGAACGTCACGCCCAGCAACAAGCTGGTGATCGACTTCGACGACCCGGGCTGGATCGCGGCACGCTTCCTGGCCAAGGAGCCCGGCGCCACCGTGCGCCTCGGCGAGGCGACCATGACGTTCCGGTACGCGGACTCGTTCTGCAACCGGCACGCGCTGGCCGGCTACGAACGACTCATCCTCGACGCGATGCTGGGCAACCAGTCGCTGTTCACCCGCGCCGACGGCATCGAGCGGCTCTGGCAGGTGTCCGCCCCGCTGCTGGACGATCCACCACCCGTTCAGCCGTACGACCCCGGTTCGTGGGGCCCGGACGCCATCCACCAACTCATCTCGCCGCACCACTGGTACGTGCCCGACGGCCGATGACACCACCGATCCGCCTGATGCGCCCGGATCAGCCCCGCTTCTCGGCGTGGCCGCCGAACTCGCTGCGCATCGCGGAGAGCACTTTGTCGGTGAACTCGCCGAGCCCTCGCGACTCGAACCGGTCCATGAGGGCCGTGCTGATCACCGGGGCGGGCACGCTCTCGTCGATCGCCGCCTGCACGGTCCAGCGGCCCTCGCCGGAGTCCGAGACACGCCCGGAGAAGTCATCCAGCTGCGGTGAGCGGGCCAGTGCGTCGGCGGTGAGGTCGACCAGCCACGATCCGACGACGGAACCGCGCCGCCACACCTCGGCGACCTCGGCGACGTCGATGTCGTACTGGTAGGCCTCCGCGTCGCGCAGCGGCGCGGTCTCGGCGTCGACGATGCGGGTGGTCTTGCCCGCGTTGGCGTGCCGGATGATCGAAAGTCCCTCGCCGATGGCGGCCATCATCCCGTACTCGACGCCGTTGTGGACCATCTTCACGAAGTGGCCGGCGCCGTTGGGCCCGCAGTGCAGGTAGCCCTCGGGGGCGGTGCCGTCACGGGTCCGGCTCGGCGTGAGCTGCGCGCTGCCGCGGCCCGGGGCGATGGTCTTGAAGATCGGGTCGAGCCGCCTGACCGGTGCCTCCTCACCGCCGATCATCAGGCAGTAGCCGCGGTCCAGGCCCCACACGCCGCCCGACGTACCGCAGTCCAGATAGTGGATCCGGTGCGCGGCGAGCTGCCGGGCGCGGGCGATGTCGTCGCGGTAGTAGGAGTTCCCGCCGTCGATCACCACGTCGTCCGGGTCGAGCAGCGCTACGAGCTCGTCCAGCGTGGACTGCACGGCCGCGGCCGGCACCATCAGCCAGACGGCGCGCGGCCGGTCGAGCTTGCCCACCAGATCCGCAAGCGACGTCGCGCCGGTCATACCCTCACCCGCGAACTGCTGCACGGTTCGCTCACTGAGGGCGTACCCGACGCACCGGTGGCCGTCCTGCATGAGCCGGCGGACCAGGTTCCCGCCCATCCGGCCCAGCCCGACCATGCCGATCTGCATTGGTGTCTGCGTCGTCATCACGACTCCCTCTGTCAGGCGACCGCGGCGCGTTGTGCGGAGATCCTTTCCACGAGGTCGTTCCAGGCGGCGACGAACTGCTTCGCTCCGTCGGACTGCAGTTTCGCGGCGAGGGCGGCCACGTCGACACCAGCTTCACGGAACCGGGCCAGCATCGCGTCGCAGTCGCCACCGTCGGCGGGCATCGGCTCGCCGATCTCGCCGTGGTCGTAGAACGCCTGCAGCGTGGCGTCGGGCATGGTGTTGATCGTGAACGGCGCGGCGAGCCCGTGGACGTAGAGCGTGTCGGAGGCGGCCGGGTCCTTCGTCCTGGTGCTGGCCCACAGCAGGCGCTGGATCCGCCCGCCTGAGTTCTGCACACGCTGAACCCGGTCGGAGTCCATGAGCTGCCGGTACGCCCGGTAGGTGGCGAGTCCGACGGCCAGCCCGAGCTGCTCCTTGAGCTCCTCCGGCACGCGGGTGGCCACCGCGACGTCCCAGCGTGACATGAAGACCGAGGCGACCGACCCGACGGCCGGATCGAGCTGGCGCTCGAGCCGGCGCTCGACGCCGGCCAGGTACGCGTCCGCGGCGGCCTCGTACTGCTCCGCAGAGAACAGCAGGGTGACGTTCACGGGCACCCCGGACGCGACGCACTCGGTGATCGCCGGCCGGCCCTCGGCCGTTCCGGGAATCTTGATCAGCAGGTTGGGCCGTGCGGCCTTCGCGTGCAGCGTCTTGGCGGCCTCGATCGTGGCCGCCGTGTCGAACGCGAGCAGCGGCGACACCTCCAGCGACACCCAGCCGTCCACGCCGTCGGTGCGTTCGTGCACCGGCAGGAACTCGTCCGCCGCGCGCCGCAGGTCCTCGATCGCCAGCTCGAAGAACAGCTCCTCGTCCGAGCAACCGGTCGCGGACGTCTGCCGGATCGCGTCGTCGTAGTAGCCGGACTCGATGGCCTTGTCGAAGATCGACGGATTCGACGTGAGCCCGGTGACCGAGTACCTGTCGATGTACTGCTGGATCTGGCCGGAGTCGAGCAGGCCCCGGGTGATGTTGTCGAGCCAGAGGCTCTGCCCGTGCTCGTGCAGGATCTGGGTTGGTTTCACGTCCCCTCCTTGCCGGCTCGGGGTGCGGCCGCCTGCCCGGTCAGGCGTTCGCGGCCACTTGTTCCCGGGCGGTCTGCGTTACCCGTTCGGGCGTGAACCCGAACTTCTTCAGCAGCTGCTTGAGTGGCGCGGAGGCACCGAACGTGTGCATGCCGACGACCGCGCCGGCGTCCCCCACGTACCGTTCCCAGCCGAGCGTGGACGCCTGCTCGATGGCGACCCGGGCCCGTACCGCCGGGGGCAGCACCTCGTCGCGGTACTGGCGTGGCTGCCGGTCGAACAGCTCCCAGCATGGCATGCTCACCACCCGGGCCCCGATCCCGTCGTCGGCGAGCTCGTCGCGGGCGGCGAGTGCGAGCGCCACCTCCGAGCCGGTGGCCAGCAGGATCACGTCCGGCTCGCCGGACGGCGCGTCGGCCAGCACGTACCCGCCCATCGCGACCCCGGACGCGGCGGCCAGCCGGCTGCGGTCCAAGGTGGGCAGCGGCTGCCGGGAGAGCACCAGCGCCGCCGGCTCGCGGCGCAGTCCGGCGACGATTCGCCAGGTCTCGGCCACCTCGTTCGCGTCAGCCGGGCGGAACACCAGCAGGCCCGGCATGGCCCGCAGTGAGGCGAGCTGCTCGACGGGCTGGTGGGTGGGTCCGTCCTCGCCGACCCCGATCGAGTCGTGGCTGAAGATGTGCACCGTCGGGATCTCCATCAACGCCGACAGCCGGATCGCGGCACGGGCGTAGTCGGAGAAGATCAGGAACCCCGACCAGTACGAACGGAGCTTCGACAGCGTCATCCCGTTGGTGATCGCGGCCGCCGCGTGCTCGCGGACGCCGAGGTGGAAGTTGCGCCCCGACCGGTCATCGGCCTGGAAGTCGCCGGCGCCGGGGAACACCAGGCGCGTCTTGGTGGACGGGGCGAGGTCGGCCGAGCCGCCCAGCAGCCACGGCACCGCCTGTGCGAGCGCGTTGAGCACCTGACCCGAGGATTCCCGGGTGGCGAGCCCCTTGGCATCGGCGGGGAAGGTCGGCAGCGCATCCTGCCAGCCGTCCGGAAGCTCCCGTCGCTGCATCCGCTCGATCTCGTCGGCCAGCTGCGGGTACCTGCTGCGGTACGCCGCGAAGCTCGTCTGCCACGCGTCACGCGCCGCGCTGCCGCGCGCACCGATACCTCGGGCGAACCAGTCGTACACCCCGTCCGGGACGTAGAAGTCGATGTCCTCGGGCATGCCGAAGAACCGTTTGGTCTCCCGGACGGCCTGCGGGCCGAGTGGCTTGCCGTGTGCCTGTGCGGTGTCCTCGACCGGTGAGCCGTACCCGATGTGGCTGTGGACCACGATCATCGTCGGGCGCTCGCGTTCGGCCCGGAAGCTGTGCAGCGCCCGCTCGATGGCGTCGAGGTCGTTGGCGTCCGCGACAGTCGTCACGTTCCAGCCGTACGCCAGGAAACGCTCGGCCACATCCTCGGTGAACGCGAGGTCGGTGGAGCCCTCGATCGTCACCCGGTTCGAGTCGTAGATCCAGCACAGGTTGGCCAGCCGCTGGTGGCCGGCGAGCGAGGCCGCCTCCGACGAGATGCCTTCCATCAGGTCGCCGTCGCCGGTGATCGAGTACACGTCGAAGTCGAAGAGCGGGAAGTCGTCGCGGTTGTACCTGGCGGCCAGCCACTGGCCGGCGATGGCCATCCCCACCGAGGTCGCGTCCCCCTGACCGAGCGGTCCGGTGGTGGTCTCGACGCCGCTGGTCCACCGGTACTCCGGATGGCCCGGGCAGCGGGAGCCGAGCTGACGGAACGTCTTGAGGTCCTCGAGGGTGACCGACGGACGGCCGAGCACCTCGTAGTCCGGGTCGACCGCCCGTACCCCGGTCAGGTGCAGCAGCGACCACAGCAGCGCCGAAGCGTGGCCCTCGGACAGCACGAACCGGTCCCGGTTCGGCCAGATCGGGTCAGCCGGGTCGAACCGCAGGTACCGCTGCCACAGCGAGTACGCCACCGGCGCGATCCCCATCGGCGTACCCGGATGTCCCGACTCCGCCTTCTGGATCGCATCCATGCACAGGCCACGGATCGTGTTGACGGAAAGTGTGTCCAGATCGATGGTCGTGGTGGTCACCATGACCTCCGTGGATCGTGGATCTTGGCGTGGACGGGCGCCGAGCTCGGCGCGTCGGCGTCCCGAAGCCGTACCGTACAAACCAATATCCGCAGGGTCCCGCCAGACTCACCCGGACCGAGCGATTGTCCTGCGGTTCGCGCCAGGCGCGGCCCGGCACCGGCGGTGAGTGAGCTGCGACCGTGCCGCTACGGCGCGTCGGCGGCGCAGCGGAAGCCGCAGTGCCCGGTCGAGCTGTCCGGGGTGCTGCTCGTGCGGGCGGCCACCCGGTAGCGGTTGCAGTAGCTCACGTGGCACAGGTACGAGCCACCGCGCATCGTGCGGGCCGTGCCGGACGGCGGGCCTTTCGGGTCGATGCGGGTCCGGCGGGTCGCCTCGTGGTGCCAGTCGGCACTGAACCAGTCGGCGCACCACTCCCAGACGTTGCCGGAGGTGTTGTACAGCCCGAATCCGTTGGCCTCGAACGCGTCGACCGGTGCGGTGCCGGCGTAGCCGTCCTCGGCGGTGTCCACCGTCGGGAACGTGCCCTGCCAGGTGTTGCACCGGTGCACCCCGCCGGGTGTCAGCTCGTCGCCCCACGGGAAGCGGCTCCGTTCGCGTCCGCCCCGGGCGGCCATCTCCCACTCCGCCTCGGTCGGCAGCCGCTTGCCCGCCCACGCGGCGAACGCGACGGCATCGTTCCACGACACGTGCACCACCGGGTGGTCCGGCCGGTCGGTGACGTCGGAGCCGGGCCCCTCGGGACTGCGCCAGGTGGCGCCCTCGACTGCGAGCCACCACGGTGCCCCGGGCACGGTCGCGTCCATGACGTGCGGGCGTGCCGCCGGATGCAGCAGCCGATGAAACACGAAGGACCAGCCGAACACCTCGGCCTCGGTACGGTGTCCGGTGGCCGCGACGAAGGCCGCGAACCGCGCGTTGCTCACCGCCGTCGTGTCGATCCGGAACGCGGGGAGGCTCACCTCCCGGACCGGGCCCTCTCCGTCGGCGGGGAACGCGTCGGGGTCGTCGCCGCCCATGAGGAAGGTCCCGGCGGGCACGGTCACCATCGTGGCGTCGTCGGTACCGCGTCCGCCGGCCGGTGCACAGGACCGGCCGGCGGACGGTTCGGCGGTGGCCGGCGGTGGCACCCGCCCCGGGGAGCAGCAACTGCTCGTCATGTCTTGCCCTCTCGGCTCGGTGTCGGTCACGGCTGCTGCGCCAGGAGATCCAGCAGGAACAGCACACCGAAGACGGCGTTGCCGGCGGCCAGGGTGGCCAGCGGCCATGCCGGTGCCGGCCGGGGCGGCTCGGGCCGGGCCAGGGCGCGCCGCCGCCGGCGTGCGGTCACGAACGTCGCGGCGGTGAGCGCAAACGCTACCCCGACGAGCAGCAGCACCGTCACGTCGGTGCGGTCCCGCAGGTAGCGCGGGATGAACAGCACCCCGTTCGCCAGGCAGCACGCGGCGGTGCGCGTCCATGCGATCGCGGTGCGTTCGGCCTGCAGGCCGGGGTCGAGGAGCGCCATTCACGGCCCGGCCAGCATCATGACGCACACCACGAGCCCGGCTGCGGCCAGCCCGGCCGCCACCACCCAGACGGCCACCGAGCCGGGCAGCGGCCGGCCGCGGCGCATCGCGCGTTGCACGGTGCGCCAGCGCAGCACGGCGGCGATCGCGGTGACGACGCTGAGGACGGTGAAGCCCAGCCCGGTCGCCTCCCGCACGGCGGGCCGGCCCAGCAGCGGCACGAACTGCACCACGGCGACGCCGGCGGCCATCAGCGCGAGCGAGGTGCGCAGCCAGGCCAGCACCGTGCGCTCGTTGGCGAGCGTGAAGCGGTAGTCGGGCTCGCGTTCGACGTCCTCGCGCGTGTCCACGGCCGCTGCGGAGGCCGATTCGGCAGGCACGGCGGTCAGTCCATCGCCAGCGGTCGCTCGGCGGCCGGGTGCGGTTCGGCCACCGTCGGGCCGAGGTCGATGAACACCTCGTGCAGTGTGCCGGCGAAGGTGAACGGCGGCTCGTAGTGCGGGCTCACCGGCGACGGTGAGTTGTGCCCGCACTGCAGCGACAGGCAGCCGAGGCCGGCCGGGAGCACGGCGGGGACGGGAGCCCGGTGCACCTCCACGCCGTCGACGGTGAACGTGACCTCGGCGCCGTCGTGGTCGCCGGCGAGCGCGACAGCGACGGTCGCCGGGCCCAGCGCCAGCGGCCCGGGCGCGGTCACGACGGTGTGCCGGCCGGCGAGGTTGAGGTCGAGGCGGAGCCGGCCGGCGTCGACGAAGAAGCTGAACCCTGCCGCCCGCCGCCCGTAGGCGAGCAGGACGCCGTCGTCGCCGGGCCGGTGCCGTTCGAGGCGCGCGGTCACGGTGAAGTGACGTCCCGCGAAGTCCGGGCCGGCCGGTCCGTTGGCCAGGCGGGCGCCCGGCAGCAGCCGGTACCGCGACCGGGCCCACGCCGGGTCCTTGACCGCGACCCGGCTCTGCATCCGGTCGTCGAGGGGCAGGACGCCGTAGGCACGTGCGTCCTCCCACCAGGCCGCCACGAGATCCGCGACGATCTGCGGATGTCCGGCGGCGAGGTCGTGCCGCTCGGCGAAGTCCTCGTCGAGGCGGTACAGCTCGAACCGGTCGGCGTCGAACGGGGTGCCGGGCCGGTGGGTGGTGACGGCTTTCCAGCCGTCGCGGTAGATGCCACGGTGCCCGGCCGTCTCGAAGTACTGCTGCCGGCGCTGTCCGGCGGCGCCGGGCTCGCTCAGCGTGTACAGCATCGACGTGCCGTGCACGGGCAGCTGCGGCACGCCCCGGTAGGAGGCGGGCGCCCGCACTCCGGCCGCCTGCAGCACCGTCGGCAGCACGTCGACGACGTGGTGGAACTGGCCGCGTACCGAACCGGGCTCGGCGATCCTGCCGGGCCAGTGCACGATGAGCGGCGCGCGCACGCCGCCGCCGAGCGTGTGCTTCTTGTACAGCTTCAGCGGGGTGTTGCCGGCCTGGGCCCATCCGGACGGGTAGTGGTTGTGGGTTGCCGGGCCGCCGAGTTCGTCGATCTGCTCCAGCGCGTCCTCGAACCGGTCGGCCAGGCCGAGGAAGTAGCGGTACTCGTTGGCCGAGCCGTCGGTGCCGCCCTCGCCGCTGGCGCCGTTGTCGGACAGCACGACCAGCAGGGTGTTGTCGAGCTCGCCGATCCCGCGCAGGTAGTCGACGAGCCGGCCGATCTGCGCGTCGGTGTGTTCCATGAACCCGGCGAAGACCTCCTGCATCCGGGCGTAGAGCCGGCGCTGGTCGTCGCCGAGGCCGGCCCACTCGGCCACGCCCTCGTTCGGCGGTGGCAGGGCGGTGCCGGGCGGCACGACGCCGAGCGCGATCTGGCGCTGCAGGGTGTGGTCGCGTTCGACGTCCCAGCCGTGGTCGAAGCGGCCGCGGTAGCGCTCGAGGTACTCGCGGGGCGCCTGGTGCGGCGCGTGGCAGGCGCCGAACGCGAGGTAGAGGAAGAACGGCCGGTCGGGGGCGGCGCTGACGTGGTCGGCGACGTAGCGCTGGGCCCGGTCGACGAGGTCCTCGCTGAGGTGGTAGCCGTCGCGGCGGGGCGGCTCGACGTGGTGCTGGTCCTCCCACAGGTCGGGCGCCCACTGGTCGTCCTCACCCCACAGGAAGCCGTAGTAGCGGTCGAAGCCGCGGCCCGTCGGCCACTGGTGGAACGGCCCGGCCGGGGTCATGTGCGCGGGCGGGGTCAGGTGCCACTTGCCGACGGCGTAGGTGCCGTAGCCGGCGTCGCGCAGCATCTCGGCGAGGGTCGCCGCGCGCGGGGTGACCGCGCCGCGGTAGCCGGGGAAGCCGGTGTCGAAGTCGGCCAGGAACCCGACCCCGACCGCGTGGTGGTTGCGGCCGGTGAGCAGGCTCGACCGGGTGGTCGAGCACAGACCCGTGACGTGGAAGTTGGCGAACCGGGCCCCGTCCGCGGCGAGGGCGTCCATGGCGGGGGTGTGCGTCGCCGCGCCGTAGCAGCCGATCTGGCCGTATCCGACGTCGTCGAGGACGATCATCACGATGTTGGGCGTGCCGTCGCCGGGCCGGACCGCCGGGGCCCACCAGGGGGTCGAGTCGGCGACGGTGTCGGCCACGACGCCGCCGAAGGGCGTCGGCTCCAGCCGCGGGTCACGGTGCTGCATGTGGGGTCCGTTCAACTCGTCGGGCATGTCAGTCGTTCACCTCGTGGCCGCGGCCGGGTCCGCCGTCGAGCAGCTCGATCACGACCTGCCGCAGCGTGCCGGTGAACGGGAAGGGCCCGTCACCGCCGGCGCGCACCGGGGACAGCCGGTCGCCGCCGACGTCGAGTCCCTGGAACGCCACGAAGTGCTCGAAGGCCTCGGCGAGGTGGGAGAAGGCGGCCGGCTGGCCGTCGACGAGCAGGGTCACGTCGGCGGAAGTGCCCTGGCCGGTCGGTTCGACCCGGACCGCCACCGCGCTGCCGCCGTCCGGCAGCGGCCGCGGTGTGCGGGTGATGTGGTGCGTGCCGTAGTGGTTGAAGTCGAACTCCAGGTGGCCGTCGCGCACCAGCAACGCGAAGCCGCTGTTGACGCTGCCGAAGGCGAGCAGGACCCCGTCGCCGGTGCCGGCGGGACGCTCGATCGCGGCGCTGATCTCGAACGGGTGACCGGCCACCACCGGGGCCGCGCCTGTGCCGATGTGATGCATGCCGTTGTGGAAGACGAACCGGCTGCGGTTGCGTGGTGAGTCGGGGCGGATGTTGACCGTCGCCCGCTCGGCGAAGCCGCGGTCGTCCAGCGGCAGCACCTTGTTCCGTTCGGCCTCGGCCCACCAGGCGTCGACGAGCTCGGCGAGCTTGTCGGGCATGCGGTCGGCCAGGTCGGTGCTCTCGGAGAAGTCCTTCTCCAGGTGGTACAGCTCCCAGCGGTCCTCGTCGTAGTCCGCGCCGCGGCGGTGGAACGCGACGGCCTTCCATCCGTCCTTCCAGATGGCCCGGTGACCGAGGGTCTCGAAGTACTGCGCGCGAGGGTCGATCGCGGCCGCGGCGTCGGTGAGGGTGCGGCGCATGCTCACCCCGTCGATCGGCAGCTGCGGCAGACCGCCGAGGGTGCCGGGCGCCTCGATGCCGATCAGGTCCAGCACCGTGGGGACGATGTCGGTGACGTGGTGGAACTGGTCGCGGGTGCCGCCCCGGGGCACGTCGGCCAGGGCGTCGGGCGGCCGCACGATCATCGCGGTGCGGATGCCGCCGGCGTGGGTGTTCTGCTTGTACCGCTTGAGCGGCGTGTTGCCCGCCTGCGCCCAGCCGAGCGGATAGTTGACGTGCGCGATGCGCCCGTCGATCTCGTCGATCCGGGCCAGGTTCTCGGCCAGGGACGGGAAGCGGCCGTTCTCGTAGGACGTGGTGTCGAGCACGCCGTGCGGGCCGCCCTCCTGGCTGGCGCCGTTGTCCGACACCACCACGACGATGGTGTTCTCGAGCCGGCCGATCTGCTCCAGGTAGGCGACGAGCCGGCCCAGTTCGTGGTCGGTGTGGTCCAGGAACGCGGCGTACACCTCCTGGAAGCGGGCGTAGAGCCGCTGCGCCTGCGGGTCGAGGTCCGCCCAGGCGGGCACCCCGTCGTTGGGCGGCGGCAGCTGGGTGCCGGCCGGGATGACCCCGGTGTCGAGTTGCCGCTCGTAGCGGCGGCGGCGGATGACGTCCCAGCCCTCGTCGTAGCGCCCGCGGTACTTCGCCACGAAGTCGGCGGGTGCCTGGAACGGGGTGTGGGTGGCGCCGAAGGCGAGGTACAGGAAGAAGGGCTTCTCCGGCGTCATCGAGGTCTGGTCGCGGACGAAGCCGATGGAGCGGTCGACGAGGTCGGTGCTGAGGTGGTAGTCCTCGTCGCGGGCGTCCGGCGGGGGCACCGGCGAGTTGTCGCTGTACAGCTCCGGGAAGTAGTGGTCGGTCAGGCCTTCCAGGAACCCGTAGTAGCGCTCGAAGCCACGGCCCAGCGGCCACTGGTCGTAGGGTCCGGCGGCGGTCGTCTCGTCCATCGGGGTGAGGTGCCACTTGCCGACGGCGAAGGTGTTGTACCCGTACTCGCGCACCATCTCGGCGAGCGTGGCGGCCCGGTGGGTGATCCGCCCGCGGTAGCCGGGGTAGCCGTCGTCGACGTGCGACAGGTAGGCCATCCCGACGGCGTGGTGGTTCCGCCCGGTCAGCAGGCTCGCCCGGGTCGGGGAGCACAGCGCCGTCGCGTGGAAGTTGGTGAACATGACGCCGTCGGCGGCGAGCCGGTCCATCACCGGCGTGTCGATCTCCGAGCCGTAGCAGCCGAGGCTGCCGAAGCCCATGTCGTCGAGGACGACGAACACGACGTTGGGCCGCCCGGTCGACGTCGGCCGGCTCGGCCACGACGGCACGGAGTCGCGGTAGGTGCGTCCGATGCGGCCGGCGAACGGCTCCTGGACGGTGTCGGACACGTCGGTGTTCCTCTCGAGTGCAGTGGATCGATCTACTTCAGTGCCGCGGGGGCCGCGGACGGTAGGAGCGAAGGGGCGTGCGGTCAGGCGGCCGGGCAGCCGCACGACCGGCGCACGACGAGCTCGGGCTGCAGCAGGACGACCTCGGGCTCGGCCAGGGGGTCGTCCATGAGGCGCAGCAGCGCGGCCGCGGTGCGGCGGCCGACCTCGCGGCCGTTGGCGGCCACCGACGATATCGGCGGCTCCCACAGCGCGGCCTCGTCGACGTCGTCGAACGCGACGACCCGGACCCGGTCGACCAGGTCGGGCGCGACATCGCGCAGGGCGCGGTAGACGCCGAACGCGACCGGGTCGTTGTGGCACACGATCGCGTCCGGCAGCGGGCCTTCGGCGAGGAGCCGGGTCGCCGCCTCGCGGGCCCAGCGGCCGAGCGCGGGCCCGGGGCGGTGCGCGACCAGCCGTGCGCCGGGCACCCGGGCCAGGGCCGCGTTGAGGCCGGTCATCCGGTCCTGCCGCGGACGCAGGCCGACCAGGCCACCCAGGTACACGAACTGCCGGCAACCGTGGGCGAGCAGGTGCTCGCCGGCCAGCTCGCCGCCGCGGACATTGTCGATGCCGACGTAGGTGGTGCGGTGGGCCGCCTCGGCGCGGATCGTGACCACGGTGGGGATGCCGGTCGCGGCGAGCTGGTCGGCGAACGCCTCGTCGGTGCCGAGTGCGGGCAGCACCACGAGACCGTCGACCTGGTTCTCGATGAGGGCCTGCAGCAGCCGGTCCTGGCGCTGCGGGTCCTCGAACGCATTGGCGGTGAGCAGCAGCAGGCCCCGCTCGGCCAGCGCGGACTCGAGGCTGATCGCCATTTCGCCCATGAATGCGTAGGCCGGGTCGGGCAGGATCAGCCCGACGGTCTTCGTCTGGCTGGTCCGCAGGGACGCGGCGCCACGATGGTAGACGTAGCCGAGCGCCCGCATCGAGGACCGCACCCGCTCGCGGGTGCTGTCGGCGAGGTTGCCGGCGTCGCGGATCACCAGCGAAGCGGTGGCGCGCGAGACCCCGGCGTGTGCGGCCACGTCGGCCAGGGTGACGCGCTTGTTCACGATGAACGCTCCAATCCCGCGCGGCATTTTACATCGGCCGACGTTGGTACGTTGACCGTCTTGCCGCCCCCGAGGTGGCCGGTCACGGCGCACCCGCCCCGCGGCCGGCGTCCTCCTGCACCGCGGCCAGCCGGTGCACCGCGTCCCGGGTCGCCGGGTAGAGGCCGTCGTAGATCGCGGCCAGCTCGGCGTACACCGCGTGGTTGGCCGGTTCGGGCACCACGCGGCGCCCTTCGACCGCCCAGTCGACGTCGGCCGGGGCCAGACCGGCGGCGACCGCGGCGAGCTGCGCGTCGCCGTAGCTGGCGCCGATCGCCTGGGCCGGGACGACCTGTTCGCGACCGCTCACGTCGCTGACGATCTGGGTCCACAGGCCGCCCTGCGTGCCCCCGCCGACGGCGACCGTGCGCCCGGCGGGCCCGGCCGTCGCGTCGAGCAGGTCGAGGATCTGCCGGATGCCGTAGGCGATGCCCTCGTAGGCGGCCCGGAACAGGTGCCCCGGGCCGTGGCTGAGGGTCAGCCCGGCCACGACGCCCCGGGCGCGCGGATCGAAGATCGGGGTCCGTTCGCCCGCGAAGTAGGGCAGCAGCACGAGCCCGTCGGAGCCGGGCGGCACGTCGCGGGCCGCCGTCACCAGCTCCTCGAAGGGTGCGCCGCCGGTCAGCCGGCGCACCCAGTCGGTCAGCGTGCCGGAGGTGCTCATGCCGGCCGCGGTGCTCCATGTGCCGGGGTACACCCCGGCGGTGGTCCACATGCCCGGGTGCGCGTCCGGCGTGGCGAGCATGTGGACGAAGAACATCGTCGAGCCGTACATCAGCATGCGGTCGCCGGGCCGGCGTACCCCGGCGCTGAGCGCCTCGGCCCAGGCGTCGACGGTGCCGGCGCAGACGGGGGTGCCCGGGGCCAGGCCCGTCGCCTCCGCGGCGCCCGGCAGGACGTGCCCGACGACCTCGCCGGGCCACGCCAGCCGCGGTGCGGGCAGGCCCGGGGCGACCTCGGCGAGCCAGTCGTGCGCCCAGTCCGCGCGGTGCATGTCGTAGAGCGGGTCGCACTGGCTGGCCGTGTGGTGGTCCAGCACGTACGCGCCGGTCAGCTTCGCCACCACGTAGGAGTTGGAGCTGAACCAGCGCCGGGCGCGCTGCCAGGCGTCCGGCTCGTGCCGCCGCACCCACGCCAGCTTGGGTCCGACGGCCTGGGTGGTCAGCTCTGTCATCCCCCGGGCCAGGATCGCCTCGGCGCCGAAGTGTTCGGTCAGCTGCTCGATCTCCGCAGTGGCGCGCATGTCGATGCCGTAGAGGATCGCCGGGCGGACCGGGCGCAGCTCGGCGTCCGTGAGCAGCAGGCACGGGCCGATCCCGCTGACGCAGACGGCGGCCACCGGCCGGTCCCCGGCGGCCCCGGTCAGCTCGCGTGTGACCGCCACGACGTCGCCCCACCACACCTGTTCGGCGTCCATCTCGGCCCAGCCCGGCCGCGGCATCGACATGCCGTGTGCGCGGACGGCGGTGGCCAGCACCTCGCCGTCCGGGGTCACGAGCACGCCCTTCGTGCTGGACGTGCCGATGTCCACACCGATCACGAGCATGGCTGATCCTTTCCGGCCGGCCGGGCCACGTCCCAGGCCACGTCGGCGTCGGGTTCGGCGACCTGGCCGCCGAGGAAGTAGCCGGCGAGGTCGGTGAACGGCTCCGGCTGCGGGTTCGGCGGCGGGACGAGCCCGCCCACCTCGGCGATCCACGACAGCAGCCGGGCCCGCAGGGCGGCGGCCACGTCTGGGTGCGCGGCGGCGAGATCGCGGTGCTCACCGGGGTCGGCGACGATGTCGAACAGCGTGTCGGGGTCGCCCTCGAACTGATGGACGAGCTTCCACCGGCCCTCGCGGACCGCTGCGGCCGGCCGGCCGCCCTGGTTGCTGTAGTGCGGGTAGTGCCAGTAGACGGGGCCGCGCTCGAACGGCTCGCCGCGCAGCAGCGGCGTGACGTCGACCCCGTCGACGTGCTGCTCGGGCATCCCGGCGATGCCGGCCGCGGCCAGCAGGGTCGGGTAGAAGTCGGGGCTGGTGACCGGTGCGGCGATGCGCCGGCCCGGCTCGACGACGCCGGGCCAGCGCACGATGAGCGGCTCGCGGACGCCGCCCTCGGCGACCCAGCCCTTGCCCTCCGACAGTGGCAGGTTGCTCGTCGGCGAGCCCTCCGCGGTGGACAGGCCGCCGTTGTCGGAGGTGAACACGACGATCGTGTTGTCGGCCTTGCCCGCCGCCTCCAGCGCGTCGAGCAGCCGGCCGATGTTGGTGTCGAGGTTCTCCACCATCGCCGCGTAGGCCGGGTCGGACTGCACGACCCGCCGGCGTACCCGGGCGGCGCGCTGGTGCCAGGCCGGGAACCGCTCCCCCGGCTCGAACGCCTCGACCGCGTCGAGGCCGGACTCGGCGGCCTTGCGCTCGTACTTGGCGATCAGCTCGGCCGGGGCGTGGATCGGCACGTGCACCGCGTAGTGCCACAGGTTGAGGAAGAACGGCGTGTCGCCGGCGGTCTCGATGAGCCGGATCGCCTCGTCGGTGAGCCGGTCGGTGAGGTACTCGCCGTCGGGGCCGTCGGGCAGGGTGGGGTTGCCGTAGGGGCTGAACCAGCTCTTCGGGTGTCCCCACTCGCAGCCGCCGATGTTGACGTCGAAGCCGTGCTGGTCGGGCCAGGTACGGCGGGGCCCGAGGTGCCACTTGCCGACGTGCCAGGTCCGGTAGCCGCCCGCCCGCAGTGCGCGGGCGAGGGACAGCTCGTTGGTCGGCAGGAACTGGTTGTAGGGCACGTCGGCGAGCCTGCCGACGCCGTGCCCGCCGATGTACTGGGTGACCCCGACCCGGGCCGGGTACCGGCCGGTGAGGATGCTCGCACGGGTCGGCGAGCAGACCGGCGCGGCCGCGTACGCGTCGGTGAACAGCGCGCCTTCCGCGGCGAGCCGGTCCAGCCGGGGCGTCTCGTAGAACGAGCTGCCGTAGCAGCCGAGGTCCGTCCAGCCCATGTCGTCGATGAGGACGAACACGATGTTCGGCTTCACTGCGTCGCCACCTCCGCGAGCCAGTCGGCGCTGCGGGTGTCGAGCGAGCGCGGTTGCAGGTCGATCTCCACGTGCAGCAGGTCGCCCGCGTAGCGGAACGGCCCGGTGTAGTCGTCGGTCACCGCCGATGGGGCGTTGTGCCCGCATTGCAGCGACAGGGTGCCCATCCCGCCGGGTAGCAGCCGTGGCAGCGCTCCCCGGATGAGGGCGACGCCGTCGGCGGTGAGCTCGGCGTGGACCCCGCCGGGGCCGTCCTGCACCAGCAGGCCGACCCGGCGCGCCTCGGCCGGCAGTGGGTCGGCCGAGCGCACGACGGTGCGGTCCCCGGCCAGGTTCAGCGCGAACACCGGCCGGCCGTCGCGCACGTAGAACGCGAAGCCGTGCGCGCGCCGGCCGTAGGCCAGCAGTACCCCGTCGGCCGGCGGACCGGACAGGACCGCGTTGACGCGGAACGAACGCCCGGCGAAGGTGGGGCCGGCGACGCTGTTCATGATCCGGGTGCCCGGCAGCATGCGGTAGTGCAGCCGATCCGCGGCCGGGTCCATCCCGGCGACCCGGGCGCCCATCCGGTCGTCGAGGGGCAGCACGCCGTACTGCTCGGCCTGGCGGTCCCATTCGTCGATCAGCTCACGCAGCAGGCCGGGATGGCGGGCGGCGAGGTCGTGCGCCTCGGACACGTCGGTGGTCAGGTCGAACAGCTCCCACCGGTCGTCGTCGTAGGCGGTGCCGGGCGTGTGGTCGGCGACCGCCTTCCAGCCGTCGCGGTAGATGCCGCGGTAGCCGGCGGTCTCGAAGTACTGCGTCGTGCGGGTGGAGTCGGCCGCCGGGTCGGTGAACGTGTACGCCATCGAGGTGCCGTGCACCGGGATCTGCTCGTGACCGCGGTAGCTGGCCGGCATCCGGGCCCCGGCGAGGGCGGTGATCGTCGGCAGGATGTCGACCGCGTGGTGGAACTGCCCGCGCAACGGCACCGCCGGGTCGATACCGCCTGGCCAGTGGGCGATGAGCGGCACCCGCACCCCGCCGCCGTAGGTGTGCTTCTTGTAGTAGCGCAGCGGCGTGTTCCCGGCCTGCGCCCAGCCCGACGGATAGTGGTTGTGCGCGGCCGGCCCGCCGAGGTCGTCGATCGCGGCCAGCCCGTCCTCGAGGGAGTCACCGAGGCCGAGGAAGTAGCGGTACTCGTTGGCGGTGCCGTGCCGGCCGCCCTCACCGCTGGCCCCGTTGTCCGACACCACCAGCAGCAGCGTGTCGTCGAGCAGCCCGTGCCGGTCGAGGAAGTCCACCAGCACCCCGATCTGTTCGTCGGTATGCTCCATGAACCCGGCGAACACCTCCTGCATCCGGGCGTAGAGGCGCCGCTCGTCGCCCGACAGCTCGTCCCAGGCGCGCACGTCCGGGTTGCGCGGCGGCAGCTCGGTCTGCGGCGGCACCACGCCCTGCTCGACCTGCCGGGCCAGGACGGCCTCGCGCTCGGCGTCCCAGCCGTGGTCGAACGCCCCTCGGTACCGATCGAGGAACGACGGCGGCGCCTGGTGCGGCGCGTGGCAGGCACCGAAGGCGAGGTACAGGAAGAACGGGTCGTCGGGGCGGCCGGTCACGTGGTCGGCCACGAACCCGCACGCGGTGCGGACCAGGTCCTCCGACAGGTGGTAGTCCGGATCGCCGGGCACGTCGACGCGGTGCTGGTCGGACCACAGCTCCGGCTCGAACTGGTCGTCCTCGCCCCACAGGAACCCGTAGTAGCGGTCGAACCCGCGCTGGGTCGGCCACTGGTCGAACGGACCGGCCGCGGTGAGCTGTGTCGGCGGGGCCAGGTGCCACTTCCCGGCGGCGTACGTGCCGTACCCGGTGTCGCGCAGCACCTCCGCGACGGTGGCCGCCCGCGGCGTCACCTCGGCGCGATAGCCGGGGAAGCCGGTGTCGAACGCGGCCAGGAATCCCATGCCGACCGCGTGGTGGTTGCGGCCGGTGAGCAGGCTCGCCCGGGTGGGCGAGCACAGCGCGGCGACGTGGAAGTTGGTGTACCGCACACCACCGGCGGCCAGGGCGTCCATCCGCGGGGTGCGGATGGCCGAGCCGTAGCAGCCGAGCTGCGCGAATCCGACGTCGTCGAGCACGACGAGCACCACGTTGGGCCGCCCTCGCCCGGCACGCGCCGGGGGCCACCACGGGGTGGCGTCCTCGACCGTCCGGCCGATCCTGCCGGGGAAGCCGTTCGTGTTCACTGTTCCCTCATCTCGGCGTCGGCGGTCTCGCGCTGCACGGCCGGTGCGGCCCCGGCGGGCAGGCCGGGCAGCACCACCAGTTCGTGCAGCTTGCCGGTGAACGGGTTGGGCGCGGTGAACGCGCCGCTGACGGGGCCGCTGGTGACGTGGCCGACGTAGGTGCGGCCCGAGCCGATCGGCACGCGCTTCAGCAGGCGCGACACGCTGCCGCCGCCCACGGCCACGCCGTCCACGGTGAACGCGATCCGCGCGGACAGGTCGGCCGCCGCGTCGACGGTTACCTCCAGCCGGTGCCGGCCCGCCGCCACGACGAACGGGGCGGCGACCGTCTCCGTCTGCACCGAGGACTGGGCCACCTCGAAGCGGACCTCCCCGTCCTGCACGTACCAGCAGTAGCCGCCGTGCCCGCCGCCGACCGCGTAGAGCACCCCACGCGGTTGCCCGTCGGGTGCCGTCGCATCGCCGATGGTGACCTCGGCGTACATCCGGAACGACCGGCCCGCCACCCGGGGTGCGACGCCGCGCTCGTAGGGGCCGCCGGGACCGTGGAAGCGGGCCCGTGCCGGGTCCGATCCCGCCGGGGCCGGCGGATCGGCGGGCCAGCGCTCGGCGCGGGCCCGGTTGTCGACCGGCAGCACGTCGTAGCGGCCGGCCGCGGCCCACCACAGCTCCGTCATGGCCCGCAGCCGGGCCGGTTCGCGCTCGGCGAGGTCATCGCACTCGGACGGGTCGTTGCGGTGGTCGTACAGCTCCCAGCGCAGCTCGTCGAGGGTCGCCGGCGGGCGCTGGGGCGGGAAGGCGCCCGCGCCGTCGGGCTGGAGCCGGCACACCGCCATCCAGCCGTCCTGCCAGATCCCGCGGTTGCCCCACATCTCGTAGTGCTGGGTGTGGCGGTGTCCCGGCGCGTCGGCGTCGGCTTCGGCGAAGGAGTACCGCATGCTGACGCCGTGCATCGGCTGCTGGGCGACGCCGCGCACCGTCGCCGGCGCCTCGATCCCGGTGAGGTCCAGCAGGGTCGGGGTGATGTCGATGACGTGGTGGTACTGCCGCCGGATGCCCCCGGCCGGCACGCCGCCGCCCGGGTAGCGCACCAGCAGGCCGTTGGTGATCCCGCCGGCGTGCGTGAACTGCTTGTACCACCGGAACGGGGTGTTGCCGGCCTGCGCCCACCCCCACGGGTAGTGGTTGTAGAGGCGAGGCCCGCCGAGCTCGTCGATGTGCGCCAGCCCGTCCTCGGCCCGCTGCGGCCGGTCGTTGAGGTAGAGCCCCTCGTCGACGCTGCCCTCCGGGCCGCCCTCGCCGCTGGCGCCGTTGTCGGAGCAGAGCATCACGACCGTGTCGTCGAGATCGCCGGTCGCCTCGAGCGCGTCGAGCAGGCGGCCGATCTGCGCGTCGGTGTAGCTGACGAAGCCGGCGTAGACCTCCATCATCCGGCTGGCCAGCCGGCGTTGCTCGGCGGTGAGCTCGGCCCATGCCGGTACCCCCGGATTGGCGGGCCCCAGCCGGGTGCCCGGCGGCATCACGCCCAGCTCGATCTGGCGGGCCAGGACCTTGTCCCGTTCGGCGTCCCAGCCGGCGTCGAAGACGCCGCGGTAGCGCTCGATCCACTCGGCGGGCGCCTGGTGCGGCGCGTGGCCGCAGCCGGTGGCCAGATAGAGCATGAAGGGCCGGTCCGGTGCGACGGCCCGCAGGTCGCGGATCTGCCGGACGCTCTCGTCGACCAGGTCGGCGCTGAGGTGGTAACCCTCCACGGCGGTGCGCGGCGGGCTGGTCGGCGTGTTGTCGCGCACGAGCTCCGGCGCGTACTGGTCGGTCGAGCCGCCGAGGAAGCCGTAGAACCGGTCGAACCCGCGGCCCAGCGGCCAGCGCTCGAACGGGCCCTGCGGGCCGGTCTCGTAGGACGGGGTGAGGTGCCACTTGCCGACCGCCCACGTCGTGTAGCCGTTGCCGCGCAGGATCTCCGCGACCGTCGCGGCACTGTCCGGCAGCCGCATCGAGTAGCCGGGGTAGCCGGCCAGCCGCTCCGTCACGTGGCCGAACCCGACCGCGTGGCAGTTGCGCCCGGTCAGCAGCGACGCCCGCGTCGGTGAGCAGACGGCCGTGGTGTGGAAGTTGACGTAGCGCAGCCCCTCGCGAGCCAGCCGGTCGATCGCCGGGGTCTGGATGGTGGAGCCGAAGCAGCCGTACTGCGCGAAGCCGACGTCGTCGAGCAGGATGACCACGACGTTGGGTGCGCCGGCGGCCCGGCTGCGGCCTCCCAGGTCCGGCCAGCGCTCCCGCGACTCGGCCGGGGTGCGGCCGATGCGTTGCTGGGTCATGACACCACCTGTTCCCTGGATCCCGGCGATGCGGCCAGCAGCGCCCTGGTGTACTCGTGCTGCGGGTCGGCGAACACCCGCTCGGCCGGTCCCTGCTCGACGATCACTCCGGACTGCATCACCGCGACGTCCTCGCACAGGTGCCGCACCACGCTCAGGTCGTGGGCGATGACCACATACGACAGTCCGAGCTCGTCGCGCAGGTCGGCGAGCAGGTTGATGATCTGCGCCTGCACCGAGACGTCGAGCGCGGAGACCGGCTCGTCGGCGACGATGAGCCGCGGCTCGACAGCGAGCGCCCGCGCGATGCCGACCCGCTGCCGCTGGCCGCCGGACAGCTGGTACGGGTACCGCTCCAGCAGGCTCTGGGGCAGGCCGACCAGCGACATCAGTTCGGCGACCCGGCGCGCCCGGCCGGCCCGCGGGACCAGCCCGTGCACGGTCAGCGGCTCGGTCAGCAGGGTCCCGATCGTCTGCCGCGGGTTGAGCGACTGGTAGGGGTCCTGGAACACCATCTGTACCGTGCGGCGCAGCTCGGCGCGGCGGGCCCGGTCGGTCCACTGCATCCCGTCGATGCTGATCCGCCCGGACAGCAGCGGCACGAGTCCGACGATCGTGCGGGCGAGCGTCGACTTGCCGGAGCCGGACTCGCCGACCAGGCCGAGGGTCCGCCCCGGGTAGGCCTTGAGCGAGACGCCGTCGACGATGATGCGCGGCGGGGTGCGCCGCAGCGGCGACGGCCGCCCGTAGGTGATGCGGGCGTCCGCGACGTCGAGGATCGGTGCGCGCTCGTCGTCGTGCCGGGCTTCGCGGACCAGCGCGGTGCTCACCGCGGGCGCGGGCAGCGGCTCGACCGACAGCCAGCACGCGGCGCGGTGCCCGGCGCCGGTGTCCCGGTCGGGCGGCATCTCCTCGCGGCACCGGTCGAACGCGAGCGGGCAGCGCGGGTGGAAGGGGCACCCGCCCGGCCGCCGGGTCACGTCCGGCGGCTGGCCGGGGATGGCCGGCAGCCGGCGCAGCACCGGCACGTCGAGGCGCGGGGTCGAGCGCATGAGCTCCCGCGTGTACGGATGGCGGGGGTCGCCGAGGACCTCCGCGGCGGCACCCTGTTCGACGGCACGGCCGGCGTACATCACCATGACCGAGTCGCAGACGTCCTCGACGACGCCGATGTCGTGGGTGATGAGCAGCAGCGCGGTGCCGAGCTCGTCACGCAGCCGGCCGAGCAGCTCGAGGATGCCGGCCTGCACGGTGACGTCGAGGGCGGTGGTGGGCTCGTCGGCGATGAGCAGGGTCGGGTTGTTGGCCACCGCCATCGCGATGACGACCCGCTGGCGCATGCCACCGGAGAACTGGTGCGGATAGTCCTCGACGCGCTTACCCGGGTCGCGCACTCCGACCAGGTCGAGCAGCTCCACGGCGCGGGCGGAGGCCGCCTTGCGGCCGGTGCCGTGCAGGCGCAGCACCTCGCGGATCTGCGCGCCGACGGTCATCAACGGGTTGAGGTAGGCCATCGGGTCCTGGAAGACCATGCCGATCCGGTCGCCGCGCAGGGCGGTGATCTCCCGGTCGGGCATGGTGAGCAGGTCCTGGCCGAGGTAGCGCACGGCGCCGCTGTCGACGGTGACGGCGGCCGGCAGCATGCGCATGACCGACAGCGCGGTCAGCGACTTGCCGGAGCCGGACTCGCCGACGACGCCCAGGATCTGACCGGGATTGACCTGGAAGCTCACGTCCGTGACGACCGGGACGGCACCGCCCGGCGTGCGCAGGCGCAGCGACAGGCCGGACACCTCGAGGACCGGTTGTGCCGGCCGGACCGGCGTGGCCGGGTGATCGGCTCGGGTCATTTGCGCAGCACCGCCTGGTTCAGAGCGTTGGACAGCAGGGTGTAGCCGACGACCAGCAGCACGACGACCACGACCGGGGCGAGGGCGTAGGCGGGGTGGTCGAGCAGGTATCCGCTGCCCGATTTGATCATCGAGCCGAGCGAGGCGTCAGGCGACTGGATGCCCAGGCCGACGACGCTGAGGCCGCCCTCGACCATGATGGCGTGGGACATCTCCACCGCGAAGCGCACGAAGATGACGTCGACGATGTTGGGCAGGATGTGCCGCAGCATCACCCGGCGGCGCGGGTAGCCCAGCACCTCGGCCGCGGCGACGTAGTCCAGCGGCAGCTGGCCCAGCAGTGAGCTGCGGGCCTGGCGGCCGAAGACCGGCATCACGACCAGGACGATCGCGATGACGACCGCCTCGGTGCCGGGGGCGATGGCGATGGTGACCGCGACGCCGAGAATGACGGCCGGCACGCCCAGCAGCACGTCGAACACCCGCTGGAAGAACGCGCCCAGCCAGCCGTTGACGACGCTGAGCAGGCCGAGCAGGGTGCCCGCGACGGCCGCGACGGGCACCGCGATGAGCGTGATCAGCAGGTCGAGGCGGGTGCCGGCGACGACGCGGGCGAGCAGGTCGCGCCCGACCTCGTCGGTGCCGAGCGGGTGGTCGCCGCCCGGGGACAACAGGCTGTCCGGTCCCTGCTGGTACGGCCCGTGGGGCAGCAGCAGCGGCAGGACCAGGCTGGCCAGCACGATGAGCAGCACCAGGCTCAGCCCGGCGATCCCGCCGGGGGTGCGCAGCGCGGCGAGGTAGCGGCTGCGTCGGCCCCGCCCGCCGGCCGGCCCGTCCGCGGCCGCCGGTGCGCCGAGCTCCGGCTGCGGCTCCGGCTGTTTCATGCCTTGCCTCCCAACCGGATGCGCGGGTCCATCCGGGCGATGAGCAGCTCCGACAGGAGCTGGATGACGATGGCCGCGCCGATCGCGAGCAGCAGCAGCACCTGGGCGAGGCGGTAGTCGCGGGTCTGTACCGCCTGCACGAGCAGGCTGCCCAGCCCGGCCCGGGCGAAGATCGCCTCGGCGACGACCGCGCCGCCCAGCAGGTGCCCGATGCGGATCGCCAGCTCCAGCACCGCCGGGCCGAGGCTGTTGGGCAGGACGTGCCGCCAGGTGATCCGGCGGCGGGCGGCGCCCTTGGCCAGGGCGGTCAGGACGTACTCCTGGTCGAGGTTGCGCCGGATCTCGGTGGCGAGCAGCCGCGCGACGACCGGGATCGCCGGCAGCGCCATGGCGATGGCGGGCAGGATCAGCCGGCGGATCGAGCTGGCGGGCGTGTCGACCAGCGACGCGTCGCCGCCGCTGGGCAGCACCCGCCACAGCACCGCGAAGAAGAAGATGAGCACCACGCCGCTGACGAACGGCGGCAGCGCCAGCGACAGGGTCGACAGCTGGTCGATCACCCACCGCAGGACCCGTGACCGGGTGGTGGCCAGCACCACCCCGGTCAACAGGCCGAACACCGTCATCACCAGCGTCGCGGCCACGGTCAGCTGCAGCGTGCCGGGCAGCCGCTGGGCGATCAGGCTGCTGATCGGCTGCCCCAGCGTGTAGGAGGTGCCCAGGTCGCCGGTGCACAGCTGGCGTACCCAGTCGAGGTACTGGGCCGTCAGCGACTGGTCCAGCCCGAGGTCGGCCCGGATCCGGTTCACCGTGGCCTGGTCCGCGTCGGCGCCGGCGATGATGACGGCCGGGTCGCCGGGGGCCAGGTGCAGCAGGCTGAACACCACGACGGACACGACCACCAGCACCGCGAACGCGCCGAGGAGCCGGGTGATGACGTACCGGGTCATGCCGACAACTTCGCCTGCGTGAGGTCGATCGCCAGGGTCAGGTCGGCGCTCACGCCGGTGAGGCCCTTGACGCCCACGATCGGTGTCTTGGCTTGGGCGATGCTGTTGTGGAACGCCTGCTGCAGCAGATAGTCGGTCAGCTTCGTGCTGCTGGCGGCCCGCTGCTCGTCGGTCTGGGCCGAGGTCACCCCGTCGACCAGAGCGGCGTACTCGGGGGTGGCGAAGTTCGAGGTGTTCTTGCCGACCGTCAGCGGGTTGGCGGTCAGCAGCGAGGTGAGCTGCCCCATCGAGGTCAGCGCGACATCGGTGATCCACAGGCCGGGGAAGTCGCCGGCCTGCACGTGCTGCGGGAACTGGGCGGCGTCGTAGCTGACCGGTTTGACCTTGAAGCCGACCTGGTCGAGCCCGTACTGCACGATGTCCTGGATCGACTTGTAGGTCGGCTCCGCGGCCAGCGCCGAGATCGACACCTCGGTGCCGACCGCCCCGGCCTCCTGCAACAGCGCCTTGGCCTTGGCCACGTCGTAGCCGTAGCTGGCGATCTGCTCCTTGGTGATGCCGGGCGTGCCCTCGCCCCACGGCACCGCGCCCGCCGTGGCGAAGCCCTTGTAGACCTGGTCGGCGATGCGCGCGCGGTCCAGGGAGTAGGCGACCGCCTGGCGTACCCGCACGTCGTCGAACGGCTTGACCTTCACGTTCGCGCCGACGTACATCTCGTAGCCCACGGTGCTGCTCACCGTGAACCGGTTGTCGCTCTTGAGCGAGTCGGCGTCGCGGGCGATCATGCGCAGCGCCAGGTCGAGGCTGCCCGAGCGCATCGCGGCCAGCAGCGCCTGCGCGTCAGGGATGATGCTGAACGCCAGCGTCTCGAAGTTGGCCTTGCCGCGCCAGCAGTCGTCGTAGCGGACCAGCTCGAGCTTGCTGCCCGGTGTCCACGACTGCCACTTGAACGGCCCGGTGCCGATGACCTGTTTGCCGTCCTTGAGCTGGGCGTAGGTCTCGCTGTCGATAATCGGCAACATGGCCAGCGCGTCGAGGTAGCCGGTGAAGGGCTTGTCGAAGGTCACGGTGACCTCGTGCGGGCCGGTCTTGGCGACGCCGGACGCCCGCTTGAGCAGCTGCGCGGCCTGCACGCCGGAACCCTCGGCGGTCGCCTGTTTGATCGAGGCGAGCACGTCGTCGGCGCCGAACGCCCGGCCGGTGTGGAAGGTGACGTCGTCGCGCAGCTTCAGCACCAGCGACGTGTTCTGCGCGTTCCACTCCCACTTCGTCGCCAGCGCGGCGCGGTAGGTGCTGTCGGTGTTCTTGTCGATGAGGTAGTCGAAGACGGTCCGGCGCAGCGGCTGGTTGTGCGCCTGGAACCGCTGGATGCTGCCGAGCAGCACGTCGCTCGGCGTGCCGATACGCAAGGTGGTCGCGCCGGTACTTCCGCTGGGGGTGGGTGAGTCACTGCAGGCGGCCAGCAGGCCGGTGGCGGCGGCGAAGGCGCCGCCGAACAGGGTGCGGCGGGAGATCGGCGAAAGAAGAGGACGGTCCATGGAAGCTCCTGGGGACGGAGGCGCTCAGCTGGGAAGGAGGGAGACCTTGATCGAGGTGGAGCCGTCGGCCACCAGGTCGAGGCCCTCTTGGAAGCGGTCGAGGGGAAGCTGGTGGGTGCAGATGCGCTCCAGCGGCAGGCGGCCCGACTCGATCATGCGGATCGCCGCCGGCCAGCAGTGCGGCCCGAGGTGCGCGCCGCGCACGTCGAGCTCCTTGTCGTCGCTGATGATGCTCCAGTCGACGGTCACGTCGGACCCGAAGACGCTGTACTCGACGTAGGTACCGAGCTTGCGCAGCAGGTTGAGGCCCTGCAGCACGGCCGACGGGTGCCCGGTGCCCTCGAGGTAGACGTCGGCGCCGTAGCCGCCGGTGAGCTCGCGGACGGTACCGACGACGTCGTCGCGGTTGATGTTGAGCGTGAGGTCGGCGCCGCACGCCCGGGCCAGCGCCAGCTTGTCGTCGGCCATGTCCAGCGCGATCACCTTGGCCGGGTTCTTCGCCGCGGCGCCGGCGACCATGCCGAGCCCGATCGGCCCGCACCCGGCGACCACGACGACGTCGTCGAAGGTGATGCCGGCCCGCTCGACCGCGTGCAGGGCGCAGGACAGTGGTTCGGCGAACGCGGCGTGCGCCGGCGGGACGCTCGCGGAGATCGGGTGCACCAGTGACCGGGCCGGCAGGAGCACGTACTCGGCCATCGCGCCCATCGCGGCCCGCTTGAAGCCGAAGATGTCGTGCACGGCGCACATCCAGTACTGACCGCGCTCGCAGTAGCGACATTGCCCGCACGGCAGGATCTGCTCGGCGACGACCCGGTCGCCGACGTCGACGCCCCAGCGGGCGCGGGCCTCGTCGTCCAGCGCGACGATGTCGCCGACGAACTCGTGGCCGGGCACCACGTCGGTCTCGGCCCAGGCCGGGCGGCTGTCGTCGCCCCAGAACTTCGCTGCGCCGTGGTAGCACTTGAGGTCGCTGGCGCAGATGCCGACCGCGGCGACGCGCAGCAGCGCTTCGCCCGGGCCGGGCCGGGGCACGGGAAGATCGGTGAGCCGGTAGTCCTCGGGGCCGTACGAGACGACGGCCCGCATCCGCTGCGGGATGTCGTCGTGCTCGCTCTGCTGCATGGGCGCTCCCTTGTCAGGGGTGGGGGAATCGGGCTGCGCACGGCGGGACGGCCCGGGGCTGGCACCGGGCCGCGCCCGGCGGTGACCTGCGGGAATTCGGGGGCCGAGGCGTCGTGGGACGACCGGGGCGGCCGTCACGGGGCCCCGGGCGGTTGACCGAGTAGATCGATCTATCCGCACTACAACAGTGTTTCGATCGTGTGTCAAGAACCATGTGACATTTCGAGCGGAGGCGACGGGTCCAGGTGGCCCGATAACGCCAGGTGGCGCGGGTGTGAAGCCTTTGGCGGCGATGCGGCGTCCCGCCGACGCGCTCCTTGACATCCCACCGAAACGCTGCTCTAGTGGCGACTAGATCGATCTACTCGGACGCCCCTGGGACCAACCGCAGTCCGGCCCGCCGCCGGTGCTCGCGGCGCGTCCGAGTACCGAGCTGGCAACCCACCTCGCCACAGGGCCTCGACCCGCGCCGATGGCGCGAACGAGAAGGGATCAGCATGACCAGCAGCGACAACATCCCTGCCGACACACCACCGGCCCGGCCCCCGCACCGGACCGGGGTGACGCGGCGGACGCTCCTCGCGGCCGGCGCCACGACGGCGCTGGGCATCGCGGCCGCCACCCCCGCACAGGCGTCCTCCCGGCCCTCGCCACACCTGCCCGACGAGGTCTTCGCGCTGGGCGTCGCCTCGGGCGACCCGCTGCCCGAGGCGGTCGTGATCTGGACCCGCCTGGCGCCCGACCCGCTGCGGCTCGACGGCACGGGTGGCATGCCGCCCGAGACGTTCCCGGTGGACTGGGAGATCGCGGAGGACGAGCTGTTCCGGAAGGTCGTGCACCGCGGGACGCAGCCGGCGACGGCCGACGACGCGCACTCGGTGCACGTGGACGTGCGCGGCCTCCGCGCCGGGCGTGAGTACTACTACCGGTTCCGCGCCGGGGGTCAGATCAGCCCCGCCGGACGCACCCGTACCGCGCCGGTGCCGGGCTCCAGGCCGGCGCGGGTGCGGTTCGCCGTGGCCTGCTGCCAGCGGTTCACCGACGGCTACTACACGGCGTACCAGGACATGCTGCGCTACGACCCGGACCTGGTGTTCCATCTCGGCGACTACTTCTACGAGAAGGACAACGGGGCGGGGCCGGTGGGACGCCAGCACCTGCCCGTCGGCGAGTGCATGACGCTGCCCGACTACCGCGTGCGCATCGCCCAGGTCCGCATCGACCCGGACATGCGGGCCATTCACGCGAGCGCGCCATTCCTGGTCACGTTCGACGACCACGAGGTCTCCGGCAACTACGCCGGTGACATCCCGGAGACGGGGGCGGGCGCCGGCGCGACGGTCGAGGAGTTCCGCCTCCGCAAGGCCGCCGCCTACAAGTCGTACTGGGAGCACATGCCCCTGCGGTCGGCGCAGCGGCCGAGCGGGGCGGACATCCAGCTGTACCGCCGGTTGTACTGGGGCAAGCTCGCCACGTTCAACATCCTGGACACCCGACAGTACCGCAGCGACCAGGTCACCGACGCCGACTCGCCCGAGGCCTACGACCCGAGCCGCACGATCCTCGGCGCGCAGCAGGAACGCTGGCTCCTGAAGGACCTGGAGCACACCGGCAGCTCCTGGGACGTGCTGGCGCAGCAGGTGCCGTTCTTCGCCGACCCGGACATCGCCCACCCGGAAGACAAGTGGGACGGCTACCGCGCCGCCCGCGAGAACGTCCTGCGCGGCATGGCGGCAAACCCGAACTGCCACCCGGTGGTGCTGTCCGGCGACATCCACAAGAACAGGGCGGCCGAACTCAAGCGAGACTTCTCCGACCCGGCGTCCAAGACCCTCGGGGTCGAGTTCACGACCACGTCGATCACGTCGTCGCCGACGATCGGTGTGGACGAGAAGGTGACCGCCAAGTTCGACCCCGTGCCCGCGACGCCGCACCTGCGGTTCGAAGGCAACGGCCGCGGATACGTCACGGTCGAGCTGACCCCGGACCAGCTGCGCGCGGACTTCCGGGCCGTGACGACGATCCTCTCCACTTCATCGCCAGCGTCGACGGTGGCATCGTTCGTCAGCGATCCGGACCGGCCCGGCCTGCGGCGGGCCTGACCCCGACGGTTCGCGCGGGGCCCGTGCAGGCGGGTCCCGCGGCCGGCCGTCGCCGTCGCCTAGCGGACCGGCGAACGGACGTCGACCTGGACGCGGGGCCAGGCGGTGTTGGCGTAACCCTCGGGATTCCAGACGGTCGCGGGCTGTTCGGGTTGGGTCGCGCCGGTGTCGTCCCACGCTCGGGCGGTGATCAGAGCGGGTCCGCCGGGAAGGCTCAGGGTGGTGTGCCAGAGCTGCCAGGTCCACGGGCTGGCCGGCTGTGCGAGGGTGGCCTGGCTCCAGGTCTGCCCGCCGTCCGGCGATACGTCCACGCGGGCGACGGTGTGCTCGCCGCTGAAGGCGTAGCCGGTGACGCTCGTAGGGCCGGCGGCGACGGCAGCACCGTTGCCGGGGGCGAGGATCGCCGCGTTGAGGATGGCCGGGCCGAGCGGGATGCCCCGACCGGGTCCGCGGATGCCGTCCGACGGGAGCAGCCGGTAGGCGGTCGCCTGGAAGTAGTTGTCGGACGGCTCGGGCTGGGCGGTGATGCGGTGTACCCACTTGACGCTGCGTGCGCCGATGTAGCCGGGGACCACGACGCGCACCGGCCCGCCATGCACTCGGGGCAGCGGCCGGCCGTTCATCGACCAGGCCAGCAGCACCTCGCCGGAGCTGGCCTTGGACAAGGGAATCGACGCTCCGTAGGGCTGCGGCGGGCTCGCGTTGCGGGCGATGTCGGGGGCAGCGAAGGCGATGTGTGCGGCGCCGGCGCGCGGTCGAGCGGCGGCGAGCACGTCGGCGAGGCGCACGCCGGTCCATTCCGCGGTCGAGATGGTGGCTGGCCCCCACGGCTCCTGACCGGATATCGGGCGTACGGCGTTCAGTTCGGCGCGCCGGTTGCCGGCGCATTCGAGCGTGGCCACCACGGTCTGGACGGGCAACTGCCGCAGCTCGGCCAGGGACAGGTCGAGTTGCCGGTCGACCAGACCGTCGACGTGCAGCCGCCAGGTCGACGCGTCGATGTCCGGGGTGGGTCCATGGTTGCGGCTGTAGAAGGTGTCGATCGGGGTCAGCGGCTGACCGGCCAGTGCGGTGGGGGGCGGTTCGGCGTTGAACGGTTCGGTCTCGTACACGATCATGTCGTTGCGCTTGTCCCACATGCCAGGTTCCCTTTCGCCATCGGTGGCGAGTGGCGTGGTCAGCTCGCGGCCACGGCCGTCGGACTACCCTCAGGGGGTCGACCAAACGGCGAGAGGCCCGTATCCGGGTCGCCGTGGGAACGGGCCCAGGGTGTCATGCGGGGTGACGTTCGGGTAGTGGATTCGGCTTGCGACTCCTCCTGACGCCCGGGACCGCGTCATCGTCCGGCCCGCGCCGTCCGCCGGATAGTCAGGACCGCCCCTCCACCCGCTCCGGAAGTTGGGCGCCCGTTGCGGGTCGCATCATCGCGGTACACTGTCCCGGGCGGGAAGGGACATCGGTCCCGACTACACCGGGAACCTTTGCGGCGCAAGCGATCCGCCCGCTGTTGTCTCCCCATTTCGTGCCACTGTCACCGGTGGATCCGACCGGTCACCGCGCGGTCGTTTCAGGATTCGCGCCGTCACCACCACGGTGACCGGCACAGAGGAGACACCATCTTGAGACGACATCTTGTCCGGGCCGGCGCGGTCGCGCTGGTCGGTTTGCTCAGCGCGATCGTCATCCCTTCCGGCCCGGCCAGCGCCGAGCCCATGTGTGACCGGCCGGTGCCGCCACCGGCGTGTGGCGACGGCGGCGTGGAGGACCCGCCGCCGGCGCCGCGGGACACCCCGGTGCACGGCACGCTCGACGCAGTGACGTACGTCGGCAACGCCGTGCGGGTCAGCGGCTGGGGCATCGACCGCGACAGCGGCGCCGCGCCGCTCGTCGTCGACATCTACATCGACGGCGCGTGGAAGCAGACCCTCGCCGCCAACACGTACCGCCAGGACGTCGCCGACGTCTACCCGTCCTACGGCGCCTACCGCGGCTACGACGCCATCGTCCCCGCCGGGCTCGGCACCCACCAGGTGTGCGCGTGGGCGATCAGCGTGGTGCCGGCCGGCGCGCCCAACCCGGGCAACCCGTCGCTGGGCTGCCGGACGTACACCGCCACGCTCGCCGCACCGAGCAACCTGCGCATCATCTCCAGGGCGCAGGACGGCACCACGGTGTACGGGTTCAAGGACAACTCCGTCGAGGAGACGTACTTCCGGATCACCATCACCCGGCAGTACTGGGAGCCGTACACCGACCCGCGCTGGGGCCAGAGCTACCGCGCCTACTACGTCGACCGGTCCATCACGGTGCCGGCACAGGCCGGGACGGCCGAGGTGACGGCCACGACCTCAACCTCGGGCTCGGACTGCCGCACGACGGTCGTTGCGGTCTCCGGTTCGTTCCAGAGCACCTCGGCCTCCACCGGCTGGTGCTGACCAGGCAGGCAATGGCCGGCGCCCGGCGAGCGGGCACCGGCCGCTGAACGAAGACCCGGGCCGTACCGGCACGGGCAGGACCCGCCGGGGAGAACATCCTCCGGCGGGTCCCTCGCCTGCGACGGCACACCGCCGTGTCCGCGGGGGCAACGTGGCTCGATGGCGAACACGGGCGTGGGGCCGGCGGCCCTACCCGCCGGAGGCGACCGCGCGCGCAGGTGGACGGGCATCCGGAACGCCACGGGCCCGCAGCGCGGCGGGCCACAGCTCCAGAGAAGCTATCCAGCAGCCGGTAACCAGCGTCTTCGAGCCGCTCGGGGCAGATCCCCGATCACGTCGCCGGGTCCCTCCGGGACTCCAGCCGCTCGAAGCGCTGCCGGGCCGCTTGCGGGGTGCCCAGCCCGAGGCTCAGCGCGATCTCCTGCCAGGTCATCGCGCGGGCGCGGGCGGTTCTGAGCAGGTAGAGCTCCGTGGCGTCCATGTCCGCCCGCACCTCCGGCAGCAAGGTCAGCGCCGCGACCAGGTCGGACTTGTCCAGCGGGGGTTCGCCCGGGGCCGGCGGGATCGACCCGGCGGCCATCGCCGCGGCGACGCGGACCACCTCGTGCGGGTCGGCGACGTCCGCGTGGAGATGCCGCGAGCGCAACTCGGGAGATCCGGCGTGGCGCTCGGTGAGGTGGGCCAGCGCGGTGTACACCCGCTCGGCGCGCCGTGCCGCGGGGTCGGGGAAGGTCAGCATCTCCGTCATACCTTCGGAGCATGCCAGCTAAACGATCCGTTTTCAACAGATTGTTCAAATCATCGCTGTACCGGCGGCGCAAGCACTGATATCAACCCAAGCGCAGGTTGTGCCGTTCGAGCGCAGCTTCGAGCGCCTTGGGCCCCATGCCGTGCAGCACGGCAAGCTCGGCGCGGGGCACGCCCGCGAGCTGGCGCAGCGCGGTGTAACCGGCGGCGTGCAATGCCCGTGTCGCGGGCGCGCTGATCTTGGGCAAGGTGTCGAGAGCAGAGTCCACGTGCCCGATGCTAAGCCCGCCTCTGCCTGCGACCTCCGCTGCTGACCTCGGCGTGGAGCGCTGCGGTCGAGACCGTTACCGCTCCCGGACGGTGTAGGTCAGGTGCGTCACCCGCGGGGAGGACTCCGAACGGACCGGCTCCAGGGCCACGCGGCCCGCGTCCACGCCCTCGAACAGGCGGACTCCGGAGCCGAACAGCACGGGCGACAGCGCGATCGTGAACTCGTCGATCAGGCCGGCGTTCAGGTACTGCAAAATCGTCTCGCCGCCGCCCGCGATGCGGACGTCGCGGTCGCCGGCGGCCTCGCGGGCCTGGTCGAGCGCGGTCTCGATGCCGTCGTTGACGAAGTGGAAGGTGGTCCCGCCCGGCCGTTCCCAGGGGTCACGCTTCTCGTGCGTCACGACGAAGACCGGCGTGTGGAACGGCGCCTCCGCCGGCCACGCCGTCTCGCCGGCGTCGAACATGCGCTTGCCCATCACGCTCGCGCCGGTGCGCTCGAACGTCTCCCGCGCGATGTCGTTGTCGCGCCCCTCCTCGCCGCCCTCGCCGAACTTCAGGTTCTCCCGGAAGAACCGCAGCGGGAAGATCCACTGCTGCAGTTCCATCCACTGCCGCCCCATCAACTCCTCGGGGGACTCGGGCGCGATGAACCCGTCCAGCGACATCGACACGCTGAAGAACACCTTCCCGGCCATCAGCCCTCCGCTCCCTTCCGAACGATCTCGGTGACGTAGGCAGCCAGGTTGCTCAGGGTCTGCTGGCCGCCCTCGATCGCGTGGTACTTCTCGACCGCCTCGTCGCGCAGCTCCTTGGTGGGGAACACCGTGCGCATCTCGATCCGGGTCGCCGCCCCGTCGGGTGCGAACGTGAGGACCGACTCGAAGGCGTTCGGGTCGTCGCGGGACTCACCGTGCAGCAGCGCGATCCGCTCCGGCGGGGCGATCTCGGTCCAGGTGATCCACTCCTGGTAGTCCGTCCCGTCCGGTCCGTGCATCACGAAGTCCCACTCCCCGCCGACGCGGAACTCGAACGCCCGCGTGGTGGTGGTGAACCCCTCCGGCCCCCACCACCGCGACAGGTGCCGGACCGCCGTGAACGCCTCGAACACCAGCTCTCGCGGGGCGTCGATGCCCCGGGAGATGACGACCTCGCGGTCGGCCGTCGCGGACTGCGCCGGCGCTCCTCGTCCCGTCGCGCTCATCAGCTACTCCTCCTGCCTTGCCTGCTTCAGGTCCTGCACGTATGCGTCCAGCCGGTCGAAGCTCTCGTTCCAGAACCGCTCGAATCCGCCGGTCCACTCGTGGACCGGCCGCAGCCCGCGGGCGTCCAGGCCATAGAGGCGCTGCTTGCCCGCCTTGCGGTCGCGCACCAGCCCGACCTCGCGGAGCACCCGCAGGTGCTTGGACGCCCGCGGCTGGCTCATCCCCAGCTCCCGGGCCAGCTCGGTCACCGGCCGCTCACCCGCCCGCAGCAGCATCAGGATGTCCCGGCGCTGCGGCTCGGCGATCGCGTTGAACGCGTCCGACGTCGTCGCTGCTCGTGCCATGGCCGCCATCATATGCCCATATCGGAACGCGTCAAGCCGGAAGAATCAGGCAGGTCGTGTCAGATGACGATCGCCCCCGGAGTCGGCCCGCGCGACGGCGGCGGGCAGGGCGGGCGATGGGTGAGCTCAGGCCCCTTCGGGCCGGTCGGCGTCGTTGTCCGGCAGGAGCCGCCGCAGTTCCCGGTCGAGCGTGGCCTCGTCGGTGACCCGGACGCGAAACGGCAGCCGGACGTCGTCATGTCGGTGCACCGTCTCCGCCCGCAGGGTCAGCCCGTCGGCGTCGACCGCCACCGGCACCAACCGAGCGCCGGTGGCGGCCAGCTCCGGATCGACCAGCGCGGCCAACCGGTGCGCGGCGTCGCGGTGGTGCCGGATCAAGCGGGCCAGGTGTACCGCCTCGACGGTGGCGACCGGGTCGGGACGCGCCGCGTAGTAGGCCGCGACGGCCACCTCGGCGCCGGCCCCGTGCCGTTCGACGTGCACACTGCCGGGCTCGACCGTCCACAGTGCCACCGGCGGGAGGCCGAGCAGCGACATGACGGCGCCGTCGTCGCACGAGTCGAGGACGGCCGGGTCCATGCGACGCACGCTGCCGGTCACGGTCACTCGTGCCCGCACCCGGGCCCGCACCGGCACGGGCACCAGGTGGGTGACGTCGAGCCGGACGGCGTGGTCCGCTCCGCGGGCGGCGACGAGCAGTCCACCGAGCCGGGTCATCGCGTCGACGGCGACGACGATCGTGCCGTCAGGGAGCACGGTGTGCGCGTCGATCAGGTCGGCGGCCGTGCCGGCCACCTCCAGTCGCAACGACGTGCAGGTCGCGAGGGCGGAGCGGACCTCGACCGCGTCGGTTGACGGCCGGCTGCCGGCGAGCGCCGACGGCGGTTCGGTTGCGGATGCCATGCCGGCCTCCTTGCTCCACGATCGAGTTCGAGCAAGCCTACCTCATGAAGTAAGGCTTACCTTAGTCGAGCTCGACTGCGGCGCAAGGAGGCGGTTGACCTGCCGATTCGGTCAGGTCAGGCGTGGTCGGATCAGGCCGGCTGATAGGTCAGGCAGTCGCTGACCGTGGCGCCCGGGCCGACCTGGACGGACGGCGCCGTGCAGGCCAGGTTGGTGTTGTGGGCGCAGTCGGTGCGGGCGCACGCGCCGACGCTGCCGGTGACCTCCGACATGCCCCCGCGCACCGACGATTCGACGAACGTCGCACAGGACGCGGCCTTACCGGCCGCCGCGACGGTCACGGCCGGGGCATGACAGCCACCGTCGTTGAAACTGCATGTGACGGCGGCGCATTCGCGCACGGCAGGCATCTGCAAAAGGGTCTTCATGGCTCCTCCGCTCACTGTTCTCCGCCCTGATCGACAACATCGCGATCAAGCCCAAGAATAGTCGGGAACTCGCATGCCGGCGGGTTTACCTGGGCCACGCAGGATGGTTTCTGGTGGCATCACACCAGCTCAATTGGGTGAGTCGAAACGCCGAAAAAGTGTTCCTGGGCGCACTGCAGCGGGCCGAACCAAAGGTAAGGCTACGCTTTGTTTCTTACCTTCCGATAAGGAGTGGTCACCCTGCGGACGGGCGGTCCACCGGAGCGCCACAGATCGATCGGCGACGAATTCGCGCTCAGTCCGCCGTGCGGCGGCGGGGGTCGCCCGGCCGGGCGACCGGCACGACGATCGGCGTGCCCACCTCCGGGTCCGGGATGATCCGGCAGGCCAGGCCGAACACCTCGGCGATCAGCGACTCGGTGACGATGCTCGACGGGTCGCCCTGGGCGACGATCCGCCCGTCGCGCATCACCACCAGGTGGGTGGCGTAGCGGCAGGCCTGGTTGATGTCGTGCAGCACGACCGCCAGCGTCGAGCCCTGCTCGTGCAACTCCGCGCACAGGTTGAGGACCTCGACCTGGTGGGCGATGTCCAGGAACGTGGTCGGCTCGTCCAGCAGCAGGATCGACGTCTCCTGGGCGAGGACCATCGCCAGCCACACCCGCTGCCGCTGACCGCCGGACAGCTCGTCGACGATCCGGTGCGCGAGCTCGGCGACGCCGGTGCGGGCCATCGCCGCGACGACGACCTGCTCGTCGCGTGGCGACCACTGCCGCAGCATGCTCTGATGCGGGTAGCGGCCCCGGGCGACGAGGTCACCGACCGTGATGCCGCCGGGGACGAGCGAGGTCTGCGGCAGCAGGCCGAGCTGGCGGGCGATGTGCTTGGTCGAGTACGCCGAGATGGCCTGCCCGTCCAGCCAGACGCTGCCGGCCCGCGGCCGGATCAGCCGGGCCAGCGCCTTGAGCAGGGTGGACTTGCCGCAGGCGTTGGGGCCGATGATGACGGTGAACGAGCCGTCGGGCACGGTCAGGCCGAGGTCGGTGGCCACGACCCGCTCGTCGTAGCCGATCGTCAGGTCTTGTGCCTGCAAGCGGTCGGTGCGCACGCCGGTCACAGCGAACTCCATCCCTTGCGCCACTCACGGCCGAGCAGCCAGATGAGGTAGATCCCGCCGACGGCCGCCGTGGTCACCCCGGCCGGCAGGCGCAGCGGACCGAACAGCTGCTGGCCGGCGAGGTCCGCGCCGGCCAGCAGCACGGCGCCGGTCAGCGCGGCCGGGATCAGCGTCGGGTTTCCGGAACGGACCAGGCGTACCGCGATCTGCGGCGCCGCCAGCGCGACGAAGGCGATCGGGCCGGCCGCGGCGGTCGCGACGGCGGTCAGGGCGACGCCGCCGAGCATGAGCCACAGGCTGACGCGTTCGGCGCGCACCCCGAGCGCCGACGCGGTGTCGGCGCCGAGTCCCAGCATGGCCATGCCGCGGCCCATCGCGATGACCGCCGGCAGCAGCACGGCCAGCGACGCCCACAGCGGCACGACGTGCTCCCAGCTTCGGCCGTTGACGCTGCCGAGCAGCCAGAGCTGGGCGAGCTGGGCCTCGCGCAGCGAGGCGCGGCTCAGCAGGTAGGTGTTGACGGAGGCGAGCATCGCGCTGACGCCGATGCCGACCAGGATCAGCCGGAAGCCGGCGGCGCCGCGGCGGTACGACAGCAGGTAGACGGCCAACCCCGACAGCAGGCCGCCGACCACCGCCGCGGCCGCGACCTGGAACGACGTGGCGCGCAGCAGCAGGATCGCGGCGATCGCGCCGGTCGCCGAGCCGGTGGTGAAGCCGATGACGTCGGGGCTGCCGAGCGGGTTGCGGGTGACGCTCTGGAACACCGCGCCGGCGGTGCCGAGCGCGGCCCCGACGCCAATGGCCACGAGCAGGCGCGGCAGCCGGAACCGGCGCACGACCACGTCGAGGCCGGGCGGGCCGCCGCCGAACAGCGCGTCGACGACCTCCGCCACGCTGGCCTCGTAGTCGCCGGTGGTGAGGCTGACGAGGCCGACGGCGGCGAGGACGGCGAGCAGCAACAGGCCGACGAGCACGGCGCGGGGCCGGACCCGCATCGAGAGCGGGCCAATGCGCAGCACGACGCCGGAGATCGGCCGGCCGCCGGCGTGCGTGCTCACAGCTGCGCGATCCGGGTGCGCCGGCACAGCGCGATGAAGACCGGGGCGCCGACGAACGCCATGACGATGCCGACCTCGAGCTCGCCGGGCGCGGCCACGACCCGGCCGACCACGTCGGCGCCGAGCACCAGGATCGGGGCCAGCACGGCCGAGTACGGCAGGACCCACCCGTTGTCCGGTCCGGTGATCATGCGGGCGACGTGCGGGACGGTCAGGCCGACGAAGCCGATCGGGCCGGCGGCGGCGGTGGCCGCGCCGCACAGCAGGGTCACGGCGACCGCCCCGGCGAGCCGGATCCGCCCGGCGCGGGCGCCGAGGGCCCGGCCGGTGTCCTCGCCGAGCGCGAGGACATTGAGGCCGCGGGACAGGGCGAGCGCGAGCAACGCGCCGGCGACGATGAACGGGCCGACCTGCCACAGCACGTCGAAGCCGCGGTTGGCCAGCGAGCCGACGACCCAGAACCGGAACCGGTCGAAGACCTCGCCGCGGAGCAGGAGCACGGCGCTGACGAACGCGCCGAGGGCGGCGGTGACCGCGGCGCCGGCGACGACGATGCGTTCGGGCGTCGGGGCCCGCCCGCTGGCGCCGAGCGTGTAGACGATCACCGAGGCGGCCATGGCGCCGGCGAAGGCGAACCAGACGTAGCCGGACGGCGCGGTGACGCCGAAGAAGGCGATGCCGGTGACGATCGCGGTGGACGCGCCGATCTCCACGCCCATCAGGCCGGGGTCGGCGAGCGGGTTGCGGGTCAGGGCCTGCATGAGCGCCCCGGCGAGGCCGAGGGCGGCGCCGACGAGCACGGCGAGGATGCCCCGGGGCAGCCGCAGGGCGCGGACGATGTAGGCGGCGTCGCTGCCGTCGTCGTGACGCAGCGCCTGCCAGACGGTGGCAAGCTCGAGGTGCCGCGCGCCGACGGCGAGGCTCGCGGCGAACAGCACGGCCAGCGCAAGCAGCGCGGCGGCCAGCCCGAGCCATCGGCGGCGGCCGGACCGGACAGCGATCGCCGCAGCCACCGACACCCGACACCTCCGCTCGACGCACCGCACTTTCCCGCGAGAGCGCAACACCCTTCCCGGGAGACTGAGGGTACCCTAACCTCACCTTGGATCGACAGCCAGTAGATGACAGCGGGAGTGGGCCGGCGATGCACCTGGATGGCGAGGGCGTGCTACGGCGCTCCATGCTGGCGCACCGCGGGCGGATCGTCGCCTCGGCGGCGCTCTTCACCGGCCACCAGGCCGGCGAGGCGCTCGTGCCGATCCTCATCGGCGTCGTCATCGACCGGGCCGTGGCCACCGGCCGGCCCGGCTCCCTGCTGCTGTGGCTCGGCGTGCTGGCCGCGACGTTCGTCATGCTGTCGCTGAGCTGGCGGTTCGGCACCCGGGTGGGCACCGTCGCCGGCGCTCAGGCCGACCGTTCGCTGCGCATCGCGGTCACCGCCGCCGCCGTCGACCGCACCGGCGACGGCCCGCTGCCGGGCGCGCTGGTCAGCATCGCCACCGGCGACGCCCGGCGCACCGCGATGGTGAACTTCCAGGCGCCCCACGGCGTCGCGGCCGTCGTCGGGGTCGCGGTCGCCAGCATCGCCCTGCTGGTCGTGTCGGTACCCCTGGGGCTGCTCATCCTGCTCGGCACGCCGCCACTGCTGTACCTCGTGCGGCTGCTCAGCGGCCCGCTGGAGCGGCGCAGCGCCGACCAGCAGGAACGCGCCGCCCAGGCCGCGGGCGTAGCCGCCGACCTCGTGCGGGGCGTGCGCGTCATCAAGGGCATCGGCGCCGAGCGCACCGCCGCCGCCCGGTACCGGGCGATCAGCCGCGCCTCGCTCGTCGCGACTCTGCACACCGCCCGGGCCGAGGCCGGCTACAACGGCGCGGTGATCGTCGTCAACGGCCTGTTCCTCGCCCTCGTCGCACTGGTCGGCGGGCGGCTCGCCGCCGCCGGGGACATCACCGTCGGCCAGCTGGTCTCCGCGGTCGGGCTCGCCCAGTTCCTGCTCGGGCCACTCGGCGCCTTCGGCGAGATCATCGCGGCCGTCGCCGGTGGACGCGCCTCCGCCGCCCGGATCGCCACCGCCACCACCGCCGGCGCCCCCTCCCCCGC
>NZ_JAHYSG010000026.1 GCF_022095675.1 Dactylosporangium sp. AC04546 | reverse complement strand
CGGAGACCTCTTCAGTTATCGATCACCGCCACGCCGCAACATCGACGCCCTTACGAAACACGGCCTAACCCCGCGATCTTGGAGTTGTGGTCCCCGAAATATCGCCTTTATCGGCATATAGCTGGGACCACAACTCCAAGATCGCGGCGGAATTGCGGCTAGAGCAGCAGGCGGACGAGCGACTCGGCGACGCAGACCGGCTTCTCGCTGCCCTCGCGCTCGATCGTCACGCGGTTCTTCAGCTGCAGCCAGCCCTCGCCGAGGTCATCGGCGACCAGGATCTCGACGCCGGCCCGGATACGTGAACCGACCGGGACCGGCGCCGGGAACCGGACCTTGTCCAGGCCGTAGTTGATGCCCATCTTCACGCCCTCGACCGTGTACACCTCGGACACCAGGCCCGGCAGCAGCGACAGGGTCAGGTAGCCGTGGGCGATGGTCGTGCCGAACGGGCCGGCCGCGGCGCGCTCGGGGTCGACGTGGATCCACTGGTGATCGTCGGTGGCGTCGGCGAAGAGGTTGACCCTCTCCTGGGCGACCTCGCGCCAGTCGCTGTAGCCGAGGTGTTCACCGACCGCGGCCAGCAGTTCGCCGGCACTCGCAAACGTCCGCATGGCCTCGATCCTGCACAGCGCGTGCAATATCCGTCAACGGATCCGCCCTGTGGAGAAAGCAACGGCCGGCCCCCCGATGCTGGGGAGCCGGCCGCCTTCGTGATGCTTCTTACGAGCGGTTGAACCAGCTGTTGACGGTCACGTTCGACCGCACGATGGTCGTGCCGGGTACCGCCGGTGTGACGACCGAGGTCGTCACCGTGCCGGTGCCGGGCAACAGGCCCTTCACCGTCACCGTGTAGGACGTCGTGGCGCCGGGCACCGGGTCGGTGCTGACGATGTACAGGTCCTCGGTCGGCAGCGTGTTGAGGGGCAGGCCCTCGCCGCCGGTGCCGCTGATGTTCTCCGCCCCGACCACCAGGTCCTGCCCGGCGGGCAGGGTGGAGACGCTCGCGAAGTCATAGGAGAACGCGATGTCCTGCACACCGTTGACGCCGATCCAGACCTGGAAGCGGCGCTGGTTGGCCGTGCCGAAATCGTTGACCCGCCACTCGACGACGATCCAGTCGCTCACGCCGTCGGTCAGGACGCCGATGAAGATGCCGGGAGCGCCGGTACCGTCAAGGTCCGTCCAGAACGGCGCGAGAACGTTGTTCGGCTTCGCCGGGTCCGGGATCGCGGTGATGTTGCAGCAGTTGTTGTTCTCGTTGCTGTCATCGTCACCCGGGATGATGTACCCGTTCGAGTCGATCGTCAGTGCGCCGTAGTCGATCCCGTTGTACTTGTACGACGGGACGTTGAACGTGAGCATCTGCTCGTCCCCGATGGCCGTCGGCGCGATGCCGAAGATGTCCAGCGGGATGTAGCCGGCGATGGTGCCCGACTCCAGCGACGGCGTGCCCGGGACCGCACCGGCGAGCGGTGCGCCCTTCTTCTCGGCCTTCAACGGGTTGACCACCGTGGCGCCGTTCGCACCGACGATCGGCAGGTTGAGCGTCGACGTGGTGCTGAAGTCGGCGGTGGTGTCGTTGAAGGTCTGGTTGGTCGCCGAGACGGTGCACACGCTGTTGTGCAGCAGGTTCACCGAGGCCGGCGTGCAGGACTGGGTCACCTTGATGTCGCCCTGCTTGGGCACGAAGGCCACCGGCAGGTGCAGCGTGGGCAGACCGTTGCCGGTCGGCTTGAGGCGGACCTCACCGAAGTACTGTCCCTCGGCCGCGCTGGACTTGATGGTGATCGAGATCTGCTGGGTCTTGCCGGGTGCGAGGGAGAAGATCGCCGGCGACGCGGTGATGCTGGAGCCGGCCGGTGAGGTCGTCTCCACGCGGTACACCTGCGTCTTGTTGGTGACGTTCTTCGCCGTGCGGATCGTGGTGAGCTTGCCCGGCATGACCGGGGCGTTCACCGACGGCAGGTTGATGTGCACCGCGTTGACCGGGTCGTTCCCCAGCGAGAACATCCGGTCGGCCGTCTCGTCGAAGGTGAGACCGGGGTTCGCGGCGAGGTTGACCTGGACGCGACCGGCGCCCATGTCGAACGGGTCGGCCGGGGTCGAGCCGTTCTCCTTGACGACCTTGGTGGTCGCGGTCGTCATCAGCGCCGACTTGATCTGACCCGGGGTGAAGGTCGGGTGGGCCGCCTTCTCCAGGATCGCCGAGCCGGCGATGTGCGGCGACGACATCGACGTGCCCGCGATGGCCATGAAGTACTCGCCGGGCGGGCCGCCGGCCGCATCGTCCAGCACCGGGGTCTGACCCGCGAGGATCTGCGCACCCGGGGCGGTGATGTCCGGCTTGATGAAGTTGCCACCGGGACCGCGCGACGAGAAGCTCGTCATGACGTCCCCGGTCGTGAAGGCCTTCTCACCCTGCGTGAACGACGCCTTGACACCCGGGTGGGAGGCGACGTAGTTCAGGAAGCCGGTGCCGTCGGCGAGGTGCACCGTCGGCAGCCAGTGGTTGTCGCTGAGCGCGTCCGCCGCCGGGTTGTTGTACAGGATCATGCCGGCCGCGCCGCCCTGCTTGACGTTGAAGCCCTTCAGGATGCGGCCCGGGCTGCGCTGGCAGGCGACGATCTTGCCCGTGAAGAGGCCGGGCGGTGCCGGCGCGTCACAGGTCGGGTTGCTGTAGGGCGCCGCCGAGGCCAGGACGACCGGGAGCGGGCTGCTGACGCCGTTGGTGAGCGAAACGCCCGTGAACGACGCCTGGGTGCCGTCGCTGGAGGCGACGGTCAGCGTCGACTGGAACGCGCGCTTCTGGGTGGAGGCGGCAACGGTGGTGACCCACGGCGAGAGGTGGTCCGTCGTGGAGGCACCGGGGCCGCTGTTGCCGGCCGAGGCGGCGACGAAGACGCCGGCCTTGTAGGCGTCGAAGAACGCCAGCTCCACGACGTCGGTGTACGGGCTCGCGCCACCCGAGATCGAGAAGTTGATGACGTTGACGCCGTCCTTGATCGCCTGGGCGACCGCGGCGGCCGAGTCGGTGCTGTAGCAGCCGGTGGCGCCGCAGACCTTGTAGACCGAGACCCACGCACCGGGGGCGACGCCGTTGATCGGGCCGCGCTCGATGTTGAAGACCTTGGCCGAGGCGACCGGGTTACCGGCGGAGGTCGAGGCCGTGTGGGTGCCGTGCCCGTCGGAGTCGCGGGCGGTGTACCCGAACATCTCCGTCGGCTGCAGCGCGTTGTAGGTGTCGAGGAAGCCCTTGCCACCGATCAGCTTCTTGTTGCAGACGAACGGGTCGCTGGCCGGGGTCAGGGGGTTGTCGCCGAAGTCGCAGGCACGCGGGGTGCCGTCGGCCTTGGCGGGCGGCGCGCCGAGGTTGCCGTTGTCGGCGAACGACGGGTGCTCCGGCCAGACGCCGCTGTCGAGCGAACCGAAGATGACGCCCTTGCCGGCGTTGGGCTTGCCGCCGAGCTGGGGGTACACCTGGTCCGCGCCGATGAAGCTGGTGCTGGAGTCGGTCTGCGGAGCGCGCGCCACGTCGGACTGGACCGCCACGACGTTGTCGATCGTCAGGATGGCGCCGATCTTGTTGGCCGGCACGGTCATCGCGACACCGCCGTAGACGGTGCGCAACCGCTGGCCAACCTTGGCGTCCGGAACCTGCTTGCGCAGGTCCGCGAGGAATTTGTCCTCAATTCCTGCGATTCGGCTTTCGTACCGCTGCTCCGCCGCGCTTCCGGAAAGGGCCTTTCCGGTGACGGACGGGCTGGTCGCCTCATACCCGGCGATTTCGCCGGAGTAGGTGGCGGTCGAGTCGTAGTCGAGCTTTACCGCAATGGCCACCCGGGTGGTGTCGGTGCGGTTCAGCAGGGCGGGGTCGGTTTTGGCCATTCGACTGGTCGGCGACTTGGACGCCGTCGTCTGCTTGGCTGCCTTGAGGCTCTCGACCAGTGACAGGCTGCCGGCCGGGATCGGTGCTGCCTGGCTCGGACTGGTAGAGACGATCACGAGCAGTGGCGGAACGAGTGCGGTCGCCACAGCGGCGCGCACCCATCTCCGTCGACTCATCCATGCCCCCTCTCGTGGACGGGATGACGGGCGGCATATCTCAGACCCTCAATGCGCCCGGGAACAAGGCATCAAGATGCCAGCTTTTTGACCCTCTGGAAAGAGGGCATCACTCTACGAAAACGCCCGCACAGCGGGGTGTAGGGGAATGTCGAGGGTAATGGCACGCAACTATCCGTTACATCAACAAATAGTGATGTCCGAGTCGTCCGGTGTTCCATGAAAAACACCCCTGCGCGGTGCGCAGGGGTGTTTTGCGGGGGTCAATGTCAGTTGTCGTCGCGGGGTGGCGGGTCGATGACCACGGTCTGGTCGGGGTCGCCCGGTTCTCCCGGGCCGGGCCGCTGGGCCGGGACCTGGATCTGGGAGTCGCGGTCGGTCTCGGCGGGCTTCGACGTCTTCCGCGCGGGCCTCGCGCCGCCAGGCGGGGTCGCCGGCGGCGTCGAGCCGGGCGGTGTGGCCGGTGGGGGTGGCGCCGCTACGGTCGGGACGGCCATCGTCGGGGCATCCGTGATGCCCGGGATCGGGCCGGGGATCGGTGCCGTCATCGCCGTCTCGGCCGCGCGGCGGGAAGCCTCCTCGGCTGCGGCCTCCTCCTGAGCCCGGCGGGCCGCCTCCTCCCGGGCCCGGCGGGCCGCCGCCTCCTCCTCGGCCGCGCGGCGGGCCTCGGCCTCGGCGCGGCGGGCCTCGGCGGCCGCACGGACATGCTCGGAGACCGCGGGCGCGGCCTGCTCCATGCGCCCGAGCCAGCCCTCCCAGCGCTGCTGCATCGGGCGGACCAGGCCGCCACCGACGCCGACGATCAGGATGCCCGCGACCGTGGCCAGGACGGCGATCAGGACCGGGGTGGTCACCGTGGTGGCGATGCCGATCTGGTTGAGGGCGGCGATCACGCCGAGGCCCAGGATGAACCAGTAGGCCAGGTTCCCGAGCAGCCGGCCGTACGGGAGCGCACCCAGCGCCGACAGCGCCAGGTCGCGCACGGCCGCCGCGATGGCCGCCGCCACGACCACGATCACGATGGCGACGACGGCGAGCGGAAGCCAGGCGACGATGCGCTCGATGAGGGTCGAGACCGGGTTCGGGCCCCAGACCCCGAACGCGATCTGGAGCGTCACGAGCAGGATCGCGTAGTAGATCAGCTTGGCGAGCAGGTCGCTGGCGTCGAGCCGGCCCCGGGCCAGCGCGCGGCCGACGCCGCCGCGCTCGACGAGCCGGTCGAACCCGATACGGGGCAGCAGCTTGTGCACCGCCGTGCGGACGGCCACGGCGACCAGCCAGCCGACCAGCAGGATGACGACGAACAGCAGGAACGACGGCACGAACCGTACGACGTCGCCCAGCGCGTCGCGGACAGCACCCATTGACGGGCCTCCTCCCGAGGTTGGTACCTGGGGAGTTGCCCGTATCGACGTCGCGCTAACCGGGTGTTGATCGGTGTGATCGAAACCGGTCAGTCGTCCATGCCCGCCAGGCCGCGCGGGCTCTCAGGCTCGCGGGCGTGCTCAGGGCCGCCGGCCAGCTGTTCGGCGAGGGTGACGCTGCGATGCTCCTCGGCAAAGTCGCCCAGGTCGTCGACGTCGAAGCCCGGGAACGGGTCGGCCACGCGGAGGTCGGGCTCGGTCATGGATCCAGTGATACCCAGTCGGGCCTGGGTATCACCCCAAACATGACCAAACCAGTGAGCGGTGTGCTGTTTGATGTGGACGGGACGCTCGTCGACAGCGTGTACCTGCACGTGGTGTCGTGGTGGCAGGCGTTCCGTCAGTACGGCCACGACGTCGAGGCGGCCCGCATCCACCGGGCGATCGGCATGGGGTCGGACAGGATTCTCGGGCACCTGCTCGGTACGGATCGCGACGAGAGCGCCGACGACGGGCTGCGTGCGGCGCACAGCAGCCTCTACGCGGCGTACTGGGCCCGGCTGCGGCCGCTGCCGGGGGCGCGGCGGGTGCTGGAGGGGTGCCGGGCTCGGGGGCTGCGCAACGTGCTGTGCACGTCGGCGTCGAAGGCCGAGCTCGGGGCGCTGCTGGCCTGCCTCGACGCGGACCCGCTGATCGACACCGTGACGAGCGCCGACGACGCGGGCGACAGCAAGCCGGCGCCGGACATCGTCGAGGTGGCGCTGAAGCGGTCCGGGCTGTCGGCCGACGAGGTCGTGTTCGTCGGCGACTCGGTGTGGGACGTGCAGGCGGCCGGGCACCTGGCGATCCCGTGCATCGGGCTGACCAGCGGCGGGGCCAGCGCTGCGGAGCTGCTCGACCACGGCGCGGCGACCGTCTACGAGCACCCGCAGGACCTGTACGACCACCTCGACGAGGCGCTCACGACGGCCTTCCGGGTCGCCCTGAGCCACAGCTGACAAAGGGGCCGGGGCGGGCGACGCCTGTCGCAGCGCGACGCCCGCATGCCCTTGGCACGACGGCGATGGCAGGGAGGGCCGTCACGGCCCGACCGGTGTCTGGCGGGAGCGACGGTCGTGCGTTGCACGGACCCGAGCCATGAAAATTACGGAAGGTCAGCCGCCGAGCACGTTGCCGAGGAGTCCGCCACCGCTGCTGGCCTGCTGCGGCGCCGGGCGTCCCTCACTGGGCTGCACGATGACGAAGCCCTGGCCGGACAGCGCGAGCTGGAAGAGCTCGCCCGAGCCGCCGCGCAGCATCGACTTGAGGCTCTGGTTCTTCTGGATCGTCGTCTGCAGGCTGCTCGACCAGCCCACGACGGCGTCCGTGTCCACGAGGACCGGCATCTGCGGGCTCACCGGGATGACGATCGGGGCGCCCTCGGAGACGATCGCCAGGCGGCCCTGGCCGGTGAAGACGCAGTTGAAGAGGCCGCCGCCGAACATGCCGGCGCCGCGGACCATCTGGATGTCGTACCGCAGGCTCGGGTCGAAGCAGAGCACGTTGCGGCCGTTGATCGACAGGGCGTCGTTGGGCTCGATGTCGAGGATGAAGCAGTCGGCGGCGCCCGAGGCGAACCACACCTCGCCCTGACCGCGCACGGCCATGAGGGACACGCCCTCGCCGGTCACCGCGCGCTTGAGGAAGTTACCGACGCCCTGGCTCTTCACCTCGAACTGGAGGTTGCCTCGGAACGCGACCATCGCGCCCTGGCGGGCATGCATCTCGCCGTTGACGGCGTATTTGACGCACTTCGAGTGCTGCAGGCTCATGCCTGCCTGGGTCGGGGGCTGGGCCATATTCTCGGCCTTGAAAATGTCACCACGCACGATCCGCAGCGTAGCGAACGACTAAGGGCCGCCCACGCCCGCGCGGACGGCCCTGTTACCAAACTATGATCAACTGCCGAGCAGGCCACCCAGCACGCCGCCCTGCTGCTGCTGGCCGCCGCTGGCGGCGCCCGGCGGGGGCTCCTCGGAGGGCTGCACGACGACGAAGCCCTGGCCGGCGAAGCTCATCGTGAACGCCTCACCCGTGCTGCGGCCGAGCAGCGTGCCCAGGCCGAGCTGGTCGGCGCGGTGGTAGCCGGTCTGCAGGCTGGCCGACCAGCAGATGGCGGCCTGCGGGTCGACGTAGGTCGGCTGGTCGACGGAGAGGACCACCGGGGAGCCCTTGGTGGTGATCGCGAGGCGGCCGTGGCCCGTGAACACGCAGTTGAACAGGCCGGCCGAGGACATCATGCCCATGCCCTGGACCATCTTGATGTCGTACTGCAGCGTCGAGTCGAAGGCGAGCACGTTCGCGCCGTTGATCGAGATCGCGTCGCCCGGCTCGAGGTCGATGAGGTGCACGTCGGCCGCACGGTCGGCGAAGAACACGTCGCCCCGGCCGGAGCACTTCATCAGCGGGACACCCTCGCCGGTCAGCTTCGACTTGAGCCACTTGCCCATGCCGCCCGAGCCGAGCGCCTGGAACTGGACCTGGCCCTGGTAGGCCACCATGGTGCCGGTGCGGGCCATGATCTCGCCGTTGAGCTCGGCCTTGAGCATCTTGGAGTTCTGCAACCGCAGCCCGGGCTGCTGCGACTCCTTCTCCATGTTTTCGGCGGCAAACAGCGCACTGCGCATTGGGAAATCCCTTCGAAGACGTTCGTGACCGCACCGCGCACGGTAGTTGCTCGGCGCAACCCGGACCATCCCTCGGTCGGCTTTCAGCCCCAGCCCAGGGCATGGAGACGGGCGTCGTCGATGCCGAAGTGGTGCGCGATCTCGTGCACGACCGTGATCGCCACTTCGTCGACGACGTCGTCCTCATCGTCACAGATCGCAAGGATCGGATTACGGTAAATCGAGATCCGATCGGGCAGCACGCCCCCGTAGTCCCAGCCGCGGTCGGTCAGCGCGTATCCCTCGTAGAGCCCCAGCAGGTCCGGCTCACCGCCCGGCGGGTCGTCGACGACCAGGATGACCACGTTGTCCATGAGGTCGAGCAGCTCCTGGGGCACGTCGTCGAGCGCCTCCCCGACGAGTTCCTCGAACCGCTCCTTGCTCATCGTCACCGGCATGCGAAGAGGGTCCCCTACTCTTGGGGACCCTCTCAAGAAGTTGTGCTCAGACCAGCTGCGCGTCGAGGGTGATCTCGACGGCGGCCAGGGCCTTGGAGATCGGGCAGCCGGCCTTGGCGTCCTGCGCCTGCTTCTCGAACTCCGCGGCGTCGATGCCGGGCACGTCGCCGCGGGTGGTCAGGTCGATGCGGGTGATGGCGAAGCCGCCCTCCACCGGGCCGAAGTGCACGGCCGCGGAGGTCTCCACCGAGGTCGGCGTGAAGCCGGCCTTGGCCAGGCCGTTGGACAGGGCCATCGAGTAGCAGGCCGCGTGCGCCGCCGCCACCAGCTCCTCGGGGTTGGTGCCCTGACCTTCCTCGAAACGGGACGGGAACGAGTAGGAGCCCTGGAACGTGCCCGAGCCGGTGGCGACCGTGCCGGCGCCGGACCGGAGGTCGCCCTCCCAGCGGGCGGATGAAGTGCGAGTTGGCATGAACCAGACGCTAGCCCATCCCGTGTCCCCGTTGGGATGAGCTGGTCACATCGGTGAGGAGCAAGTTGATGCCACGCAAACTGGTGCACATCGGCGGGTTGCTGGGCGCTTTCGGCCTGGTGACGGGCGCGTTGTCGGTCGTCACGCCGTGGACGGCGGCCGGGGTTGTGATTCTCAACATCAAGGGCGGCGTCTGGTACGTCCTGCTGCTCTTCACGCTGGTCGCGCTGCTCGGCACGGCGGCGCTCGGCACCGGTCTCGGGCGGCGGGTCGCCGGGCTCAGCGGGCCGATCCTGTCGCTCGCGACCGCCGCGCTCGTAGTGGGGCTCATCACCGCCGTCGAGGCCTGGGGCAGCGCGGCGGGCGGGGGCTGGCTGGCACTGGCGTCGATGCCGTTGCTGGGTTTCGCGTGCGGTCTCGTCGCCATCGGGCGCGTCTAGTATCGCGGGTATGACTGAGGCGCCTTCGCAGCAGCGGCCCGGGCCGGTCGCGCTTTCGCTGCTCGCGGTCGGGTTCGGGCTGGCTCTGGCCGCGCAGTACCTCCCGTGGAGCTCGGTCAAGACGGGCGTCGCGTCCGACGACGAGGACGTCGTGGCGACGAGCGCCCGCTCCCGCGTGCCGGCGACCCTCGACATCACGCTGGCCAGCCTCAACACCGCGCACGTGGTGGCCTACCTGGCGACGCTCGTGCTGGCCCTCGGCGCGATCGCGGTCGTGCTCACCACCACCGATGTCGTGCGGCGGGTCTCGACCGCCGCGGCGGCCGGCCTGCTCGCGGGCAACGTGCTCGTGCTCGGCGGGTTCAAGTCGGCGATCGACGCGCTCGGGCAGAGCTCGTTCACGATGTACACGCTGCCCGAGGACGCGGTCAGCGTCGGCATGGGCTACCCGCTGGCGATCGCCGCGACGCTGCTGCTCCTGGCCGGCGTCGTGATCGCGGTGCGCGGCCCGATCCTGCGCGACCGGATCGGTCGCCGTAGCGAGCTCGACGAGACGGCCGACGGCGAGCCGCTCGACCTGACCGTCACCCCGGCGCCGCCCAGCCACTTCCAGTGAGCTGTACGTCGTACGTTCGGTCGGGATTTACTCGCAGGCTGTGACCCAGGGGGTCCTCGGAGGTACGGTTGCTCCCCCGCGCAGGCGGAAGGAGCACCACATGCGCAGCTCAGGGCTACCGAAACTGATCGCGACCGACCTCGACGGCACGCTGGTCCGCAGTGACGAGACCGTCAGCGAGTTCACGCGCGCCGTGCTGGAGCGCGTCAAGGCGGCCGGCATCCACGTCGTCGGCGCCACCGGGCGCGGGCCGCGGTTGACCGAGCTGGTGCGGTTCGACATCCCGGCCGCGGACTTCCTGGTCATGGGCGGCGGCAGCCGGGTGCTCGACCTGCGCGACCCCGCCCACCCGGTGATCTTGCGCGACGAGCGGCTCGACGGCACGGTGCTCGCCGACGTGCTGGCCCGGCTGGAGCGCGAGCTCGGCACGCTCTCGGTGCTCATCGAGGCCGGCGACCACCACGAGGCGCCGCTGTGGGGCGACGCCGACCCCAACTGGCGGTACGACGCCGTCGAGGCCCGCGTGCGCGCGGAGTGCCTCACGGGGCCGGTGATCAAGGGGTTCGCCAGGCACCCATCGTGCGACGTCGACGACGTCCTCGCGACCGCGCAGCGGATCATTCCGCCGGACATGGCGACCGTCACACAGGCCGGCCTCGGATACATCGAGATCTGCCCGCCCGGTGTCGACAAGGCAAGCGGGCTGGCGTTCGTCGCGACGGCTCTCGGCATTGACCCGGGCGACGTGCTGGTCTTCGGCGACATGCCCAACGACCTGCCGATGTTCCGCTGGGCCGGGTTCGGCCGGGTGGCCGTGGCCAATGCGCACCCGCACCTGCGCGCGATCGCGGACGAGATCACGCTCACCAACGACGAGGACGGCGTCGCGGTGCACCTCGACGCTATGTTGAAGCTGTGAAACTGGTTGCCACGGACTTGGATGGAACGCTGGTTCGTGGCGATCGGTCCGTGAGCCCGCGGACCGCCAGTGTTTTGCAGCGTCTGGACAAATCGGGCGTCATCATCGTCCTGGTCACCGGGCGGCCGATTCGATGGCTGTTCGGGGTGTATGAGCAGCTCGGGCTCCGGCCTGTGGCGATCTGCGCCAACGGGGCGGCGACGTACGACCCGGTCACGGACGCCATCGTGCACAGCGCACCGCTGGAAACCGCCGCTCTCGCCGAGGCCTGCGCCCGGCTGCGGGCCAGCGTGCCCGGCGTGGTGTTCGCGGTGGAGCGCGACGGCGGCCGGCAGATGCGCCACGAGCCCGAGTTCCCCGTCGGGCCGTGGGAGGTCAACCACGAGTCGGTCGCCCCGACCAGCTTCGCCGAGCTGATCACCCGGCCGGCGCACAAGCTGCTGGTGCGGGCCGGCGCACAGTCGCCCGACGAATTCACCGCCCGCGTCGGCGCCTGCCTGGCGGGCGTTGCCGAGGCGACGAACTCGTCGTCGAGCGGGATGGTCGAGGTGTCGGCGGTGGGCGTCACCAAGGCCTCGGCCCTGGCCCGGGTCGCCCGCGGGCACTCGGTCGAGGCGCGCGACGTGGTCGCCTTCGGCGACATGCCGAACGACCTGCCGATGCTGACCTGGGCCGGGCACGGGGTGGCGATGGCCAACGGGCACCCTGCGGTGCGGGCGGCGGCCCGCGACGTGACCGCCGCCACCAACGAGGAAGACGGCGTGGCCGCCTACCTGGAAACGCTCTACAGATACTGACCGGTGCTCGGCGAGTGCTGGCCGGGCAGGCTGCCGGGCGGCTGCTGGCCGGCGGTGAGCGCCGGGCGCCCGCGCATCTGCTCCAGCTGCACCCGCGCCGCCATCTGCTGGGCGACGAGCGCGGCCTGGATGCCGTGGAACAGGCCCTCGAGCCAGCCCACGAGCTGGGCCTGGGCGATGCGCAGCTCGGCCTCGCTGGGCGTCGAGCCCTCCTCGAACGGCAGCGACAGCCGCTCCAGCTCTTCGCGAAGCTCCGGGGCGAGGCCGTCTTCCAGCTCGGTGATCGACCGGCGGTGGATCTCCTTGAGCCGCTGCCGGCCGGCCTCGTCGAGCGGCGCCGCCCGGACCTCTTCGAGCAGCTGCTTGATCATGCTGCCGATGCGCATGACCTTCGCGGGCTGCTCGATCAGCTTGCTCGGATCCTCGGCCGCGTCGTCGTCACCGGTGGACATGGTGCCGAGCGGCCGTCCGTCCGGGCCGACGACGAGCACGGTGCGCGACTCGTCCTGCGCCTCTTCTGCCATGGCTCCTAGTCTTACGTACGGGTGGATGAGACGACCACAAAGGCCCCCTGTTGCCACGCTTGGTGACGCGATAACGTCGGCCGGTGACGAGTGATCCCCGGGATGTGCTGAACCGGCCGGCCCGCCCGGCGGACTTCACGCTGCGGTACGGCGAACACCCTGACCAGGTCGCCGATGTGCGACTGCCGGCGGTGGCCGGGGCCCCGCTCGTGCTCTTCATCCACGGCGGTTTCTGGCGCGCCGAGTGGGATCGCACCCACGCCGGACCGCTCGCCGCCGACCTGGCCGCGCGCGGATATGCGGTCGCGACGATCGAGTTCCGCCGGACCGGCCAGCCTGGCGGCGGCTGGCCCGGCACGTTCTCCGACGTGGCCTCGGCCGCGGTCGCGGTGCCGGACCTGCTGGCCAAGGAGGTCGCCCACCGCGGCCTGCTGCCGGTGTCGGTCGATCGGCCGATTCTTGCCGGCCACTCGGCCGGTGGGCACCTCGCGCTGTGGTACGCGGCGGTGGCCCCGGACGCGATCGGCGGCGTGGTGGCGCTGGCGCCGGTCGCCGACCTGGTGCGCGCCTACGAACTCGATCTCGACGACGGCGCGGTGGCGACGCTGCTGGGCGGGGCGCCCGACGCGGTGCCGACCGCCTACGCCTCGGCCGACCCCATGGTCAACCTGCCGTCGAACGTGCGCACGGTCGTGATCCACGGCGCCGAGGACCCCATCGTGCCGGTGTCGATCTCTCGCGGGTACTGCCAGCGGGCCCGTCGCGCGGGGGACGACACCACGCTGGTCGAGTTGGCCGGTGTGGAACACTTCGCTGTGATTGACCCGGAGTCGGCAGCCTGGCCTGCCGTGCTGGCCGCATTCGGCACGGTGACCAGGGGTGGTGAGGCCGTCCCCGATTGACTCTCCGCCACGATGGCGGTAGAACGCAGCGTGGGTGTCGAGGTCCTCGGCGCCGCATGGTGTTGGGGAGGAAGAGCACGTGTCCCACCTGAACCGCCGCCAGGCGCTCCGGCTGTTCGCGGCTGCTGGTGCGGCGGGCCTGAGCGCGCCGATCCTGTCCGCGTGCAGCCCAAGTTCGGACGGCACGCAGAGTAACTCCGCCCTGCCCGGCGGTCCCCCGGTGAAGATCGGCATGATCGTGCCGCTGACCGGGATGTACAAGGACTTCGGCAATGACATGGACAACGGCTTCAATCTCTATCTTCAGCTGCACGAGAACAAGCTCGGCAACCGCGACGTCCAGCTCATCAAGGTCGACGAGGGCGACACGGCCGAGGCCGGCAAGGCGGCGGCCGAGAAGCTGATCAAGGAGAGCAACGTCCTCGCGCTGACCGGCGTGGTCAACCCGCTGACGATGCTCGCGCTCCGGGACACCATCGAGACCGCCCAGAAGCCGCTGATCGGGTCGAATGCCTCACCGGCGGCGCTGCAGGGCGTGAAGTACATCTGGCGCACCTCGTTCGTCGCGACCGAGCCCGGCCAGGCGATCGCCGAATGGGCCGCCGCCAACTCCGGGGGCTCGCTGGCGATCGTCGGCGCGGACAACCCGGGCGGTGACGACGAGGAGATCCGCGCGTTCTCGGAGAAGTTCCGCGGCGCCGGCGGCACGGTCAACGGCTCGCCCCGTATGACGCCGTTCGGCGGGAAGGACTTCGGCCAGGTGCTCGGCCAGGTCCGCAACTCGGGCGCCACGTCGATGTTCGCGTTCTACTCGGGCACCTCGGCGATCGAGTTCGTCAAGCAGTTCAAGGCGGCGCGGTTCCCGTCGTCCTTCAAGGTGTTCGCGCCGGGCAGCCTCACTGAGGGGTACGTCCTGAAGCAGCAGGGCGACGCCGCGCAGGACATCTACACGGCGATGAACTACTCGCCCGACCTGGACAACGCGACCAACCGCCGGTTCATCGCCGACTACCAGAAGGCGTTCGGCACGATCCCGTCGACGTACGCGATGGCCTCCTACGACGCCGCCGCGGTGCTCGACAAGGCGATCGGCGACGCCACCCGCAACCTCGACTCCTTCACGCTGAACGCGGCGATCGGCCGGCTCGGTCAGATCGACAGCCCGCGGGGTGGCTGGCAGTTCAGCCAGAGCCGGACGCCGCTGCAGCGGTGGTACCTGCGGCGGGTGCGGGCGGACGGGGCGATTCTGTCCAATGTGCTGACCGCGGAGCTCAAGACGCTCGGGTAGGCTCGGTCCCTCCTCGACGTTCGGCAGGCACCGTGACGCTCCCCGAACCAGCCGCGCCGCCCGCGGCGCATCCGCCTGTGTTCATCCCGCAGCAGCGGATGCCTGTGGCGTCGTGGTATCCGCCGTTGTCGCCGCCGCCGTTGCCGCCGCCGCTGCGCCGGAACTACCTCTGGCCGGTCCTCACCGTCCTGCTGGTCTTCAGCATGCTGCTGGCCCTCATGGGGGCCGGGGCGGCGGCGTGGGCGCTGCGGGGGAGCGACGATCCGCCGATCGCCGCCTCGTGGGTCGACATGCGCCCGGAGGTCGGTGGCAAGGCGATCCAGGCGGTACTGCAGCGGCACGCCGACGCCGTGAAGAACAAGGACCTGGCCGCGTGGATGGCCGACGTCGACGACACCGACGCGGCCTTCGCCCGCAAGCACAAGCAGCAGTTCGAGAACCTGACGAAGATGCCGTTCGCGGAGCTGCGGTTCGAGCGGGCCGCCAAACCGCCACGGAGGATCGGTGGGCAGCTGCCGAGCCAGTTGTTCGCGCGGTACCACGCGGCGGTCCACATCGAGGCGGTCAGCGTCGTCCACCGCATCCAGGGCGTCGACAGCAAGCCGGTCGCGACCCCGTGGCTGCCCGTCTTCGGCTACGCAGACGGCCGGTGGCGGATCGCCGGCGAGGCGACCGGCGACGACCTGCCGACCGGGGCCAACGGCCAGCCGTGGGACGCCGCCGGGCCGGTCGCGGTGAAGCGCAGCGACCACGTCGTGGCGGTGGTGTCCGCCGACGACGCCCAGCGGGCCCAGCAGCTGCTGTCGCTGGCCGAGGACGGGCTGCGGCAGGTCGCCACGGTCCGGCCGTCCGGCTGGGACGGCAAGGTGTTCCTGACCGCGATCCAGGACAAGCGGATCTTCGACACGTACTTCGCGGAGTCGCCGGACCGGGTGGCCCAGGTGGCCGCGATCGCCGTGCCCTACTACGACCGCATCCCCGAGTGGGCGAGCGCACCCACGTTCGCCAGCACGCGCGTGGTGTTCAACCCGACGGAGCTCTCGGCGCATACCGAGGAGCTCGCGCACGACCTGGCCCACGAGTTCGCCCACGCGGCCATGGGGCCGGTCACCGGCCCGCACACGCCGCGCTGGGTGGTCGAGGGGTTCGCGGAGTACGTCGCCTTCAAGGGCGCCACGATCAGCGCGTCCGGGCTCCGGCAGGCGCTCGGCGACCTCGTGATCGGGTCGTTCCCGACCGACCAGCAGTTCTACGACGAGCCGCGCAACTACGTCAGCGGATGGCTCGCCTGCCGCATGATCGCCGACAAGTACGGGCAGGCGAAGCTGATCGCCTTCTACGAGGCCTTCCAGCGACTGTCCGAGGTGGACTCGGTGTCGCGGGAGGTGCTGGGCGTCGCCGCGACGGACCTCGAGGCTTCCTGGCGGGATTACGTGGCGAAGCAGCGCGGCTGAGGAGTTCTTCGGGCCGCGCTGCTTCGCTGTGGTGCTTGGGTCTTGGTCAGGCCGGGGGCTGGCCGCCGTCGCCGTCCACGACCTCTTCCGGCGTGCCGTCCTGGTCAAGGTCGCTCATCGTGATGTCGACCTTGCCGTCGCCGTCGGTGTCGAACTGGAACAGGTCAGCCTTGCCGTCCCCGTCGGTGTCGACCGCCCAGAGGTCGGGCTGACCGTCGTTGTTGGTGTCGCCGACGAGCAGCTCGACGCGGTCTTCGCCGCGCGTCTCGACGGTCTCGTTCTCGCTCATGCGGTGGTTCCTCTCACCTCACTGGGGGGCAATCTGGTTCACCGTAGGCCCACGCCGGGCTTCCCGCGAGTGCTAGGCCTTTACCTTCTCCTGGATCAGGGCCTTGATCGCGAGCGCCGACTCGTCGAAGCCGACCAGCAGGATGCCGGTGGCGCCGAACGTCTTGATCTGCGCGGCGAGCGGGGTGAACAGCTTCGCGTCGGCCTTCGGGTCGTACGTGTCCTTGGCCTCGTACTTCAAGACCAAGAGATTGTTGGCCTTGATCCCGGCGGCGGTCAGGTCGGCGCGGACGCCCTCGGCGAGGCCGCTGCCGTAGGTGTCGTCGCGGGCGATGATGGCGACCTTGGTGTGCCCGTCGCGCATGATGATGTCGGCGATCGCCTTGGCCTGGAGCACGTCCGGCGGGGAGGTCCGGAAGAACAGGCCCTTGTCGTCGACCTTGGTCAGCTCGTCCGACGTCGCCGACGGCGAGATCATCACCTTGCCGGCCGCCGCGACCCGCGGGATGACGGCCTTGCTGACGCCGGACGCACCCGCACCGATGATGACGTGCACGCCGCCGTTGATGAACGACTCGACGGTCTGCTTGGCCACGTCGGGGTTGGTGCCGTCGTCACCCTCGATCACCTGGACCGGCTGTCCGAGCACGCCGCCGGCCTCGTTGATCTCCTTGATCGCGAGCTTCGCGGCGGCGAACATCGGCGGGCCCTGGAAGGCGAGCGCGCCGGTCTTCGGCAGCAGCAGGCCGAACTTCAGGGTCGGCTTCGTGCCGCCCTTCGGCGGGCCGCCGGCGGTCGGCGCGGCGCCCTTGTGCTCGGTCTTCTCGTCGCCGGCCCCGACGAACTCGGTCTTGGCGTCGTCGATGGTGTTGTTCCGGCCGAAGTTCAGCACGCCGTACATCGCGGAGCTGGGCTCGCCGACCTCGGTGAAGCCGCTGCGGCGCAGCGAGACGCCGCGGTACTTGAAGTCGCGTCCCTGCTTGGCGGCGGCGAGACAGGCGGCGACCGTCTCGCACACGTTGTCACCCGTCGTGACGCCGACGATCTGTTTGGCGATCTGGGCCGGCTCGACGCTGCGGGCGGCCTCGGCCGCGAGCGCGGCGACCACGACGGCGTCATACGACTCGCCGGAGTAGTTGAAGTCGGTGAGGGTGGCGTCGACGCTCTTGACCCGGCGCTTGAAGTCCTCACTGAGCGGAGTCAGCGGCGTGGTGCCCTTCATGCCGGCGAGCACCGCCGGCGAGTCCTTCAGGGCCTCGCCGAACGAGTTGGCCATGTTGCCGTCGCTGCCGTACAGCCGCACGTCCTGCGGGCTCGGCGCCGTGTCGCCGTCACTCTGCGCAGTGTCACTGCAGGCCGTGGCGGCAACCAGCAGGCCAATCGCCGTGATCACTCCCACGATGACTTTGGCGGGCCGTGCGCGCATGAGTGTTTCTCCTCCCCAAAGGTGCCGTGCGCACCTTAGCGCGGACGGCCGCAGGACTTAAGCGGGGAGGTACCAGGCCTCGCACGTACCACCCGGTAACGTTTCCCGGCATGACGGAGGCTGAGATCACGGTCGGTGACCTGTCAATGGAGGGCACGCTCGCGGAGCGGATGGGCATCACGCTCGTCGAAGCGTCGCCCGAGCGCGTGGTAGGGACGATGCCGGTCGCTGGCAACACTCAGCCGTACGGCCTCCTCCACGGCGGCGCGTCGGTGGTCCTGGCCGAGACGCTGGGCTCGATCGGCGCCGCCCTGCACGCGGCCCGCCTCTTCAACGGGATCGCGGTCGGCATCGAGGTGAACGCCACGCACCACAAGTCCGCCCGCACCGGCTCCGTGACGGGCGTCGCGACCCCGCTGCGCCTCGGTGGCATGATCGCCTCGTACGAGATCGTCATCACGGACGAGTCCGGCGAGCGGGTGTGCACGGCTCGGCTGACCTGCGCGCTGCGTCGCTCCTAGGCTCTCCTTCCCTCGGCGGTTCGGCTCGTCTGCGGTTTTGCGTGACCGATTCGTCATGGTTCGGGGCGCAGATTTAGCGGACGGCGCTTGACGGCGCGACATACGGTTGCGGCGTGGCTGACCCGGGAGACGAGACGTATCAGGACGCCGCGCTGGTCCTGGAGTCGGCGCTCGCGGGCGACGGCGACGCCGTCGCCCACACCTTCGACGCTGTGGTGGACCGCCGCGGGATGGGCGCCGCGTACGACGTCGCGTGGCGCCTGGCGGGCGAGATGGTGGGCGAGAACCTCCCGCGCGGCCCGTGGCGCCTGGACTTTCCCGACATCGACGACGCCAACTACGACAAGCGCTGGGTGGCCCGCTTCGTCAGTGCGTACATCAACGACGACGTCCCGAGCGGCACGGCGCTGTTCACCGTCGCACTGGTGGACGGCAAACTCCCGGAGTGCCTGCTGACCTTGGCCGGCTCAGCCGTGGCCACGCTGCGCCGGAGGGGCGCGGCCTGAGGCCTGGCGCCCTGCGGTCCATGATCGAGGGAAGCATCTGGCTGCCATAGCAACCGAATGTTCCCTGGATCATGGAATGGGGCCGTTTGCACAGACGTTGGTCGATCTACCCGCAAGCTCGATCACGGGTGGCGGGGAAGCATCGACCAACGTCTCGGCGAGAACGGACAAAACGGCGGCGAGGACGAAGTGGGCGCCGCCCAGGCAAGCCTGTTCGTCAACCGCAGCTCGGGCAACCAAGGACCGCCAAGGTCAACTCGCCAAGACACGCCGAAGCGAAAGGGCCAGAGCACGGCGGCCGACGCGGACAGGGCGGGCACGGCGGGCACGGGAGCACGGCGGCCCGAGCGCGGACAGGGCGGGCACGGCGGCCCGGGCACGGGGCACGGCAGCAGGCGGGAGCACCGCGGCCCGGGCGCGGACAGGCGAACGAAGGCACGAGGGACACCGAGCACACCGCGGACACCCAGCACCGCGGACACCCAGCACCGCGGACACCCAGCACCGCGGGCCGTGGCGGACGCGGAGGACCGCGGACACCGAGCGCACCGAGCACCGCAGACACCGGACATCGAGCACCCCGCGGACACCAAGCACCGCGGGCGCGGCGGACACGGAGCGCCGCGGGCACGGCGGACGCGGAGCACCACGGGCACAGCGAGCACCAGCACCGCGGCACCGCAGACACCCAGCACGACGAACGCGAGCACGACAGTTAGGCCGAATCCAAACGGCGTGCGGCGGTTGGCGACGGCCAGCCGGGGCACGTCGCGCACACACCCGGCCTGGTCGCTCTTCGCGCAGCTAGGCGCCCGAGCCAGCCGCCGGACGAGCACTACATGCACTTGCAAAATGAACGTGCTGGCTGGCAGGATCTGTGCGTACGTCGTTACCGAGCGTCGCAGCGCCCGAGCCCCTGACCGTGCGTCGAACAGAGGGGTCCGCGCGGTCGGGTGAACGGGCGGGCGCTCACTTGCGTCGAACTGGCCGCTTGAGGGCGCCCGCCCCCTTCCCACAGCGCCTAGGGGGCCGGCCTGTCATGACGCACCACCACAGCGAACCACCACCCGCGATGGACATGCCGCAGTATTCGGCACAGGCCGCCGAGCGCTGCGAAGCCGCCGACCGGGCCATCGCCATCCACGTCGAGTCGGCCGCCAGCCAGCGGTGTGCCGCCTGCGACCAAGCCGCGCCCTGCGCCTTCCGGCGGGCGGCAGAGGGCACCCTCCGCGCCTACGGCCGGCTGCCGAGGCGCCTGCCGGGTGCCACCCTGCGCGCCGCGCTGCCCGGCGACGCCCTCGCGCCTCGGGTGGTGCCCCTGGCCCAGGTCGGGCCGCGCCGGATCAGCCCGCCAGCGGCAGCCGCCCTTCCGCCCCGGGCGTCGCCGGAGCTACCGGGGCGGCTTCCGGTGGGTCTGCGCCGCCTGGAGATGCCGGGCGGGTCAGGCCCAGCTGCTGCAGCCGGGCCCGAATCCCGCCCGCCGTCCGGCCCAGCTCGGCCGTCAGTGCCTTGACGCTCGCGCCCGCGGTGAACCGGGCCACGAGCAGGTCGAGGTCGTGCGGCGCCCACGGGCGGCCGGCGTTGGGGGCGGCCGCGCGGTGGGCCGCCCACCAGTCGAGGGGCGGCAGCGGCTCGGCGCGATAGCCGGCCAGCACCGCGGCGACCAGGCCGGTCACCTCCGGCGCGTCGGCCTGCGGCAGCTCGCCGTGGATCTCGCAGGCGAACTCGGCCAGGCGGCCGTCGCGGCCGATCACCCGCAGGCCCACGAAGCCGCCGCCGGCATCGTAGACGACCACACTATACTCACGGCTGTCGATGGTCAGTCGGCGGTGCACCTCGGCGGTGGAAAGCAGGAAGTCGCTCATGCCCTGCACGGTACGAGCACCCACCGACAACTTTCCGGGCACCGTCACCGGCCGGTCACGAACAGTGACTCAGGCGAGCTCGCCCGCGCGCACCCGCGCCAGCCACGTCGCCGCGCTGGCGAAGTCGGCGTCGGCCAGGCCCGCGGCCGGGCGCGGCGGGGCCTCGCCGTGGGCCGCCCGCGGGTAGGAGCCGAGGAAGCGCACGTCGGCGCAGATGCGACGCAGGCCCTGCAGCGCCTCGCCCATCTGCGCGTCGGCGACGTGGCCTCCGCAGTCGAGGAAGAAGACGTAGCGGCCCAGCCGCTCGCCCGTCGGTCGCGACTCGATCCGGGTCAGGTTGACGCCCCGGACCGACAGCTCGGTCAGCACCGCCAGCAGCGCGCCGACCCGGTCGTGGGCGATGTACACCGCGAGGGTCGTCAGGTCGTCGCCCGTGGGCGAGGGCGGCGGGCCGGGCCGGGACACCAGCGCGAACCGGGTCATCGCGTCGGGGTTGTCGGCGATGTCCTTCGCCAGCATGTGCAGCTTGTAGCGACCGGCGCCGATCTCGGCACACACAGCGGCGTCGAACTCGCCCGTGGACGCGCCGATCGCCGCGGTGGCGTTGGACAGCACGTCGACGACCGTGGCCTGCGGGACGTGCTCGCGCAGCCACTTGCGGCACTGCGCGCCGGCCTGCGGGTGGGCGGCCACCGACCGCACCGACTCCAGCGGCCGGTCCTCCCCCGCCGCCAGGACGAACTGCACGGGCAGCACGACCTCGCGGGTGATGATCAGCGGCTCCCCGTTGGCGAGCTCGTCGAGCGTGACACCGACCTGACCGCCGATCGAGTTCTCCAGCGGTACAAGAGCGGCATCGGCCTCTCCGGAGCGCAGCGCGTCGAGGGCCTCAGGCACGCTGCGGGCCGGGGTCAGGATGCCGCGGTCGGCAGCGGGGACGGTCTTGAGCGCCTGCTCGGAGAAGGTGCCTTCCGGCCCCAGGTAGACGAACCGCGTCGGCGGCACACCAGGCATGAACCCAGCGTAGTTCAGCAGGACGCCACGTTGAGCAGCGCGGGTGGGGCGGTCGCCTTGACCTCGACCGTGCAGGGGTCAGTGCCTGCGGTGACGACGGTCAGGGCCGACGGGGAACCCTTGGTGATCACCTGAAGGGGTTCACTGTTGGTGACGGTGAGCACCGTGTACTGCCAGATGCCCGCGCAGAGCGGCTGGTTCTTCACGGTCATGCCCGACCCGGCCGGCAGCTCGGGCCGCGCGCGGCGGACCGCCGCGAGGACCTGCTCGCCGCTCGGCCGGCCGTTGCACTGCACGACGTAGGCCTCCGAGAAGCCCGTGGGGCTGGGCGAGGCCGAGGAGGGCCGGTGCGACGGCAGCAGTGGTGTGCTCGGTGGGGTGGGGGATTTGGCGGTACCGGAGGTCGGCGCGACAGAAGCCGGAGGGATCAGCGGCTCGTCGTTCCGACCGGTGCAACCGGCCAGCAGGCATCCAAGGGCGGCGATGGACAACACGGCGGCCGCGGTGCGCATCCGCTCATCGTAGGAGCGCCCGAGCGGCGCCGACAGTCAGGTGGTGACCCGATGTCCCGCCGCGGTCAGGGCGGCCAGCGCCTCGCTCAGCCGCACCGCCGGAACGACGACGTAGTCGGTGTCGAACGTCGAGAACGCGAAGATGTTCACGCGGGCGTCGGCCAGCGGGCTCACGATCGACGCGAGGATGCCGGTGAGCGCCAGCTGCACCGGGCCGGCCACGCGCAGGCAGCGCCACGGCGCCTCGACCGACGCGCCCTCGGGGACGAGGTCGGCCGGGCAGAGGATGGAGACCTCGTCCGGCGTCCACGTCACCGAGATGACGTGCGGCAGGCCCATCGCCGCCTCGATGAAGCCGGCCGGCAGCGACGCTCCGGCCGGCAGGCGGCAGATCGCGTAGTCACCCGGCAACAGCGCGAGGTCCAACATGACAAGGAGCGTACGGTGCGATCGCTCACCGCGGTGGCAGCGGTGAGCGATGACACGGCTTCAGACTGCGCTGAAGAACGTGATCGATCCGACGACCTGCCCGTCCTGGAGCAGCGGTGCCGCGATGGCGTCGAACATGCGCGGCCCGGCGGCGCACTGGAGCCGCACGAGGCCGCGGGCGAGGCGCCCGGATGTCAGGGCGAGCAGCGGCGGCGTCTTGGTGACCTCGTTCGGGTCGAGCGCGCCGCCGTCGGCGAAGTCGAGCAGCCGGAGCACGCCGTCGAGCAGCGGGCGGTCGACGGCGGGCTCGGTCAGGCCGACCAGGTCCTCGAAGGACGCGGACACCGCGACCACGACGGCCTGCTCGTCGATGACCAGGCTCGGCTCGGCGGCCTCGCTGACCGTGTCGCCCCAGCGATCGAGACTGGACTCGGCCGTGACGGCGCGGACCTGGTGCGGGTCTGAGATGGACAGCTCGACGTGCGGCACAGCGCCTCCTCAGGCACCGGTGCTGCGGGCGCGCAGCGCATTCATCATCGCATCAGTGCGGGTGAAATCGTTCCGGGTGAAATTCGGCACGCGCGGCTCCACCCCGCAGAGGCTACTCCGCGTGACCCCTCTTGTCAGTGCCCACGTGCTCGCCGTCGGGGTACCAGCGGTAGTCCTCGGCCAGTTGGCCATAGTCCGCGGTGAACCAGGTCGCCGGGTGCGTGGCGAGCGCGAAGACCTTGTCGACGGTCTCGACGGTCAGCCGGGTGCCGCGCGCGTTCAGGATGCGGGGCAGCTCGTGGTAGGCCGTGACGAGGCAGCCCTTCGGCACGCCATAAAAGCTGATCTTGCCGCTGCCGGCGAACGCGAGCACCGGCATCACCGGGATCGACACGCCGGCGCTGCGGGAGAGCGACTCGGCCGCGGAGCGCGCCTCGCGGCGGGCCTCCTCGACATACTTCGGCCGCTTTCCGTCGATCTGCACGACGTCACCCGCGAAGGACACCCGGCTGCGGCCGTGGTCCTTCACCGTCACCGCGAACACCCCGCCCGGGCCCACGGCCAGGAAGCTGTCGTGCTCGTCGCCGCTCAGCTCGCGCAGGTCGAGGACGTGCCATTCATCGCCGAGATGCCCGATGAGGTTGCCGATCCGCCGGTAAAGCCGGCTGTGCGCCGCCTCCTCGCGCCGGAGCCCGCGCTCCGCGCGCCGGGACCGTACCCATTCGATCGGAGATGTGCGCCCCGCATCAGCTGTGATGCGTTCGTCAAATCCCCCTGGCTGCGATTCCTGACCGCTGCGATACAGCATCTCGGTCATCTCGCACACCTCCGATAGTCGCCGCTTCGGTTGCGTGTGTGTCCAGATACCGTACGTGTTCGAGCGGCCACACGGGAGCACGGGATGAGCGAATGACTGGGAATGACGGGATGAATCAGACATTCACGCACGCTCATGAATTTCAGCATGGCGCGCAACCGGACCATATCGGGCGAGCCGATAGGCTGCAGTCGTGAACCACCACGTCGACAGCGAGGTCGGCCGGCTGGGCACCGTGCTGCTGCACCGGCCCGGGGCGGAGCTGGCCCGACTGACCCCGCGCAACAACGACTCGCTGCTCTTCGACGGCATCCCATGGGTCGGGCGGGCTCAGGAAGAGCATGACACGTTCGCAGACGCGCTGCGGGCGCACGGCGTCGAGGTGCTGTACGTGGCCGAACTGCTGGCCGAGGCGCTCACCGTCACCGAGGCCCGCGACGAGGTGACCGGGACGGTGCTGGCCGACTTCCGGCTGGGCGACTCGCTGCGCCGGTACGTCGCTGCCCACCTGGCCGCGCTCGACCCGGGCGCGCTGGCCACCACGCTGATCGCGGGGCTGTCGCGGGCGGAGGTGCGCACCGGCACCGGCCTGGTGCACGCGCTCATGGACCGGTCGGACTTCATCATCGACCCGCTGCCCAACCTGCTGTTCACGCGTGACTCATCCGTGTGGATCGGTGATCAGGTCGCGGTCACCAGCCTGGCCATGCACGCGCGGCGGCGGGAGACCACCCTGACGCACGCGATCTATCGGCACCACCCGCGCTTCGCCGGCACCGAACTGCTCTACGAGCCGACGATCGAGCACCTGGAGGGCGGCGACGTCCTGCTGCTGGCTCCCGGCGTGCTCGCGGTCGGCGTGGGCGAGCGGACCCGCCCGGCGGGCGCGGAGCGGCTCGCCCGGCGCTGCTTCGAGCGCGGGCTGGCCCACACCGTCCTGGTCGTGCCGATCGCCCAGGAGCGGGCGACGATGCACCTCGACACGGTGTGCACGATGGTCGACACCGATGCGGTCCTCATGTACCCCAACGTGGCCGGCAGCCTGCAGGCGTGGACGGTGACGGCGGGCGAGGAGCTGTCCGTGAGCGGCCCCGAGCCGTTCGTCGTGGCGGCGGCGAAGGCGATGCGCATCGACACGCTCCGGCTCATCGACACCGGCCTGGACCCGGTGACGGCCGAGCGCGAGCAGTGGGACGACGGCAACAACACGCTCGCGATCGCGCCGCGCCTCTGCGTGGCCTACGAGCGCAACGTGGAGACCAACGCGCAGCTGGAGCGGCAGGGCATCCAGGTCATCCGGATCCCCGGCTCCGAGCTGGGCTCGGGCCGGGGCGGTCCGCGATGCATGTCCGCGCCGATCGCGCGGAGGCCGCTCAGCGCAGGGGCTGGAGGCGCCCGATAAGGCCCTGCTTGCTGCGCCGCTCGACGGCGGTCAGCGGCTCGGTGACGGCGAGCGCCTCGGCATAGCGTTTGGCGAACTCGGCGACCGGCGCCTCCCACTCCTCGGCCTCGACGTCGACCGGCAGGTCCCAGACGGGCGCCAGCAGCCCGTGCGCCCGGAACATCCCGGCGAACTTGGTGTTGTCGCCGAGCAGCAGCCCGCCGGCGGCCGACAGGCGCGACAGCGCGTCGAGGGCGGGGTCCTCGTCGTCGCCGAGCACCAGGCGCACATGGGAGCGGTCGGTGACCCGGCACCAGTAGGTGGCCGGGGCGGCGGCCAGCTTCACGGTCGGGAAGATGCTCGCGTTGGCCCGCTCCAGCGACGCGCGCACGTTGGGGTCGTCGGCAGCGTCGTCGTCGAGCCAGAACTCGAAGCCGGTGTGGACGGTGATGTCGAGCGGGGCGTTGACGATCACGTCTTGGAGGCGCTCGCCGAGGCCGGGCAGGGCGGGCACGGCGACGGTCTTGCCGGGCGGGGTCTCCAGGGCGCACAGCAGCGCGACGGCGAGGTCGCGGGAGACGTCACCGGACTGCACATGCCGCTGGAGCCCGATGAACACACGCCCGTCGGGCTTGGTCATGGCGGGCCAGGCCATCGGCAGCACGGTGGCGAGGATGACCTCCCGGTCGCCGTACTTCTCGGCCAGGGCGGGTGCCAGCTTCAGTGGCGCCGCGGCGGCCGGCACCAGCTCCCGCAGGGCGATCCACTCGGGCTCGTCGGCCAGCCCCTGGAACGGCCGCCCGACGTACACGTCGCGGATCTTCTCGCGTTTCTCGCCGCTGCTGCCACGGCCACGGGGGGTTTTCGCACGCTTGCTCACGGCGAACCAGCCTAGGCGCTCCCGCTCGGAGTGGGGCACACAAGCCCCCATCCGGCGCGTCTCTCACCCACCGGGCACCGCCCTAGAGGGTGGCCCAGACGCACTGGCCCAGGCCGTCGCGCTCCACGCCCCAGCCGATCGCCAGCGCCGCCACGATGGTCAGGCCGCGGCCGTCGACGGCGTCGGGGCTCGCCACGCGCATCTGCGGGCCGGACGGGGAGCCGCCGTCCGTCACGCGGATCTCCAGCGTGTCGTCCGTGAGCAGGCGCCACGCCACCCGAATCACGTCGCCCGGGAGCGGGGCGCCGTGCCGGACCGCGTTGCCGACCAGCTCGGCGGCGATCGCGATCGCGTCGTCGAGGCGGTCGGGGGCGATCAGGGCGTCGAGTTCGTCGGCCAGACGATGGCGGGCCAGGTGGGCACCGCGGGCGTGGTGCGGCACGACCACGCACCAGGCGCGCTCCGCAACGGTTGTGGACACGCTCTCAAGCCTCCCCGTGGCCTTCGGCGTCGGCTCGGGGCAGTCGCACCTCGGCGACCGTCCCTCCCCCTCGGCGTGGTCGCAATGACACCCATCCATGTTGACGCTCGACGATCCTACGCACCAGGTACAAACCGAGCCCGACTCCACCGCTCTTCCGCTGATCGCCGGTCTCGAGCTGCCAGAACCGCTCGAATGCCCGCTCCACGTGCTCCGGCCGGATCCCGATGCCGCGGTCGGACACCCGGAACCAGACGGACTGCGGGTCCGCTCCAGCGGTCACTTCGACTTCTACCCAATTCGGCGAGTATTTACCCGCATTGGTCACCAATTCCGCCAATACCGTGGCAAGACTCGCCCGATCGCCGTACGTCTTCGGCAGGGCGGCGGGCAGATCGACCTTGAGCAGCCGGCGCTGGTCCGGGTTGAGCTCATCGACCGCGGCCGCCAGGGACTCGACCAGATCGAACGGCAACAGGGTGGACAGGTCGACGTCGCCGATCGCGTTGAGCAGGCGGTCGACCAGCCGGCTGAGGTCGCGGGCCCGCTGGCCGACGACGAAGATCGCCTCCCGCCGGGCCCCCTCGTCGAGGGACTCCCAGTGGTCGACGAGCGTGTCGGCGTACCCCCGGATCACCGTGATCGGCGTGCGCAGCTCGTGGCCGGTCAGCGCGATGAAGAGGTCCCGGCCGTCGGGCGGCTCCACCGGCCGGGCGCGGAACGACACCCCCAGGTCGCCGGTGCCGGGCACGGGCTGGGCACGGATCTCGATCCACGTGCCGCCGGGCATCTGGTGCTCGACCGTCTCATCGGCGTTGGGCAGCGGGAACGGCCAGGGCTCGCCCAGCGCGGTCTCCGGCGGGCGGGCGGTCAGCCGGGCGGCCGCCGGGTTCCAGGCGATCACGCGGTTGTCGGGGTCGAGCAGCGCGAACGGGCCGTTGATCGGATCGACGGCCGGGCCGTCGCGGTACACCGGAAGGCCACGCCCCAGCCCGTACTGCAGCGCGATGAACGAGGCGAGAAAGCTCAGGGCCGACCGCTGCTCGGGCTCGGCCGAGCCGTCGGCGTCGGGGTAGCTGACGGCCAGGATGCCGACGCTCGCGCCGGCCGCGTTGACCTCGGCCGTCATGACACGGTGCAGGCCCCGGCTGTCGAGCTGGGCACCCCCGGGGGTGCCGATGAGGCTGCTCGGGAATTCCCGGACGCGGGATCCGTACTGCAGCAGGCCCCGCAGCGACGGATGAATGAGATCGACCGGCCGGCCGAGCGCCCAGTCAAGCCTGCCGGCCGCCGCGACGACCCGGCCCGTGTCGTGCGCATACTCGATGAAGACCGCGCCGATCGCCCCGGTGGCGACGCAGGCCACCTCGACCGACTGCTGGAGCAGGGTCACGCCACCCTCGCCGGCGTTGAGCGCCTCGGCGACCCCGGCCAGCCCGGCAAAGGCGGCGGCGGGGGGAGCATCGACCATGATTGGAGTCTGCCTCGCCGCGGGCGGCTTTGAAAGGTTGTCGAGCAAAGTTGTTGAGACGTGAATCAGTCGAGCACCGCCGCAGGCGCTACGGATTCCGAAGGCCAATTTCCCGCAGCCGGTCGATGACGTACGCGGGGCGGTCCGAGATGATGCCGTCGACCCTGAGCTTGACGACCAGGTCGACCTCGTCGGGCTCGTTGACCGTCCAGACGTACACCTGGAAGCCCCGCCGATGCAGGCGCTCCACGAGGTCGGGTGAGGCGCGCAGCAGCTGCACGCCCGGGCCGGCGATCGTGCTGCCGAGGGGCATGTAGCCGATCCGGCCCGGCACGGACCAGACGTCGATGAGCATCACCGTCGGCAGCGACGGCGCGCGCTGACGGACGCGGCGGATCGCCGTCGACGAGAACGACATCACCGTCACCTGCAGCGCCCGGTCCGGATCGGGACGCTCCAGCCCGTACCGCCGAAGCAGCTGGAGCAGTGAAAGCTCCACCGCACTCCCGTAGCGGGTCGGATGCTTGGTCTCGATGAGCAGGCGCATCGGCCGGCCGGCGTCGGTGGCCAGGCCGAGCAGCCGGTCGAGGGTGAGCACGCGGCCCCGCCAGCCGTCGTCGACCAGCCGGCGCTCGACGATCAGCTCATCGGGCGAGTCGGGCAGCTGCGGCTTCCAGGAGCTGAAGTCGAAGCGGTCGAGCTCGGCGAGCGTCTGCACGCTGACCCGGCCGCTGCCGTCGCTGGTGCGGTCGATGCGGGAGTCGTGGAGGCAGACCAGGTGACCGTCACGGGTGAGCCGAACGTCGCACTCGAGGCCGTCGGCTCCCTCCTCGATGGCGAGGAGATATGCGTCGAGGGTGTGCTCGGCGAACCGCTGCGAGGAGCCGCGGTGCGCGAACACGAGCGGCCGCTCAGGCGACTCTTGGAGCACCGCCGTCCTCGCTCACCATCGCCCGCCCGGCGGCGGCCCAGTCCTGCATGCCGCCGTTGAGGTTGATCGTGCGCTCCAGCCCGTTCTGCTGGAGGAACGCGACCACCTGCGCGGAGCGCCCGCCGACCCGGCAGACGACGACCACGTCGCGGTCGGCCGGGATCTCCGCGATCCGGGCCGGGATCTGCATCATCGGCATGTGCACCGCGCCCGGCGCGTGGCCGGCGGTCCACTCGTCGTCCTCGCGCACGTCGAGGAGGTAGGCGTCGTTCTTGACGTCGGCAACGGCGATGGCCGGCACGGATGATCCCCTGAACACCTTGCCAGGCTACAGGCCAGCTACATGTGGTTGACCCAGGTCGGGTTCTCGACCGCCCACGAGTCGAGCCGGTCCTCACGCATCGCCGCGTAGAGGGCCTCCGCATCGGGCAGGCCCACCACGTACGAATACCCCCCGATGTCCTGCGGCTCGGACGGCACCTGGAGCCCGATGAGGTTGTCGGGGCTCACCTTGCGCAGCCCGAACATCAGGTCGGCGAGCGACACGCCGTTGGTGTCGACGGTGAGCGCCTGGCCGATGACCCGGATGAACTTGTCGAGCGCGATCGGGTTGGTCGTGAGGTCCTTCTTCTGGGCCTTGTCGAGCAGCGCCCGGATGAACTTCTGCTGGTTCTTCTGGCGGTCGTAGTCGCCGTTGGCCAGGCTCTTGCGCTGCCGGACCAGGTCGAGGGCCTGCCAGGACTCCAGGTGGTGGCAGCCGGCGTCGTAGACGGCCGGGCGGCCGCCCTTGGTCGGGTCCTTGTAGTTGCCGTTCTCGTCGTAGCCGAGGTGGATCGACGTCACCTTCTGGTCGATGCACATGTCGACGCCGCCGAGCAGGTCGACGGCGGCCTTGAAGCCGTCGAAGTTGACGATCGCGGCGCCGTCGAAGCGGATGCCGAGCAGCCCGGTCAGCGTCTCGGCGAGCAGCTGGACGCCGCCCTTGCCGCCGCCACCGTACTGGAACGCGCCGTTGATCTTCTCGTGTGCGGCGCCGTCGAAGCCGGTCTCCGGGAACGCCGGAATCCGCACCCGCAGGTCGCGGGGGATCGACAGCAGATAGGCCCGGTCGAGGCTGGCCGGGATGTGCACGATGATGATCGAGTCGGAGCGCGAGCCGTCCTCGGGGTCGAGCGCCCGCGCGTCGGAGCCGAGGAGCAGGAAGTTGAGCGGGCCCTTGACCTCGCTCTGGCGCTCCTCCGGGTTTTCACCGCCGACGCGGGACTTGTCGCCGAGCAGCGTCTCCTGGTGGACGCTGCCGCTGTAGCGCCGTTCGAGGAACTGGGTGCCGGCCAGGGCGGTGCCGGCGATCAGGACGATCACGGCGCCGAAGACGATGAGCGCCTTGGCCCAGGCCGGGTCGCGACCCGGGAGCTTCCGCTTGTTGGCCTTCTTCTTCGGCTTGGGCGGACTGACGTCCTCACCGAGGTCGATGACGGGCTGTTCCGGCGCAGCGTCATCCGCGATTTCGGTCGTTCCCGTCGTTTCGGGCACTTCGACCTTATCCGCCTCTTCCGCTTCGACGCCGGTCGCGTCGGGCGCTTTGTCCTCCATCTACCGCCCCCGAGAAGCCGCCCTGACATCAGCGGGCGGGAATCTATCCGAGTCTACGTTCGGGGCGCGGAGAATGCGCACCCGCGGAAACCGGCAAGCAGCCGATTTTCTACTCGGTTGCCGTGGGTAAGGCAATGAGATCTATACGACAGCCCGGGCATGCAACCCTCCCGAAGAGGGGACATGCCCGGGAATGCCCGAAATATCACTTCGATTTGGTCGATGCCTTGGTCGAAGGCTGGGCGGAGCCGCTCGGCTTCGGCTGCGTCGCCGCCGCCCAGTCGGCCATCTTGTCGTTGCGCATCGCGGTGTACAGCGCGTCGGCCTTCTCCTTGTTCGGCACGACGACGTCCTCACCGTTGATCTTCTTGCTGCCGTCGTGCGGGCTGACCAGGAAGGTCAGGTCGTCGCTGCGCAGGTTGCGGAACTGCAGCGCCATGTCGGCGATCGAGAAGTCCTTGTCGACCGTGATCGCCTTGGTGATCGCCTTGATGAACGCGTTGAGCTTGCCGGGGTTGGTCACCGTGCCGGAGCTGACGGCCTTGTCGAGGATGGCCTTCATCATCTCCTGCTGGTGACGCATGCGGGCGAAGTCGCCGTCGGCGAACTGGTAGCGCTGCCGCGCGTAGTCGAGGGCCTCGTCACCGTTGAGGTGGTTCATGCCCTTCTTGAACTGCCGCTTGGGCGGGTGGATCGAGGTGATGTCCTTCTCGACGTTCATGTCGATGCCGCCGAGCGCGTCGATGACCTGCTTGAAGCCCGCGAAGTCGATGAGCACGACGTGGTCCATGCGGACCTTGGTGTACTCCTCGATCGTCTGGACGGTCAGCGGCGTGCCACCCCACGAGAACGACGCGTTGAGCTTGGCCATCGTGTCGCCGTACTGCGGGTTGGCCTTGCTCTTCGGCACGTGCACGTAGAGGTCACGCGGCATCGACACGAGGTACGCCTTGTCGTGGCTCTTCGGGATGTGCAGGACGATCATCGTGTCGGTGCGCCACTCCCCGGCCTTGCCCTTGTTGTCGGGGTCGCGCGAGTCGCTGCCGAGCAGCAGGATGTTCAGCGCGCCGTCGGCCACCTTCGGCGGACGACCGCCGGTGATGTCGGCGAACGGGTCCTCGCGCTGCAGGCCGGAGTCGACGTGCTTGTAATAGATGAAGCCGCCCAGACCGGCCAGCAGGGCCAGGGCGAGGACGGCCAGCCCGGCGACCAGGGCGATGCGGCCCCAGCGCGGGCGGATCTTCTTCCTCCCGGAGTACTGGTTCCCGACGCGCGGCGGCGGAACGTTCCCGCCTCCGGCCGGCCGGCCGTAGACCCCGGCGCTGGCCGGGCTGGTCGGCGCGCTGGCACCGGATACTCGGGCGCGGGCGCCCGAGGTGGGTGCGAGCGCGCCGGGCACCGAGGCGCGGCCCGAGGAGGGGCCGTTGGAGGCAGGCGTGTTGGGCATGAAACCCACGATACGAATCCACCGCCGCCACGCCACGTAACCGCGACGGGCGCGGCACGATCCAGGGAGAGTTACCGGCCGCGGAAGTAGGCGACCGTGCGCCCGAGGCCCTCCTCCGGGCCGACGAGCGGCTCGTATCCGAGCAGTTCACGGGCCTTGCTGAGATCGGGCCGCCGGCGCTCCGGGTCGTCGGCCGTGCGGGCGACGAGCGACACGCGGGACGTGCTGTCGGATAGCCGCACGATCGAGTCGGCGAGCTCGAGCATGGTCATCTCGTGCTCGGTGCCACAGTTGATCGGGCCCGTCTCGGTCGAGTCGAGCAGCAGGAGGATCCCGCGCACGAGATCGGACACGTGGCAGATCGACCGGGTCTGGGTACCGGAGCCGTGCACGGTGATCGGCTCGTTGCGCAGGGCCTGTGAGATGAAGGTCGGGATCGCCCGCCCGTCGTCGGGCCGCATGCGCTCGCCGTAGGTGTTGAAGATCCGCACGATGCCGACGTCGGCGCCGTGGCGGCGGTGGTAGCCCATCGTCGCCGCCTCGGCGAAGCGCTTGGCCTCGTCGTAGACGCTGCGGATGCCGATCGGGTTGACGTTGCCCCAGTAGGTCTCCGGCTGCGGGTGGACCAACGGGTCGCCGTAGGCCTCGGAGGTCGAGGCGAGGATGAACCGGGCGCCGTCGGCCACCGCGCGGTCGAGCAGTTGCAGGGTGGCGACCGAACCGACCCGCAGGATCTCCACCGGCAGGTCGGCGAAGTCGGTCGGGCTGGCCGGCGACGCGAAGTGCATGATCGCGTCGAACCGGCCGGCGAGCGCGTCGGCGGCCGGCAGCGGCTCGCTGACGTCGGCCTCGACGAGCGTGAATCGAGGGTGGTCGACGAGGTGTGCGACGTTGTCCTTACTGCCGGTGAGGAAGTTGTCGATCACGACAACGTGCGCTCCCCGGGCGATCAGGGCATCGGCGAGGTGAGACCCGACAAAACCGGCTCCGCCGGTGAGGAGGATCCGGTGTCCCTCGCCGTAACGCTGCGCAACGACCATGAACAACAGCCTAGCGAAGGTGCGCCGGGACCGGGGATCGGCGGTGCCCCCGGTCCCGGCACACTGCCTTAGTGGGCGCCCGCGCCGGTGAGCGAGCGGGCCTCCAGCTCGGCGTACTTGTCGGGGTTGCGCTCCTTGCTGGTGAGCGCGCCCAGTGCGGCGAAGATGAACCCGATCGGAATCGAGATCAGGCCCGGGTTCTCCAGCGGGATCGGCGCGGCCGTGGTGCAGCTGAACAGCGCCGTCGGGTTGGAGACCGCCTTCGAGTCCTGTGCCACGCCACAGGTCTTCGCCTGGGCCGCGTTGAGCGTCGCCGGCATGCGCGCGTCGCTCACACCGCCCCAGGCGATCGGGCTGAGCAGCACCACGCCGACCGCCGACAGCAGGCCGGCGTAGATGCCCCAGGTGGCGCCGCGGGTGTTGAACTTCTTCCAGAAGAGGGAGAAGAGGATGGCCGGCAGGTTCGCCGACGCGGCGATCGCGAACGCCAGCGCCACCAGGAAGGCGACGTTGAGGTTGCGGGCGAAGATGCCGAGGACGATGGCCACGGCGCCGATGACGAAGGCGGCGTACCGCGCGACGACGACCTCCTGCCGCTCCGTCGTCTCCCCGCGCTTGACCACGTTGGCGTAGAGGTCGTGGGCGAGCGAGGACGACGAGGCGAGGGTGAGGCCGGCGACGACCGCCAGGATCGTGGCGAAGGCTACGGCCGCGATCACCGCCAGGAGCAGTGATCCGCCGAAGTCGCCGCCGAGGTACCGCTTCCCGAGTGCCTCGGCGAGCTGTGGCGCGGCGGTGTTGCCGCCGGGGTCCTGGGCGAGGATGGCCTGCCGGCCGACCAGCGCCGCGGCGCCGAAGCCGAGGGCCAGCGTCATCAGGTAGAAGACGCCGATGATGCCGATCGCCCAGACGACGCTCTTGCGAGCAACCTTGGCGCTCGGGACCGTGTAGAAGCGGATCAAAATGTGGGGCAGGCCGGCGGTACCGAGGACCAGGGCCAGGCCGAGCGAGATCAGGTCGAGCTTGCTCGCCAGCGTGGCGGCCGCGTTGCCGGCGAACTCCCGGCCGTAGCGCAGACCGGGCTGCAGGAACGACTCCGGCGGGGTGCGCCCGGACTTCGCGGCGGCCTCGCCGAGCAGGCTCGACAGGTTGAACTTGAACGCCGCGAACACCAGCAGGGTCAGCAGCAGCGCGCCGATCATCAGCATGAACGCCTTGACGATCTGCACGTACGTGGTGCCCTTCATGCCACCGACCGTCACGTAGACGATCATGAGCACGCCGATCAGGGCGATGGTGACGATCTTCGCCGTCTCGGCGCTCATGCCGAGGAACGTGTCGCCGGCCTTGATCCCGAGCAGGAGCGCCACCAGGGCGCCCGCGCCGACCATCTGGGCGAGCAGGTAGAAGATCGAGACCACGACCGTGGAGATGGATCCGGCGGTACGGACGGGCGCCTGCCGCATGCGGAAGGCGAGCACGTCGGCCATGGTGTACCGGCCGGAGTTGCGCATCAGCTCGGCCACCAGCAGCAGAGCCACCAGCCAGGCGACCAGGAAGCCGATGGAGTACAGGAAGCCGTCGTAGCCGTTCAGCGCGATGATGCCGGCGATGCCCAGGAAGCTCGCCGCCGACATGTAGTCGCCGCCGATGGCCATGCCGTTCTGGAAGCCGGTGAAGGAGCGGCCGCCGGCGTAGAAGTCCGCGGCGCTGCGGGTCTGCCGGCTGGCCCAGATGGTGATGCCCAGCGTGACCGCCACCAGCACCACGAACAGCGTCAGCGTGAGCGTGCGCGTCGTGGTGGCGGAGACGGCGAGGTACGTCTCGTTCACTCCGGGCTCCCCTCGATCTTGGCGCGCAGGTCGTCAGCGAGCGGGTCGATCCTGCGATCGGCGTACCGCACGTAGAGCCAGGCGATGAGGAACGTGGACACGAACTGGAGCAGCCCGAAGATCAGCGCGACGTTGATGTGGCCGACGACCTTGGTGCTCATGAAGTCGCGGGCGTAGGCGGACAGGAGGACGTACAGCGCGTACCAGACGAGGAACGCGGCGGATACCGGGAAGACGAAGCGGCGCAGCGTGCGCCGCAGGGTGTCGAACTCCGGACTGCGGGCAACCTCGACGTATCGGTTCTCGTCGGTGCCCGCGGGCACCGGCGTCTCGGTGCTCATGGGGGATCACCACCTGCCGTTGGGGGTGTGGGTACGGGCACCGTAGAAACCCGGCAGGCATCGGTGAAGATCTCCGCGTGGGACCGTGCCCAGCGGTGCGCCCAGCGGCAGGATCGGTGCGCCGGGTGACACCCGTCACACCGTTTACCGGCGGTACCGCCCCCGCTCGTGCAGCAGCGTGCCGCTCGCCGGCTCGATCAGCTCGACGTGCTCGATCGTCGCCTCGACCAGCAGCGACCAGCCATATGGCCGTGACCCGTCCAGCCGGCACCCGGCCCAGGTCTGCCCCGGCTTGACCGGACCCCAGTCGGTCGGCTGCCAGTCACCCGTCGCGAACAGGCCGCCGGGCGCCGGCATGAGGCCGGCGAAGCGGTCGGCCAGCTGCCGGTCGTCCTCGCCCAGCAGGGTCACGGCGAACCGCCCGCTCTCCTCCAGCGCCTCCCAGAGGTCGCTCTCCTCGTCGACGAGGCCGAGCACCCGGCCCGGGTCGCCGTCGGCGACCAGCATCGACGACACGGTCAGGCCGTGCCGCGGGTTCGCCGTCCACAGGGTGACGGCGGCGGGCAGGCGCCCCCGCAGCCGGCGGACCGGCGAGCGCAGTTCCTCGGGCGTGGCGAACGGGTCTGACGCGTGGATGCTCACCGCACCATTACGCCCTCTTCGGAGTCACCGCGGCCAGCACTTCGGGTGCGCGTCGCTCCAGCAGGGCACCCGCGACACGGGTGCCGATCCAGCCGAGCGCGAGGCCCCAGGCGACCCCGACCGGCAGGAGCAGCCAGGTCAGGTGGTCCGGCAGGAACGTGAACGCCAGGAGCAGGGGCGCGGTGAGCAGCCACGTGGCGAGCATGCTCACGAACGACAGCAGGCTCTTCACGCTCCCGCGGCCGGTGTTCATGGCGAACGGGTTGCTGGTGTCCGGCATCGGGTACGGCGCGAGGACCGAGGTGATCCCCGCCGCGCCCACCGAGATGCCGAACGCGCACAGGCCGACGCCGAGCGCGGCCGGCAGCTGCGCCGCGTTGCCGCTCACGACCGAGACCACGATCGTGCCCACGGCGAGCAGGGGGAACGTCAGGACCCCCACGCCCAGCGCGCGGGCGGTCAGCTCTACCTGGCCGGGCACGTTGGTGAGCATGTGCAGGGCATAGGCGGTGCCGTCGTTGCCGAACTGGTTGACCAGCACCAGGCCGACGAAGGCGCCGGCGAACAGCAGCGAGTAGACGAACGCGCCGCCGCTGAAGCCCTGGCTGCCCGGCCCGCCGGAGCCGAAGGTGAACGCGAACGGGATCACGATCGAGGCGGCCAGCAGCGAGATCAGACTGGCCCGGCGGCGGGGGTCACGCAGCCAGTACCGCACCTCGCGCGCCAGCAGGCCGGCGAACCGCCCGGTCGGCACGAACCGCAGCAGCCGCGGGACGAAGGCGCGGACCGGCGGGTCGGTGACCACGCCCTTACGCGCGCCCGGGCCGTCGGAGACGCCGAGCATCGCCGACTCGATCGTGTGCAGCCACCACCACAGCAGCACGACGACGCCGGCCACGCCGATCAGCAGCCGGGCGGCGACCAGCGCCCAGTCGCCGTCGATCGCGTCGAGGTAGGCGACGTACGGCGCCGCGAGCGGGGTCCAGGAGAGCACCTCGCCGATCGTCGCGGACTGCTTCGACTCGCCGTGCTGCACGACGGCGAAGACCAGCTGGAAGACCGGGTTGCAGGAGATGCCGAGCAGGGCGATGAGCAGCGCGGCCAGGTCGCGGACCCGGCGCGAGCGCAGCATGCGGGCGAACGCGCTGGTCACCGCGCGGCTCGCGGCGACGCACAGGGCGATGCCGATGAACGCGCCGGCGACCGCCACGAGGGCGGCGGCCGGGCCGCCGTCGAACGCCGCGCCGATCGTCGAGCCGAGGGTCGCCAGCAGCGTGACCATCGGCGGGATGCCGACGAACGCGGCGGCCAGCATGCCGAGCACCAGGGTGCGGCGCGGTACCGGGAGCAGCGCGAACCGGGCCGGGTCGAGCGTCTCGTCGACGCCGAAGAACAGCAGTGGGACGAAGATCCACGCGAGCACGACGGCGGTGCCGGCGAACGTGGCGAGCGGTGCGCGCAGCTCGGGGTCCGCCAGGCTGCTGCCCGCGAACGCCGCGAACCCGAGCACCGCCGCCCACAGGCCCATGACCAGGCCGAAGATGAAGAGGATCAGCCGGCCGTACCGGCTGAAGACGCGCATCTTCTGGTCGTCGCCGTGCCGGCGGCCGGGGCGCAGGCTGTTGCGCATGATGCGCAGCTTGAGCCGCACGAAGTAGCTGACCCGGGCCGCGCCGATCGCGACGGGCGCCTGGCTCTCGGGCCGGGGCGCACCGAGCGGCGCCGGCCGCTGCGCGGGGATGTGCGGGTCAGGTGCGTTCACAGCCACGACAGTTCCGCGCCCGTCGCGACGCGGCCGCCCACGACCTCGACGAACACGTCCTCGAGCTCGCGGCCGCCGCGCACCTCGTCGATCGTGCCGATCCGCTTGATCTGGCCGTCGGCGAGGATCGCGATGTGCGTGCACAGGCGCTCGACGACCTCCATCACGTGGCTGGAGAAGATCACCGTGCCGCCGTTGCGGACATACCGGATCAGGATGTCGCGGATCAGCGCGCCCGAGACCGGGTCGACCGCCTCGAACGGCTCGTCGAGGACGAGCAGCCGTGGGGCGTGCAGCATCGCGCAGGCGAGGCCGATCTTCTTCTTCATGCCGGCCGAGTAGTCGACGACGAGCGTGCGGCCGGCGTCGGCCAGGCCCAGCACGTCGAGCAGCTCGGCCGCCCGGGTGTCGATCACCTCCTGGGGCAGCCCGCGCAGCAGGCCGGTGTAGGCGAGCAGCTCGCTGCCGGACAGCCGGTCGAACATCCGGGCCGAGTCGGGCAGCGCGCCCAGGCGCCGCTTGGCCTCGACCGGGTCGGACCAGACGTCGTGCCCCAGCACGTACGCGTGGCCGGCGTCGGGCCGCAGCAGCCCGACCGCCATGGACAGCGACGTGGTCTTGCCCGCACCGTTCGGCCCGAGCAGGCCGAAGAACGACCCGGTCGGTACGTCGAGGTCGACCCCGGCGACCGCGACCTTGTCCTCGAAACGCTTCGTCAGCCCCCGCAACGCGAGAGCGGCACCGTCAACAGGCACGCTCACGTCTCGACCGTAGGTCAACCTCGCCACCCCCGCTACATACGCAATGCGTCCGGCGCATGCAGGCGAAGCATGATCGCTCCGATGCCGGACGGCAAGCGGTGCCGCGTGAGGAGCGAGACGAAGATCATCACGAGGAAGGCCAGGGGCACTGACCAGGCCGCGGGCTGGGTGGTGAGGACTCCCGCCCAGCCGTCGAGCGGGCCGCCGAGGACCGTCAGCAGTACCGCCGAGGCCGCGGTACCGCCGCCGATCACGATCCCGGCCGCGGCGCCGATCGCGGTGAGGCCGCGCCACCAGATGCCGAGCACCAGCAGCGGACAGAAGCTCGACGCGGCGACGGCGAACGCCAGGCCGACGACCTGGGACACGTCGAGGCTCGCCACGAAGAGCGCCAGCAGCAGCGGCACCACCCCGGCGACCAGCGCCGAGCGGCGGAAGTCGCGGACCGAGCCGTGGCCGAGCACGTCGGTGGAGAGCACGCCGGCGACGCTGGTGAGCAGGCCGGAGGAGGCGGACAGGAAGGCGGCGAAGGCGCCGGCCGCGACCAGCGCGCTGAGCAACTGTCCAGTGATGCCACCGCCGAGGGCTGCGGCCGGGAGCAGCAGGACGACCGCGTCGGTGTTGCCGGTCATGAGCAGTTGCGGTGTGTACACGCGGCCAAGCACACCGTAAAGGGTCGGGGTCAGGTAGAAGACGCCGACGAGGCCCAGTACGACGAGCGTGGTCCGGCGGGCGGCCGCGCCGTCGGGGTTGGTGTAGAAGCGGACCAGCACGTGCGGCAGGCCCATCGTGCCGAGGAACGTGGCCAGGATCAGCGAGTACGTGGCGAACAGGCCCTGCGTCTGCTCACCGGGCAGCAGCCAGTCCATCGGGTTCTCGTCGGAGACCGCCGCCACCCGCGGCACCGCCGAGTCCGCCGGGAACGTCACCGTCGCGTCTTCGGTGACGACGTGCTCGCCCACCGTCAGCGTGACCGGCCCGTCCACCGCCGCGCCGTCCAGGTGGCCGCGCACGGTGACCGTGGTCGGCTCGTGCACGGTCATCCGGGTGGTGTGGTCGATGACGACGTTGGTCGACTCCGAGAAGCGCGGGCCGTCCGGGGCGGTGAGCGCCGGGCGGCCGTCGGACTGCCACTGCATGAGCAGGAACACGAACGGCACGGCGAGCGCGGTGAGCTTCAGCCAGTACTGGAACGCCTGCACGAAGGTGATCGAGCGCATCCCGCCGAGCGCCACGTTGAGCGTGACAACCACGCCGACGAGCAGCGCGCCGAGTGCGTAGGGGGCGCCGGTGACCGTCTGCAGGGTCAAGCCGGCGCCTTGGAGCTGCGGCACGAGGTACAGCCAGCCGATGAACATGACGAACGCCGTCGCCAGCTTGCGCAGCCGCTTCGAGCGCAGCCGCACCTCGCAGAAGTCGGGGAGCGTGAAGGCGCCCGATCTCCGCAGCGGGGCGGCGACGAACAGCAGCAGGGCGAGATAGCCGGCGGCGAATCCCACCGGGTACCACAGGACATCGACGCCGTGCTTCAGCACCAGCCCGGCGACGCCCAGGAAGCTGGCCGCGGAGAGGTACTCGCCGCTGATCGCCGCCGCGTTCCAGGTCGGGCTGACCATCCGCGACGCGACGAGGAAGTCCGAGGTCGTGCGGGCGAAGCGCAGGCCGTAGAGGCCGATGGCGACGGTCGCGAGGGTGACGAGGATGACCGCGACCAGCGCGTACGAGCTCATTGCGGGTGCTGCCCGCCGCGGTCCTCGACCAGCGCGACGAACTCCTGCTCGTTGCGTTCGGCGAGGTGGACGTAGGCCGCGCCGACGAGGTAGAGGAACGGGTAGGCGAGGGCGCCGAGCAGCAGCCACGGCAGCGAGACGCCGAAGAGCCGGGCCCGGGCGACGGCCGGCGCGGCCGCGAAGAGCAGCGGCAGCCCGCCGAGCGCCACGGCGACGACGGCGGCCAGCCGCATCGCCACCGCGAACTGGGCCCGCACCAGGCCGCGCGCCAGCGCCTCCCCGACGGGGCTCTGCTCCTCGAGCTCGGCGCGGGTCCGCGCCGGCTTGATGCGCGTGCGGGCCACGTCACCGAGCACCACGCGGACGCGCGGTGCTGGTGGCTCCATGGACGGCAGTCTTGCAACGCTCCCGAAACAAGCGCAAGGGGCCGACGTCCCCCGTCTGAACGTCGGCCCTAGCGCCGCCAGGCTCCACCGTGACCGGGCGCGGTGGCCGCGCCCGACGGTCGCCTGAAGGAAACTGCGATTCAGTAGCGTCGATAACAGGGGTAGTCGCCGTAGTCGACCGGGCTCGGTGCCACCTGGCGGGCCTGCTCGCGGGCGAGGTTCCAGCCGCGCCAGTCGTCGCGGTCGTAGAAGAGGTCCTTCGATATCTCCGACAGCGCGCACTCGCGGGCACCCGGCGGGAGCTTGCGCAGCTCGGGCACGGCGTCGGCGGAGAGCGTGGAGAGGTACCAGACGTCGGCGTTGTTCGCCGCCACCCGCTCGACGTTGCCGGCCGCGATGAACCGGTCCGGGTTCAGCCCGGCCAGCCCGAGCAGCGTGACCACCCAGAGCGCGACCGCCACCCGGGGCAGCCAGCGCGCCCGCTTGGCCAGGCCGCCGATCATCACGAGCACGAACAGCGCGCCGAGCCACAGCTCGAAGGCGGTGACGAACACCCGCAGGCGCGTGTAGCCGTACGCCTCCTCATAGACGTCCATCCGTTTCACCGCCGAGCCCACGATCACGAGCGTGCAGCCGGCGAGCAGGCCGAGCACGACCCGCAGCAGGACCCGGTCCGCGGCGGTCGCGCGCGGCGCCTTCCGGACGGTGACCGCCATGACCACGAGCGTGAGCAGCGTGACCACGAGCAGCTGCCAGAAGCCCTTGCGGGCGTACTCGGCGAACGTCAGCCCGACGGTCTTCATGACGTACTCGCGGTCGCCGTAGAGCACGGTGAGCTGGACGGCGACGAAGGCGACGAACATGAGCAGCAGCGCACCGACCGGCACCAGCCACTCGACCCGGCGCACGGTCCGCGGCTCGCCGGGCTCCTGGTTGCCGAGGCCCGACGGGCTGTCGACGAGGTACGCGGCGCCGAACAGCAGCCAGGCGGCCACCACGCCGACGAAGATCCACCGCGCGACGGTGCCGGCCGAGAGCTCCGGCAGGACCTGGTCCACGATCCGCTCGAACGCCACGTCCGCGCTCGCGAACAGGGCGCCGAACACGACGAGCAGCAGCACGCCGAGCCCGGCCGAGGCGGCGAGGCGCATGACGCCGTTGCCGGCGCCCTTGAGCCGGCCCAGTCCGGCGCTGACCCACGGCAGGGAGCGGAAGCCGGCGAGCGGGACGTTGAGGAGGGCCATGAACAGGGCCGGTACCCGACGGCCGCGCCCGACGGCGAGGGCCACGCAGCCGAACGCCGCCATGAGGCAGAGGAAGAACAGCCAGCCGGCGGCCCGGAACGCCCCGACCGACAGCAGCGCGACCGCGGCGACGCACCAGGCCGTCGCCTCGATGCGGCCGGTGCCGCCCTTCCAGAGGACGACCCCGAGGGAGATCAGCATGACCAGCCCGGCGATCGGCCAGCCGAGCCCGGGCCGGTCGAGCGGCACGGAGGCGGCGGCGACGATCGCGGTGATCAGCCCGCCGATGAGCGCGGCGGTCGTGGCGGCCGGCGTGCGCTCGGGCCAGCGCCGCTGGAACAGCGTGGGCGACGGCGGGCCGAGCGGAAGGGGCCGCATCAGGGCCGGGTTGATCATCGGCGGCGGAGGCGCCGGCGGCCGCCCGGGCAGCGGTGACTGCGGCCCGACCCACGTTCGGGGCTGCGGGGGCCTGAGCGGCGCCTCGGTCGCGACCGCGACCCCGCCCGTGGCGCCCGCAGGCGAATCCGCGGCCGCGGTGGATGGTGGTTGCTGTGCCGGGGCTGGGTTGGAGGCGGCGCCGGGGGGTTCCGTATCCCTCGGGGTCCCGGCGCCGCCGGTCTCGGTGGGGTCCGCCCGGCTCGGCGGTGTGGGTGGTGCTTCGGCCGGTGGGGCCGCCGGTGGGGCTGCTTTGTCCGATTCGTGGGCCGGGACGGCCGGGGGTTCCGGCTCGGGCGTCGGGTCGGCTGCGGGCATGGCGAAGCCTCCTGAAGGCGTGCGGGGGCGCGCGGGCGGCCGACGGTGGCCTCCGCGGTACCAAATCCGGAAATATCAGACGGGTAACGTCACGCGGATGCGGGCGCCGGGGTTGCCGTCCGGCTGCTCGATCACCGCGATCGTGCCGTCGTGCAGCTGGGTCAGCCACTGAGCGATGGCCAGCCCCAGGCCCGTGCCGCCGCCGGAGGGGCGGGCGCCACGGGTGAAGCGTTCGAAGACGCGCTCGCGCTCGTGGTGCGGGATGCCGGGGCCCTCGTCGGCGACCTCGATCATCACGTGCTGCCCGTCGCGGCGGCCGATGATGGTCACGGTGCCGCCCTCGGGGCTGTGCCGGGTGGCGTTGTCGACGAGGTTGGTCAGGACGTGGTGCAGCCGGGCCCGGTCGGCGCTGACCAGGGCGTCCTCGGGGAACGAGCAGGTGAGGTAGTCGACCTTGCTGCCGGTGGCCGTGGCCTTGACCTCGGCCTCGGCGACGACCTCGTGGAGGAGGTCGTCCATGCGGAAGGTCTCGCGATCGAGGGGTACCACCCCCGCGTCGAGCCGGGAGATGTCCAGGAGCTCGGTGACCAGCCGGCCCAGGCGCTCGGTCTGCGCGAGCGCGGTGCGCAGGGTGGCGGGGTCCGGCTCGGCGACGCCGTCGACGATGTTCTCCAGCATCGCCTGGACCGCCGAGATCGGCGTCCGCAGCTCGTGGGAGACGTTCGCGATCAGCTCGCGGCGCTGCTGGTCGGCGGCGGCGAGCTCGCCCGCCATCTGGTTGAACGCGGCGGCGAGCTGGCCGACCTCGTCGCGGGACGTGGAGCGGACCCGCACCTTGTAGTCGCCGCGGGCCATCGCCCGGGCGGCGGCGGTCATCTCACGCAGCGGTGAGGTGACGCCGTGGGCCAGGATCTGTGAGGTCAGCAGGCCGACCGTGAGAGCCATCGCGCTCGTGGTCGGCGGCATCCAGCCGATGCCGATCCGGAAGACGAGGAGGCCGGCGAGCGCGGACGCGAACAGCAGGATCGCCAGCTTGAGCTTGATCGACCGGACCGGGTCGAGAGGCCTCGGCAGGAGATCCATGATCTTCTTCATGCGGCCTCCAGGGCATAGCCCACGCCGTGGACGGTGCGGATCAGGTCGGCGCCCAGCTTGCGGCGCAGGGCCTTGATGTGGCTGTCGACCGTGCGGGTGCCCGACGCGTCCGCCCAGCCCCAGACCTCGGCCAGCAGGCGCTCGCGGGGCAGTACCGTGCGCGGCTTCGTCGCCAGGTTGACCAGCAGGTCGAACTCGGTCGGGGTCAGGTGGGCCTCGACCCCGCCCCGGGTCACCCGCCGCTGAGCCCGGTTGATCTCCAGGTCGCCGAGGACGATCGGGGCCTCGTCGGGGTCCGGCTCGACGTGCGCGAGGCGCTCCAGCCGGCGCAGCAGCACATGGACCCGCGCGGCGAGCTCGCGCATCGAGAACGGCTTGGTGAGGTAGTCGTCGGCGCCGACGGCCAGCCCGACCAGCATGTCGTTCTCATCGTCGCGGGCGGTCAGCATGAGCACCGCGACCGGGCGCTCGGCCTGGATGCGCCGGCAGACCTCGAGGCCGTCGAAGCCGGGCAGCATCACGTCGAGGACGACGAGGTCAGGGCGCAGGAGCTTGGCCGCCGCGACCGCGGCCGGCCCGTCGTGTGCCTGGTCGACCGCGAACCCCTCGGCCCGCAGCCGGACCGCGATCGACTCCGCGATCATCCGCTCGTCCTCCACGACGAGCACCCGGCGCCGCTCACCTGCTCCGCTCATGTCTCGCAGCGTATTCGTGCGACGTGCAGGCCCTCAGTCGGCAATGTGGAGGGATTGTGGAGAGATTCGTCAGGTCCACGACTTGGCGGCGCGCACCAACCGGTCCTTGAGCTCGCGGGTGTGACGGCGCGAGACCGGCAGCTCGTGGTCGTCGATCAGCACAACATACCCGCTGTTCGTCATGCGCAGCTCGGTGATGAGCTTGAGCTGCACGAGGTACGACCGATGAACCCGCACAAAACCGGCATCGGCCCACCGCTCGGCCAGGGTGGCCAGGGAGACCCGGACCAGGTGGGAGGCGTCGGCGGTGTGCAGGCGGGCGTAGTCGCCCTGCGCCTCGACCCAGCGCACCGACGAGCGCGGCAGCATCCGGGTCGTGCCGGCGAGCTCCACCGGGATCGTCGGGTCGTCCTGCCGGTCGCGGCGCGCCGCGACCGACGGGTGCGCGGGCACGAGCCGGGTGGCGAGCACCCGGCGCAGCGACTCGGCGATGCGGTCGGCGCGGACGGGCTTGCGCACGTAGTCGGCGACGCCGAGGTCGAACGCCTCCGCCGCCCGGTCGTCGTAGGCGGTGACGAACACGACCGCCGGCGGCTTGGCGAACCGGCCGAGCACCCGCGCCAGCTCCATGCCGTCCAGGCCGGGCATGCGGATGTCGAGGAACACGGCGTCGACGTCGACGTCGCGCAGCACCCGCAGCGCCTCGGTCGCGTCGCCGGCGGTGTGCAGGCGGCCGACGCGCGGGTCGGCGCGCAGGAGGTACGCCAGCTCGTCCAGCGCGGGCACCTCGTCGTCGACGGCGAGCACGCGCAGGTAGCCGGTCGCCGGCTCCACGATCACGCCTTTCATGCGCCGCTCCTGACTCCTGGGTGGAACTTCGGGACCCGCATGCTGACCTTGGTACCGGCGTCGGGCGCCGTTTCGACCACGACCCCGAAACCGTCGCCGAAGACCGAACGTAGTCGATCGTCGACATTCCGCAAGCCGACGTGTTGCCCGGCGTCGGTGCTGTCGTCGGGCCGCAGCAGCGCCGCCGGGTCCATGCCCACGCCGTCGTCCTCGACGGTGATGTGACACTCGGCCCCCGCGTCGCGCGCCACGATGCTGATCGTGCCCATCCCCGGCTTGCGCGACAACCCGTGCCGCACCGCGTTCTCGACCAGCGGCTGGAGGCACAGGAACGGCAGCGTCACCGGCAGGACCTCCGGCGCGATCTGGAGCCGCACCTGGAGCCGCTCGCCGAACCGGGCGCGCTCGATGGTGAGGTACCGGTCGATGGAGCGCAGCTCCTCCGCCAGCGTCGTGAACTCGCCGTGCGCCCGGAAGGAGTACCGCGTGAACTCGGCGAACTCCAGGATCAGCTCCCGCGCCAGCTCGGGGTCGGTGCGCACGAAGCTCGCGATCGCCGTGAGCGCGTTGTAGATGAAGTGCGGGCTGATCTGTGCCCGCAGCGCCCGCACCTCGGCCCGGGCGAGCCGGGCTCGCGAGGTGTCGAGCTCGGTCAGCGCGAGCTGGGTGCCGACCCACCGGGCGGTCTCGGCCGTGGCCTGCACCAGCCCCGGCGCCGGCGGCCCGTCGGACAGCGCGACGAGGGCGCCCTCCCGCTGGGCGAGCGGCACGACCACCGCACCGCGCACCGGGCAGTCGACCAGGTCGCAGGGCAGCTCGTCGCTGCTCAGCACGGTCGAGCGGCCGGCGGTGACGGCCTTGGCGGCGGCGGTCGCGACCTGCTCGCGGTGGTGGTCCCCGCTGCCGTCGAACGCGAGCACCCGCTGCGGGTCGGTGACCGCGATCCCGGCCGCGCCGGTCAGCGTGCGCAGGTGGCGGATGGCCTTCCCGGCGGCCGCCTCGGTGAGCCCGGCCCGCAGCGGCTCGGCGGCGAGGGCGGCGATGTGGAGGACGTCGTACGTCGCCCGCTGCGCGGCGGTCGCGATGGCCCGCCGGCCGCGCAGCCGGATGGCGGCGTACACGGCCCCGCCGAGCGCGGCCGCCAGCACGACGACGACGAGCGCGGCGGCGAGGTTCCCTTCCACGCGCATCATCGTGACGGCGCGCCCAGGGTTTGACCAGGTGCTAGTAGGCGCCCTTGCGGAAGACCACGACGCCGACCGTGCGCCACATGGTGTGGAGGTCGAGGACCAGGGACCAGTTGTCGACGTAGTACAGGTCGAGACGGACCGCGTCGTCCCAGCTCAGGTCGCTGCGGCCGCTCACCTGCCACAGCCCCGTGATGCCCGGGCGGACCAGGAGGCGGCGGCGGACGTCGCCCAGGAAGTCGCCGTCCTCGGCCGGCAGCGGGCGCGGCCCGACCAGGGACATCTCGCCCATCAGGACGTTGAGGATCTGCGGGAGCTCGTCGATCGACGTGGCGCGCAGCCACTTGCCGACCTTGAACACGCGCGGGTCGTTCTTCATCTTGAAGAGCAGCCCGTCGCTCTCGTTCTGCTCGTCGAGCATCGCCTGGCGTTCCTCGGCGTCGACATACATCGTCCGGAGCTTCCAGACGCGGAACGTCTTGCCCTCACGGCCCACGCGCGGCTGGCGGAAGAAGATCGGGCCCGGGTCGGAGAGCTTGATCGCCAGGGCGATGATCGGGAAGAACGGCAGGACGATCAGCAGGCCGATCAGGGCGAGCACCCGGTCCATGACGTTCTTGAACAGCCAGCCGAGGCCCGACAGCTTGGGCTCCTCGACGTACAGCAGCGGAATGCCCTCGATCGGGCGGATGTGCACCCGCGGGCCGGCGATGTCGGTCAGCTGCGGCGCGACCGCCAGCTCGATGCCCGTGCCCTCGAGCTGCCAGGCCAGCCGGCGCAGCTCCACCGGCTCGGCGCTCGCGGAGCCGCAGACGGCGATCGTGTCGGCGTTGATCTCCCGGACGAGGGAGAGGATGTCGCGACCGGCGTGGACCGGAACCGGGGTGTTGGTGTTCGGGTGCGGCGCGTAGCCCTCGGTGAGGTGGATCGCGACCGGCACCAGGCCCGCTGCGGGGTCACGCGCGATCGCCTGGTGGACCTCCATCGCCTCCTGGAGCGTGCCGATGAGCAGCACGCGGTGGGTCGCCAGGTGGAACTTGGTGCGTGAGAGGTACAGCGCGCGGCGCGCCAGATAGCGTAGGAACAGCACGTAGAGCAGGGCGCCGACGAGCGCGGTGCCGACCGTGGTGCGGGAGACGTCGGTCTTGAACGCGAAGGCCGCGAACGCGACGATCGCCACGACCGTCCACGAGGCGCGGACCACGCGCTTGAACTCGTCGGTGCCGGTGCCCAGGTAGCGGCGGTCGTAGGCGCCGTGGCCCCACAGCACCGCGATCCAGATCAGCGGCAGCAGCACGTAGGCCGTCAGGCTGAACAGGCCGGGGTTGTGCTGGAAGCCGGCGTTGGTCTTGTTGGGGTCGATGTTCGACAGCGCCGTGAGGCTGGCGAGCGCCACGCCGGCGGAGTCGAGCAGCAGCAGGAGCCCGGCATAGGGGCGGTGCCACCGGGCGGCGCGCTTGGTGCGCTGCCAGCCCGAGCGGGGCACGCCGTTGGGGCCCAGCGGGGTCAGGGCGTGATTGGGGAGGATCTCGAAACTGTCGAGTTCACCCAAGGTCGATCTCCGGCTCGGCGGGGTGGCCGGACGTTGGAGACTAGCGGTCACCTCAGTGCGTCCTCTCGCCCCACGGCACAGGGCCGCGGAGCTCAGCTGCTCGACCGGTTGGGTTGCCCGTCTTCATGGCTGGGTCACGGACACCGGAAAGCACGTGAAAAGTGTCCCATGGCGGCCGAGGCAACCGACGACGACCGGCCGACACTAGTTGCTCAACGTGTTGGCTGTCGAGTGCTGTGCCGTAGGCCGGACAGAACTCCGAGTGACAATCACCCCGAGTAGCACGCCCCCCACCGCACAGCACAACAGCGGCAGGACGCTGCCCGTGGCCGGGTGCCAGGTGCCGCCGAGGGGGTCGAGGCCATGGCTGATGCCGTGTTGGAACCGCGTCATGACGCGCGCCAAGGCATAGAGATCCATCGGTACGGTCAACGCCACGGCGACGAGCACCGCGCGACTGAGCCAGCCCCGGTCGGTCAGCCACGCTGTGTAACGGTCGGCGAACGCCGCCAGCAGTACCGCGCCGACACCCAGGGGCATGATGTACCGGCCGTGGGCGAAATGCCCGACCTTCGGGGCGAAGTACAGCTCCATGGCCACCAGCAGGACCACGCACGCGGCCGCGGTGGTCACGATGCCGAGGCGCAGCCGGCGGTCGCCGAACCACAGTGCGGGGAGCACCAGCGCGGCGACCAGGAGGTACCACAGCCCGATCATGCCGATCGAAACCGTGGTCTCGCCGTAGTTGAACTGGCCCACGATCTGGCGCACCCAGAACTCGGCCCGGTTGTCGGCGATGTCGCGCAGGATCGCGCCGGACGTGGTCGGCGGGATCGTGCGGGTCGTCTCCAGGTCGCTGGAGCGCGACGCGACGGCCGCCCAGAACACCGCAAAAGCCGCACCGAGGGCCGCCGGCACCAGGAACGCGCGGCGCAACAGCGCACGCGGTGAGGTGCGGCTGACGAAGAGCGACACCGCCAGTACCGCCACCGTGAAGAACGGACCGAGATCCCGGACCGTCAGCAGGAGGCCCGCGGCGACGCCGGCCGGCCCGTAGGCCCGGGTCAGCAGGCCCACGAACAGCAGCACGCCGGCGGCGATCTCCAGGCCGTTGGGGTTGATCGACCCGGCCAGGTTCATCGCCATGGGCGTGGCGGCCAGCGTGATCGCGCCCACGAGCAGCCGGTTGCCCGCCCCGACGGCCAGCCCGACGGCGCCGGCCAGCAGCAGCGCGGTGAGCGCGGCCGAGAGCAGCCGGGACAGGATCAGGCCGGTGCCGTCGGGGCTGATCCGCAGCGGGAGGCCGACCAGGGCGTAGTAGACCGGGCTGTACCGCGCGGCCGCGGTCGGCACCAGCGTCTGCGTGCGATCGGCCGTGGTCTCCAGGCAGGTCGCCGGGCGGTAGGTCGGCTTGTCGAGCCACGTGCAGTCCGCGTTCTCGGGCAGCAGGCTGCGCGGGCCGGTGAACGCGTTGGTCTCGATGCCGCTGGCGTCGACCGCGCGGCCGTCCGGCAGCCACTGGCCGGTCCAGACGGCGTAGGCGCGGACCAGGTGCTGCTTCTCGTCATACGTGCCGTTGACCGGCAGGGCGAGGGCCCAGGCCGACCCCAGCAGAAAGAAGGCGGCGAAAGCCACCCAGAAAGCACGGCGCACGGGCGTCAGCGTACGAGCTTCGACAGGCGGCGGTCCGCCAAGGGTTTGCCGTTGGTCTGGCACGTGGGGCAGTACTGCAGCGACGTGTCGGCGAACGAGACCTCACGCACGGTGTCGCCGCAGACCGGACAGGGCAGCCCGGTCCGCGCATGGACGGCCAGACCGGAGCGCTTCTCGGACTTCAGCGTGGCGGCCTTCTGCCCGACCGAGCGGGTCACCGCGCCGGTGAGCACCGTGCGCATGGCGGCGTGCAGCCGGGCCATCCCCTCGTCGGTGATCTTGTTGGTCAGCGCGAAGGGTGACATTTTCGCCGCGTGGAGGATCTCGTCCGAGTACGCGTTGCCAACGCCGGCGAGGATGGTCTGATCGGTGAGGACGCCCTTGACCTGGCCCTTGCGGGCGCGGATCGCGGCGGCGAACTCGTCGGCGGAGACCGCGAGCGCGTCCGGGCCGAGCCGCGACACACCGGGCACCAGCCGCGGGTCGGTGACGAAGTAGGCCGCGAGGCTCTTCTTCGTGCCGGCCTCGGTGAGGTCGAAGCCGGACTCGTCGTCGAGGCGCACGCGCAGCGCGATCGGGCCGGAGCCCGGCTTGAGCGGCGTCTTGGCGTTGAATGTGTCGCGGTAGTGCAGCCAGCCGGCGCGGGCCAGGTGCACGACGAGGTGGAGGTCCTCGCCCACGTGGACGTCGAGGAACTTGCCGTGCCGGGAGGCGCCGGTGATCGGCTTTCCGGCGGCGGCGGTGATGGGCGGGTCGAAGGTCTTCAGCGCGGAGATCGCGGAGACCTCAATCCGCTCGATGGCGTGGCCGACGGCGCGCTCCCGCAGGAACGCGGCGAGCGCCTCGACCTCGGGAAGCTCAGGCACCCGTACAGTCTGCCGCAAAACGCGGGCCGTAGGCTTTTTCCGTCATGAAGGTCGTCGTCGCGCACAACCGCTATGCGTCCGGCCAGCCGTCGGGCGAAAACGTCATCGTCGATGCGGAGATCTCGCAGCTCACCGAGGCTGGGGTCACCGTGCTGCCGTTCCTGCGCAGCTCCGACGAGATCGGCACGTTCTCCACCGCGCAAAAGGTGCTGTTGCCGCTGTCCCCGGTGCGCAACGGCGCGTCGCAGCGCGCCCTCGCCGATCTCCTCAAGTCGGAAAAACCGGATATCATCCACCTCCACAATCCGTATCCGCTGATCTCCCCGTGGATCATCAAGACGGCACACGCGCACAACGTGCCCGTGGTCCACACCGTGCACAACTACCGCCAGGTCTGCGCGCCCGGCCTGTACTTCCGCGACGGGCACATCTGCACCGAGTGCCGCGGGAAGGCGTTCCCCCTGCCGGCGGTCAAGCACACCTGCTACCGCGACTCGAAGGCGCAGTCCGCGGTGATGGCGGCCACCCTGGCGTTCCACCGCGGCACCTGGAAGCACGTCGACCACTTCGTCGCGCTGACCGACCGGATCGCCGAGCACCTGATGGACTTCGGCATCCCGCAGGAGCGCATCACGGTGAAGCCGAACGGCATCCCGGACGCCGGTTTTGTGGAGAACGCCGGCGAAGGCTTCCTCTACGCGGCCCGGCTCAGCCCGGAAAAAGGGCTCGCGCTGGTGCTCGACGCGTGGGAGCGGCACCCGGACGGCGCGCTCGGGCCGCTGCGGATCATCGGCGACGGCCCCCTGCGCCAGCTGGCGGTCGACGCGGCGGCGCGGCGGACCGACGTCACCTACCTCGGCGCGATGGACAACTCGGCGGTACGGGCGGAGATCGGCCGGGCGGCGTGCGTCATCGCCGCATCCACCTGGCACGACGTGCTCCCGACGATCATCCTGGAGGCACTCTCAGGAGGCCGGCCGGTGCTCGTGACCGACCGGGGCGGGATGCCGTACCTCGCCGGTGACGCCGGCTGGGTCGTCCAACCCGACGCGGCGGCCCTGGCCGACGGCCTGCGGGCGGCCCACGCGGGCGCGGCCGAGCTGGCCCCGGTCGCCCGGCGGCGCTACCTGGAGCACTTCTCGCCCGACGTGCTGACCCAGCGACTGCTGGCGATCTACAAGTCGGTGATCTCCTCGCCGTGACGACGCGGGCCCGGTGGACGGTCGTCGCGGTGGTCGCCGTCGGGCTGGCCGCCGGGGCGGTCGAGCTCGCGCTCGGCGGCAACCCGCTCCTGGCGACCGTCGCGGGCCTGCTGGCGGCCGCCACCGGGGCGCTCGGCGCGTCGCTGGTGCCGCGGGTGGACTGGCGCGGGCTGGTGGTGGGCGGGGTCTTCTTCGCCCAGGGCGTGCTCAGCTGGACGTACACGAACACCGGCATCGTCGTGTGGACCCTGCTGCTGCTGTCCGGCCTGCTGTTCCTCTTCTGGGCGCGGCCCATCGCCTTCGCCGGGCTCGGCACCGCCTGGCTCGGGGTCTCGTACTGGCTGATCGGCACGCTCGGCGCGGTGCTCGTCCTGAAGGTCGACATCGCGGCGCAGCGCCTGCTCTACGCCGGGTACTTCGGCCTCGTCGTCCTGGTCGTGCTCGCCTTCCGCAGCCCGCGGTTCAGCCTCGGCATCGCGGTGTCGTTCCTGCTGGGCATCGCGGTGCTGCTGCTGGCCGGGTCGGGCAACCTGTTCACGACGCCGCACGTCGTGCCGGACACGCCGTGGGGCGAGGGCTTCGAGTACCGCTTCTGGGGCATGCGCTGGCTACTGCTGCACCCCAACGCGATGGCCCTGGCCGCGATACTGGCCGCGGTGCGGATCGGCACCGACCGCTCGCTCACGCGGTGGCAGCGGTCCGGTGCGGTGGCCGTGTCGGCGCTGATCCTCTGCGTGAGCGACTCACGGACGGGCTTCCTGCTGCTGGCCGTGGCAACGGTGACGTACACGCTGATTTCATGGCGTGACTCTCTTGTACCTTTTGTCGCGCTCGCCGTGGTGCTCGTCGTCAACGGCCCGGGATTCCTGCTGAAGGAGCGCTACGGCAGCGACGCGGGCGTGAGCAGCGGCCGCGTGGAGACCTGGCGCAAGGTCGCGGCGGACTGGCAGGCCGACTCGCCGGCCGAGCAGCTGCTGGGCAACACCCGCGACGCCCGGGCCACGGTCTACCGGGCGTCGAGCGGCGCCGATATCAAGCTCACGGTCGACAACGCCCCGATCGCCGCGTTCCGCAAGGCCGGCGTGGTGGGCGCGCTGGCCTTCGCGGCCGGCCTCCTGCTGCTCCTGTGGAACGTCTGGCGCCGTCGCGCCAACGCCCCGCCGTGGCTGCTGGTCCTGCTCCCGGCGGCCCTGCTGAGCGCCGTGACCAACGAGTGGCTCCTGGGCGGCACCGGCGGCATCCTGTGGGTCCTGCTCCTGGCCGGCGAGGCCGACCTCGTCAGGCGTTCTGCGCCGCGTCCAGGCGAGTTGACGACGCCGGGGCCGGCTCCGGTGGCGGGCCGACCCATTTGAGCGCGTAGACGTAGAGGACCATCATGCAGATCAGGCCAGCCGTCGAGCCGGCCAGCAGGCCCCACGCGGCGCCCTGGAGGCCGTAGTTGGCGCCCACCGAGAGACCGGTCAGCGACACCGTCGCGAAGACCACGTACTGCACGAAGAGCATCCGGGCCCGGTGCATGCCCCGCATCGCGGCCGTGAACGGGACCTGGAGCAGGTAGACCGCGCCCTGCAGGGCGATCGGCAGGGCCAGCGGGGCCGCCTCGGCGAACTTGCCCGTCGTGGTCAGGATCCACGACACCAGCGGCCAGACCGCGGCGACCATGACGGCGCCGAGGATGGCGAAGGCGATCGCCAGCTGGCGGGTCTGGCGGCGCAGCGTGGCCGCGGCGGCCTGGCCCTCGGCGCCCGGCTTGGCGGCGTCGGCCGCGTTGCGGGAGGCGCGGGGCACCAGCAGGCCCTGGATCGCGGCCACCAGGTTCTGCACCGGCTGGAGCTGGACGGTCTGGACGAACCGCAGGTTGCCCAGGTCGATCTTCGACAGCTTGCCCGCCACCAGGAAACTGATCGACAGCACCTGGACCTGGGCGACGACCGCGGTCGCGGTGAACCAGCCCGACAGGTGGCGGGTCTCGGCCAGCCAGGCCTTCGGGTTGCCGGCCCACGGGAGGTACCCCTCGCGGAGCAGGTACACCGTCGCGCCAGCCGTGGCGCCGATGCCCCACGCGGCGAGGAGGCCGCCGGGGCTGGAGTTGCCGGTGAGCACCATGGCGAGGATCGCGACCGCCTGCGTGCCGAACCACACCAGGTCGATGCCGAGCGCCTTCTCCGGGCGCCGGTCCGCGAGGTAGTCGCAGCGGGCGGTGTCGTGCAGCATGATCGGCAGCATGAACGGCGCGAGCCAGATGAGCTCGCGCAGGTCGATCTTGCCGCTGTGCGGCCACAGCAGCCAGATCGCGACGAAGATCAGGGTGGTCACGAGGCCGGAGCACAGCGCCGTGGTGAGCCCGTTGCGGATGAGGCGCGCCCGGTGGTCGCCGTCGTAGCGGGACGCGAGCGCGAGCAGCACGTCGCCGACGATCGCGCGGTTGAGGTACATGGAGAAGTACCCCACGCTGAGCGCGAGCGCGAGCGCACCGAACTGACCCTTGGACAGCAGGATGCCGCCGAGCAGCGTGTTGGCCGCGTTGGCGGTGGCGATGACGACCTGGTCCAGCAGGCCGGCGCCTACGAAGCGGGAGGCGACACGCAACGCCTGCAGGCGTCGGGACGGCTGTTCGGTCACGAGCCGTTAGGGTTGCGAGCGAGCTTCACGACACGCACCATACGTGACCTGCGGGTGACGAGACTATCCGCACGGACCTCATTCACCAGCTGACGTCAAGGGGCTTCCCCTCGGCGTAACCCGCCGCGCTCTGCACTCCTACGGTCGCACGCTCGGCGAACTCGTCGAGGTCGGCCGCGCCGGCGTAGGTGCAGGCGCTGCGGACGCCCGCCACGATCGCGTCGAGAATGTCTTCCACGCCGGGGCGGCGGGGGTCGAGGTACATCCGGGAGCTCGAGATGCCCTCCTCGAAGAGCGCCTTGCGGGCACGCTCGTAGACGGTGTCGTCAGCGGTGCGGCGGCTCACGGCGCGGGCCGAGGCCATGCCGAAGTTCTCCTTGTAGAGGCGCCCGTCGGCGTCGCGGCGCGGGTCGCCGGGCGACTCGTGGGTGCCGGCCAGCCAGGAGCCGATCATCACGTTGGACGCGCCGGCGGCGAGCGCCAGGGCCACGTCACGCGGGTGCCGGACGCCGCCGTCGGCCCACACGTGCCGGCCCATGCGCCTGGCCTCGGCGGCACACTCGAGCACGGCGGAGAACTGGGGCCGGCCGACGCCGGTCATCATCCGGGTCGTGCACATGGCGCCCGGACCGACGCCGACCTTGACGATGTCGGCGCCGGCCTCCAGCAGGTCGGCGGTGCCCTCGCGGGTCACGACGTTGCCGGCGACGACGGGCACGCCCGGGTCGAGCGCGCGCACCGCCCGCAGCGTGGCCAGCATCCGCTCCTGGTGACCGTGCGCCGTGTCGACCACGAGCACGTCGACGCCGGCGGCCAGCAGCTTGTCGGCCCGCCCGGCGGCGTCGCCGGTGATGCCGATGGCGGCCCCGACACGCAGGCGGCCGTCGCGGTCGACGGCCGGCTGGTACAGGGTGGCCCGGAGGGCGGCATTTCGGGTGAGAATGCCGACGAGCTGGCCGGCCTGGTCGATGACCGGGGCCAGCTTGTGGTGGCCGGCGGCGAGCCGGTTGAACGCGTCCTCGGGGCTCACATCGTCGGGCAGCGTGAGCAGGTTGCGCGACATCACGCTGCGCAGCTGGCTGAAGCGGTCGACGTCGGCGCAGTCGCCCTCGGTCACCACGCCGACCGGGCGGCCGTCCTCGACGACGATCACCGCGCCGTGCGCGCGCTTCGGCAGCAGGTCGAGCGCCAGCGAGACAGTCTCGGTCGGGCCGAGCGTGATCGGGGTGTCGTGCACCAGGTGGCGGCGCTTCACCCAGGAAACCGCCTCGGCGACCACGTCGATCGGGATGTCCTGCGGAATGATGGCCAGGCTGCCCCGGCGCGCCACCGTCTCCGCCATCCGCCGACCGGCGACGGCGGTCATGTTCGACACGACGATGGGGATCGTGGTGCCGCTGCCGTCGCGGGTGTCGAGGTCGACCGCCATCCGTGACTCCACGGCCGAGCGGCTCGGCACCATGAAGACATCGTCGTAGGTCAAATCGTGGCCAGGCACCTGATCGTTCAGAAACCGCACGTTTCCGAACTGTATCTCGACCGCACCCGTAGGCGAGCAAGTCTTGAGAGTTCGCCTCCGGGGCGGGACGATGTCCGTACCGTGCCTTGCGAGGAGTGATGCGCCATGCAAGTACACGAAGCCATGTCCACGGCCGTCGTGCAGGTCGGCCCGGACCATACCCTGCGCCAGGCCGCTCAGCTGATGGCCAGCCGGAAGGTCGGATCGGCGATCGTCCTCGATCCCGACGGAGCCGGCGTGGGCATCATCACCGAGCGGGACATCCTCAATGCGATCGGCACCGACCTCGACCCCGACGTCGAGCGCTCGGCCGAGCACATCACGTGGGAGGTCGTCTACGCGAGCCCGAACTGGACCATCGAGGAGGCGGCGAGCGCCATGGTGCGCGGTGGCTTCCGGCACCTGGTCGTGCTCGACGGCGACGACGTGCTCGGGGTGATCTCCGTTCGCGACATCATCCGCGTCTGGGTTCAGACGACCATCCTGGCCTGACTACCCGGTGGGACGGCCCGGAACTCGGCTGAGTGGGGCCGGGCCGCTCTCGTAGGCTGCCATCATGCAGCTCATCTCTTTTGCCCGTGGCGCGCCCAGTCTCGACATCATCGACGTCGAAGGGCTCAAGGCCGCCGCTGCCCGCGCCTTCGAGGCCGACCCGGCTGGCATCACCGCCTACGGCACGTCCGTCGGCTACCTTCCCCTGCGCTCGTGGATCGCCGCCAAGCACGGCGTCGAGGCCGAGCAGGTCATCGTCACCAACGGCTCGATGCAGGCCGACGCGCTGCTGTTCGAGCACCTGGTCAAGCCGGGTGACGTCGTCGTGGTGGAGAAGCCGACCTACGACCGCACGCTGCTCAACCTGCGCAACCGCGGCGCAGAGGTCCACCAGGTGACCATCCAGGAGGACGGGCTCGACATCGAGGAGCTCAAGCGGCTCCTGGAGAGCGGCGTGCGCCCCACGCTCGCCCACGTGATCCCGAACTTCCAGAACCCGGCCGGCGTCACCCTGTCGGCGGAGAAGCGGCAGGCGCTGCTCGCGCTGGCCACGCAGTACGGGTTCACGATCTTCGAGGACGACCCGTACGCGGACATCCGCTTCCGGGGCGAGAAGCTGCCGACGATGCTGTCCCAGGACGCGGACGGCGTCGTGGTGCACGCCAGCTCCTTCACCAAGACGATCGCCCCCGGGCTACGGGTCGGCTACCTGGTCGGGCCGAAGGCGACGATCTCCTCGATCGCCAAGAAGGCCACCAACCTGTACATCTCGCCGAGCATGGTCGCCGAGGCCATCACGCATCAGTTCTGCGTCAGCGGCGACATCGGCCGCTCGATCGAGAAGGTGTCGGCGACGCTCGGCGAGCGGGCCCGACTGCTGGCCGAGGGGCTGCGGAAGCACATCCCCGACGCGACGTTCGTGGAGCCCGACGGCGGCTACTTCCTGTGGGTCGAGCTGCCCGAGGACGTGGACACGACCGAGCTGGAGACGGTGGCGGCCCGCGACTTCGGGGTGGCCGTGGTCAAGGGCAGCGACTTCCTGATCGAGGGCGGCCGGCACTCGGTGCGGCTGGCCTACTCGGCGGTGCTGACCGATCAGGTCGACGAGGGTGTGCAGCGATTGGCGGCGGCGATCGAGGCCGTTCGCAAAAGCTGACACCAAAACGTGATGGTGGGGGTGGTTCCCCAGCCGGTACCGGATGGATCAAAATCCAGCCCGGCGCGCTTTGCGAATCGCGCTGCAGGCATCACCCCCCGCCCCCCAACGGCACCGGGTGGGCCGACCGCGCCCCCACCCCCCACCTGCGGTCGGTCCACCCGGTGCCAACTTCTTTCCGGGCGGGCCGACACTCCCATGCGATGACTCCGGGAGGTCGAGATGGCCGACGACCAGCAGCAGAACACCAGCCCCCTTTCGCGCGCGCTGTCGCGACCGGTGCGGGCGATGTCCCGGATGCTGAGTACCCCGGCGGCCCCGGCCGCCCCTGCCGTCCAGCCCGCCACGGGCAGCGCCATCGTCGACTGCGCCGTCTACGTCGACGGCGTGCGCCAACCGGGCGAGTGGCACTACGCGGAGGCCCTGCGCGTCGCGCGCCGGCACCGCAACGGGTTCGTGTGGATCGGGCTCAAGGAGCCGCGCGCCGAGGAGATGGCGCACATCGCCGAGACGTTCCAGCTGCACGAGCTGGCCGTCGAGGACGCGGTGACCTCCAAGCAGCGGCCGAAGGTCGAGCGCTACGGAGAGATGATCTTCGTAACGATGCGGACCGCTCGCTACGTCGAGCACGACGAGCTCACCGACACCAGTGAGGTCGTCGAGACGGGCGACCTGCTGATGTTCATCGGCGAGCACTTCATCATCACCGTGCGCCACGGCGACGCGGCCCGGCTGGCGCCGGTGCGCACCGGGCTGGAGCGGCGCCGGGAGGTGCTGGAGCGGGGCCCGTGGGCGGTCGCCTACGCCGTCGCCGACAGCGTGGTGGACACGCTGGTCGAGGTGGCGACCGGCATCGAGGAGGACGTCGCCGCGGTCGAGGACCAGGTGTTCAGCAGCCCGGACCGGTCCAGGGGCAGCAACCGGATCCAGCGGGTGTACCAGCTCAAGCGCGAGCTGATGGAGTTCAAGCGCGCCGTGCTGCCGCTGCAGCGACCCCTCGCGGGGCTGGCCAACGGGCAGCTCGCGGACGTTCCGGATGAGATCCGGCGGTACTTCCGCGACGTCAACGACCACCTCGCGAGCGCGGTCGAGCAGGTGCTGTACCTCGACGACGTGATCAACTCGGTGCTGCAGGCGCGGCTGGCGCAGGTGAGCGTCGACCAGAACAACGACATGCGCAAGATCGCCGCGTGGGCCGGTATCGCCGCGGTCCCGACCGCGGTCGCCGGCATCTACGGGATGAACTTCGACTTCATGCCGGAGACGAAGTGGGTCTTCGGCTACCCGGTGCTGATGCTGGTGATCTTCCTGGGCTGCGCCGCGCTGTACCGGATGTTCCGCCGCGCCGGCTGGTTGTGACGCATAGGTGGGCCGTCCCCCGTGGCCGGGGACGGCCCGCCTACACGATCGATCCTGCTAGGGACGACTGTTCTTCGACGTCGAATGCGGCATCGAGGGCTTGTCGTACTCACCGCTGCCGGCGGGGCCGGGGTTGGTGCTCTTGCTGCCGATCAGGTCGGAGGCGCGATCCTTGGCCGCCTCACCCATGGTCTTGGCCTTCTCGATCCCCGCGTCCATCGTCGACTTCGCCGAGTCGGCCATCGAGCCGGTCTCACTCGCGGTGCGGGTCGTGCCGTACTCGTCCCAGCTCTGCTGGTTGCGCCGGCGGCGCAGCATCGCCGACGCGGCACCGACGGCCGCCCCCGCGACCAGAATCCCGCCGATCGCCATCGGCCACCGGCGCGACCGGCCCTCGTTCCCCATCATTCGGGCCTTCCCCTTACGTCCCGTCTTCCCGGCCTTCTTGCCGGTCTCCCGCGAACGGTCGCGGGCGATCACGAGGACCGTGTCCATGCCGCCCATGGCCGCGTCACGGGCCTTGCGCATGCCGGGCTTGACCGCCTTGCGGGCGGCGTCGACGCGTGGCGCCAAGGCGCCGGAAGCGCCATCGGCGGCGTGCGCCGCGGCCATCCGCAGGTGGTCGAAGCTTTCCCCGAGCTCGTCCCGCATGAGCCGGCTATGCGTCTTCACCTGACGACGTCGAAACACTTGCTCCACCTCCCGAGGCGCTACCTGTCCATCCCCGGTTACCCCATTCCAACCAGGGAGAACCTCATGGACTCGGCCGCTGCTGGTCATCGTGCACCGAACCGGCGGCCCGCACACCCGGATCCGGCAGAATCCACGTCGGATACGGTGATGACGGAATGTCACCAATGAAAGGGAGAACTGGTGGCCGAGCAACTGTTCGCGACGCTGCACACCAACGCCGGCTCCATCCGGCTTGAGCTGTTCCCCAACCACGCCCCGAAGACCGTGCGCAACTTCGTCGAGCTCGCCGAGGGCACCCGGGAGTACACCGACCCGCGCAACGGCGAGCCGGGCCGGGGCCCGTACTACGACGGCGTCATCTTCCACCGCGTGATCGACGGCTTCATGATCCAGGGCGGCGACCCGACCGGCACCGGCCGGGGCGGCCCGGGCTACACCTTCAACGACGAGATCCACCCGGACCTGCACTTCGCCCGGCCCTACCTGCTGGCCATGGCCAACGCCGGCATCGACCGCTTCACCGGCGGCGGCACCAACGGCTCGCAGTTCTTCATCACCGTGGGCCCGACCCCGCACCTCAACGGCAAGCACACGATCTTCGGCGAGGTCGCCGACGACGACTCCCGCAAGGTCGTCGACCAGATCGCCGGCGCCCGCACCGCCTCGGGCGACCGGCCGATCCAGGACATCGTGATCGAGCGCGTGGAGATCCAGCGACTCTCGTAGCGGGCTAGCCCGCAAGGGCTAGCTAACCTTGGTGCATGACTCAGCCGCCGGCGAACGTGGTCCCCGTCTGCTACCGGCACCCGACCCGCGAGACGTATGTCCGGTGCACCCGCTGTGACCGGCCGATTTGCCCGGACTGCATGAACGAGGCGTCGGTCGGCTTCCAGTGCCCGGACTGCGTCCGCGAGGGTGCGCGGACGCAGCGGCCCGTCCGGACCGCGTTCGGCGGCGGCACGTCGGGCGCCCAGGGCACGGTGACGATCACGCTCATCGTGATCAACGTGCTCGTCTTCATCGCCGCGTTCATCAGTTCCGGCAAGTCCAACGCGATCGCCGGCGGGGGCCTGGGCGGTCTGCTGGGTGGCTCGACGCCGCTGCACGAGTGGGGCGCGCTGGTCACCTACCCGCTCGGCACCTACACCGACGGGCCGCTGGAGGGGACCAGGGTCCTGATGCCGGGCGGCATGCACGACGGTGAGTACTACCGGATCTTCACGTCGATGTTCCTGCACTACGGCCTGCTGCACCTGGCGATGAACATGTGGGCCCTGTGGGTCCTGGGCCGCCCGCTGGAGGCGATGCTCGGCCGGGTCCGCTTCCTGTCGCTGTACCTTGTGTCGGGCATCGGCGGCAGCATCGGTGTCTACCTCTTCGCGGCGCCGACCACCCAGACGGTGGGCGCCTCGGGCGCGATCTTCGGCCTCTTCGCCGCGCTGATCGTGGTGCTGCGCCGGATGCGCCGCAGCGTGGCCGGCATCGTGCCAGTGCTGATCCTCAACCTCGTCATCACGTTCAGCGTGCCGGGCATCTCGATCGCCGGACACCTCGGCGGCATGGTCACCGGCGCGCTCATCGCGGCCGGGCTGGCCTACGCACCGCAGAAGCAGCGAGCGCTGATCCAGACGACGGCCGTGCTCGGGGTACTGCTGGTGCTTGCTGTGCTCTTCGGGATGCAAACCGCCACCCTGACGCCGCCGGCGGGCATCCCCTTCGCGAAGTAGCTCAGGCCCGCCAGACCCGGCCCTGCAGGAGCGACTCGGCGCCGACCCAGACGAAGTTCATCATGCGCGTCGCGGTGTGCTCCGGGTCCTCCTCCTCGTGGTCGGCCAGCCAGTCGGCGAGCGACTCGGCAGCGCCCACGTACGCGTAGGCCATGGCCACGAAGTCGCCCGGGCGCGCCGGCACGGCGGCGGCCACGCAGGCGCTCTCCAGCAGCCCGGCGACCACCTCGACGATCCGGGCCCGCATGCCGGCCAGCTCGCCGGCGAAGTGCGGCTCGCTGCGGGCCTGGCGGTAGAGGACGCGCCAGCCGTCGCGGTGCGCCCCGACGAACGTGAAGAACGAGCGCAGGCCGTTCCAGAGCTGCTCGTCGGGGCCGGCGGCCGGCAGCACCCCCGCCGCGACGGTCTCCATCAGGCGGGTCGCCTCGCGCTGGAGGCAGGCGATGAAAAGCTCATCCTTGGTGCCGAGGTAGGCGTACACCATCGGCTTGGAGATCCCGGCGGCCTCCGCGATCTCGTCCATCGACGCCGCGTGGAAGCCTCGGTCGGCGAACACCTTGACCGCGGCGTCGAGCATCTGCTGCTCGCGGACGACCCGGGGGAGCCGTTTCAGCATCTTGCCACCTTACCTACTCGTGCGTAAGGTTACGCGCGAGTAGCTTAATATCAACGGAGGGCACAGCATGTCCGACCTCGACGCCCTGGGCGACTTCAACAACGTCGACCCCAAGCAGTTCGCGCAGCTCGTCAAGAACGCGCCGGACTCCCAGCTCGCCGACATCATGAAGAGCGACCAGCGCGGCAAAGTCCTCGACACGATCTTCTCCCGCTTCCCGGAGCTGTTCCGCCCCGACCGCGCCGGCTCGACGAACGCGATCATCCACTGGACGATCACCGACCGTCCGGACGGGGGCGTCGACACCTACGAGCTGGTCATCGCCAACGGGGCCTGCACGCTGTCGCCGGGCGCCGACCAGGACCCGAAGCTCGCGATCACGGTCGGTCCGGTGGACTTCCTCAAGGTCGTCTCGGGTGCCGGCAACCCCATGATGATGTTCATGACGGGCAAGCTCAAGGCGAAGGGCGACCTGGGTCTGGCGGCGAACATCGCCAACCTCTTCGACATCCCGAAGGGCTGACCCGCTCTCCGATCCGGGCCGTCTCCGCGCGGGCGCAGTTCGGTCGGTCGACCGACTCACGGCAAGCGCGGTCGGTCGGTCGACCGACCGGGGGCAAGCGCAACCATTCGGTCGGTCGACCGACTTAGGGAAGCCGCGCCATTCGGTCGGTCGACCGACCAACGGCAACCGCAACCACTTGGTCGGTCGACCGACCGAAGACATCGCCAGCGACGCGAGCAGGAGCCGCACCCCGGCTTCAAGCTCGACCACTCGGTCGGTCGACCGACCGAAACAGATGCCCGCGACGCGAGCACGAGCCACACCCCGGCTTCAAGCTCGACCACTCGGCCGGTCGACCGACCCGAGGAAACCCCGCCACTCGGTCAGTCGACCGACCGAAACAGGTACCTGCCACGCGAGCAGGAGCCGCACCCCGGCTTCAAGCGCAACCACTCGGCCGGTCGACCGACCGAAACAGATGCCCGCGACGCGAGCACGAGCCACACCCCGGCGTCGGGTTCGCTGGAGGGAGATGCCCGGCGTTCCGCAGATGCGACCAACCGCGGTGCCCCGGCGACGACGCCCCCAGCGGGGGAAAAGCGGCGCCAAAGGGATCCCGAACAAGCGAGAGGAGGAACGCGATGGTGGAATTTTCGCTCGATCTCAACGAGGAGCAACGGGACCTGCGGGAGTGGGTCCACGGGTTCGCCCTGGACGTCGTACGGCCCGCCGGTGCCGAGTGGGACGCCCGCGAGGAGACGCCCTGGCCGGTGATCCAGGAGGCCGCGAAGATCGGCCTGTACGGGTTCGAGTTCCTGGCCAACACCTGGGCCGACCCGACCGGACTGTCGCTGTGCCTGTCCAACGAGGAGCTGTTCTGGGGCGACGCCGGCATCGGGATGGCGATCTTCGGTACCAGCCTGGCCGTCGCCGCGATCTACGCCTCCGGCACGCCCGAGCAGATGCTGGAGTGGGTGCCGCAGTGCTTCGGTGACGCGAGCGACCCCCAGGTCGCCGCGTTCTGCACCACCGAGCCCGAGGCCGGGTCGGACGTCGGGTCGATGCGCACCCGGGCGCGGTACGACGAAAGCACGGACGAGTGGGTCATCAGCGGCCAGAAGGCGTTCGCGACCAACGGCGGCATCGCCAACGTCCACGTTGTCACGGCGAGCGTCGAACCGGAGCTCGGCTCGCGCGGGCAGGCCGCGTTCATCGTGCCGCCCGGCACCCCGGGGCTGAACGGCTCCAAGAAGCTCAAGAAGCTCGGGCTGCGCGCCTCGCACACCGCCGACGTCTTCCTCGACGAGGTCCGGGTGCCCGGCCGCTGCCTGCTCGGCGGCAAGGAGGCGCTCGACGCCCGGCTCGCCCGGGCCCGCGAGGGCCGCAAGGCGCAGGGCCAGGCGGCGATGCGCACGTTCGAGCTGTCCCGGCCGGCGGTCGGCGCGCAGGCGCTGGGCGTGGCGCGGGCCGCGTACGAGTACGCGCTGGAGTACGCGAAGGGCCGGGTGCAGTTCGGCCGGCCGATCATCGAGAACCAGTCGATCGCGTTCGCGCTGGCCGACATGAAGATGGAGATCGACGCCGCGCGGCTGCTCGTCTGGCGGGCCGCCTGGATGGGCCGCAACAACCGCCCGTTCGAGGCCGGCGAGGGCTCCATGAGCAAGCTGAAGGCCGGCGAGGTCGCGGTCGCGGTCACCGAGAAGGCCGTGCAGATCCTCGGCGGCGCAGGATTCGTCCGTGAGCACCCGGTCGAGCGCTGGTACCGCGACGCGAAGATCTACACGATTTTCGAGGGGACCAGCGAGATCCAACGGCTGGTGGTGGCCAGGGCAATCTCAGGCGTCTATATTCGGTAATGATATGTCCGCGAATATGGCGTTTGTGCTGAGAACCCTGGCCCGCCGCAAGGTGCTGGCACCGGGCAGTCCCGCCCGCGTCGTGCGACAGCTCGGCGCGCTGCGCAGGTGGGGCTTCGGACTCTTCGGTGAGATGCGGTCCGCCGCCGCCCGCGACCCCCGCCGGGTCGCGATCATCGACGAGCACCGCGCCGTCACCTACGGCGACCTCGACGAGCGGGTCCGCCGCCTGGCCAACGCGCTACGCGTCGAGCACGGCGTCGGCCCCGGCACGCGGGTCGGCCTGCTCTGCGACAACTCGGCGTACTTCATCGAGTGCGTCATGGCGGTGATCGCCCTCGGCGGTCAGGCCGTCCTGGTCAACACCGGCCTCGGCAACGCGCAGCTGGAGGCGGTCGCGCACGACCAGGGCCTCATGCTGCTGCTGCACGACGAGGCACTGCTCGGCCTGCTCGCGGCGATGCCGCCGCACCTGCCCCGGGCGGCCGTCGAACGCATCGACTCGCTCATCCAGCGATCCCCGTCGGCGGAGCTTGAGCCGCCGGAGGTCGCGGGGTCCGTCGTCGTGCTGACCTCCGGTACCACTGGAGCACCCAAGGGCGCCAAACGCCGGAACCCGGCAGGTTTGGGCCCCCTCGCCACGGTGGTGTCGCGCATTCCGCTGAACGCGGGCGAGCGGATGTTCGTGGCCGCGCCGCTGTTCCACACGTGGGGGCTGGCCGCGCTCCAGCTGTGCCTGGCGCTGCGCGGGACGATCGTGGTCACCCGCCGGTTCACCCCGGCGTCCACTGTGGAGTCGATGCGGGCCAACGAGTGCACGTCGTTGTTCGCGGTGCCGGTGATGCTGCAGCGGCTGCTGGAGAGCCCGGGCGCGATTCCCACGCTACGGGTCGTGGCGACGTCCGGATCGGCGCTGACCGGTCCGCTCGCGACGCGATTCATGCGGGTGTACGGCGAGGTGCTGTACAACCTCTACGGCTCGACGGAGGCGTCGTGGGCGTCGATCGCCACGCCCGGCGAGCTGATCGCGGCGCCGGGCACGGCGGGCCGGCCACCGCAGGGCACACGTGTGGCGATCCTCGACGAGGCCGGGCGTGACCTGCCGATCGGCGTGGTCGGGCGGATCTTCGTGGGCAACGACATGATCTTCGAGGGGTACACCAACGGGACCGGCCGCGAGACCCACGGCGACCTGCTGGCCACCGGCGACCTGGGGCACCTGTCGGAGGACGGGCTGCTGTTCGTCGACGGCCGCGAGGACGACATGGTCATCTCGGGCGGCGAGAACGTCTACCCGGCGGCCGTCGAGGACGTGATCGCCGAGTTGCCGCAGGTCCGCGAGGTGGCGGTGGCGGGTGTGCCGGACGACGAGTTCGGCCAGCGGCTCGCCGCCTGGATCGCGCTCCACGACGGCGAGTGGGTCGAGCCCGACGCGGTGCGCGAGTACGTGCGGCACCGCCTGGCCCGCTTCTCGGTGCCCCGCGACGTGTACTACATCCCGGCCCTGCCCCGCAACGCCACCGGCAAGATCGTGCGCCGTCAGCTTTTTCCCAGGTAACGTCGCTACGCTTGGTCGGTGGACGTCAGTAGTACCGAGCCGCTCTTGCGGCGGCATCGATGAACTCAACGTGGATCGAGCTCACGCTCGTCCTGGTGCTGACATTGCTCAACGCGGCGTTCTCCGGCAGCGAGATGGCGCTCATCTCGCTGCGGGAGGGCCAGCTCCGGCGGCTGGAGCGGCAGGGCGGAGCGGGCCGCACGCTGGTCAAACTGGCCCGTGACCCCAACCGCTTCCTCTCGACCATTCAGATAGGCATCACGCTGGCCGGCTTCCTCGCCTCGGCGACGGCGGCCGTCTCGCTGGCCGAGCCGGTGGTGCCGCTGCTCGACTTTCTCGGTGGCGCCGCCAACGTCGTGGCGATCGTGCTGGTCACCCTGGCGCTCACGTTCGTGACGCTGGTCATCGGCGAGCTCGCCCCCAAGCGGATCGCCATGCAGCGGGCCGAGTCGTGGGCGATGCTCGTGGCCCGGCCGCTGTACTTCTTGTCGGCCGCGCTCCGGCCGGTCAACTGGGTGCTCGGCAAGTCCAGCGACCTCGTGGTGCGGCTGGCGGGCGCCGATCCGAACCTGCGCCAGGACGAGATGAGCCCGGAGGAGCTGCGCGACCTGGTGGCCACCCAGCGCTCGTTCAGCCGCCAGCAGCGCCTGATCATCTCCGGCGCTGTGGAGATCGTCGGCCGCACGCTGCGCGAGGTGCTCGTGCCGCGTCCGTCGGTGCTCTCGCTCAACGCGGACCTGCCGGCTCAGGAGGCCGCCGCCGAGCTGGCCGCCAGCGGCCACTCGCGGGCGCCGGTCGTCTCCAACGGCGACCTCGACTCGGCGATCGGCATCGTGCACTGGGCCGACCTGATCCGGGCCGACGGCCCGGTCCGGGCGGTGATGCGCCCGGCGCTGCTGCTGCCCGAGTCGCTGCCGGTCGCGCAGGCGCTCCAGCGGTTCAAGGCGGAGCGGCAGCAGCTGGCCCTGGTCGTCGACGAGCGCGGCGCCATCGACGGCATCGTCACCCTGGAGGACCTCATCGAGGAGGTCGTGGGTGAGATCTACGACGAGACCGACAAGGACATCCAGCAGGTCCAGCGGCAGAACGACGGCAGCCTGCTGCTGCCGGGCTCGTTCCCGATCCACGACCTGCCGGACATCGGCATCGACCTGGAGCGGCTGCCCGGCAGCGGCTACACGACGATCGCCGGCCTGGTCCTGGCGACGCTCGGCCACCTGCCGACCGCGCCGGGCGAGTCGGCGACGGTCGGCCTGTGGACCTTCACGGTGTCGCAGGTCCGGGGCCGGGCGATCTCGGCGGTGACGGCCCGGCAGGCGGCTATGGATAGAGCGTGAGCTCGGGGGCGGTGGCGATCGCGACGATCTCCGCCTCCCCGAACGGCGGGGGGATCGCCTCAAGCCCGGTCCCTCTGCCACTCACCCGCAGGCCGGTGCCGTCCGCGCGGACGATCTCGACGCTGGTGTCAGACCGCTCGCCGCCCGGGTAGTGCCCGCGGTCGATCAGCAGGACCGCGCCATCGATCTCGGTGATCGTGCAGTCATCGCCGGGCCGTCGTGGCACCGGGCATTTCTTCGCCGCCATTTCACGGAACTCCGCGGGCGTCGACCTCGCAGCGTAGATCTCGATGTAGACGGTGGAGTGGAGGATCGGGTCGGGGCCGACCTGGAAGCCGGCCGAGTAGCCGACGCGGTACACCGCCTGCCGCTGGACGACTGCCGGCATCGGGCTGAGGTCGACCCACCGCAGCTCGCGGCGGACCACGGCGGTCACCGCCACGCTGAGCCGGGCGATCGTGGCGTGGCAGTCCTCCACGACCGGGACCCGGGGCGGGTCGTCGACCACGAACCCATGGTCGAACGACGGCTCCGGGCAGGGTGGCGGCGGTGGCGGGTTCGTGCCGGTCTGCGGGAGGGCCAGCGTGCCGGCCAGCGCGGCCATGACCACGCCCGCGGCGGTCAGGCGGTGCCGGCGCAGCGAGCGGCGGCGCTCGCCGGCGATCAGGGCGTCGACGTCGATCCGGGTGGGCGGCGCCGACTCGGTGGCGGCGTACATCGCCTCGGTCAGGTCCACAGCGGGTCCCCTTCCATCAGGCCGCGCAGGGTGTCCAGGGCCCGGGACGACTGGCTCTTGACGGTGCCTTCGCTGCAGCCGAGCGCCTCCGCGGTCTCCTCCACGGAGAGATCGCAGAAGTACCGCAGCACCAGCACCGCCCGCCGGCGCGGCGGCAGCTCGTCGAGGAGGGTCAGCACCGCCAGCCGCTGGTCCGGGTCTTCGGATGGCGTCGGGGGCTCCGGCAGTACAGCCATCGCCGCCTCCCGCCGCCAGGGCCGGCGCCGCTCGTCCAGCCACGCGCGCACGAGCATCCGCCGCACGTAGGCGTCGAGGTGCTCGAAGGCGACGGCGCGGCGCCAGTGGCGGAACAGCTTGACCAGCACGGTCGACGTCAGGTCGTCGGCCGTGTGCCAATCGCCGCACAGGAGGTACGCCGTGCGGCGCAACCGCTCCAGGTTGGCCGCGACGTACTCGCGGTAGGCGTGCTCCGTCACGCACTCAGAACGGAGCGTCCCCGGGCGCGGGTTGCCTGGGCCAAGCAGAAAAGCGGCGCCGAGGTCTGCCCCGGCGCCGCTTCGAAGAGGGTCGGCGGCGACGATTCGGACCGATCAGCCCCTAGCCCGATAATCGCGACGGACATATGGCTGATCGACTGATGGCTGCTTCACGCTCCGTGAGAAGGTACCGACACCCGGTCCTCGACGGCGGCCAGCGCGATGTCCGTCCGGAACTGGGCGCCGTCGAACTCGACGCCCCGGACCAGTGCGTACGCCGCTTCACGGGCCTCGGCCAGGGTCGGGCCGCCGGCCGTGCAGGTCAGGACCCGGCCACCGGCGGTGACGAGCGCGCCGTCGGCGCGGCGGGCCGTGCCGGCGTGGATCACGCCCGGGACGCCGTCGGCGCCGGTGATCACGTCGCCCTTGCGGGCCGACTCCGGGTAGCCCGCGCTGGCCATCACGACGCAGACCGCGGCGCCGGAGCGCCAGGCCAGCGGCGGGTCCTCGGCCAGCCGGCCGACCGCCGCGGCGTGCAGGACGCCGGCCAGCGGCGTCTCCAGGCGGGCCAGGACGACCTGGGTCTCCGGGTCGCCGAAGCGGCAGTTGAACTCGATGACCTTGGGGCCGTCGGCGGTGATCGCCAGGCCGACGTAGAGCGTGCCGACAAAGGGCGCGCCGCGGTGGCGCATCTCGGCCAGGGTCGGCTGGACCACCTCGGCCATGACCTGGTCGACGAGGTCGGCCGGTGCCCAGGGCAGGGGCGAGTACGCGCCCATGCCGCCGGTGTTCGGGCCCAGGTCGCCGTCGAAGATGCGCTTGAAGTCCTGGGCGGGCTGCAGCGGTACCGCAGCGGTGCCGTCGGTGACCACGAAGAGCGACACCTCGGGGCCGGCGAGGTACTCCTCGACGACGACCCGCTCGCAGGCGGCGCCGTGGGCCAGGGCCGCGTCCCGGTCGTCGGTGACGATGACACCCTTGCCGGCGGCCAGGCCGTCATCCTTCACCACATACGGCGCGCCGAACTCGTCGAGCGCCCGGGCCAGCTCGTCCGGCGTGGTGCACACGAACGAGCGGGCGGTGGGGACGCCCGCCGCCTGCATGACGTCCTTGGCGAACGCCTTCGAGCCCTCCAGCGCCGCGGCCGCCTGGGAGGGGCCGTAGCAGGGGATGCCCTTCGCCCGTACCGCGTCGGCGACCCCGGCCACCAGCGGCGCCTCGGGCCCGACGACCACGAGGTCGGCCGAGCGCTCGACGGCCAGCGCCGCCACGGCCGCCGGGTCGAGCGGGTCGACGTCGGCCAGCTCGCCCAGCGCGGCCATGCCCGGGTTGCCGGGCGCGCAGACGAGCATGGTCACGGCCGGGTCGGCGGCCAGGGCAGCGGCGATGGCGTGTTCCCGGCCGCCGGTTCCGATCAGCAGTACGCGCACCTGCAAAGACTAGAGCAGCGCGTGCCGAATGACGTTTTCGTCCCGGCCCGGTCCCACTCCGACGATGGAAACGCGCGTGCCGGCCAGCTCCTCGATCCTCTCGATGTACCGCTGGGCGTTGACCGGCAGGTCGCCGAACTCGCGGGCCTGGGAGATGTCCTCCCACCAGCCGGGCAGCTCCTCGTAGATCGGCACGGCGTGGTGGAACTCGGTCTGGGTCATCGGCATGTCGTCGGTGCGCTTGCCGTCGACCTCGTAGGCGACGCACAGCGGCACCTTCTCCAGGCCGGAGAGCACGTCGAGCTTGGTGACGACCAGGTCGGTGATGCCGTTGAGCCGGGTCGCGTAGCGGGCGACGACCGCGTCGTACCAGCCCGTGCGGCGCTCGCGGCCGGTCGTCGTGCCGTACTCCCGGCCGATCTTGCGCAGGTGCACGCCGTTCTCGTCGAACAGCTCGGTCGGGAACGGGCCCGAGCCGACCCGCGTGGTGTAGGCCTTGGTGACGCCGATGACCTGGTTGATCGCCGTCGGCGGGATGCCCGAGCCGACGCAGGCACCGCCGGCCGACGGGTTGGACGACGTCACGAACGGGTAGGTGCCGTGGTCCATGTCGAGCATCGTGGCCTGGGCGCCTTCCAGCAGGACCGTGCGGCCCTCCTCGAGGCCGCGCCACAGGACCGCGCGGGTGTCCGTGATGTACGGGCGGAGGCGCTCGGCGTAGGTGAGGTACTCCTCGACCACCGCGTCGACGTCGATCTCCTTGCGGTTGTAGACCTTGAACAGCACCTGGTTGCGCTCGCGGAGGACGATCTCCAGCTTCTTGCGCAGAATGCCGGGGTCGAGCAGGTCCTGCACCCGGATGCCCATGCGGCTCACCTTGTCGCCGTAGGCGGGGCCGATGCCGCGGCCGGTGGTGCCGATGCGGGACGAGCCGAGGTAGCGCTCGACGACCCGGTCGAGGGCCCGGTGGTGGGGCATGATGAGGTGTGCGTCACCCGAGATCATCAGGCGGGACACGTCGACCCCCCGCTCGGCCAGGCCGTCGATCTCGGCGAGCAGCACCTTCGGGTCGATGACGACGCCGTTGCCGATGACGATCGCGGCGTTGGGCCACAGCGCCCCGGAGGGCATGAGGTGCAGGGCGAACTTCTGCCCGTCCGGCGTCACCACGGTGTGACCTGCGTTATTGCCGCCCGAGAAGCGCACGACGTAGTCGACGCCGCCGCCAATCATGTCGGTAACCTTGCCCTTGCCCTCGTCGCCCCACTGTGCGCCGATGAGCACGATCGCTGGCATGTCTGCTCGCCCTCCAACGGGGTCGGGCGACCGCTCGGTCACCCGGGCTGCCAGGCTAACAACCTCATGCTGTGTGTTTCCTCTGAGGAAGGCTGACAACGGTGGTCGACGTCGTGGTGCTCGCGCTCGGCGAAGGCACGGAGTGTGCCTGCGACAACGGCGCGTGCGGCACGCGTACCCCTATTCTTGCCTGCCGCGACGCGCTCCGCACGGCAAGTGCCGAGGTCCGGACCATGGTCGCGCACACCGACGCCGAGATCGACGAGGCGTTGCGCTCGGATGCCCGGATCATCGTGGCGACCGCGGCCGACGCGCAACTGCGCGCGGTCATGCGCCGGCTGGTCCGGATGCACGCGCCCGCGGCGTCCAAGCGGCCCGACGACCTGCCCGGCGACCGCACCATCCCCGACCTGCCGCCGATCGGCATCCTCCCGCTCGGGCCGGACGCGACCGACCTGGCGACCCGCCTCGGCCTGCCCCGCGAGCCCGCCGCGGTCGCCGCGGCCGTGCTCGGGGGCCGCACCCGCCGCCTCGACCTGCTGCGCAACGACGGGGGCTCGGTCACCCTGGACGGGGCCTTGATCGGCGGCGTCGACGCCGGCGGGTCGGCCCGCACGTTCCTCGCCCGGGTCGAGGTCGACGACGCCGTCCTGGCCGACGGCACCGAGCCGGTGCTGATGTCGGTGATCGCCAACGCGTCCCGCTACGCGACGGTGGACGGGCTTCCGCTGGTCTCCGCTCCTTCGGCGGATGACGGTGTACTGGATGTGGCCGTGGCGCTGCCGCGGGCATCCCGACGGCTCTTCCGTCAGCCCCGGGTCGAGATCGAGGTCCGCCGGGCCCACGGCCGGGCCGTCGCGGTGACGCCGCGCGTGGACGTGCCGTTCGTCGACGACGGGGTGGAGGGGTCGCTGACCCGCAAGCGCTCGTGGTGGATGGAGCACTCAGCCTGGGCCGTGTACATCCCGTAACGCCCTCTCACGCTCCGTAATGGCCGGTTGGCGGCGGTAACCGGGTCGCATACGGTGGGGAGCGGCGAGCGGGTGGGAGGGCACGCAGTGGAGGACGGTTTCTGGCCACCGGAGGAAGGCATCGACGGCCGGCGTCCGTCCGAGGGTGAAGCTCCTGCTGGCGCTTCGCCGAGTGGCTCGCCCTGGTCGCAGCCGCCCAGCACGCCGGTGGTCCAGCACGGCCGACCCGTGCCGCACGTGCCGGCTCCGGGTGAGCCGGTGCGTCCGCCGCACGCCATTCCGGTGTCCGGTTCGGGGGCGATCCCGGTCTCGGGCTCGGGCGCGATCCCGGTCTCGGGCTCGGGGGCCATTCCCGTCTCCGGGCCGGCTGGGGCGCCGCATCCGATGCCGCCCCGGTATGCCGCGGAGCTCGCAGCGCCACTGGCTCCTCCTGGGCCGCCACCAGCCCCTCCTGGGCCACCTGGGCCGCCACCGGCTCCTCCTGGGCCGCTTCGGGCGGCTCCGCAGGCACCCCCGCACGCACCTCCCGGGCCGCCGCCTCAGGCACCGTCTTCCGGGCCGCTTCCACCGTCGATGCCACCTCGGCCCCGGTCGGGCGAGCCCGCTCATTGGCCGCAGCCGGCACCCTCGCCGCCACCCCCTCCACCGGCTCCGTCGCCGCCCTCCGCGCCGCCCCTGCCTCCGATGCCTCCGTCGCAGTGGGGGGACGGCAGCGCGCCGACCGCCGAGGAGTTCGCGCGGCGGCGGCAGGCCCGGCCCGCCGATCCGGTGGCCGTCCGCGGGATGCGCGGGGCGCTGGCCAAGGGGACGCTCGGGCTGGTCCAGCTCCCACCTGGGCGGCGCGAGGTGGAGTACCGGCAGGACGTCGAGCGGGTACGCCGCAACTTCGGCGGGCTCCGGCAGGTCACCGTGGTCAACCCGAAGGGCGGCGCCGGGAAGACCGTGGCCGTGCTGCTGCTCGCGATGACGTTCGGGCAGAAGCGCGGCGGCTACGTGCTGGCCTGGGACAACAACGAGACGCAGGGCACCCTCGGGATGCGGGCGCAGCAGGACTTCCACATCCGCACGGTGCGCGACCTGCTGCGCGACCTCGTGCAGTTCCAGGGGGCGCAGGGGCGGGTCGGTGACCTGTCGCAGTACGTCCGGGCGCAGGGCGAGGGCATGTTCGACGTGCTGGCGTCCGACGAGTCGGCGACGGCTGGCGAGATGCTCACGGCGCACGCGTTCGGCGAGATCCGCGACGTCGTCAGCCGGTTCTACAAGCTGATCTTCGTCGACACCGGCAACAACGTGCGCGCGGAGAACTGGCAGGCGGCGATCGACGCCACCGACCAGCTCGTGGTGACGATGTCAGCCCGCAACGACTCGGCCGAGACGGCGTCGCGGATGCTCGACCACCTGGAGCAGCACGGCCGGCAGCGGCTGGTGCGCCAGGCGGTCACGGTCGTGTCCATGCCGCCGAGCCGCCGGCACGTCGACATCCCGGCCATCACCCGGCATTTCGCGGCCCGGACCCGGACGGTGCTCCTGGTGCCGTACGAGCGCTTCATCGACTCCGGCGAGCCGATCCGCTACGCGGGCCTGAGCGCGGCCAGCCGCGACGCCTGGCTCAAGGTCGCCGCGGCCGTGTCCGAGGGCCTGTAGCCGTTACGCCAGCGCTTTCGCGGCGGCGGGGTCGCTGTCGTCGAGGAACTGCGCGCAGCGGTCGGCCTCGTCCTGCTCGCCGATGGCCGCGGCGGACTGGCCGAGGGCGTGCAGGGCGCGCAGGAAGCCCTGGTTGGGCCCGTGCGACCAGGGGATCGGGCCGGCGCCACGCCAGCCGCTGCGGCGCAGCTGGTCGAGGCCGCGGTGGTAGCCGGTCCGGGCGTACGCGTACGCCGTCACGGGCTCGCCGGCCGCGAGCGACAGCTCGGCCAGCCGGGCCCACGCCGCGCTGAATGCCGGGTGGGCGGCGGCGACGCCCTTGGCGGCCGCCTCCGAGTCGGCGGCATCCAGCATGTCGGTCGCGACCTGGTCGACGGGCAGGAGGGTCGGTGCGGGCTCGGGCAGCAGGTTCTGCATGTCGCCATTACACCAGCCGGCTGAGGCGGGTGATTCCAGAGGTGACTAAACGGTTGAGGTCTCGTCGCGCGACCGGGGGGTGTGGCGCCGCCTGCGGGCGGACTACAAATGAAAGTCCGGAGCCTCCCCAGGACCCGGTTATGCGATGGCCCGATCATCATGGTCGGGCCATCGTCCTTTGCCTCACCCTGACAGGATGATCTGGTGCCAACTCCGCCACCGCCAGACGTCGTCGCCCTGCACGACCACTCGCCGGACGAGATCGAGTCGCCCGAGGAGCTGCGGTTCCACCTGAGCTCCGGGACCCTCGCCAACAAGATCGTTCAGGGGCTCGACCTCGCCGCCGTCGATTTGTCCACTGTGGACGTGAGCGACGCGCTGTTCATCGGCTGCCACTTCGCCGAGCTCGACACCGTCGTCGACCTGCTGCTCCGCCGCGCGGTCGTGGTGCCGGAGTTCGCCGGCGTGCCGTACCCGACGCACCCCTCCCAGCTGTACAGCCCGGAGAATCTCGCCGCCGGCTTCGCCTCGGACGGCTTCGCGGGCATGTTCGACACGGTCGTCTACGAGCACTTCCGCGCCACGGGCGGCGCGACCCCCGAGATCCGCGAGGCGGTCGCGCAGCGCATGCACGACTCGGGCATCGACAACGCCCTGGCCAACGTGACGGCCGGCTGGATCGCGGCGTGCGGCCCCGCGGCGGCGGTCGGCATCATGGGCGGCCACGCGGTGACGCGCGGCTCCGCCGAGTTCCGCAGCGCGGCCGAGCTGGCCTGGCGCCTGGCCCGCGCCGACCGCCTGGTCGTGACGGGCGGCGGCCCGGGCGTGATGGAGGCCGCCAACCTGGGCGCCTTCCTGGCCGACCACCCGCTGTCGACGGTGGACGAGGCGATCGCCATGCTGGCCACCGCGCCCGACTTCCACGATCACGATCCATACACGGCGGTGGCTTTGCGGGTACGGGCGAAGTTCGCCCAGCCCGTCCCGCCGACCCCGGACTCGGTGGCCCCAGCCGATCAGGTGACGGTCGACCCGGTGACCTGGGCCCGCCGCGGCGGCCTGGCCATCCCGACATGGCTCTACGGCCACGAGCCGGCCAACCTGTTCGCCGCGAAGATCGCCAAGTACTTCTCGAACGCGATCCGCGAGGACACGATCCTCCGTCTGTCCCGCGGCGGCATCGTGTTCGCGCCGGGAATGGCCGGCACGGTCCAGGAGATCTTCCAGGCCGCGACGAAGACCTTCTACGCGACGGACGGCGCGAGCGGCCCGTTCGTCTTCCTGGACACGGCCCACTGGACGGACCGCCTGCCGGTTCGCGGCCTCCTGGAGCCCCTCTTCGCGGGATCCCCGGTGGGCGACCTGCGCCACCTGATCCACATCACCGACGACGTAGCCGAGGCCGCTGAGATCCTGACGACGTACACCCCCTGACGGGGCCCATGATCATGGGAAACATCTGGTCGCTGGGGCAGCCAGACGTTTCCCATGATCATGGAGTCGGGGCCAGCCACGGCCGCGTCGCTCCTGCTCGTGACCGGCATATCCGAAATGTCGCCCAGGACCCGCCTAGCGAGCCGGCCCGAACCGAGCAGTAAGCCAGCAGCCCGAGCCGAGCCAGGCCGAGCCGAGCCAGGCCGAGCCGAGCCAGGCCGAGCCGAGCCAGGCCGAGCCGACACCTCAGGCGAGCGAGCCGGTGCGGGCGCGCTGGCGCGGGGCGTGAGGCGCGAGCTTGGATACGAGGCTCGCCCGGCGCAGATTCGGCCGGCTCCATGATCGATGGAGACTTCTGGCTGCTATGACGACCAGAAGGCGCCGTCGATCATGGAACGTTGGAGCCTCGACCTGACCGTCGCCTCACCGTGCACGACATGTCCGAAATGTCGGGCGATCCGCCGACAAGAGGTGGCCCCTCCGGCCGGCTTGGTGGGGCTTGGGGCGACGGTGGTGGCAGGGAGGGCCCTCCAGGGCCCGACCGGTGTCTGGCGGGAGCGACGGTCGTCACTTGTACGGACCCGAGCCATGAAATGCAAAAGGCGCCCCCGAAGGGGCGCCCTTCCTGCAGCGAGTTACTTCGACAGGGTCGTGCCGGTCGAGCGAAGGTGCTCGCAGGCCTCGACGACGCGCTGGGCCATGCCGCCCTCGGCCGCCTTGCCCCAGGCGCGCGGGTCGTACGCCTTCTTGTTGCCGACCTCGCCGTCGACCTTCAGGACGCCGTCGTAGTTCGAGAACATGTGGGCCGCGACCGGGCGGGTGAAGGCGTACTGGGTGTCGGTGTCGATGTTCATCTTCACGACGCCGTAGTCGAGGGCCTCGCGGATCTCCGAGAGCAGGGAGCCCGAGCCGCCGTGGAAGACCAGGGAGAGGGGCTTCTCCTTGCCGTACTTGCCGCCCACCGCGTCCTGGATCTGCTTGAGGATCTCGGGGCGGAGCTTGACGTTGCCCGGCTTGTAGACGCCGTGGACGTTGCCGAACGTCAGCGCGGCCATGTAGCGGCCCTTCTCGCCGAGGCCCAGGGCCTCGACCATGGCCAGGCCGTCCTCGACCGTCGTGTAGAGCTTCTCGTCGATGGCGCCGACGACGCCGTCCTCCTCGCCGCCCACGACGCCGACCTCGATCTCCAGGACGACCTTCGCCGCGGCGGTCGCGGCCAGGAGCTCCTCGGCGATCTGAAGGTTCTCGCCCAGCGGGACCGCGGAGCCGTCCCACATGTGCGACTGGAAGAGCGGCTCGCCGCCCTTGGCGACGCGCTCGGCCGAGATGGCCAGCAGCGGGCGGACGAACTTGTCCAGCTTGTCCTTCGGGCAGTGGTCGGTGTGGAGGGCGATGTTCACCGAGTACTTCTTGGCGACCTCGTGCGCGTAGGCGGCGAAGGCGACCGAGCCGGTGATCATGTCCTTGATGGTCGGGCCCGAGAGGTACTCGGCGCCGCCCGTCGACACCTGGATGATGCCGTCGCTCTCCGCCTCGGCGAAGCCGCGCAGGGCCGCGTTGAGCGTCTGCGACGACGACACGTTGATCGCCGGGTAGGCGAACGCGCCGGCCTTGGCGCGATCGAGCATCTCGACGTAGACATCGGGCGAGGCGATGGGCATGACGGCGCTCCTTGGCGTATTTGGATCGTGCGGTATTGGAGCCGACAGGCACGGCTCCACGCGGACCGCGCTGTCCTTCCACGAGTATCTCCCAGTGCCCCAGCAGGCCCGAAGCCGGGTGAGGACCAGGGGATTTACCCGCCGCAGGAGCGAAAGGGACGATTCAGTCGTACGGTAGAGGACGGCCGACGAAGGAGCGACGACCACAGAGGGAGCGGCGATGACCCAGCCCGACGAGGAACTGTTGACGCTCGACGAACGGCTCGACCCCGAGGTGCGCGACCCGGAGGCGTCTCCGGCGGACGCGGCGGAGCAGGCGCAGCCGGCCAACCCGCTGGACCGGCCGGCGACACCGCACGCCCGCCCGTGGGACGCCACCGAGTACGACGCCATCGAGCAGGACCGCGAGGTCGACCTGGACGACGAGTACCGCTGACGCTCGTCAGGACGCGTACGCGGGGTGAGCCACGAGCCACTCCGTGAGGGTTCCCGCGCGCATCGCGGCGAACAGTCCCTCGGCATCCGGGGTCAGCACGACCGTGCCCTGCTCTGTGAGCCTGGTCGGCAGCCGTAGCCCGACGAGGCCATCGGCCCCGATGTGCCCGAGCTGGAAGGCCACCGTCGTCAGCGAGCGGCTGCCGAGGTGCAGGTCCACGCTCTCCGGAAGGACCGACAGCAGCTTCGACAGGGACACCGGGTCGGTCACCGGCACCGAGTGGGCCAGCGCGGCCAGCAGGTCGCGCAGGTGGCGGTCGCGGTCGACGTCCTTGCGCTGGCGCACGTAGTCGATCGCCTCCCAGCCCTGGAAGCGCCGGCAGCCGGGCTCGTAGACGATGGGCTGCGCGCCCGGCTTCAGCGAGACGACCTCGCCCGACCTGGTGCGGCCCAGGTGCGCGGAGACGGTGCGCTGGTCGACGCAGAGGTCGACGCCGCCGATCTGGTTGATCACCCGCTGCAACCCGGCGAAGTCGACGACGGCGCCGCCGTCGATCGGGAGGCCGGCCAGGGTGCTCACGACCTGGGCCGTGGCGTCGTAGCCACCGAAGTAGAATTCGCCGTTGATCTTGTCTTTGCCGCGGGAGGTGGTGACCAGCAGGTCGCGCGGGATCGAGATCTGGAACGCCTTCCCCGCGGCCGGGTCGACGTGGAGCAGGATGATCGCGTCGGAGCGGACCGGCTCGTTGGGCGACTGGGCCTGGCGGCGGTCGGTGCCGAGCAGGAGCAGGGTGAGCCGCTCGGGCTTGGGCGTCTCCGGCGCTTGCAGGAGCGCGTCGACGCGGGGCGTCGGCTTGGTGGTGAGGGCGAACGCGGAGATCACCGCCAATACCGCGACAAATACTCCCGAAGCGCCCCCGATGCGCCGCCAGCGGCGGCGGCGACGGGCGCCCAGCGCGATCGCCGAGCGCAGCTCGGGCGTCGCCGACGGGGCCATGTCCTCGTGACGCGCGAACGTCTCGCGCAGCAGCTGTTCCATCATCACTCCGCCGGGACGATCTGGATCCGAAGCGTGGCCAGGGCACGGGAGATCGACGACCGGACGGTCCCGACCGCGCAGTGCAGCACGTCGGCGATCTCGGTGTCGTTGAGTCCCTCGTAGTAGCGCAGCACGAGCGCGGCCCGCTGCCGTGGGGGCAGCGTGGCGAGCCAGGCCCACATCTGGTCGCGCTCGACCGAGGCGTCGACGTGGTCGGCCACCGCGCGGTCGAGCGACGACGTGAAGCCGCGCAGGACGACCCGCTTCAGCCACGAGCCGCGGTGCAGGTCGACGTACGCGTTGGTGAGCATGCGCTTCACGTACCGCTCGGGCGCCTGCGAGGCGGCGACCCGGCGCCATTTGAGCTGGGCGCGGATCATCGTCTCCTGGACCAGGTCCTGCGCGGTGTGCGGATCGCCGGTGAGCATGACGGCGTAGCGCAGCAGCACCTGCAAGCGCGCCTCGACGAACTCCTCGAACGTCAAACCGGTCCCCCAATGAACGACGGCCTCGACCCTAGGACGGGTCGAGGCCGATCGAACATTGCAGGAATGTCAGGGAATCAGCGGCGGGTAGTTCGGGTCGAGCAGGCCGCGCTCACGAAGGTCGTTGTAGAGCGGCGTGGTCTCCGGGTAGTGCCCCCAGGCGTGGTCGCCGTCGAGGCCGCCGACGCCGCCGAGCAGCTGCTGCTGCACCGGGTTGAGCCGGTTCCACCACGGCTTGCCGGGCAGGGAGCGCACCTCGTCGCGGGCGGCGATCCAGCGGTACGTGTAGCCGAGGAAGACGCACTTGCGCGTGATGTCCGAGTGGTTGTCGGATCGGGCGTGCCAGATCCGCCGGTCGAAGAAGACCACGTCACCGGCGTCGACCTGGACCTGGCGGGCGCCGTCCGGGGTCGGCCACGGCACGTCACGCTTCGGCGGGCCGGGCAGCCAGTTCGTCTTGTGGCTGCCGGGGATCAGGGTCAGGTTGCCCCGGCCGGTCTGCGACACGTCGGACAGCCAGTAGGCCAGCTTCACCGAGAGGCGGGGGCGCGGGTCGGTCTCCAGCTCGCGGTTCTGCCGGCCGCCGTCCTGGTGCCAGTGCCACCAGTCGGGCTTCGGCGCGGCCAGCGGCGGGTGCACGTCCAGGTGCGAGTGGTAGATGTGGACGTTCCAGCCGAGGACCGACCAGACCAGCGGGAAGGTCCCCGGGTGGTCGATCAGGCCGGCCAGGTCCGGGCAGCTGGTCACCGCGCTGAGCAGGTGCAGCGAACCGTCGGGCGCGTGCGGGTGCTGGGCGTACGCGGCGTCGAGCGCGGAGGAGTAGTGCGCCACCTCATCGGGGCTGAGGACCCCTCGCAGGACGAGGTAACCGTCCGTGTCGAACTGTTCGCGTTGCTCGCTGGTCATGGGTGCCCAGGTCGGCGCGGCCGTCGTCGTGACTGACATGCCCCGTTCTCCAAGTTCCGGCGCCGTCCGCAGGCGCCTCCACCCACTCAGACGGTTCCGAACGGTCACCACAGAGGTCGGCCGTTCGGCCACCCTCTTTTGGACAATCCGGGTGCAACGGATGTTCGGCCTAGACCGTCAGTGACGCCGCTAAGTAACCGACGACCCGCTCCTTCGGGCCGCCCTCGTCGGCGGAGGTGGCGAGATGGAGGATGTTGGCGCTGCGCCGGGTCTCCTTGCCCCACCGCAGCAGCCCACGCAGCGCGTGCCGCCCGCAGGCGTCATGGGTGCCGATCCGGGACGCGCTCAGGGCCATGATCGCGGCCACCGTCTGCACGTCGCGGATCTGCGCCTGCTCCTCGCTCAGATAGTGCGAAAGGTCGGTACTGCAGAGCACCACGGTGTCCGGATGCGCGACCGCGTGCAGGATCGCGGCGACGTGCTCCACAACGGACTGTCCGATGCAGACGGGCAGCAGCCGCACGTCGGGGATCTGCTGGAGAAAGGGCACCTGCACCTCGATCGAGTGCTCCGGCGCGTGCGGCCGGTCGTCGGCGATCGCGAGACCGCGGGCGACCAGGTCGCGGGCGCCGCCGGAGTCGATCGTGATCGGCCCGAGCGGCGTCGCCCACTGCCGGTCGGTGGGCACGGCGGCGCCGCGCAGCGGCACCTTGTGGGCCGGGCCGAGCACGATCACGCGGGAGGGTTTGCGCTCCACCACGCGGCGGTAGACGTGCGCGGCGGTGCGGCCGGACCAGCGGTAGCCGGCGTGCGGGACGATGTACGCGTCCGCGGTGTCCTCGGGCGACTCCGGGGCGCTGCCGAGCAGGTCGTCGATGGTTGCCTGGAGGACCGCGGGCGATCCGGGGTAGAAGGTCCCGGCCACCGCCGGTCGCCTCATCGGACGCTCACCGGCAGCCGCCGCCGGCCCCAGCGGCCGGCCGGCCCGTCGAACACGCCGGGGAGAACCTGTCCACAGTGGACGCAGTGACCGTCGTCGGTCACCTCGTAGGAGCGCAGGTCGTACCAGTCGCGGACGATGACGGCGGTGTCGCAGCCGGGGCAGCGGGTCGACTGACCCTCGGGATCGTGGACGTTGCCGGTGTAGACATACCGCAGCCCGGCATCCATCGCGATCTTCCGCGCCCGGGTGAGGGTCTCCGGCGGGGTGCGCGGCACGTCGCGCATCTTGAAGTCGGGGTGGAAGGCCGAGAAGTGCAGCGGCACGTCGGGCCCGAGGTGTTCGGCGAACCAGTCGCACTGGCGCCGCAGCTCGTCGTCGCTGTCGTTGCGACCGGGGATCAGCAGGGTCGTCACCTCGAACCAGACCTTCGTGCCACGCAGGTACTCCAGGGTGTCGAGCACGGCGTCGAGCCGCGCAAACGTGATCTTTTGGTAGAACTGCTCGCTGAACGCCTTGAGATCGATGTTGGCCGCGTCGATGTGCCGGTAGAACTCCTCGCGCGGGGCCGGGTTCATGTAGCCGGCCGAGACCGCGACCGCCTTGATCCCGCGCGCCCGGCACGCGTCGGCGACATCCATGGCGTACTCCATGAAGATCACCGGGTCGTTGTACGTGAACGCGATCGACCGGCACCCCAGTCGCTCGGCGGCCGCGGCGAGCTCCTCGGGGCCGGCCGAGGCGGCGAGCGTGTCGATCTCGCGGCTCTTGGAGATGTCCCAGTTCTGGCAGAAGCGGCAGCCCAGGTTGCAGCCGGCCGTGCCGAACGACAGCACCGGGGTGCCCGGCAGGAAGTGGTTGAGCGGCTTCTTCTCGATCGGGTCGACGCAGAAGCCCGAAGATCGCCCGTAGGTGGTGAGGACGATCTCGTCATCGACCCGCTCACGGACGAAGCAGAAGCCCCGCTGACCCTCGTGCAGGCGACAGTTGCGCGGGCAGACGTCGCACTGCACCCGGCCATCCGCCAGCCGGTGCCAGTGCACGGTCGGCACCACCGCCATGCCTCCAATCTACGCCCGGGAAAACCAGCGGACCTCCGGAAAAAACCAGGAGAAGATGATCCGCGTGCTGCTCACCCTGACGACGACCCATCGACCGGCGACCGACCTCGGCTTCCTGCTCGTGAAGCATCCCGATCGCCTCCAGTCGTTCACCGTCACGGGCGGCACCGCGCACGTCTTCTACCCCGAGGCCGCCGACGAGCGCTGCACGGCGGCGCTGCTGGTGGACGGCCCCGACGTGGTCTCGGCGAGCCATCTGGCCGCCGCGCTGAACAAGGTCTGGCGCACCGCCGTGCGCGGCGAGTCGCGCGAGCGGCCGGAGCTGGCGGCCACCGCCATCCCGCTCGAGGTGCACATCCCGGCGCTGGGCTGCAAGGGCAGCGCCACCGAGCTGTTCGAGCCGCTCGGCTGGACGGTCCGGGCCACCCCGATCCCCGACGACTGGGGCGACAGCCGGTACACCGACCTGCGCCTCACCGGGACGCTGCGGCTGGCCGACGCGCTCAACCAGCTGTACGTGCTGCTGCCCGTGCTCGACGACGAGAAGCACTACTGGGTGTCGTCCGACGAGGTGGCGAAGCTGCTGCGGGCCGGCACCGGATGGCTGGCCGACCATCCGGCCCGGGCGCTCATCGCGCGCCGCTACCTCGCGCACCGCAAGGCGCTGACCAACGAGGCGCTGGAGCGGCTGGGCGCCACGCCCGTCGCTGAAAAGCCGCGGCCCGAATCCCTCGCGGTCCTGCGGCGGGCCGCCGTCCGCAAGGCCCTCGAGGCGTCGGGCGCCGCCCGGGTGCTGGACCTGGGCTGCGGCCCCGGCGCGTTGCTCGGCGAGCTCGTGCGCGACCGGCGGTACACCGAGATCGTCGGCGCCGACGTCTCCACCGCGTCGCTCGAAGCGGCCGCCCGGCGCCTGCGGCTCGACCGGCTCCCCGACCGGCAGAAGGCCCGGATCCGGCTGCTCCAGACCGCACTCACGTACCGCGACGACCGCCTCAAGGGCTACGACGCCGCCGTGCTCATGGAGGTCGTCGAGCACGTCGACCCGCCGCGCCTCGATGCGCTCGCGGCGAGCGTCTTCGGCTACGCGGCGCCCGCGACGGTCGTGGTCACCACGCCCAACGCCGAGTACAACGTCCGCTACCCCAGCCTGCCCCACGGCCGCTTCCGGCACGGCGACCACCGCTTCGAGTGGAGCCGCGCGGAGTTCGCCGCCTGGTGCTCGTCCCTGTCGGAAACCTTCGGCTACACGGTCACGATCAGCGGCATCGGCGACCACGACGACGAGGTCGGCGAGCCGACCCAGATGGCGGTGTTCTCCAAGTGAAGATCCCCGAGCTGTGCCTCGTGGCGCTCGTCGGCATCTCCGGATCCGGCAAGTCGACCTTCGCCCGCCGGCACTTCCAGCCCACCCAGGTGCTGTCCTCCGACGCGTTCCGCGCCATGGTGGCCGACGACGAGAACGACCAGTCCGCGTCGTCCGACGCCTTCGCCGCGCTGCACTTCGTCGCCGGCAAGCGGCTGCGCGCCGGCCGGCTCACCGTCGTCGACGCCACCAACGTGCAGGCCCACGCCCGGAAGGCACTGGTCGACGTCGCCCGCGACCACGACGTGCTGCCGGTCGCCATCGTCCTCGACGTGCTCGAGGAGGAGTGCTGGGCGCGCACCGAGGCCCGGCCCGACCGTGACTTCGCCCGGCCGGTGCTCACCCGCCAGTCGCGCGACCTGCGCCGGTCGCTCAAGCAGCTGAAGAACGAGGGCTTCCGGCACGTGCTCGTGCTGCGCGGCACCGCCGCGGTGGACGCCGCGACGATCGAGTACGAGAAGCTGTACAACGACAAGCGGGAGCTGACCGGCCCGTTCGACATCATCGGCGACGTGCACGGCTGCCTCGACGAGCTCGTGGAGCTGCTGGGCCGGCTGGGGTACGCGGTCGGCGAGGACGACGCCGTGCACCCCGAGGGCCGCACCGCCGTGTTCGTCGGGGACCTGGTCGACCGCGGCCCCGCCGCGCCGGGCGTGCTGCGCCTGGTCATGGGCATGGTCGCGGCCGGGCACGCGCTGTGCGTGGCCGGCAACCACGAGGCGAAGCTGCTGCGCAAGCTGCGCGGCGCCAATGTGCGGGTGGCGCACGGCCTGCAGGAGACGCTCGACCAGCTCGCCGTGTCCGACGTCGACCCGGTGCCGTTCCTCGACTCGCTGATCGGCCACTACGTGCTCGACGGCGGGCGCCTGGTGGTGGCGCACGCCGGACTCAAGGAGGCCTACCACGGCCGCGCCTCGGGCCGGGTGCGCGCGTTCGCGCTCTACGGCGACACCACGGGCGAGACCGACGAGTACGGCCTGCCCGTCCGCTACCCGTGGGCCACCGAGTACCGCGGCAAGGCCATGGTCGTCTACGGCCACACCCCGGTGCCCGCCGCGGAGTGGGTCAACAACACCATCTGCGTCGACACGGGCTGCGTGTTCGGCGGCTCGCTCACCGCGCTGCGCTACCCCGAGCGGGAGCTCGTGTCGGTTCCGGCGCGGCAGGTGTACTACGAGCCGGTGCGCCCGTTGGCACCGCCGGCACCGGCGGACTCGGGCCTCAACCTGGTCGACGTCACCGGGCGGCGCACCCTGGGCACGCCGGCCGGCCGGGTCACCGTCGCCGCCGAGAACGCCGCGGCGGCGCTGGAGGTCATGAGCCGGTTCGCGGTCGACCCGCGCTGGCTGGTCTGGCTGCCGCCCACGATGGCGCCCGCAACGACCTCCCGCCAGGAAGGCTTCCTGGAACATCCGGTCGAGGCGCTCGGCGACTACGCGAAGGCCGACGTCCCCCTGGTCGTGTGCCAGGAGAAGCACATGGGCTCCCGGGCGGTGCTCGTCGTGTGCCGCTCTCCCTCGGCCGCGCTCAAGCGTTTCGGCATCACCGGCCCGGGCGCGATCTACACCCGCACCGGCCGCCCCTTCTTCCCCGACGACGCCGAGTTGCTCGACCGCGTGCGGGTCGCGGCGGAGGGGATCTTCGACGAGCTCGGGTCCGACTGGCTGGTGCTGGATGCCGAGGTACTGCCGTGGTCCGCGAAGGCGGCACCGCTGATCCGCGAGCAGTACGCGAGCGTCGCCGCGGCGGCGGGCGCGGCCCTGCCCGCGGCGGTTTCGGTGCTCTCGCGGGCGGCCGGGCGCGGCGTGGCCGTCGAGGGGCTGCTGTCGCGGTTCGCGGCGCGGGCGGCGGACGTGACGGCGTACGCCGACGTCTACCGGCGGTACTGCTGGCCGACCGACGGCCTGCACGGGGTCAGGCTGGCGGCGTTCCACGTGCTGGCCTCCGAGGGCGCGAACCACGCGCGGCGCGACCACGACTGGCACCTGGCGCTGGCCGACCGGCTGGTGGAGGCCGACCCGTCGCTGTTCACCCCGACCCGCCGGCTGGTGGTCGACCCGTCCTCCACCGACGGGGTGACGGCGGCGACCGAGTGGTGGCTCGACCTGACCGCCTCCGGCGGCGAGGGCATGGTGGTGAAGCCGGCGGCGGACGCCGGGCCGAGCGTGCAGCCGGCGATCAAGTGCCGCGGCCGGGAGTACCTGCGGATCATCTACGGCCCGTCGTACACCGAGCGGCTGGACCAGCTGCGCGCCCGCAACCTGGGGCGCAAGCGCGGCCTCGCCCTGCGTGAGCACGGGCTGGGCCTCGCGGCACTGGATCTGCTGGCCGGCGGTGCGGCGCCATGGCGGGTGCACCAGCTCGTCTTTGCGGTTCTCGCGTGCGAAAGCGAGCCGGTGGATCCACGTTTGTAGTCTGGCTCACGTACGCTGGTTCGCCGTGGAAGAAAAGACCCGCGCCTTCGGCGACCTGCTCTCCCTCAACCCGCTCGACGCAAAAGGCCTGCTGAGCACATTCGGCGTCATCGGCGTCTGGATCATCATGTTCGCGGAGACGGGCCTGCTCGTGGGCTTCTTCCTCCCCGGAGACTCGCTGCTGTTCCTGGCCGGCGTCGCCTCGTCGCCCGCCGCCACCGACCTGCTCGGCACCAAGCTGAGCCTGACCCAGCTGCTCATCGGCGCGCCGATCTGCGCGATCGCCGGCGCGCAGCTGGGGCACTTCCTCGGCGCCCGCTATGGGCGGAAGATGTTCGACCGTCCGAACTCGCGCATCTTCAAGAAGGAGTACGTCGAGAAGGCCGAGCACTACTTCGCCAAGTTCGGCCCGGCGAAGGCCGTGGTGCTCGCCCGGTTCATCCCGATCGTGCGCACCTTCCTCAACCCGGTCGCCGGCGTGGTCGGCATGCCGGCCCGGCAGTTCTTCATCTGGAACGTGATCGGCGGCATCCTGTGGACCGACGGGATCATCTTCGCGGGCTGGGCGCTCGCGAAGCAGATCCGGGACCTGATCCCGCCGGAGAAGATCGACACGTACCTGCTGCCCGCCGTGCTGCTGATCGTCCTGGTCTCGGCCCTGCCGATCTTCATCGAGATCTTCAAGGGCTGGCGCGAGAAGCGCCGCGGCGGCGGCCACGCGGCTCCGGCCGCCGCTGAGTCCGGCATTGCGCAGGCCACGCAGCACCCGGCCGGTCCGGCCCGCGGCACCGCCAGCGTCCCGGGCGCCCAGAGCGCGCCGGGCGTCTACGGCTCCCCCGGCGCCAACGGCGCCAACGGCGCCCAGGGCGGCAACTACGGCAGCCAGGACCCGCACGGCCGGCCTGGCTCCCACCGCGTCCACGACTGAGCGCACCCACTGCAAAGAGCCCTCGCCTCGCGGGGGCTCTTTTGCGTTCTCCGTCGGGTCAGGACGAGCGGATCAGGGCCTGGAGGAAGATGTCGCCGATCTCGTCCGGGTTCGTCACCACGAACGCCCGGCCGCCCGTCGTCGCGGCGATCTCGTCCAGCTCCTGCTTGCGGACGTCCGGCCCGACGCCCAGCAGGACGACCCGGATCGGCCGGGTCGGGTCCGTCGCCCGCTCCAGCTCCAGCTTGAGGGTCTCCAGGCTCATCCCGGGCTTGGTGTTCGAGCCGTCGGTGAACACCACGACGGTGTTCGAGCGGCCCTCCTTGTAGCCCTCCTTGAGCGAGCGGTAGGCGGCCAGGACCGTCTCGTAGAGGCCGCAGACGTCCGATCCGGTCGCCTTCGCCGCTGAGACCGCCGTATTGAGCCGCGCCCGCTGGCCCTGGTTCAGCGGGGAGAGCGGCACAACCTGCTGGTACTGGGCACCGTAGGCCCACAGGCCCAGCTCGCTGTCGTCGGTGAAGAGGCCCAGGCCCTCGGTCGCGGTCTTGCGCAGCACCTCCAGCCGCGTGGGTGAGCCGGCGCGGCCGGCCATCGGGCGGTTCATCGACGAGGTGACGTCCACGAGCGTCAGGACGCGCGACGGCGCCGTGGTGCCGTTCCAGTAGCCGAGCACGTCGGCGATCTTCTGCGGGTCGGCCAGCGGCTTGACCGCGACGGCTGCGGTACCGGCGCCGCGACCGGCCGGAAAGCCCGCCGAGGTGCTGCCGTCCGGCGCGCGGAAGCCGAGCTTCGCGAAGGGCGCACGGTCGGCGCCGAGCGCGGCCCGGAACAGCTCGGCGGCGGCCACCTGGGCTCTCGGCTTGCCGGCGACGACGGCGAACGGATAGTCGAGCGTGGCCGCGGGCTCCAGCGGCAGCGCGGTGCGGTCGCCGCCGGCCAGGACGGCCTGCTCGCTGGTCAGCGTGACCTGCTGGGCGGGCGCCTTGAGTAGGGCGTCGGCGTCGGGGACGAGGGCGATCGAGCGGTACGCGCGGACCATGTCCACCAGCCGCTTGGGGTCGGTGACGATCGAGTCGTACAGCAGCCCCACCCCGGCCAGGCCGGCCGTGCTGCGGCGCGGGTCGACGGAGGCGACCTGCAGCTCCTTCGCGCCGACCTTGGCCAGCAGCGCGGCGACCTGCGCAGCGCCGACGGTCGGGCTGCCCAGCGCCTTGGCGACCGGCTCGGGGGCCGCGACGACGACCGGGCTGGCCGCCACCGAGGTCACGTCGGCCTCGAAGGCCTCGCGGTTCACGCCCTGCATCCGGGTGATCCAGGTCGACGCGTCCGGGATCCAGACGGTGGGGACGTCGGCGTCCGCCGGCGTCGGCACCGCCGCAGCGGCGACGTTGATCGTGCCGCCGGCCCGGACGGCGAGCTTGTTGGCGACGTCGGCCGGCTCGGCCGCCGTGACCTCGACGTGCACGCAGTCGCCGCCGACCTCGGGCTTCGTGGCGGTGAACCGGTCCGCGGCGGTCCGGACGGCGGGAGCGATCTCGGGAGCGGCGGCGACGGTGAGCGTGACGCCACCGGTGCAGCCGCCGATCTTGCCGAGGACCGTCCGCACCGCCACCGCACCGCCGGCGACGATCGCCAGCGCGGCGACGATGGCGACGACTGCCCGCCGTGCGTTCACGTCCTACTCCCCTGACCTGCGCTTGTTCAGCAAGAGGACGAGTGTAGGACGAGGAAACCTCACCTAGGCAGTGGCGTTGTCCGCGTGGAGCCAGTCGGTTGGCAAGGGGTCGAGCGGACGGCCGAGGAGAAGAGCGTGGTACGTCAGCCGCGCGGCCTCTTCGAGGTAGAAGGCGCGCTTGTGTGCGAGCTCGACCGAGTCGGCGATCACCGAGCAGCCGTGGCGGCTGAGGACGACGCAGTTGGTGCCGTCGGCGCATGCCTCGGCGGCGAGGGTGCCCACCTCGGGGAGGCCCGGTGGGACGAACGGCGTGGTCGCGACCCGCCGCAGATAGAACGCGTGGTCCGTGGTGGCCAGCACGATCGGCGCGCCGATGGCGTCGAGCAGCAGCACAGACTGCGGGTGGAGGTGCACGATCGCGTTGACGTCGGGACGGGCGCGATACGTGGCGAGATGGAGCGCGAACTCCGAAGATGGCGCGGCCCCGTTGTCAAGGGCCGCGCCATCCATGATTCGGACCCGAACGAATGAACCGCGGTCGAGCCGGTCGAGCCATGTCCCGGCCGCGGTTACCCAGCATTCGTCGGCGTCTGGTGCCCGAGCGGAGAGATTTCCTCCCGAGCCCACGACGAGCCCGGCTTGCACAACCGCGTGCCCGAGGTGGGCCAATTGGTCGCGCAGGTCGCCGGTTCGGTAGTGCAAAGCCTTACCGAGGGGCCTTCTTGGTCGCCCGCTTGCGCGGCGGCGTCAGAAGGTCGGCGATGGTGCCGATGGCGGAGGGCACGAGGCGGTAGAACGCCCACACACCCCGCTTCTCGCGCTCCAGCAGACCGGCCTCGGTCAGGATTCGCAGGTGGTGGCTCACCGTCGGCTGCGAAAGGCCGAGCGGGGCCGTCAGGTCACACACACAGGCCTCGCCGTCAGGCGCCGACTGGATCAGGCTCAGGAGCCGGAGTCGGGCAGGATCGGCAAGCGCCTTCAGGACGCCGGCAAGACGCTCGGCGTCGGCACGGTCAATCGGCTCGCCGGCAAGCGGCGAGATCTGGGGCAGGGTCATCTCAGCCAGCGCAGTTCCCACGTTTTCCATCCTTCCACCAACACCATCGACCCGCCTGCATATCCGCAGGTCCGAATCGACAATTTTTCAGCCCTGTTGGCCGAGGTCGACCAACGAAAATGCTGAGCGATAGCTCAGCCCCGCGGCGCGAACCGCCTTTTCCGCGCCACGATCGACGATAACGGCCACACCGACCACTTCGGCGCCGGCCTCCCGGAGCGCCTCGACGGCGGTGAGCACGCTTCCCCCTGTCGTGGAGGTGTCCTCCACCGCCAGGACGCGTCGGCCGGCCACGTCGGGTCCTTCGACCCGGCGCTGCAGACCATGAGCTTTGTCACTCTTTCGAACGACGAACGCGTCGAGCGTCCGTCCACCGCGGGCGGCCGCCGCATGAAGCATCGCGAGGGCCACCGGATCGGCGCCGAGGGTCAGCCCTCCCACAGCGTCGAACTCCCAGTCGTCGACCAGATCGAGCAAGACCCGGCCCACAAGCGGCGCACCAGCATGGTGCAGCGTCAAGCGACGAAGGTCCACGTACCAGTCGGCAACTTGTCCGGACGACAGCGTCACCCGCCCTTTGACCACGGCGAGATCGCGCACGAGTTTCAGCAGGTCGTCACGGTCGGTCATGTCCGAAGCGTACGCGCTAAATCCGCGCGGCGAATCGATGACCCGCACTCTCGCACGAATTTAGGTCCGTCAAGGGGACGAGGAGGAATACGAAGGTGATCGCAGCGATCACCACGAGTGACGTGAGGGGTGACGGTGACACGGGATACGGAAGCGCCGATGCGCGTCCCCGCGATGGGATCTCACCCGGCCCCGGTCGGCCAGGCGCCCCGCCATACGCCGCTGACCTGCGAAAATGTTCGACCCGTCGATGCCGGTCGGCCGCGGCCAGGAAGCGCATCGACAGGTGGCACTGTCCCCGTCTGGACGTGACCACAATCATGCTCGATACACAGCAAACTCAATGCTTGCTGTACCTCACGTACCTGCCCAGGTGGAGGAGGGTGCACGGCGAACCGGGGGACGCTCCCCACCGGCCGGTGGATACGTCAATGCGTCTCTCGGCCGATGCGGCCCCGGGTGCCACGCGAAACCCGATACACCAGCGACCGGGGCGCGTGCCGCATGCCGAAGGTCGCCAGCTTGTACTTCCAGTCCGGCACGCTCACCAGCTTGCCCTTGCGCAGATCCTTCAGCCCGGCCCGGACCACCGCCCCGGCGTCGAGCCACATCCAGGACGGCGTCTTCGACACGTCGATGCCGGCCCGGTCGTGGAACTCGGTGCGCGTGTACCCCGGGCACAGCGCCATCACCCGCACCCCGAACCGCCGCACCAGCTGCGCCTGCGACTCGCTGAAGTTGGTGACCCAGGCCTTGCTGGCCGGGTAGGTCGAACCGGGCATGAGCGCCGCGAAGCCGGACACCGACGACACGTTCACGATGTCGCCGTGGCCGCGCTCGGTCATCGCCGGCAGCGCGGCGAGCGTCAGCCGCATGACCGCGGTGACGTTGAGCCGCAGCAGGGCCTCCTGCTGCTCGGCCGTCGACTGCAGGAAGGATCGGTTGAGGCTCATCCCGGCGTTGTTGACCAGCAGGTCGACCGGCCGGGCCGGGTCGGTGAGCCGCGCGGCGACCGCGTCGCACCCCTCCTGGGTGGACAGGTCGGCCGGGAGGACCTCGGCGGAGGGCAGCTCGGCGGCCATGGCGGCCAGCCGGGCCTCGTCGCGGGCCACGAGGACCAGGTCGTAGCCCTCGGCCGCGAGCTCGCGGACGAACGCGGCCCCGATGCCGGCCGTGGCTCCGGTGATGAGTGCGGTGCGGCGTTCGGTCACCGCGGCAATCTAGCTCATTTCGGTTGGGGCCTATCGGCTCTGAACCCTGACGTGCGGGGTGGGCCACTCGCGGCGGCCCACCCCTGTGCCCGTCAGGCCTCGTCAGGCCTCGTCAGGGTGCCGGGCCGGCCGGCGGGGGCGGCGGCGGCAGGTCGTCGCCTCCACCCGGAGCGCCGGGAATCGGCGGCTCCCACTCCTGCTTCTGCGCCCGGAAGAACGGGTGCGAGGCAGGCAGCGCGAGCAGAATGATCGCCACGAGGATCGCGACCACCATCAGGATGCCGATGATCGTCGTGACCGGCTGGTACCAGCCCGGAACGGCCGAGTAGATCTGGTTGTTGTACTCCTGCCAGGTCGGCAGGTCCGGGTCGGTCTTGCGGGCCTCGTTCCAGCCCGCCTCGCCGAGCGCCGAGAGGCCGAACGTGCTGAGCGTGCAGCACAGCGCCAGACCGCCGAGCACCCAGGTGAGAATCCGGGCGATCTGCACGCCCTTGCCGACGAAGATCGCCAGAACCACGAGCAGCGCGAGGATGATCACGCCGACGACGATCCCGATCAGGGTCGACACGTTCGGGTTGGTCCCGGCCTGGCTGGTCCCCTCCAGGGCCTTCTTCGACGCTTCGGCGATCTTGCCCGCGTAAAGGGCAGTGAGGATGATGTTGATCAGTTCCAGCGCCGCTGCGGCGAACATCAGGTTGACGGCGAGACTGACAGTGGACGGTCGTACGCGTGGCGCCGGCGACGGCGCGTCGAATGACATCGGTTCTCCTCCCGTGATTCCCAGGGGATCACCGTATCGACGCTCGGCTAATCGCGCAGCCGCTCCTCGGCATATCGCCCTACGGTCGTGCTGCTCATGATGCAGCCGCTGAACGTCTTGACGTCGCCGTGCTGGCCGGCCAGCCGGCGCCAGGCGGCCCGGCCGGCCTCGGCGTCGACGTGGGTGAGCAGCTCGGCCGCGAAGACCCGGCCGGCCGGGGTGGCCTTGTCGAGGAGGGCTTCCAGCTTCGGCCGCAGCTCGGCGCCGTGCTGCCGGAGCCCCTCCTCGATCGCGAAGTAGGCCTTCGTGGCCGGCAAAAGCGTGCCGGCGATGCCGACCCCACCGAACGCCAGCGTGTCGGCGTCCTGGAGGAGACGCAGTTCGTCGTGGAACGCGCCGCGCTCCCCTAGCAGCTTGTTCCACAGCATCGCCAGTACACCTCCACCTAACTAACCGGCGGTCACCGAGAGCGCCTTCTTGTCGTCGGCCAGGTCCACGAGCACCCGGTCGCCGTCGCGGATCGCCCCGCCCAGTAGCGCCTTGGCGAGTTGGTCGCCGATGGACGTCTGGACCAGGCGGCGCAGCGGCCGGGCGCCGTACACCGAGTCGTACCCAAGACTCGCCAACCAGTCACGCGCGGCGTCTGTGACGTCGAGCGCGAGTCTCCGGTCGGCCAGCCGCCGGCCCAACGCATTGAGCTGGATCTCTACAATCTTACGCAGGTCCTCCTGCGACAGGGCGTCGAACACCACCATGTCGTCGAGCCGGTTCACGAACTCGGGCTTGAAGTGCTGCCGCACGGCGGCGATCACGGCGTCGCGGCGCTGCTCGGCGTTGAGCGTCGGGTCGTCGGCCAGCACCTCGGAGCCGAGATTGGACGTCAGGATCAGGATCGCGTTGCGGAAGTCGACCGTGCGGCCCTGGCCGTCGGTGAGCCGGCCGTCGTCGAGCACCGCGAGCAGCACGTCGAACACGTCCGGATGGGCCTTCTCGACCTCGTCGAGCAGGACGACGCTGTAGGGCCGGCGGCGGACCGCCTCGGTGAGCTGACCGCCCTCCTCGTAGCCGACGTAGCCGGGCGGCGCGCCGACCAGCCGGGCGACCGTGTGCTTCTCGCCGTACTCACTCATGTCGATGCGGACCATGGCCCGCTCGTCGTCGAAGAGGAACTCGGCGAGCGCCTTGGCCAGCTCGGTCTTGCCGACGCCGGTGGGGCCCAGGAACAGGAAGCTGCCCGTGGGGCGGTCGGGGTCGGCGATGCCGGCCCGGGCCCGGCGCACCGCGTCGGAGACCGCCTGGATCGCCCGGTCCTGGCCGATCACCCGGCTGCGCAGCGACTCCTCCATCCGCAGCAGCTTCGCGGTCTCGCCCTCCAGAAGCCGGCCGGCGGGGATGCCCGTCCAGGCGGCGACCACGGCCGCGATGTCGTCGGCGGAGACCTCCTCCTTCAGCATGGCGCCCGCGGCCTGGATGCCCTCCAGCTCCTGCTCCGCCCGCGCCAGCTCGTGCTCGAGCTGGGGGATCACCCCGTACCGCAGCTCGGACGCCTTGGCCAGGTCGAGATCGCGCTCGGCGCGCTCGGCCTCGCCGCGCAACTGCTCCAGCTGCTCCTTGGTGTTGGAGATCTTCTGGATGTGGGCCTTCTCGTTCTGCCAGCGGTCGGTGAGCGCGGTGAGCTGCTCACGCCGGTCGGCGAGCTCGGCCCGCAGCCGCTGGAGGCGCTCGGCGGAGGCGGGGTCGGGCTCCTTCGCGAGGGCCATCTCCTCGATCTCCAGCCGGCGGACGTTGCGCTCCACCTCGTCGACCTCGACCGGCCGGGAGTCGATCTCCATGCGCAGCCGCGAGGCGGCCTCGTCCACGAGGTCGATGGCCTTGTCCGGCAGGAAGCGGTCGGTGATGTACCGGTCGGAGAGCGACGCGGCGGCGACCAGCGCGGCGTCGGTGATCCGGACGCCGTGGTGCACCTCGTAGCGCTCCTTGAGGCCGCGCAGGATGCCGATGGTGTCCTCGGTCGACGGCTCGCCGACGACGACGGGCTGGAACCGCCGCTCCAGGGCGGGGTCCTTCTCGATGTGCTCCCGATACTCGTCCAGGGTGGTCGCGCCGACCATCCGCAGCTCGCCGCGGGCGAGCATCGGCTTGAGCATGTTGCCGGCGTCCATCGAGCCCTCGCCCTTGCCGGCGCCGACGACCGTGTGCAGCTCGTCGAGGAACGTGATGACCTGACCGTTGGAGCCCTTGATCTCCTCCAGGACGGACTTCAGGCGCTCCTCGAACTGCCCGCGATACTGCGCGCCGGCCACCATCGCGCCCAGGTCGAGGCTGACGAGGCGCTTGTCGCGCAGCGACTCCGGCACGTCGCCGGCCACGATCCGCTGGGCGAGGCCCTCGACGATCGCGGTCTTGCCGACGCCCGGCTCGCCGATGAGGACCGGGTTGTTCTTGGTGCGGCGGGACAGCACCTGGATGACCCGGCGGATCTCCGAGTCACGGCCGATCACCGGGTCGATCTTGCCGTCGCGGGCGGCCTGGGTCAGGTCGACGCCGTACTTCTCCAGGGCCTGGTAGGTCTGCTCCGGGTCGGCCGTGGTGATGCGCCGGTCGCCCCCGCGGACCTGCGGGAACGCGGCAACGAGGGTCTGCTCGGTGGCGCCGGCCTCCTTGAGCACGCCGGCGACGGCGCCGCCGACGCGGGCGAGGCCGGCCAGCAGGTGCTCGGTCGATGTGTACTCATCGCCGAGCGGGCGGGCGATCTGCTCGGCCGCGGCGATGGCGTTGGCGAACTCGCGGGACACGTTCGGCTCGACGACGCTGGAGCCGCGCGCGCTGGGCAGGCGGTCGACGGCGTGGACGGCCGCCCGCCGCACGTCGGCGGGGTTGGCACCGACCGCGCGGAGCAGGCCGGCGGCGGTCGAGCCGCCCGTGTCCAGCAGCGACAGCAGCAGATGCCAGGGCTCGACGGTCGCGTGCCCGCGCTGGCTCGCCGCGTCCACGGCGGCCTTGATGACCTCGCGACTCTTGGTGGTCAGGCGTTCGGCGTTCATGTGGGTCCGTGGCTCCTCGGTCTCAGTGCAACCCGTTCCTTGGGTACGACACCTCCGAGGTTGAGTCTATTCCACTCAAGTCTCAGCGGGCAGTGACCGCGACACGAGACCAGTCACATTTCCCGTCCTTCTCCTCCACGGAGCACAGCCAAACCTCGCCGGACTGCTGCGCCGGATAGCCCAGGACGGTCGTCTGCCCGAGCCGGCGCAGCCGGAAGATGGTGCGGGCCGCCGTGTCGCGGACCTTCTGCTCCAGGTCGACCAGCCAGACGCCCTGGCCGGTGGCGACGAGCACCCGGCCCCGCGGCAGCACCTCGGCGCTGTACACATCGGCCAGCTCGCGCATCGCGGTCGCCTCGGTCCACGAGCCGGCCCCGTTGCGGCGCGCCGCGAACCGGCCGCCGACCAGCCAGACGGCGGTGCCGGACGGGTCGACGACGAGCTTGGGGTCGGCGGTCGGATCCGTCGGGCGCACGGTGCCGTCGGCGACCCAGTGCTTGCCGCCGTCGGAGCTGTACCACACCGAGAACGCCTGGCCGGTGCTGTCGGTCGTCTTCGAGGACACCCACATCCGGTTGTCCTCGGTCACCGCGATGCTGGTGAAGGCGTGGTTGCCCGGTGGCTTGGCGGTGATCGCCGTGCGGGTGCCGTCGTCGGTGACCTGGGTGAGCTGCCGGGCCGGGCACTCGCTGGCTCCGACCTCGGGGCAGCTGGCCTGGTAGCGCGGCTCGGTCAGGTTGAGCTCGACCGGCGCCGGCTCCATCGGCCGCTGCTGGAACGTGCGGCCGGTGTCGCGGGAGATGAACCAGCCCGTCGGCGCCGCCTTGAGGATGAGCACGTTGCCCCGGCCGAGGCGCATGTCGACCTCGGTGGCATCGTCGAACGGCAGCTTGCGGGCGACCCAGCTGCTGCCGCCGTCAAGGGTGAGCACCAGCCCGACCTGGCACGCCTGGCCGGCCACGCAGGAGCTGAAGAGGGCGTAGCCCGTGTCGGGGTCGGCGAACTCGACGGCCCGCGGTGAGGTGCCCTTGGGCACGGGCACGACGTTCTGCCGGTTGTGCGGGTCTTCGGAGCCGGTGGGGGCGGGCGGAAGCTCCTCGTAGGAGACGTCTGGCGCGGGCTCCTCGACCTGCGGGGTCTCCTCCGGCTGGCATCCGCCGGCGGTGAGCGTCGCGGTGAGCACGGCGGCCAGCGCGACGGCCACGGCTCGGCGCCGGGCTGCTACCAACGCCACCACCAGAACCGTCGCTGATACCGCACGCGGACGCTGCTGCTGCGCAGCTCGCCGTTGATCCGGAAGACCACGCCCTGGCCGGCGGCGTCGTAGACCGCCGGCACCTTGGTCTTGACCGAGCTGGCGTGGTTGTCGATCTGGTCGACGTCAGCGGAGGCTCCGGCCGGCAGGACCAGGTCGATCGAGCTCGACCGCGACTCGATGTCGATCTGCACCTCGTGCTGGAGGAACACGGCCTCGGTGAAGTCGAGCTTCACGGCGCCGGACCGGGTGGTGATCGAGATCCGCCGCGGCACGGTCCAGCGACCCTGGCGCTTGAGGCTCGACGAGCGGTTGCGGATCGGCAGCAGGTCGGGCACGGTGGCCGGGGTGCGGACCGGCAGGTCGCCGACATAGGGCTCGACCTCAGCGAAGGTCCGCGAGCGCAGGACCCCGTCGACCCGCTCCTCGAACTCCGACAGTGTGAGCCGGCCCTCGGCGACGGCGTCGTTGAGCTGCGCAACCACTCGCTCGCGCTCGGCGTCGGAGATGCGCATGTCCGGGCGCTCGGTGCTCACGACGACACTGTAGACCCCCGCCGAAGCATTGACATCCCGCGTTTTTGCGGTGCGGGAAACATGATTTTTACGGAATTTTCGGCGTATCCGGAGGGTAACCAATCCCTTCGGCTCTTCCGCTGTCGCCAGGTGGCGGGCTACCGTGTCGCCGGACCCAGGACCTCTGGCGATAACTCAGCCCGCTGGCCACGGGAGCAGACGGTGAGCGTGACACAAGCGGGATTCCGAGGCTTCGCGAACCCGGTAGACCCTACTCCTGCCGAGCTGCGCGCGTGGGCCTACCACCCCGACGCGAGCGTGCTCCAGACCATGCCGCCCGACTGGGACCTGCTCGTCGCGGGTGACCGGCTCATCGGCACCCTGTTCGACCTGGCGATGGACCCGGCCTGCCCGGCGCGCCGGTTCGCACTGCACTGCCTCTACATCTACGCCGCCGACGGCATCCGCACGCATTTCCGGGCCCACCCGAAGCGACGGCTGCGGAAGTTCGTCGAGCAGGCGGAGGAGCACGGCGACGAGCTGCTCACCACGTGGGCGCACAACGCCCGGATGCTGCTCGCCCGGCCGGAGCTGTTCGAGTATCACGACTGGTGCGAGGGCGGCCTGGTCCGCCAGCCGCGCCGATTGAGCTGAAAGGGCGCCCTCGCGGGCGCCCTTTCGGCTTGACCACACCCCTGCGCGAGCATCCCGGTCAGCCTCCGGAACAACCGCACCATTTCCTGCTGTCAGGATGCCCGGCGCCCGCGGCGCTCAAACGTCCTTGCGGCCCGGTCGCCAGACGACCAGCGCCGTCTGGTGCTGATGCTGCGGGACCAGATCGCGGCGCGGAAAGCCCGCCGCCTCGAGCTGGGCCAGCCGCGACCGCGTGCGGATCAGCTCGTCCTCGAGCTCGGCCACCCGCTGCCGCAGGTCGCCGACGATGCCCTCGAGCTCGATGATCCGCTTGATGCCGGCGAGGTTGACGCCCTCCTCCTGGCTGAGCCGCTGCACCTCACGCAGGAGCGCGACGTCACGCTCGCTGTAGCGGCGTCCGCCGCCGGAGGTGCGGCCGGGCTGCACCAGGCCCATGCGGTCGTACTGCCGCAGGGTCTGCGGGTGCATCCCGGCCAGCCGGGCCGCGATGGAGATGATCAGCACCTTGGCGTCGGAAACCGCTCCGAACGTGAGGAAGACCTCGTGCTCCTCGCCGTTGTCACCGCTGCTCATAGCTACTGCGCTCCCGTGCGATCGCGTCGAGCCGCTCGCGCGGCGCCGGCGGCGCCGCTGCCGCGAAGTCGGTCAGTGCCTTCCGAGCCTCCTCGGACAGTTCGGCGGGCACGTGGACGTCGATGGTGACCAGCAGGTCGCCAACGTTGCCGTCGCGCCGGGTGACGCCCTTGCCGCGCACCCGCAGCGTCCGCCCGCTCGGCGTGCCCGGAGGCACCCGCAGCAGCACGGTCGCGTCGAGCGTCGGCACCCGCAGGTCGGCCCCGAGGGCCGCCTCGGCGAACGTCACCGGCACCGTCAGCGTCAGGTCGTCGCCCGCCCGGCCGAAGACCGGGTCGGGACGGACCTTGATGAGCACGAACAGGTCGCCGGCCGAGCCACCACGCGCGCCCGGCTCGCCGCGGCCGGCCAGCCGGATGCGCTGGCCGTCGGCGACGCCGGCGGGGATCCGCACGTTGATCGTGCGGGTCTTGGTGACCCCGCCGGTGCCGTGGCACTCCGGGCACTTCTCGTCGACGATCGTGCCGACACCCTGGCACTCACGGCACGGCTCGGTGAAGCTGAACGAGCCCTGGTTGGTGCTCACCACGCCGAGCCCGCGGCACTTGGGGCAGGTCCGCGGGGACGAGCCCGGCGCCGCGCCGTTGCCGTGGCAGGTGTCGCAGGTGCCGGGCGTGCGCAGCGTGATCGGCAGCGTCGCGCCCTGCACCGCGTCGGCGAAGTTGAGCACCACCTCGGTCTCGACGTCACGCCCGCGCGTCCGCCGACCGGCCGGCGCACCGGCCGCCCCGCCCCCGCCGCCCGAGAAGATCGAGCTGAACAGGTCGGAGAAGCCGGCGCCGCCGAACCGGCGGTCGCCGCTACCGCCGGCGCCGGCGCCCGTGCGGGGGGCACCCGCGGCACCGTTGCCGAACAGGTCGGTGAAGTCGAACCCGCCCGCACCGGCCGGGCCGCCGGCCCGCGCGTTGCGGCGGAACTGCCCCGCGCCGAACAGCGACCGCATCTCGTCGTACTCCTTGCGACGGCGCTCGTCGGAGAGCACGTCGTAGGCCTCGGACACCGCCTTGAACCGCTCCTCGGCCGCCGCGTTGTTCGGGTTGCGGTCGGGGTGCAGCTCGCGGGCGAGCTTGCGGTACGCCTTCTTGATCTCGTCGGTGGAAGCGGATTTGGTGACGCCAAGAACCGCGTAGAAATCCTTTTCCAACCAGTCCTTCGAACTCATCGCGCCACCTCCTCCAGGCGTTCGTCTACTCCGGGTCGGCGACCGCGACCAGCGCGGGCCGCAGCAGTCGCTCGCCGAGAAGGTAGCCGCGCCGCATCACGTCGATACATGTGGGCTCGGTCACCTCGGCCGACGTCAGATGGGCCACCGCCTCGTGGCGAGTGGGGTCGAACGGGTCGCCCTTGGACCCGAACACGGTCAGCCCGAACTTCGTCAGCGCGGCGATGAGCTGCTCCGCCACCGCCCCGAACGGGCCGACCAGGTCACCGTGGTCGCGCGCCCGGTCGAGGTCGTCGAGCACCGGCAGCAGTGCACCCAGCACGTTGCCGGTGGCCTGCTCGACCACGAGGGCCCGGTCCCGCTCGACCCGCTTGCGGTAGTTCGCATACTCGGCCGTGACCCGCTGGAGATCACGTGTGCGCTCGTCGAGCTCCGTCCGCAGCGCCGCCAATTCGGCGCCGAGGCCGTGCTGGTGTGCGTCGTCGGTGGTGCCCTGCGCGGCCGCTGCGCCGGGCCCGCCGGCCGGTGGCGCGTGGACCGTGAACGCCTCGTCCACGATCTCGCCCTCCACCGCGTCGGGCTCGGCCCCCGGCTCGGGAGTCTTGGTTTCGGCCTCTTCGACCTCCACATCCGCCTCCTCCGCGGTCTCTTCCTTCGGTTCGTCGGTGATCACAACGCGCTCCGCCGGCTCCTCCGAGCCGGCGGCGCGGTTCTCGTCCGTCACTTCTTGTTGTCCTCGTCGATGATCTCGGCGTCGACGACGTCGTCCGGGCCGTTGCCCGCCGTCGTGCCACCGGCCGACGCGCCGGCCGCACCGGCACCCGGGGCGTCGCCGCCCGGCGCCTGCTGCTGCCGCTGCTGCTCGTAGAGCGCGCTGCCGGCCTGCTGCGAGACCTGCGCCAGCTTCTCGTGGGCCGCCTTGATCCGCTCGGTGTCGTTGCCGCCGAGCGCGCTGCGCAGGTCGCCCAGCGCCTCGTTCATCTGCTCGCGGGCGTCAGCCGGGATCTTGTCGCCGCTCTCGGCGAGGAACTTCTCGGTCTGCCACTGCAGGGCCTCGGCCAGGTTGCGGGTCTCGGCCTCCTCGCGACGGCGCTTGTCCTCGTCGGCGTGGTCCTGCGCGTCGCGCATCATCCGCGCGATGTCGTCCTTCGGCAGTGCCGAGCCGCCGGTGATCGTCATCGACTGCTCCTTGCCCGTGCCGAGGTCCTTGGCGGACACGTGCACGATGCCGTTGGCGTCGATGTCGAAGGTGACCTCGATCTGCGGCACGCCACGCGGCGCCGGCGGGATGCCGGTCAGCTCGAAGGTGCCGAGGCGCTTGTTGTAGGCCGCCATCTCGCGCTCGCCCTGGAAGACCTGGATGAGCACGGAGGGCTGGTTGTCGTCGGCCGTGGTGTAGACCTCGGACCGCTTGGTCGGGATGGTCGTGTTGCGCTCGACCAGCTTGTGCATGATGCCGCCCTTGGTCTCGATGCCGAGGGACAGCGGGGTGACGTCGAGGAGCAGCACGTCCTTGACCTCGCCCTTGAGCACGCCGGCCTGGAGGGCGGCGCCGACGGCGACGACCTCGTCCGGGTTGACGCCCTTGTTGGGCTCGCGGCCGGTGAGCTGCTTGACCAGGTCGGTCACGGCCGGCATGCGGGTCGAGCCGCCGACGAGGATGACGTGGTCGAGCGCGGCCAGCTTGATGCCGGCGTCCTTGATCGCCTGCTCGAACGGCACCTTGGTGCGGTCCAGCAGGTCCTGCGTCATGCGCTGGAACTCCGCCCGGGACAGCTGGGTGTCGAGGTGCAGCGGCCCGTCGGGACCGGCCGTGATGTAGGGCAGGTTGATCGAGGTGGTCGTCGCGGCGGACAGCTCGATCTTGGCCTTCTCGGCCGCCTCCTTGAGCCGCTGCATCGCCATCTTGTCGGCCGACAAGTCGATGCCGTGCTGGCCGCGGAACGTCTTCACCAGGTGGTCGATGATCCGCTCGTCCCAGTCGTCGCCACCGAGGTGGTTGTCACCGGAGGTCGACTTGACCTCGACGACACCCTCGGCCAGCTCCAGCACCGAGACGTCGAACGTGCCACCACCGAGGTCGAAGACCAGGACGGTCTGCTCCTTGGAGCCCTTGTCGAGCCCGTAGGCCAGGGCGGCCGCGGTGGGCTCGTTGACGATGCGCAGCACGTTGAACCCGGCGATCTCGCCGGCCTCCTTCGTGGCGGTGCGCTGCGCGTCGTTGAAGTATGCCGGCACGGTGATGACCGCGTCGGTGATCTGCTCGCCGAGGTAGGCCTCGGCGTCGCGCTTGAGCTTCATGAGCACCCGCGCGGAGATCTCCTGCGGGGTGTACTTCTTGCCGTCAATGTCAATGGCCCAGGAGGTGCCCATCTCCCGCTTGACCGAACGGATCGTCCGATCCGGGTTGGTGACGGCCTGCCGCTTGGCGACCTCACCCACCAGCACCTCTCCGTTGCGCGCGAACGCGACGATGGACGGCGTCGTGCGCGCACCCTCGGCGTTAGCGATAACGCTGGGCTCGCCGCCCTCCAGGACACTGACCACCGAGTTGGTGGTTCCGAGGTCGATGCCGACCGCACGTGCCATAGCTTCTTGACCTCCATGCGGCAGTCGGCGGTTGGGCGCCGGCTGCGAAGTTGAGTGACTGTCACTCAATAGTGCCACGCGACTCTCGATCGTCAAGTCGGGGCTTGAGTGAGTTTGACGCAACTTACCTCACAACCGGGTGGTCACGGGGTGAGATTGCGCTGGGTGATATCGATGCTTACGGCCATTGCATGGCGCTGGCCGGTCGCATCGTGCACGCTTTATCCGTGACCACACAGGGCGAGTCGGTGTCCGCCCGGTCGACGGCGCCCGACCCTTCGGCGGATGGCCCGTCCTCCGGTCGGCCCCCTCGCGCCCGCGCGCCCGAGTCGACGCCGGCCGGCGGCCTCGCCGCCGCGCTCGTGGAGCTGCGCGACACGGTCCGGGCCGTCCGCTTCGCCCTGCCGCTGCCCAGCGCCGAGCGCGCGGGGACGGTCGCCAAGGGCATGGTCGACCAGCTCGACGACTATCTGCTCCCCCGCCTCGACCGGCTCGACGCGCCGCTGCTCGTGGTCGTCGGCGGATCCACCGGCGCCGGCAAGTCCACCCTGGTCAACAGCCTGGTCCGCACGCCGGTCAGCCCGTCCGGGGTGCTGCGCCCGACGACCCGGGCGCCGGTGTTGGTCTGCCACCCGGCCGACGTGCCGTGGTTCTCCCAGACCAACCTCCTGCCGACGCTCACGCGCACGTCCGGGCCGAGTAGCGACCCGAAGTCCCTCCAGGTGGTCTCCGCCCCGGCGCTCAGCCCGGGGCTCGCCTTCCTCGACGCGCCCGACATCGACTCGGTGGTCGACGCCAACCGGCAGCTCGCCGGGCAGCTCCTGGCCGCCGCCGACCTGTGGCTCTTCGTCACCACCGCCGCCCGATACGCCGACGCGGTGCCCTGGGGCTTGCTGCGCACCGCGCGCAACCGGGGCACGGCGGTCGCGCTCGTGCTCGACCGGGTGCCCGGCGGCGGCGCGGCTGACGAGATCGGCCCGCACCTCACGAGCATGCTCCAGGAGCACGACCTGGGTGCGGTACCGCTGTTCGTCCTGCCCGAGGCCCGCCTCGACAGCCAGGGCCTGCTCACCGAGACGCAGGTCGGCCCGCTGCGCGACTGGTTCACCCGGCTCGCCCGCGACGCCGACGCCCGGGCCGCCGTCGTGCGGCAGACCGTCGCCGGGGCGATCGACGCTCTCACCGTCGACGTCGTGGTGCTCTCCGCCGCCGCCGACGACCAGCTGGCCGCCGCCCAGGTGCTCCAGGAGGCGGTCCGCGGCGCCTACCGGGCCGCCACCGATTCGGTCGGGAAGGGCATCCACGACGGCGCGCTGCTGCGCGGCGAGGTACTCGCCCGCTGGCAGGAGCTCGTCGGCACCGGCGACATCATGCGCGCCCTGCAGGCCCGGGTCGGCAAGGCCCGGGACCGGATGGTGGCCGCGATCACCGGCCGGCCGGCACCCGGCGCCCGCTTCCAGGAGGCCATCGGCACCGGGCTGTCCGTCCTGCTCAAGGGCGCCGCCACCGACGCCGCCGAGAACGCGGCCGCCGCCTGGCGGGCGCACCCGGCCGGCGCCGCGCTGCTCGACGCCGCGCCGAGCCTCGCCAGCCCGTCCGACGACCTCGACGAGCGGATCGGCCGGCTGATCCGTGACTGGCAGCGCTCGGTCCTCGAGCTGGTGCGCACCGAGGCCGGCGACAAGCGGGTCCTCGCCCGGGCCAGCGCCTACGCCGTCAACGCCACCGGGCTGCTGGTCATGGTCAGCGTCTTCGCGGCGACCGCGTTCATCCCGACCGGCGCCGAGATCGCCGTGGCCGGCGGGACCACCGTCGCCGCGCAGAAAGTACTGGAGGCCATCTTCGGCGACCAGGCCGTCCGGGCCCTGGCCGAGCGGGCCCGCCGCGACCTCGTCGAACGGGTCGCGACGCTGTTCGACGAGGAGTCCAGCCGGTTCCGCAGCGCGCTGGAGGGGGCCGGCATCGACGAGGACGAGGCCGCCCGCCTGCGCGGCGCGAGCACGACGGTGCACAACGCCCGCCTGGCGGCCGATCTGGACGGAACGTCATGAGCCTTGTCGAACGGATCAAGCAGGCGATACCGCGCCAGGGTGGCGGGTCGGCCGACGCCGACCGGCTGGTGGCCCGGGTCGACGGCCTGCGCCGGTTCGTGCGCGCGGCCGAGGAGCACGTGCCCGAGGAACAGCTGGTCACCGCGCGGACCGTGATCGACCGGGCCGGCGAGCGGCTGGCCCTCTCCCGCGCGCACACCGTCGTGGCGCTGGCCGGCGCCACCGGCAGCGGCAAGTCCAGCCTGTTCAACGCGATCTCGAAGTTCCAGCTGTCCCGGGTCGGGGTCCGCCGCCCGACGACCGGCGTCGCGCATGCCTGCGTGTGGGGGCCGGCCGGAGCCGGGCCGCTGCTCGACTGGCTCGGCGTGCCGCCCAGCCGCCGGTTCAACCGGGAGAGCGCGCTCGACGGCGAGGACGAGGCGGCGCTGCGCGGGCTGGTGCTGCTCGACCTGCCCGACTTCGACTCGATCGAGGCCCAGCACCGCATGGAGGTCGACCGGCTGCTGCGCCTCGTGGACCTGGTCGTGTGGGTGCTCGACCCCCAGAAGTACGCCGACCGGGTGGTCCACCAGCAGTACCTCGCCAACTTCCAGCGGCACCGCGACGTCACCGTGGTCGTGCTCAACCAGGCCGACCGGCTCAACCGCGCCGACAGCCAGCGGCTCGTCGCCGACCTCCAGCGGCTGCTCGAGGCTGACGGCCTCGGCGGGGTGCCCGCCTTCGCCACCTCGGCCAAGGGGCAGCCCGGCCTGGCCACGCTGCGGGCCACGCTGGAGCGGGCGGTCGCCGACCGGCAGTCGTCGCTGCGCCGCCTCGCCGGCGACGTCAGCGAGGCGGTCGCCGGGCTGGAGCCGATCGTCGCCGTGGACACCGGCGGGGGCGAGCGGATCTCCCGCGACACCGTCGACCGGCTGGCCGGGTCGCTGTCCGCGGCGGCCGGGGTGCCGATCGTCGTCGAGGCCACCGAGCGCACGTACCGCCACCGCGCCACGGGCTCGCTCGGCTGGCCCGTCGCCCGCTGGATACGCCGCCTGCGGCCCGACCCACTGCGCCGGCTGCACCTGCCGAGCAAGCCGCTGCCGACCCCGTCGGCCACCTCGCTGCCCGAGTCGACGGCCGCGCAGAAGGCGGCCGTCACGCTGGCCTCCCGCGAGGTCGCCCAGCACGCGGGGGCCGGGCTGCCAGAGCCGTGGCCGGAGGCCGTCATGAAGGCGTCGCGCTCGCGGGTCGACGACGTGCCCGACGCGCTTGACGTCGCCGTCGCCTCGGCCGACCTCGGTATGGCCCGCAAGCCGGTCTGGTGGCGGCTGGTCGGCGCGCTCCAGTGGCTGGGCGCGGCGACCGCCCTGGCCGGGCTGGTCTGGCTGGCCGTGCGGGCCGTGTTCGCGTTCCTCGGCCTGCCCAACCTCGACGGCCCGCAGGTCGGGCGGTTGCCACTCGCCACCGTGCTGCTCGGCGGCGGCCTGCTCTTCGGGCTGCTGCTCGCGGTGGTGGTCCGGCCCGTGGTCGGGATCGCCGCCCGCCGGGCCCGGTCGCGGGCCGAGCGCCGGCTGCGCGACGCGATCGCCGAGGTCGCCGCCACGCACATCGTCGCGCCCGTGCGCGAGGTGCTGCGCTCGTACGATGACGCGCGTGAAGCTCTCCGGGCCGCCCGCGACTAGACTCCTCCGGCGTGCCGGGTTCGCCGCTCTCGGGTTGGTCAACCTGGTGTGGGGCGGGTGGGCCGTGGCCGCGCCCGCGCACTTCTACGGCACCTTTCCCGGGTTCGGGCTGCGGTGGACGTCGGCGTATCCGCCGTACAACCAACACCTCGTCGTCGACCTGGGCGCCACGATGCTGACGCTGGCGGTGCTGTTCGTGGGCGCGGCGATCCTCGACCAGCCGGCCGTCAGCTGGCTCGCCGGGATCGCGACCGCCGTGTTCGGCACACTGCACTTCGGCTACCACGCGCTGCACGCCGGTCACATGGGCACGTCCGATCGGGTCATGAGCCTGTTGAGCCTGGTCGGCGGGGCGCTCGTGCCGCCGCTGCTGGCCGCTACACACCACCTGCGAACGGAGCGCTGATGGATCTCGACTACCTCAAGGCGCATCCCTCGCAGCTGCCGACGTTCCTCAAGCACCAGCGGATCCGGGAGACGCCGGTGCCCGTTGGGTCGATCTGCACCGCGCAGCGGCTCACCCTCGACGACGGGGGGTCGCTGTTCGCCAAAACGCTGGTCGATCCACCGCCCGGCTTCTTCGAGGCCGAGGCGGAGGGGTTGCGTTGGCTTCGGTCGGGTGGTGCGGATTTTGTACCGGAGGTGATCGCCGTGCTTCCGGACATGCTGGCACTGACCTGGATCGATCACGGCGAGGCCACGCCGGCGGGCGCCGAGCGGCTCGGTCATCGATTGGCGGCGCTGCACCGAGCGGGTGCGCCGTCCTTCGGGGCCGCGTGGCCCGGGTACATCGGCACCGCTCCTTTGCCGAATGATCCTTCGCCGGGTCCGTGGGGGGCGTGGTTCGCTTTGCATCGGCTCGAGCCGTTCTTGCGGACATCTGCGTCGAATGGCGCGTTGACGCCGGATGACGTGGCAGCAGTGTCGCGGGTGATGTCCGATATTTCGTCATATGGCGGCGACGAGCCGCCATCGCGGATCCACGGTGACCTCTGGCCTGGGAACGTGGTCTGGGATCGGCGCGGTGACGGCTGGCTGGTCGACCCGGCGGCGCACGGCGGGCACCGGGAGACCGACCTGGCGCTGATGGGCCTGTGGGGCGGGACGCCGTTCTACGATCGGTTGCTGGCCGCCTACCAAGAGTCGTGGCCGCTGTCTGATGGCTGGAGCGAGCGGGTTCCCCTGCACCGGCTGTACCTGTTGCTGGTGCACACGGCCCTGTTCGGGGCGTCGTACCGGGAGTCCGTCCGATCCACCATTCGCTCGCTCTAAAACTGTCGGTGCCTTCAGGTACCGTTTCGAACATGACCGCTTCGGAGCCTCCTGGCGCCGGTCTTGCCGACCGGCACGGCCGCGTGGCGACCGACTTGCGGGTCTCACTGACCGACCGGTGCAACCTGCGCTGTAGTTACTGCATGCCGGCGGAGGGCCTCGACTGGCTGCCCAGCCCCACGCTGCTCACCGACGCCGAGGTCGTGCGGCTGATCACCGTCGCCGCGACCCGGCTCGGCGTCACCGAGGTGCGGTTCACCGGCGGCGAGCCGCTGCTGCGCCGGGGCCTGCCGGAGATCGTGCGGGCGGTCGCCTCCCTCGACCCGCGCCCGCAGACCATGCTGACCACCAACGGCATCGGCCTCACGCGGCTCGCTGCTCCGCTTGCCGCCGCCGGGCTCGACCGGGTCAACGTCTCGCTCGACACCACCGACCCGGCCCGCTTCAACGAGCTGACCCGCCGCGACCGGCACGCCGACGTGGTCGCCGGCCTCGCCGCGGCCGCAGCGGCCGGGCTGGTCCCCGTGAAGATGAACGCGGTGCTGCTGCGCGGGCTCAACGACGACGAGGCGGTGCCGCTGCTGCGGTTCGCCCTGGCCAACGGCTACGAGCTGCGGTTCATCGAGCAGATGCCACTCGACGCCGGCCACACCTGGCGCCGGGAGGAGATGGTCACCGGCGCCGAGATCCTGGCCCAGCTGCGCTCCGCGTTCACGCTGCTGCCCGACCCGGCCCGCCGGGGCGGCGCGCCCGCCGAGACCTGGCTGGTCGAGGGTCACGAGGCGGTCGACGGCCGCCCGGCCCGCGTCGGCGTCATCGCCAGCGTGTCGAGCCCGTTCTGCGGCGCCTGCGACCGCACCCGGCTCACGGCCGACGGCGCCGTCCGCTCATGCCTGTTCAGCCAGGAAGAGACCGACCTGCGCGGGGCCCTGCGCTCCGGCGCGACCGACGAGGAGCTGGCCGACCTGTGGCGCAAGGCGATGTGGGGCAAGCCGGCCGGCCACGGGATCGACGACCCCCGCTTCCTGCAGCCCATCCGCCCCATGTCGGCGATCGGAGGCTGAGCGGCGTGCTGCTGGTGCGCTACTTCGCCGGGGCCCGCGCGGCCGCCGGCGTGCCCGAGGAGAAGCTCGAAGCGGCGACGCTCGACGAGCTGGTCACCCTGATCACGACCGACCGCCCCCGCCTGACGTCGGTCCTGACGGCCTGCTCGTTCCTGGTCGACGGCGTCTCCTGGCGCGACCACACCGCCGCTCTCCCGACGACCGCGACGGTCGACGTCCTCCCACCCTTCGCGGGCGGCTGATCCCGTGATCGTCGTGTTCCTCGCGGTGGTGCTGCTGATCCTCGGCTCCATCCACTTCTACCTGTGGAAGCGCCTGGTCAAGGACACCACCGCCCCCGGCCGCGTGCGCCGCGCGGGCACGGTGGCCGTGATCGCGCTCGCCCTCCTGCTGCCGGTCACGCTCGTCGGCACCCGGGTCCTGCCGCACTCGCAGCAGCCGATCCTGGCCTGGCCGGGGTATCTGTGGCTGGCCCTGATGTTCTACCTGCTGGTGACGCTGGCCCTGCTGGAGTTACCCCGCCTGGCCCTGCGCCCGTGGCTCCGCCGCCGTCCTGCCGTGCACGCCGAGGTGGCGTCGGGTTCGCCCGCGCTCGCGGAGGTCGCCGCGGAGTCGACGGCGTCCACCACCTCGACGCCCACCGTCTCCGCTGCTGAGCCGTTGCCGGCTGCGCCGGACCCGAAGTTCGATCCGGCGCGGCGGTTGCTGCTCGGGCGGTCGCTCGCCGCGACCGCCGGGGCGCTCTCCGTCGGGGCGGTCGGCGTCGGGACCTACCAGGCGCTCGGCGAACCGCAGCTCAAGCGGGTGCCGGTCCGGCTGGCGAAGCTGCCGGCGAGCATGGACGGGTTCAGGATCGCCCTCGTGTCCGACATCCACCTCGGGCCGCTGCTCGGGCGGTCCCACACCGAGCGGATCGTGCGGATCATCAACTCCGTCGACGCCGACCTGGTGGCGGTCGTCGGCGACCTGGTCGACGGGAGCGTCGCCGAGCTCGGCTCCGCCGCCGAGCCGCTCCAGGACCTCAAGGCGCGGCACGGAAGCTTCTTCGTGACCGGCAACCACGAGTACTTCTCGGGCTACCAGGAGTGGGTCGACGAAGTGAACTCGCTCGGGGTGCGGGTGCTGCGCAACGAGCGCGTCGACATCCAGGGGCTCGATCTCGCCGGGGTCAACGACGTGACCGGCTCCGACGTGGGTGACGGGCCGGACTTCGCCAAGGCGCTCGGCGGGCGGGACCCGGCACGGCCGGTGGTGCTGCTCGCCCACCAGCCCGTCCAGGCCCACGACGCGGCGAAGCACGGCGTCGACCTGCAGTTGTCCGGGCACACGCACGGCGGGCAGATGGTGCCGTTCAACCTGCTGGTGGCGCTGGAGGCGCCGGTCGTGGCCGGACTGGGCAATGTGGACGGCACGCAGGTGTACGTCACGCGCGGTGCTGGTTTCTGGGGACCGCCGGTGCGATTCGGGGCGCCGCCGGACATCTCGGTCGTGGAGTTGCACGGCGCGTAGCGGGCGTCGCCTGAGGCGGCTGTGACAGGATGCAGCGTGCCTTCGAACTTTGTCGCGGACCTCCACATCCACTCGAAGTATTCGCGGGCGTGCAGTCGTGATCTCAGCATGGAGACCCTCAGCTGGTGGGCGCGGCGCAAGGGCATCACGTTGCTCGGCACCGGCGACTTCACCCATCCGGCCTGGCACGACCACCTGCGCGAAGTGCTGGTACCGGCCGAGCCCGGGCTCTTCCGGCTCGACCCGGAGCGCGACGCGGACGTCAAGCGCCGGCTGCCTCCGCGGCTGTCCGAGCCCGAGGTCCGGTTCATGCTGTCGGTGGAGATCTCGACGATCTACAAGCGGGGCGACAAGACCCGCAAGGTGCACCACCTGATCTACCAGCCCGACTTCGAAGCGGTCGCCCGCTTCAACACCGCGCTCGGCCGGATCGGCAACCTCGGCTCCGACGGCCGCCCGATCCTCGGCCTCGACTCGCGCGACCTGCTGGAGATCACGCTGGAGGCCAGCCCCGACGGGTATCTGGTGCCGGCCCACATCTGGACGCCGTGGTTCTCGGCGCTCGGCTCGAAGTCGGGCTTCGACGCGATCGCCGACTGCTACGCCGACCTGGCCGACCACATCTTCGCCGTGGAGACCGGGCTGTCCAGCGACCCGGAGATGAACTGGCGGGTGTCCTCCCTCGACCGGTACCGGCTCGTGTCGAACTCCGACGCACACTCCGCGCCCGCGCTGGCGCGAGAGGCGACGCTCCTGTCGGCCGAACTCGACTACTTCCGCGTGCGCGACGCGCTGCGCACCGGCGACGGACTGGTCGGCACGCTCGAGTTCTTCCCCGAGGAGGGCAAGTACCACGCCGACGGGCACCGGGCGTGCGACGTCAACTGGCCGCCGGCCCGCACCCGCGAAGCGCAGGGGCGCTGCCCGGAGTGCGGAAAGCCGCTGACCGTCGGCGTCCTGCACCGCGTCGAGGAGCTGGCCGACCGGCCGGACGGGTTCATGCCGGCGGGCGCGCCGGGCGTGACGCACCTGATCCAGCTGCACGAGATTCTCGGCGAGATCAACGGCGTGGGGCCGAAGTCGAAGACGGTCGACGCCCAGCTCAACACGCTCGTCGCGGAGCTGGGCTCGGAGCTGGCGATCCTGCGTGACGTGCCGGTCGAGGAGATCGCACGCGTCGGCGGCGAGCTGCTCGGGGAGGGCATCGGGCGGCTGCGGCGCGGCCAGGTGCACCGGACGCCCGGGTACGACGGCGAGTACGGCGTGATCCGGCTGTTCGACCCGGCCGAGCTCGCGCCTGCCGTCCAAGAGGAGACGTTGTTCGACATTCCTGTGGTACCGAAGCAGCGGCAACCTGTCGCGAAAGCCGCGCCGAAGCGCCGGCCCAGGGCGTCCGAGCCGCCGATCGTCGAGGCTCCGCCGCCGATCGCCCCGCCGCCGTCGCCACATGAACCGCTCGAACCCATGCTGGCCGGCATGGAGGAGGTCGGCACCGGCCTGCTCGACCGGCTCGACGCGTTGCAGCGGGTGGCCGCCTCGGCGCCCGGCGGGCCGCTGCTCATCGTCGCGGGGCCGGGCACCGGCAAGACGCGCACGCTGACCCACCGGATCGCGTATCTCTGCGCCGAGCTGGACGTGTATCCCGAGGAGTGCCTGGCGATCACGTTCACCCGGCGGGCCGCGGAGGAGATGCGGGAACGGCTGGAGGGGCTGCTCGGGCCGGTGACCGAGGCGGTCACGGTGTCGACGTTCCACGCGCTCGGCCTGTCGATCCTGCGGGAGCACTCGGAGGCCGTCGGGCTGACCGCGCAGTTCCGCATCGCCGAGGAGGCCGACCTGCTGGGGGCGCTGGAGCCGCTGTCGGAGCGGGAGGCCCGCAAGGCGCTGACGGACCCGGCGATGCAGGAGACGCTGGCCAAGGCGCTGCGCGCCCGGGACCTGGTGTCGCTCGACGAGCTGCTGACGCTGACCGTCCAGCTGCTGTCGGAGTCGCCGGCACTGGTCGACCGCTACCGCACGCGCTGGCAGTGGATCTTCGTGGACGAGTATCAGGACGTCGACCCGGTGCAGTACGAGCTGCTGCGGCTGCTCTGCCCACCCGGCGGCAACCTGTGCGCGATCGGCGACCCGGACCAGGCGATCTACTCGTTCCGCGGCGCCGAGGTCTCGTTCTTCCTGCGGTTCACCACCGACTTCTCGACGTCCGAGGTCGACGCGCGGGTGGTCCGGCTGACCCGCAACTACCGCTCGTCGGCGCCGATCCTGGCCGCCGCCGTCCAGGCGATCGCCCCGACCACGCTGGTGCCGGGCCGCCGGCTCGACCCGGCGCGGCTCGACCTCGAGGCGCCGATGGTCGGGCTCTATCCGGCGGTGTCCGTCGCCGACGAGGCCGACTTCGTCGTGCGCACCGTCGACGAGCTGGTCGGCGGCCTGTCGCACCGCTCGCACGACGGGCGGGTCGACTCCCGCGCGACCGTGGGCGCCATGTCCTTCTCGGACATCGCCGTGCTGTACCGCACCGACAGCCAGGCCGGCCCGGTCGTCGACGCCCTGTCCCGGGCCGGCATCCCGGTGCAGAAGCGGTCGCACGACCGGCTGCTCGACCGGCCGGGCGTCGCCGCCCTCGCCCGTGAGCTGCGGTTCGCCGGCGGACTCGGGGGCTCGATCGCGGCCCGGGTGCGCCTGGCCGGCCAGGTCGTGGCCGGCCGCTGCGGCCAGCTCGACTCCGACGTGCTCGGCCTGAGCGAGGCGGACGTGTGGAACGCCGTCGAGCTGATGACCCCGCTCGCCCTGCGGGTCGGCAGCGACCTCGAGGAGTTCCTCGGCGCGCTCGCGACCGGCGCGGAGGTCGACGGCTGGGATCCACGCGCCGATCGGGTGACCCTGCTGACGCTGCACGCGTCGAAAGGCCTCGAGTTCCCGGTCGTCTTCATGGTCGGCTGCGAGGACGGGCTGCTGCCGCTGCGGGCGTTCGCCGGGGCGCGGCAGTCGGAGGACGACGTCGCCGAGGAGCGCCGGCTGTTCTTCGTCGGCCTTACCCGGGCCCAGGACCGGCTCTTCCTCTCGCACAGCCGCACGCGCTTCCGGCACGGTTCGGAGCGCGAGATGCCGCCGACGCCGTTCCTGTCGGCCATCGACCCCGGCCTGCTGGAACGCCGTGGCGCGGCCGCGCCACGCAAGCCGAAAGATCGACAGTTGCGGCTGATCTGAGGATGGTTCGGCACGGATCCGTGAGGCGGAAGTGGCAGGTGGGGGCAGTACCGTAGCAGCGAAGACCCCGTTAGGCTCTGTTCGCCACCGCCAGCGCAGGAGGGATCGACATGTCGGGTTACGGACCGCCGGGCGGACCGTACCAGGGCCAGCCGCAGGACCCGTGGCAGCAGCACGGGCAGCCGGATCCCTACGGCCAGCCGGACCCCTACAGCGCGCCACCCGGCGGCTACGGTCAGGACAACACACAGTGGGGCAACCCCGGTAGTGGATACGGACAGCAGGGCGGCGGCTACGGACAGCAGGGCGGCGGCTACGGTCAGCCTCCCGGCTATGGCCCCGACCCTGGCTACGGCCGCGACCCGGGTTACGGGCAGGAGCCGCCGCAGTGGGGCCCGCCTCCCTCGCCGCCGCCGAAGAAGAAGTCCGGCGCGGCGGTCGCCTTCGTAGCGGTGCTCGTGCTGCTGCTGTGCGGCGGCGGCTCGGCCGGCATCTACTACATGCTCCAGAAGGACGAGAAGCCGCAGACCCCGTCGGCGGGGCCCTCGACCAACCCGAGCAACGCCGCCTCCAACGCGGCGTCGGCCCAGCCCTCGAGCTCCGCCTCGGCCAGCCCGACCGGCGTCTCGGCCGGTGACGCGGCGACCGTCAAGGTCGGCGAGTGCCTGATCAACCGGGGCACGACCAAGGCGCCGAAGCTGGAGAAGATCGCCTGCGCGCCGGGCACGTTCGAGGTGCTCAAGCGGATCACGGCCACGACCGACGTGAAGAAGTGCAACGGCGTCGCCGGCTACACCCACGACTACTACTTCGACAGCACGGTCAACACGAACGACTTCGTGCTCTGCCTGAAGTTGCGTACCTGACATGCTACTCCGCGTTACCGGCCCGGTCCTCGATGGGGGGATCGGGCCGGTTTTGTTCCTGATTTCGTTCGAACTTCTGTCCGACGCGACCCCCGGTGATTTGACACGGAGTAGGGTTGTAGTACATTCGTTCGAGCCGGGGTGCGGGCTTCACTGCCGCCTTATTGGGCAGTCTTGTGCCTGCGCTAGAAAACGCTAGATATCCCACGACACGCCGTAGAGGTTCTTCTACGCGGTTCTAGCCCCTGGGCTAGAGACGCCGATACTGTGCGATCGTGGATCCGGTTCGCAACCCGTATGCGCCCGGCGCCGGGCAGCGTCCGCCCGAGCTCGCCGGTCGCGACCGCGAGCTGCACGCCTTCGAAGTGGTGCTGGAGCGCATCGCCCGCGGCCGGCCCGAGCGCTCGCTCGTCCTCACCGGCCTGCGCGGCGTCGGCAAGACCGTGCTGCTCAACACGCTGCGCTCGCAGGCCATCTCCCGGCTCTGGGGCACCGGCAAGATCGAGGCCCGCCCCGACGAATCGCTGCGCCGCCCCGTCTCGGCCGCGCTGCACATGGCGATCCGGGAGCTCGCCCCGCACCACCGCGCGCCTGACCGGATCGACGAGTTCCTCGGCGTGCTCAAGGCGTTCGCGATGCGAGAGGATCCGCGCAAGCCGCCGTCGAAGCTGCGCGACCGCTGGCAGCCGGGCATCGACGTGCCGCCGACCACCGGGCGCGCCGACTCGGGCGACATCGAGATCGACCTGGTCGAGCTGTTCACCGACGCCGCCAGCGTGGCCACTGACGTCGGCACGGGCGTGGCGTTGTTCATCGACGAGATGCAGGACCTGGGGGCCGACGACGTCTCGGCGCTGTGCGCGGCGTGCCACGAGCTCTCGCAGACCGGCGCCCCACTCATCGTCGTCGGCGCGGGCCTGCCCCACCTGCCGGCGCTGCTCTCGGCCTCCAAGTCGTACTCCGAGCGCCTCTTCCGGTACCAGCGCATCGACCGGCTGGATCGGATCGCGGCCGACCTCGCGCTGACGGCGCCCGCGGATCGGGAGGAGGTCGAGTACGAGGAGAAGGCCCTCGACGCGCTGTACGAGGCCTCGGGCGGCTACCCGTACTTCGTCCAGGCCTACGGCAAGGCCACCTGGGACCACGCCCCGCGTTCGCCGATCACGGCCGCCGATGTCCGCGTGGCGGCGCCCGAGGCGGAGGCCGAGCTGGCGGTGGGCTTCTTCGGCTCCCGCTACGAGCGGGCGACGCCTGCCGAGCGGGAGTACATGCGCACGATGGCGACCCTCCTCCCCGCCGTCGATGTGTCGGAGGCGGTGCCGACGGCGGAGATCGCCAAGTCCCTGGGCCGCAAGCCGGCCAGCCTCTCCCCGGCCCGCGACGCGCTGATCAAGAAGGGCCTGATCTACTCGGGCGAGCGGGGGACGGTCGCCTTCACGGTCCCCCACTTCGCCCGCTACCTGCGCACCCAGCCCGCCGATTAGGCCCTGTCCTGCCGATCATGTCGAGCCGAGACGGAGTCCAGATTTCGTCTGGCGTCGCCCCGCGGAAGTCCGGCTACCGGTGTTGTAACCGGGCTTTCGCGGGGCGGCGCCAGACGGAATCTGGGCCCGTCGCAGGCCGGCATGATCGGCAGGACAGGGCCTAAGCCTTCGTCCGTTCGATGATCGGGTGCAGGTCACGCCGCTCGATCGCGGCCGCCATCAGCTCCGGGAACACGTCCGGCGTGCAGGCGAAGGCCGGGACCCCCAGCGCCGCCAGCGCGGCGGCGTTCTCGTGGTCGTAGTCCGGGGCGCCCTCGTCCGACAGCGCGAGCAGCGCGATCACCTGGACGCCCGCCGACGTCATCGCGGCCACGCGGCGCAGCATCTCGTCGCGGACGCCGCCCTCGTACAGGTCGCTGATCAGCACGAAGATGGTGTCGCGCGGCCTGGTGATGAGCTGCTGGCCGTAGGCGATCGCCCGGTTGATGTCGGTGCCGCCGCCGAGCTGCGTGCCGAACAGCACGTCGACCGGGTCGGCCAGCTTGTCGGTCAGGTCGACGACCGCGGTGTCGAAGACGACGAGCGAGGTCTTCAGGGAGCGCATCGATGCCAGTACCGCCGAGAAGACCCCCGAATACACCACCGACGCGGCCATCGAGCCGGACTGGTCGACGCACAGGACGATGTCACGCTGGACGGACTGGGCGCGGCGCCCATACCCGACCAGCCGCTCCGGCACCACCGTGCGCAGGTCGGGCTGGTAGTGGCGGAGGTTGGCGCGGATCGTCTTGTCCCAGTCGATGTCGTGGTGGCGGGGCCGGTTGACCCGGGCCGCCCGGTTCAACGCGCCGCTCAGCGCGGTGCGGGTCGGCTGGGCGACCCGCCGCTCCAGCTCGGCGACGACCTTCGCGACGACCTTGCGGGCCGCGCGCTTGCTCTTGTCGGGCATGACCCGGTTGAGCGACAGCAGCGTGCCGACGAGGTGCACGTCGGGCTCGACCGCGTCGAGCATCTCCGGCTCCAGCAGCAGCCGGGTCAGGTTGAGCCGCTCGATGGCGTCGGCCTGCATGACCTGGACGACGGTGGACGGGAAGTACTGGCGGATGTCGCCCAGCCAGCGGGCGACCCTCGGCGCCGACGCTCCCAGACCGGCCCCACGCTGGGTCGGGCTGTCAGGCGTGCCGTCGTAGAGCGCACCGAGCGCGGCGTCCACCGCGGCGTCGGTGCCGGTCAGGCTGTAGCCGGTGCCCTCGCCGCCCTCCGCGCCGCCGAGCGCGAGCCGCCACCTCCGGAGCCGCTCGTCATCCATACACTTCCCTCCCCAGAAGCTTGGCGACGACCGGCAGCAGCAGCGCCCCCCGCTCCGCGTCGATGTGCTCGTCGGCCTCGCCGCCGCGGCGCCGCCCACCGGTGCCGATGGTCGCCGCCCGCTCGCCGATCATGCGCCGCTGCGGCGCCGGATACCCGCTGAACGTCCGCCGGAGTAGCGGCAGCACCTCCACGAACCCCTCGGCCGGAATGCCCGTGAGCCAGGCGTCGACCAGCCCGAGGAGCCGCTCGTCGTGCACCAGCAGCAGCCCGTCACCGGCCAGGAACCCCTCGATCCAGGCCGCGGCCCGCGCCACCGGCACACCGACGGTGAGCACCAGCGCCATGCGCACCCCGACCTGCTCCGCGTCGACGCTGCCGGCGTCGAGCAGCAGCCGCGTCATCCGCCCGGTGAGCAGGCCGTGCAGGTCGTCGCGCGTGGACAGCCCGCCCAGTACCGCCTGCCAGCGCGCGGTGGCGTCGGCATCGTCGACCAGCGCGAGCGCGCCCTGCACCCCGTCGATCCGGTCGCGCATGACCGCCGCCGCGGCGTCGTCGAGCCCGCCGACCGCGGCCGGCAGCCCGACGCAGATGCGCGTGATCATCCCGAACGTCACGGCCCGCAGCGAGGACAGATCCGTCCCGCGCACGTCGCCGTATCGCAGCGTCCTGGCCAGCGCCGGCAGCGCGTCCATCAGGTGGGCGACGTCGGCGTCGAGCGCCATCCGCTCGTCGAGCGCGTCCAGCACTCCCGGCAGCGCCGCCGGCAGGTCGGCGAGCAGGCACCGCTCGACCAGCTTGGTCACGTCGGCGAGCGTCTCCGCCGCTGCGGCCTGCTCGGCGACGCGCGCGGTGGCCGCCTCGAGCACCGTCGTCCCGTACGCCCCCGCCTCGATCAGGTCGACCTCGAACTCCGGCTGCCAGGCGATCTCCCACTCCTCGCGGAAGGTGCCCTTGCCCTTGGCCGCGGCCAGCACCTTGCCCCATTCGACCCCGAGCAGGCGGAGCCGGTGCAGCAGTCGGCTGCGGTCGAGGTCGAACGCCTGGCGCAGGTCGAGCCGCAGCTCCCGGCGCTCGACCTTGGGCGGCAGCCGGAGCCGCCGCTGGCTGCTGGCGACGTCGCGCGAGATCGGGACCGCCGGCGTCTTGTCCGGCACCCGCCCGAGCCGGTCGCCGACCACCAGTCGCCGGTTGATCAGGCTGAGCCGCAGGTCGTCGCCGTCGCACAGCACCGCATGCGCCGCATCGGTGACCTCGGCCAGCCCGGCGAGCGGCCGCCCGCGCATGGTGGCGAGCGCCTCGGCCAGCCGCGTCGCCTCGATGACATGGGCGCTGGACACGGGCACGCCGTCCTTACGCAGCACGCCGGCCGCCTTGACCAGCCACCGCTCGATCACGTGCCGGTCCACGGAGGTGAACAGGTGGTGGTACCACCCCGGTGAACGCACCCCCGCCCCGTACCCCTGCCAGGACGCCAGCCGTGCATGCGTCCACGGCACCCAGGTCACGGCCACCTTGACCTTGGGCAGCCCCTTGAGCACCGCCGCATCGGCCGCGGCACTGGGCAGCGGCGCCGTGAGCGCAGGAACGTGCCAGGCCCCGCAGACGACGGCCACCCGCTCGTACTCCTTGAGCGCCGCCCGCAGCCCCGTCCGCATATGCGCTTCACGCCGCTCCTCGTCGACCCGCTCCGCCTCGGGCAGCTCGGGCGTGTGTGCCCGCACGACGGCCATGGCCTCGGCGATCGCAGCGAAGGGCGCGGATGCGGCCCGCAGTTCTTCGGCGTCGATCTCGGGCTCCGCGGCGAACAGCCCGACCCCGGCGAGCTCGCCGAAGTCCACAGCCTCGGCGCCCGGGAAGTCGGCCGGTGATGGCGCGGCGACCAAGCCCAGGCCTGAGCCAGGCGCCGAAGAGGTGGCCAGGGCGGGGCCGGCCGCCGGGACGGGACTGGAGGGCGCCACGATCCGCACCCCCGGACCCGCTGGACCGCTGACCGCGGCCGGGCTGGTCGCCGAGACGGGACCGGGCGCCGGGGCGGGGCTGAAAGGCGCCACGGCCTGGACCCCCGGACCCAAGCCGCTGGCCGAAGCCGAGCCGCTGGCCGAAGCCGAGCCGCTGGCTGGGCCCAAGCTGGCCGCCGAAGCGGGGGCAGGCGCCGAAGCGGGGCCATCCCCCGGGGCGGGACCAGG
>NZ_JAHYSG010000025.1 GCF_022095675.1 Dactylosporangium sp. AC04546 | reverse complement strand
GACCCCGCAGCCGCAACGGAAACAGGTACGACGTCGGCGCGTCGGCCGAGTGCAGGACGATCGACTCTTTGGTGCCGCTCGCCCGGGTCTCGAACATCAGGTCGACGCCGGGCAGCACGCCGGGGTACACCACCGTGTCCCCGTCCACCTGGGCATCGGCGCCCCTGGCGCCGGCGAGCGCGTACGACAGCCCGTGCGCGTCGTCGACCAGCAGTTCAGCGAGGCGCGGATCGTCCGCGCGCGCCGCGAGGTCGGTCGACACCGCGTTGGCCTTCTGGCGGTACCGCCCGTCGCCGCCGCGGACGAGCGTCGAGTCGATCGGCGTCCACTCGCCGCCCTTCGCCCTGAAGTTCACCGGCTGCTGGTACACCTTCCGGGTGTACGAGCCGTCCGGGTTCACATAGATGTCGGACGTCTCCGTCGCTGCCGACACGATGCGTTTGCTGCGCTCCGGGTCGAAGCTCGCGTCGCTCGCCTGGGTCGGCGTCGTCGACGGGCCCGCCAACCGGCCACCGGTCGACGACGGGTCCACGTACGCCGGCAGCGCGCCGATGCCGGTGCCCGGCGCGCGTCCCGAGCCCCGGTGCGCGCTCGTGTCGTCCACCGGTACGTGATGGGGGCCGGGCTGGCCGCCCCGCGCCTGCTCCGGCAGCCCGCCGACCATCGGCAGCGCGGTCGAGCGCCAGTCGTCGAGGAACCAGTGCAGCACATCGAGGGGGAAGCCGTCCCTGCCCGGAGCTGCCGTGGGCATGGCACCGACGCTCATGACGAGCGCCGCGATGGTGGCGAGCGCGACCACGCGCTTTGTCCGCCTGGTCCTGGCGGTGCGGTCCGGGAGATCCACGCCACGAATTCTGTGGTCGTCGTTCAAAATTGAGATAGTTCCATGGGCAGGGTCTTGAGTATGTCTTGAGGATGCCGCTGCGACGGCCCTGGTCACATCGATACAGCCACATGTTCAAGGTCTTGAGTATGTCTTGAGGTTGATCGCGGTGACCGCTCCGGCCGCGAGGCACTACCGTGACCCGCACCAGAACAGTGGACCCGAGGGTGGCGCGGTGAAACTCCACGACTTGACCCGACGACAGCGCATCCTGACCGTTGTGACCGCCGGCGTGATCGCTGCCGGGCTGCTCTCCTGGCTCGCCTGGCCCGAGCCGGCGGCGGCGCCACCCCGGGAGCGTCAGTACAAGGCCACGACGGCGTGCCTGCTCACCGACGAACACGACCTCAGGGGCGACCTCGCCAAGGCGGCGTGGGCCGGCATGCGGGAAGCCTCCGAGGCCACCCTCATCAAGGTCCAGTACCTCGCCATCACCGGACCGCAGACCCCGGCCAACGGCCTGACGTTCTACAACACCCTCGGCGGGCAACGATGCACGGTCATCGTCGCCGCCGGCGATCTGCCGGTCGCCGCCATGGTCCAGGGACTCTCGTCGTTCCCGCAGATCAAGCAGGTGACGATCGGCGGCGACCCGCAGGGCAAACCGGTCACGGTCATCGACCCGACCAGACCCGACACCATCGCGGCGGGAGTGAAGTCGGTGGTCGCAGCCGCCGCATGAGCACACCACCACCGGCGGTGCCGAGGAAACCCCGCACCGCCGTGGAGGAGTTCCACGCCCGTCCCGGACACGTCACGGCCGGCAGCGGCTACGCCCGGCCGTGTGCGGCCCGATCCGCAGGCCGGGACGCGCCTGCCTGACGCACGATGCGGCGGCGGATCGCACCGGTCAGCGCCGCCGCGGCCAGCAGCAGCGGGACGGTGAAGGCGACGAAGCCGGCCACGCGCTTGACGGCCGTGGCCGCTCCGGCGGCCGCGGTCACCGCCGGGTGGAGATCCGGCCAGTCCAGCAGCAGGGTCCACACCCCGGCGTTCTCGACGTAGTCGAGGACCGTCATGACGATGACCGGGAGCAGCAGCGGCCACCAGCGCTCGCCGTACCGCCGGACCAGCAGCCCGGTCGCCAGCAGCAGGACGGCGGCCAGCGCCGCCGGGTACAGCAGGTCGAGCAGCTGCTGGTGGACGTACGCGGCCCGCCCCGCCGGCCCGCAGGCGGTCATCATCGCCCGGGCGTCAGCGGCGGACCACCAGCCGCGCACGTCGAACGGGGCGAGGCCGCCGCACGCTCGCCGCACCGCCGCGAGCGACCCGGTCCAGCCGCCGAACATGAGCGCCGCCGTGGGCAGGTAGACGGCCGCGGCGACGGCGAGGTGCCGCGGCCGGGCACGGGCAATCAAGGAACGGAACATTCTGGATCACCATTCTATGTAGTGCTGTATCGTAGTACTTATGCAACGTAACAGCAGCACCTCGAAACCGTCCAGCGTGTTGTTCGACGTGTGGCTCCTGACGCACCTGACCACGAACCTGCTCGACGGCATGCTGCGGGACCTCGCCGTCACCGCCGACGAGTTCGGGCTGTACTCGCTGCTGCACGAGCTCGGACCGACCACGCCGACCCAGGTCGCGCGATGGACCGGGATGGCACCCACGACGGTGTCGGGGATGGTCCGGCGGTTCACCGCCCGCGGGCACCTCGCCCAGGTGCCCAACCCCGAGGACGCCCGCTCCCGCCTGCTCGAGCTCACCGAGGAGGGGCGGCGGGTCACCCGCGACGGCAACGCCCGGCTGGCCGAGGTCATGCCGGGCGTCCTCGGCGCGCTCGGGCCACACGCCGCCGCGACCCACCTCGGCCTGCGCCGGCTCGACCGGGCGCTGCGCACGCTCGTCGGCGCAGCCGACCGGCCGGACCAGCCGCTTCCCGGCGAGCCCGGCGAACCCGCTCTCGACGCCGGCCGGCTCACCGCGGCCCAGCAGCGCGAGGTCCAGCAGTACATCCGCTGGATCCAGCACCGCGACGGCGCTCAGCCCTAGGGTCTGCGCCTCGCGGTGAACGCGATCGCCGCGCCGGCCGCGACCAGGACCGCGAGCGCCCCGAACCCGTAGGCGAGGGTGGCCAGCGAGGCGACCACGGCCACCAGCAGCGGGCCGCCGGCGTCACCGAGCTCGCGGCCGAGCTCGGCGGCGCCCATGGTCTGGCCGAGCCGCTCCTGCGGGGTGTTCGCCGCCAGCGCCGCGAACCCCAGCGGCGTGATCAGCCCGGTCCCCGCCCCGATCAGGGCCGCGGCGGCCAGGACGCCGGCCATGCCGGGCAGCATCGCGGCGGCCAGACCCGCGGCGGTGATCGCCAGGCCCGCCGCCAGCCCGGTACGCGTCGTGATGCGCCCCTCGTCGAGGGCGCGGCCGGCCCGCGGCTGGACGACCGCGGCGCAGGCGGCCAGCAGCGACACGGCCGCGCCGGTCGCGATCGTGTCGAGTCCGGCCGCTCGGCCGGTGACGGGCAGGAACCCCACCCCGACCGACAGCGCCGCCGTCGCCGCCGCCAGCGCGCCCGTCGGGGCCAGAAACACCCGGTCGGTCAGCCGCCGGACGAGGTCGAGCACCGTCTGCCGGGTCTTGGGCAGCGGCGGGACGACCGGCACCGCCAACGCCGCCCAGCACGCCACCGCCGCGCCGAGCACCGCCAGGACCGCGAACAGCAGCCGCAGCCCGCCCACCCACACCAGCACCCCGCCCAGGAGGGGGCCGAGGGTGTAGCCGATGGACTTCCAGAAACCGTAGGAACCGAACGCCCGGCCGTGCCCGCCCGCCGGGTTGAGCCGCGCCACCAGTGCCGACGCCGCAGGCGAGAACGCGGCCGCGGCCGCGCCCTGGCCGAGGCGGGCGGCCCACAACCAGCCCGGGCTGTCCGCGGCGACGTACACCACGGAGGCGACGGCGAACGCGACCAGACCGCCGAGCAGCAACGGGCGGGCGCCGACCCGGTCGGCCAGGCTGCCGAACACCGGCTTGAGCAGCACCTCGGCCCCGTCGTAGAGCGCCAGCAGCCCGCCCAGCACCAGCAGCGAGGTGACCGCGTCCGCGGAGAAGCCACCGAGGTTCGCGGCGATGCCGTGCGCACCGAACGCGGTGGTGAACCCGGCCGCGTAGAGCGGCCACATCCGCCGGGCGGGGGCCGGGCTGGTCATCGACGCTGCTGCCTCATCCGGCACATCGCGGAAATGTACCAGCGGCTCACCAGCACGCCGGCCCGGCGACCAAAAAGACCAATATGCTCGCAGGCTTCACAATCGTGACGCGGGTCACGTGGTGGTGCATGGTGCGTAACACGTTCGCCCACACCCCGTGACAGGAGCAACATCTTCATGTTGAGACGGACCCCCGCGGTCGCGTTGCCCACCGCGCTGCTGCTGCTCACCGCCGCCTGCGCCAACCAGTCGGTCGGCGACTCCCCCGCCCCGGCCGGCTCGTCCGCGGTGGCGTACCCGACGAAGACTTTGCAGATCATGGCCCCCGCCGGGGCCGGTGGCGGCTGGGACACCACCGCGCGCTCCATGCAGAAGACCCTGCAGGAGGCCAAGCTCCTCAACGGCCAGTCCGCTGAGGTCCGCAACGTGACCGGCGCCGGCGGCACCATCGGCCTGGCCGAGCTCGTCACCAGTCACCAGAAGGACGCCCACCAGCTGATGGTCACCGGCCTGGTGATGGTCGGCGGCGTCGTGACGAACAAGTCGCCGGTCGATCTCGGCAAGACCACGCCCATCGCCACGCTGACCGCCGAGTCCGAGGTCATCGTCGTGCGCAGCGACTCGAAGTACACCACCCTCAAGCAGCTCGTCGACGACGTCAAGGCCAACCCGACCGGCGTGAAGTGGGGCGGCGGCTCGGCCGGCGGCACCGACCACATCCTCGTCGGGTTGCTCGCCAAGACCGCCGGCGCGGACGCGAAGGTGGTCGCCAAGCAGTACGTGGCCTACTCCGGCGGCGGCGAGACGAAGGCCGCGCTGCTCTCCGGCGACGTGAGCGTCGCCGTCTCCAGCACCAGCGAGTTCGCCGACCTGGTCAAGGCCGGCACCGTGCGCGCCCTCGCGGTGTCCAGCGCCAAGGGCGAGGACGCCGGCGCCGGCACCCCGGCGCCGAGCATCAAGGAGGCCGGCTACGACCTGGAGCTGATGAACTGGCGCGGGGTCGTCGCCCCGCCCGAGCTCAGCGCCGGTGAGCGCGCGGCCGTCATCAAGCTTATCGACGACCTGCACGCCTCGCAGCAGTGGAAGGCCGAGCTGACCGCGAAGAAGTGGCAGGACTTCTACAAGTCCGGCGACGACGCGGCGGCGTTCTTCCAGTCCGAGAGTGTCCGGATCAAGACGGTGCTCACCGAGATCGGGCTGGGTTAGCCGCACATGACCTCCGCGACACCTGAGCATCAGGAGCCAGCGGACACCGGCGCGGCGCCGGGGGTGGTGGCCACGGCCACCCCCGGCCCGCTTGTGGCCGGTGGCCTGCTGCTCATCGCCGGCATCGCCCTGCTCTGGCAGGCCGTGCGCACCGGCATCGACAACGGGGTCACGCTCGGCGGCCCCACCCTGGCACCGATCATCGTCACCGGGCTCTGGGTCGCGGTGGCCTCGGGCTACCTGCTCGGCCAGGTCCGCAAACGCACCCGGCCGGCCGAGCCGGTAGAGCCCGTCACCGCGAACTGGCGCACGCCGGTCCTGCTGCTGGTGGCGATCGCCGGCTACGCGATCGTGCTCAAGTACACGGTGGTCGGCTACGTCCTGTCCACCGCCGCGTTCGTCCTGCTCGCCGCGCGGCTGCTGGGCACCCGGCCGCTGCGCGAGGTGATCGTGCGTGACGTGGTCACCGCGATCGCCCTGGCCCTGACCATCTACCTGGTCTTCACCCGCCTGCTCGGCATCTCCCTGCCCGCGGGGGTGCTGCCGCTATGAACTCGGTCATGGACCTGTTCGCCGGGTTCGGCACGGTGCTCACCCCGCAGAACCTGCTGTACGCGGTCGTCGGCGTCACCATCGGCACGCTCGTCGGCGTCCTGCCGGGCATCGGCCCGGCGCTGACGATCGCGCTGCTGCTGCCGGTGGCGCTGCGCCTCGACGACCCGACCGGCACGCTCATCATGTTCGCCGGGATCTACGCCGGCGCCATGTACGGCGGTTCGACGACGTCGATCCTGCTCAACACGCCCGGCGAGTCGGCGTCGGTGGCGACGTCGATCGAGGGCTACCAGATGGCCCGCCGCGGCCGGGCCCGGGCCGCCCTCGCCACGGCCGCCATCGGCTCGTTCGTCGCCGGGACGATCTCCACGGTACTGCTGACATTCGTCGCGGCGCCGATGGCCAGTCTCGCCGTGACGTTCCGGGCGTCGGACTACTTCGCCCTCGCGGTGCTCGCGATGGTCACGGTCACGGCGATGGTCGGCTCGTCGATCGTGCGCGGCCTGATGTCGCTCGCGTTCGGCCTGTTCCTCGGCCTGATCGGCATCGACTCGCTGACCGGCCAGGCCCGGTTCACCTTCGGCGTGCCGGAGCTGCTCGACGGCGTCGATGTCGTCACCATCATCGTCGGGCTCTTCGCGATCGGCGAGACGCTCTACATCGCCTCACGGCTGCGGGACCTCCCCGCGACCGTGACCCCGCTGGAGCCGCCCGGTGGCGGGTTCGCGTGGCTGAGCCGGTCGGACTGGGCCCGCTCGTGGCGCCCGTGGCTGCGGGGCACCGCACTGGGCTTCCCGTTCGGCGCGTTGCCGTCCGGCGGTGCCGAGATCCCGACGTTCCTGTCGTACACCATCGAGCGGCGCCGCTCCAAGCACCAGCAGGAGTGGGGCAAGGGCGCGATCGAGGGCGTCGCGGGGCCGGAGGCGGCGAACAACGCCTCGTTCTCCGGCGTGCTGGTGCCGCTGCTCACCCTGGGCATCCCGACGTCGGCGACCGCGGCCGTCATGCTGGCCGCGTTCGGCTACTTCGACCTCTCTCCCGGCCCGCAGCTGTTCGAGAAGTCGCCCGACCTCGTCTGGGGGCTGATCGCGTCGCTGTTCATCGGCAACGTCCTGCTGCTGGCGCTCAACCTGCCGATGATCCGGGTCTGGGTGAAGGTACTGCAGATCCCGCAGCCGCTGCTGTACACCGGCATCATCGTGTTCGCGGTCCTGGGCGTGTACGCGGTGTCGGGCAGCATCGTCGACGTGCTCATCGCACTGGCCATCGGCGTGGTCGCGATGTTCATGCGGCACCTGGAGTTCCCGGTCGCGCCGGTGATCCTCGGCGTCATCCTCGGGCCGATGATGGAGATCCAGTTCCGGCGGGCGCTGCTGCTGTCCGACAACGACCTGACCATCTTCGTGCGCCGGCCGTTGACGCTGACCCTGCTGCTGCTCGCCGTCGCCGCACTCGGGCTGCCGCACCTGCCGCGGCTGATCGCGCGGGTGCGTGGCCGCGGGGACGCCCGGCGGCTGGCGTTCGGGGACGAGGACTGAGGCCGCACAGCCACCCCGGCGTTCATACCCGGCGGTGGTTTCGGAGCCGTCACGGTGGCAATGGCGTGCGCAGTCGCGCCGGCGTCGACGGGGAGCCGGCCCTCACCGTGGAGGCATCCTTGAACGTTGTCCGTACGCGGGCCGGCACGCCCGGCTCGCCGAGCTGGTACCACGGCGTGGTGTGGATCGAGCAGCACCCGGGCGGGGCGGAACCGGGCGGCCTGCTGGCATCCGGCGCCCACTTCAGCCCGGGTGCGCGGACGGCGTGGCATCGGTGCGACCACGAGCAGGTGATCCGCGTGCTGCACGGGACCGGCCGGGTGCAGCGGCGCGGCGGGCAGCTCCACGTGATCCACACCGACGACGTCATCGTGGTTCCCGCCGGCGAATGGCACTGGCACGGGGCGGCGCCGGGCGCCGCCCTGTCCGTGCACACGGTCCGCCAGGCGGGCGACCCGGAGACGGCCACCGAGTGGGGCGCGCAGGTGACCGACGCCGAGTACCTGCGGCCGCCGATCAGCATCTACCTGCCCCATCAGACGGTGGACCGCACTCCCGACCGCGAGCCGACCTGGTAGCCGCCGCGCGGGCTCTGGTCGGCGCGCCGGCGGCGTAGAACAGCACGCCGGTGGCGAGCAGCAGGAGTACCGGGACGATCTGGGTGAGCTCGAACGGAGTGCGGCCGACGCCGGCGGGCAGCGCCTGGTCGGGGTTCCCCGTCGCGCCGAACCAGTCGACGCCGAGTCCCGGCCAGAGCAGCCACGTGGTGGCGGCCGCGGCCCAGAACGTGGTCAGGGCGCTGGCCACCCATGCACCGCCCGTGCCGCCGGGAACGCGGTACGGGCGGTGCGCTGCCGGCTGCGTGCGGCGCAGGCGCACCAGGGCGGGGAAGATGCCCAGGTACGCGATCATCGTGGTCGAGATGGCGACGCCGAGCGCGGCCTCGAAGTACCGCTCCGCGCTGCCTCCGGACAGCCAGAAGGCCAGCAGCATCACGGCCGTCGAGATGGCGCCGCTGAGCAGGTTCACGGTGACCGGGGTACCGAAGCGGGGTGAGATCCGCCCGAGCGCTCGCGGGGCGGCGCCGTCGACGCCGGCGACCGCCAGGACGCGGTCGGCGCCCATGAGCCAGGTGGCGCCGCTGGACAGCAGCGCCCAGATGAACGCCGCCGCGGTGAGCCCGCCGAGCACCTTGCCGGCGCCGGTGAGGGTGACCGCGCCGCCGGGGTCCACGGTGCCGCCGTAGACGGTCAGCACCTCCTTCGCCGCGTCGAGGAACCCGCCGACGCCGCTCACCCGTGACGCCGGCAGCACGAGCAGGATCGCCAGGATCGGCACGCCGTACAGCAGCATCGCGCCGGCACCGGACCAGGCCACGGCGCGGGGGACGTCCCGGCGGGCGTCGAGCATCTCCTCGCTGGCGGCGCTGGGCAGTTCGAACCCGACATAGTTGAAGATCAGCACGGGCACCACGGCGATGAAGCCCACATAGCCGGGCGTGAATGCGGGGACGCTGATGCCGTGCACGCCGTTGCGGATCGCGTACAGCACGACCGAGGCGGTGAAGAAGCACAGCACGGCCACCCGCACGAACGCGCCGATGCTCGGGATCCACCGGCCGAGCCGGAACGACACGATCGCCGAGGCCACCGCGGACCAGATGAACGCCAGCGCGAACAGCAGCTTCGCCGGGCCGTGCAGCGGGGCGACGAAGGTGTCGAACGCCGAGACGGCGAGAATGGTCAGCGTCCCGCCGAGCCAGATCGGGTTGGAGCACCAGTACAGCGCGGTGACCAGTGCGGCGGCAAACCGGCCGAACGCCATCCGGCACCACATGTACGGGCCGCCCTGGAACGGGAACGCGGAGCCCAGCTCCGCCATCAGCAGCCCGTACGGCACGAAGAAGCACGCGGCGAGGAACACCAGCCAGGTGAAGCCCTGCGCCCCGTCCTTGGCGACCACACCGATCGTGTCGAGGCCGACGACCGTGCAGATCAGGAAGAACACCAGGTCGAAACGGCGCAGGATCCTCCGCAGCCGCGACTTCTCCCGGATCGCGTCGGCGGTCAGGTCCACGACGGCGTTCGTCGGTCACCTCCCGTCCCGGCCGGAGGTGGGAGCCGCGCCCGATCACCGCCGGGCGCGGCGCCGCTCCCCCAACCATGCTCCGGGAAGGCTGGTTCTGCCGAACGCCGGGCGCTCAGGTCTTGTACTGCTCCCACGGCATGTCCCACACCGTCCAGCCGTCGCCGGCATCCAGGCCGACCTCGGTGTTGCGCGTGGTCACCGGGTCGCCGACGAGCGTGTTCTCGTACAGCCACCGGCCGTTGTCCGTGGAGACGTTGGTGCACCCGTGGGAGACGTTGCGGCGGCCCTGGTCCCCGACCGACCACGGTGCGGCGTGGATGTACTGCCCGCCCCACGTCAGGCGCATCGCGAACTGCACCGGAGCGGTGTACTCGGGCGTGCGGAAGACCGTGTACGCCTCACGCGACATGATCACGGTGGTGCCGCTCGACGTCGGTGTCGAGGACTTGCCGAGGCTGACCGGCGCCGTCTTCACGAGCGCGTCGTTCACGTAGACGCTGAGCTGCTTCGTCGCGTTGTCGATGTCGATGGTGAGCTTCCGGCCGATGGTCACGGTCGCGGAGGCGTCCTCGTCGGCGTAGCGGTCGCCGATCTTCACGCCGTCGAGCGCCTTCCGCGCGGTGATCTTCGTGCCCGGCTGCCAGTACTTCTCCGGGCGGTACATGACCTGCTTGCCGGAGAACCAGTGCCAGGCACCGGGCTGCGGCGGGTCGCTCTTGACGTACAGACGCTGCTGCACGGCGGCGCGCGACTCCGGCGGCACGTCGGAGCCGAACTCGACGACGATCGGCATGCCGACGCCGTACGTCGCGCCGTTGGTCAGGATCAGCTCGGACGTGACGGCCGCGCCGCTGGGCTTGGCCATCGTGGTGAACTTGCTCTCGTGGGTCACGGGCTTGTCGTCCTTGCCGACGGCCGTGACCTTCGCCGTGTAGGAGGTGCCGTACTGCAGCGTCGAGCCGGGCACCCATGCCGTTCCGTCGGCGCGCAGCTCCCCGGCGATCTGCCGGCCGGCCGCGTCGACGAGGGCGACGTCAGTGATCCTGCCGTTGGTGACCTGCGTGCCGATCTCGGTACTGACCGGCACACCCGCGTTCCCGGTGCCGGGGGTGACGGCGAACCCGACCGGTGGAACGACCACTTTCGTCGCCGTCGGCTTCTTCGAGCTGTCACACGCGGACAGCCCGACCTGTGCTGCTACCGCGAGCACCATCAGCATCGCCGCGCCGCGGCGCAGCCGTGTCATGTTCTCTGCCTGAGTGCGGACATGGCCCGATCCTCACGAGGAACCGGGCGATCCCGGGGCGGAATGTGAGTGACCGCCCGGGCGATGCCACGGCCCGGGCGGTCAGTATCGAATGCGGTCAGTGTCGAATCAGGTTCGGCTCAGACGACGGTGGACACGATCTGTTCCGCGAGCGGCTGCCAGCGGGCGTAGGCGTCGGGGAACGCCGACACCTGCACCGTCTGCGCCGCCACGGTGACGGCCATCTGCACCCATCCGGGGATCGTGACCAGCCTGGCGTAGAACCGGCGTGCGGACTCGTGCGGGTCCATCAGCTGCTCGACGCTGCCCCAGCTCGGCCGCTGCTGGAACAGGCCGATGGAGTCGTGGTCGTAGCCGACCCCCTCGTTCGGGTGGCTCGTCGACCCCGGCACGTTCGGGTTCGCCAGGACCCGCAGGTGGCTCTCCTGGAGAGCGGTGGAGATCGCCACCACGTACGCGCGCGGCGGCAGGCCCATCTGCTGGCCGGCCTCGATGATCGCGACGGCGTTGTCCATCTCCGCCTGGGTGAGGTCGCCGACGGGAGCGTGGGCGGTCGGTGACGGCGCCGACGAGGCGGCCGCCGAGGGCGGTGATGCCGGCTGCGCCGACGACCGTGCCGGGGACGGCGCCGCCTTGTTCGGTGCGACGCCCCGCGGATGACCGGACCACGGCAGCGCCCCGCGCTGGTAGTCGCGGGAGACGCCGCCACCGTCCGCCGCGCGCTCGGCGTCGGCCGTCAGCGCGACCGCCGCGCCCGGGCCGACCGGTGCCGCGGACGAGCTCAGCGTGACGGCGAGGACGGACGCCGCGATCGCGACGGCGGCCGCCGCCGTCACGCGGGTCCGCGTGGTGGCCGTGGCGAACTCGGCGAGCCGGGCCGGCAAGCCGGAGTGCCGGCCGCGGCGGTACCGGCGCAGGTAGCGCAGGTAGCCCTGGAGGTTACGCAGGTAGCCCTGGAGGTTACGCAGGTAGCCCTGGAGGTAGCGCAGGTAACCCTGGAGGTTGCGCAGGTATCCCTGGAAACGGTCTGGTCCACGCCTTTGCGCGGCACCGTTGAGCTGCTGTTCTTCTTCGGCGCCCGGAGACATCCGGCGAGCCTAGGACGCCGCCGTCCGCTCGCCGGACCGGGTCCGCGCAGGGGGCGGGGAGATGATGGGCACAGCGCGGCCGGCCACGCCGCGCTCGGCGAGCCAGCACTTCCCTCGCAGGGGTTCAGTTCCCCTGTGACTAGCAGCTAGTGTCGTCCTGTCCGCCCGGGCTGATCGTCACCACCTGGGGTGACTCCGGGGTGGATCCGCTGAGTCGTGCGCGCACGAGCCGGGGAACCAAGCATCACCGGGGTGAGTCCGCGAGGCCATGGAGCCACGTGGTAGGGCCGTCTTCCGCCCGAACCCGTCAGCTAACCCGGTAGGCGGCAACGGAAGGAGCACGTCGCGTGCCTGCCCCCGCGTGGTTCTCATGAGTTACCGGTACAGAGCCCGGCACTCGGCCTCCCCGCCGCCCGCACAGTCCCCGTCGCCGGCCCCGTCCACGTCCCCTTCCCCGTCTCCGTTCCCGGTGCCCGCACGCCTGCGCCGGCTGCCCGTCGCGGCGGCCGCAGCGGTCCTCGTTGCGGCGGCGTCGGTGGGTGGCGTCACCCTCTACCACTCGGCCACCGCGGTCCGGACGTCGGACTCGCAGGCGTGGTCGGCGGCGTCGGATCCGTCCCGGGACGGCGGCCAACCGGCGGAACGCAACCAGCAGCGACAGCAGGGCGCGCCCGACGCGGCGACCGGGGCGAAGAGCGGCTCGGGTGCGGGGTCCACCCCGTCGGCCGCGGGCAGCCCGAGTCCGAAGGGCACCCCGAGCGCGGCGGCCTCCCCGAGCGCCCCGGCGGCGAAGACGCTCAGCTACCAGTTCCAGTGGCAGGAGAACTTCTACTTCTGCGGCCCGGCGGCCACCCGTATCGCGCTGTCCTCACGGGGCGTGCAGCAGACGCAGAACCGGGTCGCCGAGAGCCTGCACACCACCGTCAACGGCACCGACTCGGCCGACGACACCACCCGGGCGCTCAACGAGCTCACCGGCGGCTCGTTCTACAAGTCCCACTTCATCCGCAGCGAGGCTGTCACCCAGGCGGACGCGGACCAGCTGCGTGCCGACGTCGTCCACGCGGTCTCGAGCGGATACGCCGTCGTGGCGAACATCGCGGGCACCGCGACGGACAACGACGGCAACGCCCACTCGTACCCGGGCGGTCACTTCCTCACCGTCGTGGGCTACAGCGACGACGGTCAGAACGTGACGATCGCCGACCCCGCCGACGCCCGCGGCGTCGGCCGGTACACGATGTCGACGGTCCGGCTCGCGCACTGGATCGCGCTGCGCGGGTACTCCGCCTGAACCGGCTGAACCGGCCGGTCGGGGCGCCGTCCGCGACGGACGGTGTCCCGACCGGCCGGGGCGTCAGCGGGTCTCCGTGACCGCGGCGACCGTGGCGTCGGCCGTGGCGGGGTCCGTGGCCTCGACCATGCCGGCGTCGGTGGCCTCGACCGGCCGCTCGCCGGGACCGGCCTGCCGCACCACCGCCGGCAGCCGCTGCTCGTCCATCCAGGCCTGCAGGGCGGGGCCCGACTCGAAGCTGGCGATGAGCGCGTAGCGCGGATGCGGGCCCAGGTGGAAGGCCGCGTGCCACAGCCGCTCGGTGTCCACGACGAACTGGGCGCCGCCGAACAGCGGGACGCGGTGTTCGACCGTCGGGTCGTCGCGGTGCTCCCGCAGGATCATGTAACTGCCGGGGTCGTCGGTGAGGTTGAGCCAGACCCGCACCACCCACCCCTCACCCTCCGGGTTGAGCCGGTTGTTGTCGTCCTGATGCAGGTGCCGCTCGACCACCGTGCCCTTGTCGACCGACGGCTGCAGCTTGATGATGCGCACCCGGCCGAAGTTCGCCCCGACCGACGTCACCCAGTTGACGAGCGTCGGTGCGAGCTGGGCGTTGGCGGTCCAGACGGCGCCCTTGTCCGGCAGGCCGTGCTCCCAGAACCCGCGCGGGTCGTCGTCGCCTTTGGCGGAGGCCAGGACGGCGAAGTTCGTGTCACCGCCCGATTTCCAGTCCAGGTACTTGAGGTTCTCCCACTCCTGCGGATCCAGCTGACCCGCATACCGCTTCAGCGTGACGTACCCGGTCTCGGCGAGGGACTGCAGCCGGTGATGGTGAGCTGGGACGACCGACACGTTCACAACCTCCAGATGTCGATGCTGCTTGTGGAGGGCGCCCTACCCGGATCCACGGCGGTAAACGGGCCTCCGAGGGGGATTCGGGGCGGACACCCGTCAGCGCCCCAGCGCCCGCGCCCGGCTGGGCGCCGGGAACCCCTGGACCGGCGACCCGCGCAGGGTGGCCGCGATGGTCTGGGCCACGGCGCTGTTGACGGCGCTGGAGACCGCGTCGCCGACGTTGTCGTTCGGGTTGTCGGCGTTCACCGCGATGCCGGCCGCCGCGACCTGCGGCGTGAAGCCGACGAACGTCTCCGTCGAGTTGTACTCCGAGCTGCCGGTCTTGCCGGCGATCGGCCGCCCGCCCAGGATCCCGGACACGGCCTCGGCGGTGCCCCCGTCGCACTTGCCGTACGCCGATCCCTTGCCGACCGGGCAGCGCGCCGCGTCGGTCGCGGCCGCCGCCACGTCCGGGCTGAGCTCCTGCCGGCACTTCGGGGCCGCGGCGCTCACCGGCTTGCCGTCCGCGTCGGTGATCGAGACCACGGGCAGCGGCTGGCAGTACAGGCCGCCCGCGGCGACCGTGGCGTAGGCGTTGGCGAGGTCGAGCGGGGTGGTCGAGGCGTTGCCGAGGGTGAACGAACCCCAGTCGTCGACCCTCGCCACCATCGCCTGGTCACCGGCGGCGCGGAACTGGATGCCCAGCCGCTTCGCCATGTCCACGACCCGGCGGACGCCGACCTGCTCCTCGAGCCAGACGAAGTACGTGTTGACCGAGCGGCCGAACGCGTTCCACATCGTGCGGTTGCCGTTCATCCAGCTCGGGCTGGCGTTCGCCGGGCACCACCGGCCGCCGCAGGTGCCGGGGCCGCTGCCGGGCCACTTGGTCACCAGCCGTCCCGGCGCGTTGAACGACGTGCTCAGCGGCATCCCCGCCTCGAGCGCGGTGAGCATGGTGAACATCTTGAACGTCGACCCCGCCTGGTAGCCGCCGACGCCGGCGCCGCCGCCCACGAGCTGGTTCACCGTGTTCGGATAGCTCGGGTGCTGCGGCGGGTTGGGGTCGAGGCTGTAGTGCCGGTTGACCGCCATCGCGAGGATCCGGCCGCTGCCGGGGGTGACGACCGCCAGCGGCATCGAGCGGGCGCTGCCGTAGCCGTAGACCCCCAGCGACTGGGCGAGCGCGGTCGCCTGCACGCCGGGGTCGAGCGACGTGACGATCTTGTACCCCCCGGTCCGCAATGCGTCGTCACGTTCGTTCGGGTTGGCGCCGAACTCGGCCTGGCGGCCCCACCACTGCCGGAAGTAGTCGCAGAAGAAGCCCCAGTCGGTGTGCTGCGGCGGGACGTCCACGCAGTTGTTGGGCGGCCGGGTCTGCTTGATCACCAGCGGCTGGGTGGTCGCCACGGCCGCCTCGCCGGCGGTGATCTTCCCCGTCTTGACCATCGAGTCGAGCGTGTAGCTGCGCCGCTGCAGCGCGGCGGCCCGGTCGCCGGTGGCCGGGTTGTCGGCGTCGGGTGACTGCAGCAGCCCGGCGATGAGCGCCGCCTCGGGGAGGGTGAGCTCGGCGGGAGTCTTGCTGAAGTACGTCTGGCTGGCGGCGTAGATGCCGTAGGCTCCGGCGCCGAAGTAGGCGATGTTCAGGTACCGGTTGAGGATCTCCTGTTTGCTCAGGCGCTTCTCCAGCTCGACCGCGTACCGCATCTCGCGCAGCTTGCGCGCCGGGGTGTCGACGCCGGCGTCGACGCGCTCCTGCGGGGTCAGGCTCGGATCGTTCTTGAGCGCGTTGCGGACGTACTGCATCGTCAGCGTCGAGGCGCCCTGCTGGCTGTGGCCCCGGCTGTTGGACACCAGTGCGCGCAGGACGCTGCGGCTGTCGACACCGCGGTGCTCGTAGAACCGGATGTCCTCGGCCGCGACGACGGCCTGCTGCATCACCGGTGCGATCTGCGTCAGCGGCACGTCCCGGCGGTTCTCGTCGTAGAACGTGGTGATGAGCGTCTTGCCGTCGTTGGCGTAGACGTAGGTGATCTGCGGTGCCCGGGGCGTGGCCAGGTCCGCCGGCAACGCGTCCCAGACCGCGGCGCCGGTGCGCACCGCGGAGCCGCCGAGCAGGCCGAGCGGGAGCACGGCGGCGGCCACCGCGAGGCCCGCGAGGAGGCTGCACAGCACGAACCTCACCAGGCGGCGGATCAGCGAAGGCCGTTTCGGCCGCCGTTTCGGCCGCAGGGCCCTGGCGGGAGCGCCGCGCCCGGCGTGACGGGCGGTGCCGTTTCGGGCGCGGACGAAGCGCATCGTGCTCTCCCACCGGTGCTGTGAGTTGGCTGCCGCCGGCATCCGGATGGCCTGGCGGCGGACGCGCGGCTACCCCCGAGGTATGAGGCGCAAACGGTGGTATTGCCGCCACGGCACGGATCACCCGATGGCCGTCTCATCCCGATTCGAGGAGGTAGCCCGCCCATGGGGAGCGATCGGGCGACGGCCGGGCAATCGGCCGTCACCGGCGCCCGGTGCTGTTTCGCTGGATGGCGTGGCGCATCACGGCCGTCCGCGGCCACCACGATGACGAAAGGGAACGATGCCATGTGTGGCTTCCTCGTCCACGTGAGCGACAGCCTGATCTCTCCCGAAGCGCTCGAGCGGATGGAGCAGCAGCTGGGCCTGCTGCATCACCGCGGCCCCGACGACACCGGCGTCGAGCGCTTCGGTGACGGCGTGGTGGCCGGTTTCAAGCGGTTGTCCATCATCGATCAATCGGGCAGCCGGCAGCCGTTGCGGTACCCGCCGGAGGGTCCGGAGGCCGGCCGCTGGGGCCTGGTCTTCAACGGCGAGATCTACAACTTCGAGGCGCTGCGTGAGGAGCTGATCCGCGACCACGGGGCCACCTTCGCCACCGCCGGTGACAGCGAGGTCGTCGCGGCCGCGTTCCACTACTGGGGGCAGAAGGCACTCGGCCGGCTGCGGGGCATGTTCGCGTTCGTGCTGTGGGACGACGCGAACGAGACCGTGTACGCGGCGCGGGACCCGTTCGGGATCAAGCCGCTGTACTACCTGGCGGCGCCGGGCGAGCTGTGGCTGTCGAGCGAGAAGCCGCCGCTGCTGGAGGTCGCCGGCACCGAGGTCGACGCGACCGCGCTCTCGCTGTACCTGACGATGCAGTACGTTCCCGAGCCCTACACGATGCACCGGGACATCGCCCGGCTGCCCGGCGGCGGGATGCTGACCCGGGCGCTCGGCCGCGCGCCGCTGGTGCACCGGTACACCAGGGTCACGTTCCGGCCGGACCCGACCGTCGACGAGGACGCGATCGTGGAGGAGCTGCGCTCGGCACTGCGCGACAGCGTCCGCGCCCACCTGCGCGCGGACGTCCCGGTCGGCGCCTTCCTGTCCAGCGGCATCGACTCGACCGGCGTCGTCGCCCTGGCGGCCGAGGTCGATCCGCAGATCCGGGCGTTCACCGTCGGGTTCGACACACCCGGCGCCACGTCCGAGATCGAGGTGGCCACGCAGACGGCGAAGCACCTCGACGTCGACCTGGTGCCCACCGTCGTCACGGCGGAGGACGTGCTCGACGTGCTGCCCCGCATCGTGTGGCACCTGGGCGATCCGGTCGCCGACCCGTCGATCGTCCCGCTCTACTGCCTGGCGCGGACCGCGGCGAGGTACGTCACCGTCGTGCTGTCCGGCGAGGGGGCCGACGAGCTCGCCGGCGGCTACACCATCTACCGCGAACCGCGATCCCTGGCACCGGTGAGCCGGCTCGCCGAGCCGCTGCAGCGCGGCCTGCGCGCGGTGGCCCGGATGCTCCCCGACGGCGTCAAGGGCAAGAGCTACCTGGAGCGCGCCACCACGCCGTTGCGGAGCCGGTACTTCGGCAACGCCCGGGTGCTCAGCAACGAGGAGCGGGCCCGGATCCTCGGGGACGTGCCGGCGGTCGGGCACGCGCACGTCACGTGGCCGCTGTACGCCGAGGCGATCCACCTCGACGACGCCACGACGATGCAGCACATCGACGTCAACACCTGGCTGCCCGGCGACATCCTGACCAAGGCGGACCGGATCTCGATGGCGCACTCACTGGAGCTGCGCGTGCCGTACCTGGACCGGGTCGTCTTCGACGTCCTGTCCCGGCTGCCGGCGTGGCTGAAGGTGCCGCCGTACAGCCGGACGACCAAGTACGCGTTGCGCAAGGCGCTGCGGGGCATCGTGCCGGACTTCGTCGTCGACCGGCCGAAGCTCGGCTTCCCGACCCCCGCGAGTCGCTGGCTGCGCGCCGACCTCGGCGAGTGGGCCCACCACCTGCTGTCCACGTCGGGCGCCCGGCAGCTCATCGACCTGGACTACGCCCACGCGCTGCTGACCGAGCACGAGCGCGGCGCCGCCGACCACGCCCGGAAACTGTGGATCCTGCTGTCGTTCTGCCTGTGGCACGGCATCTTCGTCGACGGCTCGATCGCACCGCCGCTGCCCGAGGCGCCGGACCGCGCGAACCGCTCGGGGCGCCCGGACCGCCCGGCGGCGGCCGCCGGGCCGGCCAGGGCCTGACCCGCGCTCAGCCTCGCCACGCGTAGCGGTGTTCCGGCCGGCCTGCCCCGCCGTAGCGCAGCCGCACCTCGGCCTTGCCCAGCTGGACGAGGTGTTCGAGGTAGCGCCGGGTGCTCACGCGGGACAGGCCGGCCCGCTCGGCGCACTCGGCGGCCGACAGGTCGGTCCCGCTGTCGCGCAGCACCGCGACGACCAGGTCGGCGGTGGCCGGGGCGAGGCCCTTCGGCATGGCCGGGTCGCTCTGGTGCAGGGTGGCGAAGAGCCGGTCGACGTCCGCCTGCCCGGGCCGGCGGACCTCGGTCAGCCGGTGTACCGCGTCGGCGTAGCGCTCCAGCCGCTCCCGCAGCGTCTCGAAGCTGAACGGCTTGATGATGTAGTGCACGACACCGCTGCGCAGCGCGCCGCGGATGGTCTCGACGTCCTGCGCCGCGGTGATCGCCAGGACATCGACCGGGTTGCCGTCCTGGCGCAGCCGGCGCAGCACGTCGAGCCCGGAGATGTCGGGCAGGTAGATGTCCAGCAGCACCAGGTCCGGGTGCAGCTGGGCCACGGCGTCCAGCGCCGCGGCGCCGGTGTGCACCGCCCCCACGACGGTGAAGCCCGGCACCCGCTGGACGAACCCCTGGTGGATCCGCGCCACCATGAAGTCGTCGTCGACGATGAGGACCCGCGGCATCACGACGCCGATCCGGCGCCGACCGGCAGCCGCGCGGTGAAGGCCGACCCGTCGACGGTGATCTGCCCGCCGCGGGCGGTGCACACCCGACTGATCAGCGCGAGCCCGAGGCCGCGGTGCCCGTCCCCGGCCTTGGTGGTGAATCCGCGGCCGAAGACCTGTTCGGCGTCCTCGCTGGCCACCCCGGCGCCGGAGTCGGCGACCCGAACCTCGACCGCGTCGCCGAGGTCGCGCACCGACACGCTGACCCAGCCGCCGGACCGCGCGGCGTCGACGGCGTTGTCGACGAGGTTGCCGGTCACCGTGACCAGGTCGGCGGACAGCTGGGCGTCCATGGTCCGCCCGAGCGCGGTGTCGTCGGCGATGCGCAGCTGCACGTGCTGCTCGGACGCGACGCTCGCCTTCGCGATGAGCAGCGCGGCGAGGGCCGGGTCGGCGATGCGTGACTGCACCTCGTGGTTGAGGGCGTCCTGGTGCTGGCCGGCCTGCAGGATGAAGGTGACCGCATCGTCGTACTGCCCGAGCTGTACCAGCCCGGAGATGGTGTGCAGCCGGTTGGTGAACTCGTGCGCCTGCGCACGCAGCGTGTCGGTCGTGTGACGGCTCAGGTCCAGCTCGCGCTCCAGCGACGTGAGCTCGGTGCGGTCGCGCAGCGTGGTCACCGAGCCGACCGGCCGGCCCCGCACGAGCACCGGCATCCGGTTGAGCACCAGCACCCGGGACTCGTGCACCACGACATGGTCGGGTTCGTCGGAGCCGTCCGTCAGCAGCGTCAGCAGCTCCTCGGGCATCCCCAGCGACCGCAGCGGGACCCCGGTGACGTCGCCGGACAGGCCGAGCAGCCGCCGCGCCTCGTCGTTGGCGAGCGTGACCCGCCCGGCGGCGTCGACGCCGATGAGGCCCTCCTTGATGCCGTGCAGCATGGCTTCGCGGTGCTCGACCAGCCCGGAGATCTCGGCCGGTTCGAGTCCCAGGGTCTGGCGCTTGATCCGCCGCGACAGCAGCGTGGACCCGGCGATCCCCAGCAGCGAGCCGAGCAGCAGGTACGTCAGCAGGTCCGGCGTCGCGGTCGCCAGCAGCTCGGGCAGCGACGGGTACGTCTTGCCGACCACGACGAGGCCGAGCACCCGCCCGTCGCCCGGGTCGAGCACGGGTGCGTGGGCCTCCAGCACCGGGCTGTCGTGCTCCACGAGACCGAGCCAGGCCCGGCCGGTCGCCGCGTCGCTGGTGCCGAGCGCGGCCGGCCGGCCGCGGTGCGGCCCGGTGAGCAGCAGCCCGTCGGCGCCGACGAACTCGACGTAGGTCGAGCCGGACACGCTGCGGGCGGTCTCGGCGCTGGCCGCCAGCGAGTCGTACCAGATCGTCGAGCGCATGCCGGCCCGGACGAGGTCGGTGGCGGCGAGGTTCTCGGCCGTCGAGCGGAGCTTGGCGCCCTGGTCGCGGCGGAACGCCGTGCCGGCCTCGGCCATCGACACCGCGGCGACCGCGCCGACGACCAGCAGCACGATGCCGAGCTGGAGCACGAGGAACTGCCGGGCGAGGGAGAACTGCCAGCGCACGTGCCTCCTCCTTGCCTCGACGCCGCCGGGGTGGGTGCGTGTCTGGCCGTACGGTACTCGCCGGGCGCCGGAGGGCAAGGCGCCTATTGTGGGCGGGTGGATCGTCGGACGCTGCTCACCGCGCCGCTGGCCGTGCTGCTGGCCGGCGGATGCGCCGCGCGCGACGACGCCGAGCTGCGGCTGATGGTGCCCAACGCCCCCGGCAGCGGCTACGACATCACGGCCCGCACCGTGGCGACCGCCATGGACGTCGCCGCGGTCATCCGGGGTGTCGAGGTGTTCAACCTGCCGGGTGCGGGCGGCATGGTCGGCCTGCGCCGCCTGGTGTACGAGCACGGGAACGGCTCCCTGCTCATGCTCATGGGCCTCGGCATCGTCGGCGCCCAGCACACCGCGCCGATCTCCGTCACGCTCGGTGACGTCACGCCGGTCGCCCGGCTGATCGAGGAGCCGGAGGTCGTGGTCGTCACCCGCGACTCGCCGCTGCGGGCGCTGGACGACCTCGTCCGGGCCTGGCGGGCCGACCCGGGCGGGCTGGCCGTCGGCGGTGGCTCCTCGCCCGGCGGGCCCGACCATCTCGCGGCGATGCTCATGGCGAAGGCCGCGGGGGTCGCGCCGCCGACGGTGCGCTACGCCCAGCACGACGGCGGCGGGGTGCTGCTCGCCGCGGTGCTGTCCGGGCAGGTCACGGTCGGGGTGTCGAGCCTCGGTGAGGTCGCCGGGCAGATCGACTCCGGCCAGCTGCGGGTGCTGGCCACCACCGGGCAGCGCCGCGTCACGGGCGTCGACGCGCCGACCCTGCGCGAGACGGGCCTCGACGTGCTGTTCGCGAACTGGCGCGGCCTGGTGGCACCGCCCGGCCTCGACGCGTCGGCGACCGCCGCCCTCGGCACGGCCGTGTCCAGGCTGCGTGACTCGGCCCCGTGGCAGCAGGCGATCGCCGGGCACCGGTGGACCGACAGCTACCTCGCCGGGGCGGCCTTCGGCGAGTTCCTGCGCGAGCAGGACGCCCGGGTGACGCAGATCCTCGCGGAGCTGGGCCTGGACACCTGAGCGCCACGCTTTCACCTACACAGTGTAGGACTCGGCTCGGCGGAGGCTGGCGAACACGTCGTCGTCGAGCGCGCCGCCGGGCCGGCGGCCCGCCTCGACGAACCACTCCCGGCCGGCGACGGCGGCGAACAGCGGGCCGGGCAGGCGGCTGAGCACCGCGATGGTGCGCGGCCCCCGGCCCCCCTCGGTCTGGCTGGCGTGTGCGCGCAACGCGGCACGCTTCTGGCCCAGGTACCGCCGCACGTCCACCGCGTGGGTCAGCTCGGCGCGACCGGTGAAGGCGGTCGCAGCCGGACCGAGGGGCAGGGCCGGCAGCAGCCGGCCGGCCAACCGCGACAGCGCCAGCAGGGGCCGCAGTGCGCCGCGGTCCACGGTCGCCTCCAGGACCACCGGGGTGCGGGCGAGCCGGGCCGCCCGGGCCGCCACGCGATGCACCTGGACGTGGTCGGGGTGCCCGTACCCGCCCCGGGCGTCGTAGCTGGTCAACACGTCGGCGTGCTCCTCGCGCAGGATCGCTGCGAGCAGTGCGGCGGCCTCGTCGACCGGCGCGTCGGCGAAGCGCGAGGAACCCGGTGCGTCGCCGTGCAGGCCCGAGTCGCGGTACCCGAGCGACTCCACCCGCGAGCAGCCGAGCGCCGCCGCGGCGGCGAGCAGTTCGTGGTGCCGTCGCTCGGCGAGCTGCCCGCCGGCAGCCAGACCGGCTCCGCCGAGCGTGGCCGTCACGAGCACCACCCGGTGCCCTTCGGCGGCGGCCCGGGCCAGGGTGCCGCCCGTGAGCAGGGTCTCGTCGTCCGGGTGGGCGTGGAAGGCGACGATGGTGTACCGGCGGCTCATGCCGGGCTGCCGAGCAGGCGCGGTGTGCGGTCCGCTGCCGCATAGAGCGCGTCGGCGGCGTCCAGGACGGCCTGCCAGTCCACGCGGGGCGCGACGGCCCGGTTGTGGGCGGCGACCGCGGCGAGCCGGCCGGGGTCGTCGAGCAGCTCGGCGATCGTCGCGTAGAGCTCCTTGTCCGAGTCGACCAGCCAGCCCTCGGTGCCGTGCCGGACGAAGTCGGCGACACCGCTGCCCGCCCGCGCGAGCACCGGCACGCCGGCACTGCGGGCCTCCAGGGCGGCGATGCCGAACGACTCGCGTGACGCGGGCGCCACGTACAGGTCGGCGGTGGCCAGCAGCCGCCGGATGGCGTCGCGGTCCAGGGCGCCGGTGAACCGGACCTGACCGTCGAGCCCGGCGGCGGTGACCTCGCGACGCAGGCCGGGCAGCAGCGGGCCGTCCCCGACGAGCACGGCCCGGAACCGCCGCCCGTGGGTGGCCCGCAGCGCGCGGAGCGCGCCGAGCAGCGCCCGGGGCCGCTTGCGCCGGACCATCCGCATGACGCTGACGATGGTCGGCACGCCCCGGTCGCGCGGCGGCGTGGACAACCGCCACTCGGCCGGGTCGATACCGTTCGGCAGCACCGTCACCGGAGTGCCGTCGAGCGCCTCGCTGACGGCGGCCGCGGCGGCGTTGCTGACCGCCGCCCACACCACCGGCCACGTGGCGGCCGAGCGGAGGCGGGCGTAGCCGCGCACCAGCGGCACGATGCCGTGCCACATCGAGTGCACCGAGACCACGGTCGGCCGGCCACCCGACGCGGCCAACCCGGCGGCGGTCCACGCCATCGGCGACACCGCGGAGACGTGGGCGTGCACCACGTCGACGCCGTAGACCCGAAGGACGTCGGCGAGCGACCGGCCGGGCAGCACCCGGTATGGCCCGGCCCCGAACAGTTCGCCGCCGAGCCGCACGACTCGCGGGCCGCTCGGGCCCGGCGTCGTGGTGACCACGAGCGTGTCGTGGCCGGCGGCGCGCTGGCGGGTGACCAGGTCGTGGACCTGCAGTTCGACGCCGCCGAGCCGGGGCAGGTAGACGTCGGTGACATGAGCGATGCGCAATGGGGGCTCCCGGTCAGTGTTCGGCTCGGGCGGCGCGCCGTGACGCCAGCCAGAGCGCGGTGGCCAGGCCGCCGACGGGTATTTCGGCGGCGAAGACGAAGGCGCGGAACAGCAGCACCGCGGCGAGGGCGGTCGTCGGGTCGACGCGGAGGGCGATGAGCACGCCGACGGTGCCGGCCTCGACCAGGCCGGCGCCGCCCGGCGTGATCGCCAGCAGGGTCAGGGCACGCTCGGCCACGAGGGCGGCGAGCACCACGGGCACCGAGACGTCCAGGCCCACCGCGACGCAGCAGTACCACAGCAGCGCCCCCTGCAGCAGCCAGTACGCGCCCATCCCCCAGCTCAGCCGGGTCCAGCGGCGCCGGACGAGCCGGTCGGTGCCGTCGAGCAGGTCGCTCACCGCGGCGGTCCACGCGGTGCGCCTGCGGCGAACGGCCCGTTCGGCGGCGGCGACGAGGCGCAGCAGCGGTGCGGTACGACCGAGCAGCGCCGCGACGACGAGCAGCCCGGCGACGGCCGCGGCGCCGGCGGCCGCGAGCCACCACACGCCGCGGCCGTCGGGTGCGGTGCCCGACAGCAGGAGCACGACGACCGCGACGAGTGGCATCGTCAGCTTCGCCACCAGGTCCGCGGCCTTCGACACGACCACGAACCGGGCGAACTCGAGGTTGCTGTGCCCCCAGCCGCGGATCATGCCGAGGTTCAGGGTCGTGCCGGCGAGACCGCCGAGCGGCAGGACGTTGGACACGGCGCTGCCGGACAGGTTCAGGGTCAGCGCCCGCCGGTGCGTGAGGCCCGGCAGCGACGCGGTCAGGACCACGGTGTGCACCCACAGGCCGAGGAACCACACAAACCCGAGCACCAGCAGCCACCGCCAGCCCAGGCCGGCGATGAGGTGCCCGGCCCGGGACCAGGAGGCGCCGACCGCCGAGGCGTGGCTCGCGGCCCAGACCACCGCGGCGGCGGCCACCACGAACAGCGCCACCCGCCCCCAGGACCGGCGGCCGCCCGCCGTGGGCGGCATCGGGTTGCGCTGCATGAGAGTCCTCCGGGGTCCCGCTTCGAGGGACCCACGCTCCCAGTCGGAGGCTGAAAGGACGCTGAAGCGAGGACTACGCGGCCAGCAGCCAGACGACGCTGCCGAGACCGGCCACCACACAGTATCCGGCGAACGGCGTGAGTGTCCGGGTTTCGAAGTACTTGGTCAGGAACCGCACGGAGCCGTACGCCGCGGCGAACGCCGCGAGGCTGCCGGCGAGGACCTGGCCGTGGATGCCGGCGCCGAGCGGACCGAACAGGTCCGGGATCTTCAGCACGCCGGCGGCGAGGATGACCGGCGTGGCGAGCAGGAACGAGAACCGGGCGGCGTCCTCGTGCGACAGGCCCTTGACCAGCCCGGCGCCGAGCGTCGCGCCGGACCGGCTGATCCCGGGCAGCAGGGCGAGCACCTGCGCGCTGCCGATGAGCGTCGCCCGGCCGAGCGAGCCGGCCGCGATCCGCCGGTCCGCCGCGACGCCGGCGTCGGTGCCGGTGCCGGTGCCGGTGCCGGTGTCGGTGTCGGTGGCTGTTGCGTCCACGGCGGCGGCACTGCGCCGGAGCCGTTCGAAGCCGTACAGCAGCACACCGTTGACGGTGAGGAAGATGGCCGCCGGGACGGGCCGGCCGAGGACGGTGCGGAACGTGTGCTCCAGCACCAGTCCGCTGACCCCGACCGGGATCGTCGCCAGCACGATCATCCAGGCGAGGCGCTCGTCCGGGTGTTCGATGCGCCGGTACCGCACCGACGTGACGAGGCCGGTGATGATGCGCAGCCAGTCACGCCAGAAGAACAGCAGCAGCGCGAACGCCGTCGCGACGTGCAGCCCGACGACGAACGCGAGGTACGGCGACTCGGGCGCGGACACGTCGAGGTCGCGGGCCCAGCGCCCGCCGAGCAGCGCGGGCAGCAGCACGCTGTGGCCCAGGCTGGACACCGGGAACAACTCGGTCACGCCCTGCAGGAGGCCGATGACGAGCGCCTCGGGATAGGTCAGGTGGTGTGCGTCGATGGTCACGCCGCGCATCCTGGCCGGGCGTTGCTGAGAAATTCATGAACGGGCGCGGGCCCGGCCGCGCAGCAGCTCGACGACGATCGGCACGACCGACAGCACGACGATCCCGATGAGGATGAGCTCGATGTTGGACTTCACGAACTCGATCTGGCCGAGGTAGTAGCCGAGCAGCGTGACACCGGTGCCCCACGCCGCGCCGCCGATGACGTTGTAGAGCACGAAGGTGCGGTAGTGCATCCGTGAGGCACCGGCGACGATCGGGGTGAACGTGCGCACGATCGGCACGAACCGGGCCAGGACGATGGAGCGCGCCCCGTAGCGGTCGAAGAACTCCTGCGCCTTCGTGAGGTTCTCCTGCCGGAACAGCCTCGAGTTCGGCCGCCGGAACAGGGCCGGGCCGACCCGGCGGCCGAAGACGTAGCCGACCTGGTCGCCGGCGATCGCGGCGGCGACGACGAGCACGATCACCAGCCACAGCGGCAGGTGCAGGTACTGCCCGCCGGCGACCAGCAGGCCGGTGGTGAACAGCAGCGAGTCGCCGGGCAGGAAGAAGCCGATCAGCAGGCCCGACTCGGCGAACACGATCGCAAGAATGCCCAGCACCCCGAAGGTGGAGATGAGCCATTCGGGGTCCAGGTACCGCACGGTATCGCTCCTCGCTGGTCGGTCTGTCGTTCGGCGGCAACGGTAGGCCGGCGAAGCTGAGAATCCGTTGAAGACGGGGTGGGCAGCCGCTGCCGGCCTCAGCGCCCGGCGATGACCGGCGGCACGGCGGCGACCTGTTCGGCGAGCGCGTTGACCGTGCCGGCCAGCAGCTGGACCTGTGGCGGTTGGAGGACGGTGTACGGCTGGTAGCGATCGCCGGTGCGGTACCTGGCCAGTTCGGCGTCGACGGCGGCGAACCGCGCGTCGAGCTGCGGGCCGAGCTCGGGGCGGCGGGCGTCGAGGACGGGGCGCAGCGCCGCGAGCGCGGCCCGGCAGCCGTCGACGTTGGCGGCGAAGTCCCACAGGTCGGTGTGCGAGTAGCGGTCCTCCTCGCCGGTGACCTTCTTCGTGGCGACCTCGTCGAGCAGGCCCTTGGCGCCGTTGGCGAGCTCGAGCGGGGTCAGGGTGACCGTGTCGAGCCGCTGGCGCAGCGCCTCGACGTCGGCCAGCAGCCGGTCGGCGAGGGGCGCGACGGCGGCGAGGTCACCGCCGTTCCACAGCTGCTGTTCGATGCGGTGGTAGCCGGTCCACTCCACGCCCGGGTCCAGGTCGCCGTCGCGGGCGTCGATGCGCGGGTCGAGGTCGCCGAAGGTCTCCGCGACGGTCTCGATCCGCTCGTAGGGGGTGCGGGCCGTCGGGAACAGCGTCTGTGCCTGGTCGCGCCGGCCGGCCTTGACGGCGTCGACGAACTGGCGGGTCTGTTCCACGAACGCGTCGGCCTGGGAGCGCACGTAGCGGTGGTAGCCCTCGGCGGCCGCGGCGAGGGCGGCGGCGGCGGCGGTCGCCGGCGGGGGCGCCGAGCCGGTGACGGTGAGGGTGCTGCGGATGCCGGCGCCGATCATGCCCGGCTTGCAGGCGACGGTGTAGGTGCCTGGCGTGAGGTCGACCCGCAGCTCACGGCTGACACCGGGTGCGACGTTCTCGACCTCGCCGAGAACGCGTTCGGCCGCGCCGTAGACGTACAGCTCGGTGACCTTGGTGCCCTTGTTGTCGACGGTGAAGGTGGTCGTGCCGCCGCCCGTGTGGTCGGTGCTGAGGGTGCAGGTGGTGTCGGTGGCGGCCACGGAGATCCGCCCGGCTTCCGGGGCACCGCCGGGCTGGGCCGCCGGTGCGCCGCAGCCGCCCGGGGTGAGGCCGGCGAGGACCGCCACGGCGGCGATCGCGGCGAGCCCGTGCGCTTTGCCGCCCGTCGCCGTCGCCGGCCGCGGGGCCGGACGGAAGAACAGGGCGAGCATCACGAACGCGAAGGCGAGCCAGGCGGTGATCTCCAGGGCGGTGGCCCGGGGCGTGAGGTTGACGGTGCCGGCGAGCAGCGTCGCGTACCACGAGGTGGGGTCGATGACGGTGGTCAGGTCGAAGGCGTCGCGGTTGCCGCCGGGCAGCACCCCGGCGCTCTGCAGGCCGTGGACGCCGTACTTGAGGATGCCGGCCGCGACGAGGATGAGCAGCACGCCGGTCCAGGTGAAGAACCGTCCGAGGTTGATCCGCACGGTGGCGCGGGCGATGACCCAGCCCAGCGCGACGGCGGTGGCGATGCCCAGCACCATGCCGGCCAGCGGCGCGGCCGAGTCGGCGGCGCCCTCGGCGGCGGCGAAGACGAGCAGGACCATCTCGACCCCTTCGCGCAGGACCGCGAAGAACGCCATCGTGGCGACCGCCCAGCCGCCCATGGCGATGGCGTCGGAGAGGCGGCCGGTGAGCTCGCCGCGCAGGGTGCGGGCGGAGCGGCGCATCCAGAAGATCATCCAGGTGACCAGCGCGACGGCCGTGAGGGAGGTGACGGCCTCGAACAGCTCCATCCGGGTGCCGCTGCCCAGCCAGCCGGCGACGGTGGTCAGCAGGACGCCGACGGCGGCGGAGACGAGGACGGCGGCGCCGACGCCGCCCCAGACCTGGCGCAGCCTCCCACGCGCGGGGTCGCCGGGTTGGGTGCTGCCGGTCTGGGCTGTGTCGGTCTGGGTCCGCAGGAACGCGACCAGGATGCTGACGACGAGGGACGCTTCGAGCCCGTCGCGCAGCCCGATGAGGTAGCTGGCGAAGAAGACCGTTCCCACAGGGCGCTCCAAGCGTAGGCTTACCTAACCCCGATAATCTCCTACAAGATGTAGGAGCGAGTCAACCCGGCAGGTCACCGTTATGGTGTGAAGGTGGCAGAACCCTCCGCACGGCGAGCGCCGGGCTCGCTCGAGGCACAGGCGATGGCGGCACTGTGGGCCGCCGGCGAGCCACTGTCCGCGACCCAGCTGCAGGCCGCCCTCGACGCCGACCTCGCGTACAACACCGTGCAGACGATTCTGGTGCGGATGCACGACAAGGGCCTCGTCGAGCGGCGCGCCGCCGGCCGCGGCCACGTGTACTGGCCGGCCCGGGACGCCGCGACCGCGGCGGCCCAGCAGATGCGTGCGGTGCTCGACGGGCCCGCGGACCGCCAGGCGGTGCTGCGCCGGTTCACCAACGGACTCGCCGAGGACGACCTGGCCATCCTGCGCGCGCTGCTGCAGGGCGAGCGGCCGGCATGAACCTCGCCGTCTACCTGCCGCTGCTGCTGCCGGTCCTGCTGGCGGCCGCCGCGCGGCCGCTGGCCACCACCGCGGCACCCGAGCGGGCGGCCCGCGCGCTGGCGGCCGCGGCACTGCTGGCCGCCACGGTGAGCACCGTCAGCCTGGTCCTGCTGGCTCTGACCCTGCTCGACGACCTGCCCATGCTGGAGGCCCGCGAGCACATCGCCCCCTATCCACTGCCCGAGCCGGTCCCGGGCCCGGTCGCCCTGGCCGCCGCGGCCGCCCTCGCCTGGGCCGGCTGGCGGTGTGTGGCGAACCTGCGCCGCAGCCGCGCCGCCACCCGGGACCTGGTCGCCGCCGGCACCGCCCACGACGGGCTGCTCGTCGCCGACCTGCCGGAGGCGCACGCCGTGGCGGTACCGGCCGGGACCGGACGGCCCGGGCACGTCCTGGTCACCGCCGGCCTGCTGCGACTGCTCGACCGGACCGAACGCGCCGCCGTCCTCGCCCACGAGGAGGCCCACCTCCGCCACCGCCACCACCGCACGGTCGCCGCCGCCGCGGCCGCGGCGGCGGTCAACCCGCTGCTGCGCCCGGTCGCCCGGGTCGTCACCCTGCTCGTGGAGCGCAGCGCCGACGAGGCCGCCGCCACCGCGGTCGGCGACCGTGGCGTGGTCGCCCGGGCGATCGCGAAGGTCGCCCTGTCGGGCGGCGGCCGGCCCGCCGGCGGGCTCGCGGCCGGCGGCTCGGACGTCACACGCCGGGTCGCCGCCCTCACCCGGCCGACCGGCGGCCGCTCCCACCGGGCCACCGCCGGTGTCGCGGCGGTCGTGATCACCTCCGCGGCCGCCGGCGGTGCCGCCGTCGCCGACTTCGTCGCGGTCGCCCGCGCCTGGCTGTGACGGATCGCCGAGCTCGACCAGGCGGGATCCGGTCACGGTCAGCGGTTGCGTCTCTTTCCTACAGGATGTAGGAGTAGACACGGCAGGATCATCAGATCGGGGCACCGGGGGACCTTCAGGCAGCGTTCAGCCACGCGGCCATACCGTGCCCCGCCATGGTGGACATGACAGTGGTACGCGCCCGCCCCGCGGCGGTCGCGCTGGCCGGCTGGACCCTCGTGTGGTTCATCGGCGCGGCATGGAACGGCGGAACCTCTTGGCACTTCTTCGTCCAGGGCGCCCAGGCGCTCGCCGACCTCGACGACCCGGTGCGCGGCGGCCTGCACCTGTACGCCGCCGCGCCGGTCCTGCAGATCGGCCCGGTCGCGCTCCTGGCCGCGGCGCTGGCGATGCCCTGGGGCGTCGCCGGCGCGCTGGCGATCTGGCAGGTGCTGGGCGCGGCCGCCGGCCTCACGATCCTGTGGCAGATCCGGCAGATCGCGACACGCGTCCGGCCGGACCTCGACCGGCGCTCGATCGACCGGCGCGTCACCGCCGCCGGGCTGTGCATGATGCCCGCCTGGATGTTCCTGGCCGTCGGCGTCGCCCACCTCGACGACGTGCTGGCGCTGCTGTTCACCGTCCTCGGCCTGCGCGCCGCCCTGAGCGGCCGGGCGATCCTCGCCGGGGCACTGTTCGGCCTGGCCGTCGACGCGAAGCCGTGGGCGCTGCCGTTCGCGTGCCTGCTGCTCCTGCTCGGCCGGGGCCGCGGGGTCGTGCTCGGTGCCGCGGTGACCGCCGCCGTCATCGCCCTGGGCTGGCTGCCGTTCTTCCTCGCCGACCCGGCGACCAGCAACGCGCTGCACTTCACCATCCCCAACACGCGGCTGTCGGCGCTGCGCGTCCTCGGCGTCCACGACGCCCGGACACCGCCCTGGGATCGGCCGGCGCAGGCGGCGCTCGGCGTCGCCCTGGCCCTGCTCGCCTGGCGCCGCGGGCGCTGGCCGGCCGTCGTGCTGCTCGCCGTCGCGGCCCGGATCGTGCTCGACCCCGGCACCAACAAGTACTACGTGGCCGGTGTGGTCGTCGGGGCCGCCCTGTGGGACGTGCTGGGTTCGCGAGCGACCATGCCGTGGTGGACCGCGACCGCCTGGATCGCGCTGTTCACCGCCCGCTTCGTGCCGATGCCCGACGCCGCCCACGGATGGCTGACCCTCGCCTACGTCCTGGCCTGCGCCGGCATCCTCGTCGCGCCCGCCCGGCACCCGTCCGGGGGACCACGGATTCAGCCCCCTTTCAGGTCCGCTCTGTGACGCTGCCCGGCATGAAGCTCGCGCGCCGGATGGCGAACAAGGTACCCGAGGTCACCATCTACTTCTGGATCATCAAGATCCTCGCCACCACTGTCGGCGAGACCGCCGCCGACCTGCTCAACATGAACCTCGGGCTCGGCCTGACCTGGACGACCGTCGTGATGGCCGCGCTGACCGCCGCCGCCGTCACGCTGCAGCTGCGCGCCGGCCGCTACGTGCCGTGGCGCTACTGGCTCGTCGTGATCCTCGTCAGCGTCGTCGGCACCCTCGTCACCGACAACCTCGTCGACAACTTCGGCGTGCCGCTGGAGGCGACCACCGCGGTCTTCGCCGTCGCGCTCGCCGCCACGTTCATCCTGTGGTACCGCAGCGAACGCACGCTGTCGATCCACACGATCGTCACCACGAGGCGGGAGCTGTACTACTGGGCCGCCATCCTGTTCACCTTCGCACTCGGCACCGCCGCCGGTGACCTGCTCGCCGAGCGCATCAGCCTCGGCTACCTGGCCTCCGCCGCCATCTTCGCCGCCGCCATCGCGCACATCGGCCTCGGCTACTGGCTGCGGCTGCTCGGCGGCGTGCTCGCCTTCTGGGCCGCCTACGTGCTGACCCGCCCGCTCGGCGCGTCGGTCGGCGACTGGCTGTCGCAGCCGCACGAAAACGGCGGCCTCGGGCTCGGCACCGTCGGCCCGAGCGTCGTCTTCCTCGTCGCGTCGGTGGCGCTCGTGGCATACCTGACCCGCAGCCGCGTCGACGCCACCCCCGAACCGCGCGCCGCGGCGGCGCGGGCGTTCCGATAGGAGTACGAAATGCGACTGCTGCTGGTCGAGGACGAGGTCGGTCTCGCCGAGACGATCCGCGACGGGCTCGCCGCCGAGGGCTTCACGACCGACCTCATGTTCAACGGCGTCGACGGGTTGTGGGCCGCCACCGAGACCCCGCACGGCGCCTACGACGCGGTCGTGCTCGACATCATGCTGCCCGGCCTCAGCGGCTACGAGGTGTGCCGGCGGCTGCGCCAGCAGGAGGTGTGGACCCCCGTCCTCATGCTCACCGCGAAGGACGGCGACTACGACCAGGCCGACGCGCTCGACCTCGGCGCCGACGACTACCTCACGAAGCCTTTCTCGTTCGTGGTGCTCGTCGCCCGGCTGCGGGCGCTGATCCGCCGCGGCGCCCCGCAGCGCCCCGCCGTGCTCGCCGCCGGCGACCTGCGCCTCGACCCGGCCCGGCGGCGGGTGACCCGCGGCGACGACGAGGTCGCGGTCACCCCGCGCGAGTTCGCGCTGCTGGAGTTCCTCATGCGAAACGCCGGCACGGTCATGACCAAGACCGCCGTCATCGAGAACGTGTGGGACGCCAACTTCGACGGCGACCCCAACATCGTCGAGGTGTACGTCGGCTACCTGCGCAAGAAGATCGACCACCCGTACGACCGCTCGGCCATCAGGACCGTCCGCGGCGTCGGCTACCGGCTGGAACCCGACGGTGGCTGACCGCCGGACCGCGGCCGCGGTGCCCGCCGTGCTCTTCGTCGTGCTCACCGCGCTCGTCGCGGCCCGGTTCGGACCGATCGTGCGCTTCGACGCGGCCGTCAGCGGGTTCGCCGGCCGGTTCACGCCGGCCCACCCGTCCTGGCAGGCGACCATGTCGGCCATCACCCACACCGGCGACACGAGCGTCCTGCTGTCGCTGGCCGCTCTGGCACTGATCGTGCTGCTCCTGCGCCAGCACCGCACCGGCGTCGTCTTCCTGCTGCTGACCGTCGCCACCACGAGCGCCGTGCGGATCGCCGTGATGCTGCTGCTGCACCGGCCCAGACCGGTCGGCCCGCTCACCGCCACGAGCGGCTTCGCCTACCCGTCCGGCCACACGGCGTCCTCGGCCATCGCCGCCGGCATCGTCATCGTCCTCGGCTGGACGATGCTGTCGAGCCGCCGGTCCCGCATCGCACTCACGACCGTCGCCGTCACGTGGGCGGTGCTCGTCGGCATCAGCCGGGTGGCGCTGCTCGCGCACTGGCCCACCGACGTCCTCGGCGGCTGGCTGCTGGCCTGCGCGGTCACCGCCGCCGCCGCGGCGACGGTGCGGGCGTCGGGGCGCGCCGACCGGGTGACGCCCAGCCGGCGGCCATCACCGCGGCCGTAACCAGGCGCCGGCCGGTCCGGACCCGGCCGACAGTCGCCGCGCGTTGCAGGCGGCCCTGGCCGCCACGCTCGCCACCGCCCTCGTCGCCGGCACGACGGGCACCGCGTACGCCGCCGTCACCCTCACCACCGGCCACGTCGACATCCTCGACGTCGACTACGACGGCACCAACCTCACGCTCTCCGTGCTCGACTCCACGGGCACCACCCCGGTCGAACGCCCGCCGTCCGACGTCACCATCCAGGTGCCGTCGTCGGTCAGGGTGCCGGTGCCGGCCGGCACCGCCTGGTCGTTCCTCGGCTCCGGCGGCTACGCCTGGGTGCTGGACCAGAGCCCGGTCGCCGGCCAGATCTGGGCCGGCTGGAACACCACCGGGATCGCCGCCAACGCCCTGTCCGGCAACAAGGTCAGGTTCAAGCTCGCCGGCGTGACCGGTCCCGGCGGGTTCAGCGTGTACGGCGTCGACGCCTTCGGCAGCCCGGTCAAGCTCTTCGACAGCGGCGACGGCACGCCCGACTATCTCGACGTGCCCCGCAACACGCACGCCCACTACAACTGGGGCTTCGACAAGGCCGGCACCTACGCCGTCACGTTCGAGGTCACCGCGAAACGCGCCGACAGCACCACCGTCACCACCGGCGAGAAGACCTACACCTTCGTCGTCCAGCCGTAGACCGTCACGCCGGGCCGGGCCTCACGAGGAGGCCCGGCCCGGCGCCACCGCCGCCCGGCCCGCGGACCTCGACCGTCCGCGCGCAGTGCCGGCAGGTGAGATGGTGGTGATGCACCTCGCCGCACCGGCGGTAGTGCTGTTCTCCGCCGGTACGTCACTCGCCGCGAAGCAGGGACAGCGCCGGTCTGCGGGTCGCGAACACCAGGGCCGTCACGGTCCCCGCCGCGGCCGCGACGACCGCCAGCCCCACCGCGACCAGGTAGCCCCAGGGCAGCGCCAGCCGGTCGGGCGGCGGGTCGAACGCGCCGCTGAGGATCGTGACGAGCAGCTGCGCCAGGCCGGCGCCGAGCGCGGCACCGAGCAGCAGCGCCGGTGCGGTGACCACGCACGCCTCGGCCGCGACGAACCCGGCGAGGTGGCGTGGCCTGGCTCGCAGCACGCCGAGGATCGTGAAGGTACGGCGCCGCTCGGCGAGGTCCACGGCGAGGACCAGTCCGGCGGCGGCGACCGCGAGCGCCATGGCGAACCCGAGCTCGATGCGGGTCAGGCCGGCCAGGTCGACGCCGGCGAGGCTGGAGCCGACGGTGGCCCGGGCCGCGGTGATGTCGGTGATCGCCGGCCCGGCACCGATGCGTTGCCGCAGCGCCGCCGCGACCGCGGCCGGGTCGGCGCCGGCGGTGTCGACCAGGTGCGTGCCCGGCCCGGCGCCCGCCTGGCCGGCGACGTAGTCCTCGTTGGCGACGAGGAAGCTGTCGGTCGGCGCCGTCGGGAACTCGTTGACCACGCCGAGGAAGCGGAACGCGACCGTGACGGGTGTGCCGGTGCGGGTGTCGGTGATGCGCAGGGTGAGCCGGTCGCCGGGCCGCAGCTGGAAGTCGACGACCGTCTCGGCCGAGACCAGCACACCGTCGGGTTGCTGTTGCAGTTGGCGCATCAGTCCGGCCGCGGTACCTCCGGTGAACCACGCGTCGGCGAGGTGCGCCCCGGCGGTGACCGTGCCCGGCCGCACGGCGTAGAGGTCCTGCAGGTCGGCGCCGACGTAGGCGAACCGGTGCCCGATGGTCTCCACGTGCCGGACGCCGGGTGTCGCGGCGATGGTCGCGGCGACGTCGCCGCCGGTTGCGCCCGGCGGCATCGCGACGGTGACGTCGGCGCCGTTGGTGAGTCTCGCGTCGACCTCCGCCTGCTGGCGGTAGGTGGCGGTGAACACCGCCGTGGAGACGGCGAAGGCCGTCGCGCAGGCGATGAGGGTGGCCGCGGTCGCGATCGGCTGGCGGCGGCGCTGGAGGGTGGCGGCGACCGTGCCGGCCAGCGGCCCGGCCAGCGGTCGCAGCAGGACGGTCAGGACCGGCCGGCCGAGGCGCAGCCCGGCGGCGACGATCCGCCAGACGAGCAGGGCCGCACCGAGCCACAGCAGGGCCGGGCCGGCGAACGCCCAGTAGTCCACGGCGATGCGGGGTGCGCCCTCGGGGGCGACGACCAGCTGGTAGCCGTGCTCGGTGGTGGCCCGCAGCAGCAGCCCGGCGGCGGCGAGCGCGAGGACGTCCAGGCCGAGCCGCAGGGCGAGCGGCGTCCGGGTGCCGGGCAGGTCGCTGCCGGCGCGGACCTGCGCGACGCTGCCGGTGCGCAGCGATCGCCAGGCCGGCAGCAGCACCGCCCCGGCGGCGACGGCGAGGCCCGCGGCGCCGGCCGCCGCCAGCCATACCGGCCCGCTGACCCCGCCGAGCACGGTGGCGCCGAGCACGGCAGCGACGCCCGCGCCGGCCACGGCACCGGCGATGCCGCTGACGGTGGCCTCGGCAGCGGTCAGCGCCAGCACCTGCCGGGCGGTGGCGCCGCGGGTGCGCAGGAGCGCCTGTTCACGGCGACGGCGTGGGGCGGCGACGGCGACGACGGTGGCGGTCAGCAGCCCGGCGAGTGCGACGCCGGGCGTGGCGAGGAACAGGAACAGCGCGGTGGCGTAGGCCGCGTCGGACCGGGCGGCGTCCAGCGCCGCGCCGAGGTTGTCGGTGGTGTGGCCCGCCCCGGCCAGTTGCGCGTCGAGGTGACGGGCGGCGCCGGTGCTCACCGTGTACGCACGGTCGGGGGCCGCCGGGAGCTGCCGTTGCGTGCGCACATGCAGCTGGGTGGTGACGAGGTCCGGCCGGGTGGCCTGCAGCGGGTCCAGCACCTCGGCGAACGTCCGGTCGGGAAGGAGCAGGACGTTGTCGGGCGGTGCGGTGGCGCCGGGCCGGCCGGTCGCGAGCAGTGTGTCGGCGTGCGGCAGGTCGACGATCCCGGCGACGGTGACCTGGGCCGCGGGGAGGCCGGGACGTTCGACGGTGAGGACGGTCCCGGGGACCGCGCGGAGGTTGGCGGCGGTCTGCTGGGCCAGCAACACACCGTCACCCGTGCCGGCCAGGTCGCGGATCTGCCGGGGGAACATCGTGCGGTAGCCGGGCGGCAGGCCGAGCACGACGGCGGCGCCCGTGGTGCTGACCGTGCCGGCGGAGCGGCTGGCCAGCGCGGGCACGTCGGCGTAGCGGACCGGCACGGCGGCGGCGACGCCGGGTTCGGCACGGGTGACGGCCAGCGCGGCGGCCGGGTCGGCGCCGGCGTCGAGGTACACCTGCCAATCCACGTCGACGGGTGCGGTGGCGCGGCGGGTCATCGTCGCCTGCGCCTGGCCGAGAAACGCCCCGACCGTGGCGAGCAGCGCGACGGCGGTGGCGATGCCGGCGGCGGTGGCGGCGATCCGGGTGGCGCGGCGGCGCAGCACCCCGGCGAGCCAGGTCAGCATGCCGGCTCCGGTACGGTCCGGAGGGCGCCGTCGGTCATGTGCCAGCGGCTGGCGAGCCGCTCGGCCACGGCGGTGTCGTGGGTCGCCAGCACGAGTGCGGCACCGATCCGGTCCACGGCGGCGAGCAGGACGTCGACGAGGTGCGCGGCGCCGGCCGAGTCCACGGCCGCGGTCGGCTCGTCGGCGACGATCAGGTCCGGCCCGGAGGCGATGGCACGGGCGACCGCGACCCGCTGGGCCTGCCCGCCGGACAACTCGTGCGGCAGGCGCGCGGTCAGATCCGCCAGGCCGAGCAGGTCCAGGGCCTCGGCCGCGACGTGCCGTGCGGTGCCGGCCGGGTGGTTGGCCAGCAACAGCGGCAGGGCCACGTTCTCGCCGACGTCCAGGGCGGGCACGAGCGCCGGCCGTTGCAGGACGATGCCGATACGGCCCGGATGCAGCCCCGGGTGCCCGTCGAGGCGTGGCCAGGCGGTGCTACCGCTCGTCGGTTCGTCGATGCCGGCGATGAGGTGCAGCAGGGTCGACTTGCCCGACCCCGACACTCCGGTGACGGCGATGCGGGCGTCCGCGGGCACGACGCAGGTGACGTCGCGCACGGCGGTCGCCGGACCGAAGGCGCGCACGAGGTGCTCGCCGGTGAAGACGTCCACTCAGCGCTCCCCGGTGTCCAGCAGGTGCCCGTCGCGCAGGTGCAGCACCCGGTCCGCGGCGCGGGTGACGGCCCGGCTGTGGCTGGCGACGAGCACGGCGGTACCGGCGGCGGCGCGCGCCGCGAGCAGGCCGAGGACCGCCCGTTCGGTCAGCTCGTCCAGTTCGCCGGTCGGTTCGTCGGCGACGAGGACCGCCGGGTCGTTCGCCAGCGCCACGGCGAGAGCGGCCCGGGCGGCCTGCCCGCCGGACAGCTCGCCGGGCAGGGCACCACCGCGCCCGCCCAGTCCCACCGCGTCGAGCCGCGCGGCCACGTCGTCGCCGTCGCCGTGGAGCCGGGCGAGCCGCCGCACGAAGCGGATGTTCTGCGCCACGGTCAGGTGCTCCAGGAGGTTGCCGGCCTGGTACAGCACGCCGATGTGCCGGGCCCGCATCCGGGCCCGCGCCGGCTCCGGGCGGCGGGTGATGCGCCGGCCGGCGATCCACACGTTGCCGCCGTCGGGCTCGTCGAGACCGGCGAGGCAGGCCAGCAGCGTCGACTTGCCCGAGCCGGACGGACCGGTGAGGGCGAGCCACTCCCCCGCCGCCAGGTGCAGCGACACGCCGCGCAGCGCGAGGACCTCGTCGTCGCCGCTGTGGAAGAACCGGAAGAGCCGCTCGGCCCGGATCGCCGGGGCGGTCACGACCGCCACCGGACCGAGTCGGTGACGGTGCGCCACGGGTCGACGTTGTCGGCGCCGTGCGGGCCGGCCAGGGTCACCGTGAGCAGGTCCGCCGGCGAGTGCCAGTACTCGTAGCGTTCGACGTCGTCGTTGACGACCTTGCCGGTGACCGGATCGGGGTCGGCGTCGGCGCGGTACCGGATCAGCAGCACCGGGCCGGCCGGGCGTTGCTCCGTGGACACCTGCCCGGGGGTGAAGCCGGCCGTGGTGTTGCGCAACGAGGCGAGTTCCGCCTGCCCGGCGGCGACATCCGGCGCGGTGGCCGTGGCCCCGAGCGTGACGGTGATGGTGTTGAGCTTGTCGGTGAAGGTGGCGGTGGCGCCGGACTCGCTGCGGGCCCAGCCTTCCGGCACCTTGATCGAGTATTTGGCGCTGGCCGGCTGGTACGTGACGAAGGCCTGGTTGTCGGGGATGTCGCCGGCGCCGCCCACGTCCGGCGCCGCGTGCTGACCGCATCCGGCGAGCGCCACCGTGGCCGCCGTTGCGAGGGCGGCGAGCATGCCGATCGTTCTCATGGCCGGCACCGTAGGCACGGCCGGCTGAAAGCCCGCTGAACGCCGCCACGTTCAGCGTCCCTTCAGCTCGGCACGGCCACGATCCTCCCCAGTCCGGCGCTTGCCGGCGGGAGAGGGAGGTCCGCATGCAGCGACGATCATCGGTGGCTGTCGTCTCGGCCAGCTTCGGTGCCGGGCACGACGGCGCGGCCGCGGAACTGGCCGGGCGGCTGCGGGCGCAGGGGCACACCGTTCGCCGGCACGACTTCGTCGACCTGCTGCCCCGCCGCACCGGCGTGCTGCTGCGGGGCCTGTACCGCCGGCAGCTCACCGTCGCACCGCGCAGCTGGGGCTGGCTGCTCGCCCTCGCCGGCGCCGACCCGCTCAGCGGGCGGGCGGCGACGCTCACCGCGGCCGCCGACGAGGCGACCCTCGCCGCGATCGGCCCGGACACGCGACTGGTCGTCTCGACGTATCCGCTGGCGAGCCAGGTGCTGGGCCGGCTTCGCCGGCAGGGGCGGCTGGCCGTGCCCGTCGTCACGTACCTCACCGACCTGTCCGTGCACCCCATGTGGATCGCCGACGGGGTGGACGTGCACCTGGCCCTGCACGACGACACCGCCCGGCAGGCCAAGGAGCTGGGCGCGCCGGACGTGCGGGTCGTCGCGCCGGCCGTACGGCCGGCGTTCCGGCACCCGGCAGCACCAGCCGGCCGGGCCGCGTTCGGCCTGCCGGCGCACGGCCCGCTGGCGCTCGTCGTCGCCGGCGCCTGGGGCGTCGGCCAGGTCGAACGTGCCGCCCTCGACATCGCCGCCACCGCAGCGGCCGTGCCGGTCGTCGCGTGCGGCCGCAACGACATCCTGCGGCGCCGGCTGAACCGGTCCGGCCGGGTCCTCGCGCTCGGCTGGGTCGACGACATGCCCGGCCTGGTGCGCGCCTGCCAGGTCGTCGTGCAGAACGCGGGCGGGCTGTCGTCGCTGGAGGCCCTCGCCGCCGGCGTGCCGGTGGTGACCTACCGCTGCCTGCCCGGTCACGGCGCCGCGAACGCCGAGGTCCTCGACCGGATCCGCTGGGTGCCCTGGCTGCGCGGCCGCGCCGACCTCGCCGAGGGGCTACGGGCCGCGCTCGCCGGCGGCAGCGCTTGGACGCCGGCGCCGCTGCGGCCGGAGTCGGTGCTGGCCGACCTGGCGGTGGCGGCATGAACCGCGTCGCCCGTACCGCGGGCCTGGCCGCCGCGGCCGGCCTCGCCGTGCACGCGCTGCCCGCCGCCACCGCCTACGCACCCGCACGCCGTGCGCTGCTGCCGGCGCTGGCGGGCACCGGACCGGCCGACCATGTGGCGCTCACCTTCGACGACGGGCCGGACCCGGCGTCGACGCCCGCGTTCCTGCGACTGCTCGCCGACCACGGTGTCCGGGCGACGTTCTTCCTGCTCGGCACCATGCTCGAACGGGACCTGGGGCTGGGGCGCGAGGTCGTGGCGGCCGGGCATGAGGTCGCCGTCCACGGCTGGTACCACCGCTGCCTGCTGTGGCGCACCCCGCGCGCGACGTACGACGACATGGCCCGCGCCCGGGACCTCGTCGGCGGGCTCGGTGGCGGCGTGCCCCGCTGGTACCGGCCGCCCTACGGCGTGCTGACCACCGGCGCGCTGGTCGCCTGCCGCCGGCTGCGCCTGGAGCCGAAACTGTGGACCGCGTGGGGCCGCGACTGGGAGTCGTCCGCCACGCCGGGCAGCATCGTGCAGACCGTGACGAACACGCTCATCGGCGGCGGCACCGTCCTGCTGCACGACTCCGACTGCACCTCCGCGGCCGGTTCGTGGCAGCGGACCCTGGACGCGCTCCCCCGGCTGATCCACTGGTCCCGCGACCGCGGCCTGCGCCTCGGGCCGCTGGCCGAGCACGAACGGGTGTCGCGGTGACCTGGCTCGTCACCGGCGGGGCCGGGTACATCGGCGCCCACGTCGTCGCGGCGCTGGGGGCCGCCGGGGAGCGGGTCGTCGTCCTCGACGACCTGTCCACCGGCGACCGGAACCGCCTGCCGCTGGACGTGCCGCTGGACGTCGGTGACGCCGGCGACCCGGCACTCGTGCGGGCGGCCCTGACCCGCCACCGCGTCGACGGCGTCATGCACCTGGCCGGCAGCAAGTCCGCGCCCGACTCGCTCGCCCAGCCGATCCGCTACTACCGGCAGAACGTGGGCGTCGTCGCCGCGGTCCTCGACGCGATGGTCGCCACGGGCGTCACCCGGCTCGTGTTCTCCTCCTCGGCCGCCGTCTACGGGCTGCCGGAGGCGCCGACCGTGACCGAGGACGCGCCGACCCGCCCGCTGTCCCCGTACGGCCAGACCAAGCTGGTCGCCGAGCAGCTCATCACCGCCGCCGGACGGGCGCACGGCGTCTCGTGGATCGCGCTACGGTACTTCAACGCCGTCGGAGCGGCCGCCGCGCACCTCGGCGACCGCGGCACCACCAACCTGCTGCCGCTCGCGTTCGACGCGCTGCGCACCGGCGTGCCGCTCACCGTGGCCGGCACCGCGCTGCCGACCCCCGACGGCAGCGGCGTTCGCGACTACGTCCACGTCGCCGACCTCGCCGACGCCCACCGCCGGGCAGCACAGCGCCTCGCCGCCGGCCGGCACGCCGCCGTCTACAACGTCGGCGCCGGCCGGGGGCACTCGGTCCTGGAGGTCATCCGCACCGTGGCCGAGGTCGCCGGGGCGCCGGTGCCGACCCGGGCCGGCCCGCCGCGGCCCGGCGACGCGCCGCAGGTCGTCGCCGCCGTCGACCGCATCGCCCGCGACCTGGGCTGGCGTCCCCGCCACACCCTCCGCGACAGCGTCGCCTCGGCCTGGCTGGCCCGCACCGCCACCATCTCGCCGCGCCGGGAACGGCCCGATCCGGTCCGTGCGAACCCCGGCCCGGTTAGGTTCGCGCTATGAGCAGCACACGGCAGCGCATCGGGTACCTCCGCCAGCGGATCGCGCACCGGTTCGGGGTGCGGATGCGCTCCGCGCTCGCCGCCGCCGCGGTCGTCGCGATCGCCTCGGTGCTCAGCGGGGTCACGCTCGTCCTGGCATCCCGGATCATCCTCACCCAGAACGTCGACCAGTCCACCACCCAGCGCGCCACGCAGGTCGCCGCGGCCCTCGGCGACGGCGGCGCCGGCCTCGCCGCGGCGCTTCGCCCGTCGCCGCGGGACCGCACCGTGGTCCAGGTCGTCGACGCCGACGGGCGGGTGGTGGCCGCGTCCGCGTCCGTCGTCGGCGCCGACCCGATCTCGCCGCTGCGCCCGAGGGCCGGGCAGACCCAGCGGGAACAGCGCCGGCTGGCCGTGGCCCACAACGAGTCGTTCCAGATCGTCGCCACCGGCGTCTCGACCGCCGACGGGCAGCGCACCGTCCTCGTCGGACAGTCCCTCGACGAGGTCAACGACGGCACCGAGGCCACCCTCGGCGCGCTCGCCCTCGGCCTGCCACTGCTGACCGCCGTCGTCGGCGTGGCCACGTTCCTGTTCGTCGGGCGCAGCCTGCGGCCGGTCGAGGCGATGCGCCGCCAGGCCGACACGATCTCCGCCCAGAACCTGCACACCCGGCTCCCGGTGCCGGCCACGACCGACGAGATCGCCGCGCTCGCCACGACGATGAACACGATGCTCGACCGGATCGAGGCCACGACCGCGGCGCAGCGCCGCTTCGTCGCCGACGCCAGCCACGAGCTGCGCAGCCCGCTGGCGACCATCCACGCCGGCCTGGACATCCTGGAGCAGGCGAACCTGCCGGCGGGAGCGGTACCCCACGTGCAGCGCATGCACCGCGAGAGCGCCCGCATGGCGGCACTGATCAACGACCTGCTGCTGCTGGCCCGGGTCGACGAGTCCGGCCTGCGGCTGCGCCGCGAGGACGTCGACCTCGACGACCTCGTCTACGCCGAACGCGACCGGCTGACGGCCCAGCACCCGCGGCTGCGGGTCGACACCCACGTCGTACCGGTCCGCGTCGGAGGCGACCCGGCCCACCTGCAACGCGCGCTGCGCAACCTGCTGGACAACGCCGCCCGGCACGCCACCGGCCGGGTGGCGATCGACCTGCGGGCCGGCGACGACCACGCCGATCTCACGGTCACCGACGACGGGCCGGGCATCCCGGCGGCGGACCGCGACCGGGTCTTCGACCGGTTCGTCCGGCTCGACGACGCCCGCTCCCGCGACGGCGGCGGCACCGGCCTCGGCCTGTCGATCGCCCGGGACATCGTGGTGGCGCACGGCGGCACACTCACGGTCGACGACGCCCCGGGTGGCGGCGCCGTGCTGCGGATCCGCCTTCCGTCGGACGCCGAACTCCCCAGGAGGTAGCCGCGAGTGCCCGCCGCGTCCCGCGTCAGGAACTGGCGGTCATGGGCACCTCGGTGAGGTGCTCGGAGACCTGCCACATGCGCCTCGCGTCGTCCTCGCCGCGCAGCCGGGAGTAGACGGCCTGTTCGGCTGGTGCGCCGGCGATGTGCTGGAAACCCCCGGGGCCGTAGAGGCGGCCCCCGCGCGCGTCCGGGGAGGTCGCGGCGTACAGGGCCGGCAGCAGCGCGGTCTCGACCGTCCCGAAGAGGATGCCGCGGCTGCCGAGCGCGCGGACGACCCGGCCGCCCGCGGTGGCACGGGCCCGGCCGACCTCGGGTCGCGCGGCCAGGAGGCTGGTGGCCGCGACGCCGGGGTGCGCGATGTTGCTGGTGATGCCCCAGCCCCCGGCCGTGCTGCGCCGGTGCAGTTCGAGCCCGAACAGGCCCAGCGCGATCTTCGACTGGCTGTAGGCGCGGAACCCGTCATAGGACCGTTCCCACTGCAGGTCGTCCCAGTTGACGGCGTTGCGGTTCGCGGCGATGCTGAGCTGCGAGGTCACCCGCGCACGACCCGCCCGCAGCAGGGGCAGCAGGTGGCCGACGAGCGCGAAGTGTGCCAGGTGATTGGTGCCGAACTGCAGCTCGAACCCGTCGGCGGTGGTCTGGCGCTGCGGTGGCGTCATCACGCCGGCGTTGTTGACGAGGATGTGGATCGGCCGGCCCTCGCCGCGCAGTGCGGCGCCCAGCGCGGCGACCGAGTCCAGCGACGCCAGGTCGAGGTCCCGCAGGGACAGGGCGGCGCCCGGGTACCGCTGCTGGATCTGTGCGACCGCCGCCTCGCCCTTGCGCCGGTTCCGCACGGGCATGATGACCTCGGCGCCGGCGGCGGCCAGGCGGGCCGCCAGGCCCAGTCCGACGCCGTCGCTGGCGCCGGTGACGACGGCGAGCCTGCCGGCGAGGTCGGGAACGGTGATGTCCGGCCGTGTGCGTGCCATGGGTGCTTCCTCGCTCCTCGTGATCGATGCCACCCCAGGCTGCGCCCGATCCGGGAGCTTATCCACGGCCTCTCGATCCCAGGCTACGGTCAGGCGCCGGTGGTACAACGAAGACATGATCGATCGGACCGGCCTCGCCGAGTTCCTGCGCCGCCGCCGGGAGTCACTGCAGCCCGAGGACGTCGGCCTCCCGCGCGGCCAGCGGCGGCGGACCAGCGGCCTGCGCCGCGAGGAGGTCGCCACGATCTGCCACATCTCCGCCGACTACTACAGCCGGCTGGAGCGGGAGCGCGGGCCACACCCCTCCGAGCAGATGATCGCCTCGATCGCGCAGGGCCTGCACCTGTCCCTCGACGAGCGCGACCACCTGTTCCGCCTCGCCGGCCACCACCCGCCGACGCGAGGAACGACCAGCGAGCACATCAGCCCCGGCCTGCTGCGCATCCTCGACCGGCTCACCGACACCCCGGCCGAGGTCGTCACCGAGCTCGGCGAGACCCTGCGGCAGACCCCGCTCGGCGTCGCGCTGACCGGCGACCTCACCGGGTACACCGGCCCGGCCCGCAGCATCGGCTACCGGTGGTTCACCGACCCGGCCTGCCGGAAGCTGTACCACCCCGACGAGCACGCGCTGCACTCCCGCGTCTTCGCCTCCGGCCTGCGCGCGACGGTCACGCTGCGCGGGCCCGACTCATGGGCCGCCCACCTCCAGCGGCTCCTGCTCGCCCGCAGCGAGGAGTTCCGGGCCGTGTGGAACGAGCACGAGGTCGGCGTCCGCTACAGCCACGTCAAACGCTTCGTGCACCCGGAGCTCGGCGTGCTCGAACTGGCCTGCCAGGCGCTGCTCGACCCGGAGCAGTCGCATTCCCTCCTCGTCTACACCGCGGTCCCGGGCAGCGAGAGCTACGAGAAGCTGCAGCTGCTCTCCGTAATCGGCGACCGGCACCACGTCAGCCGGTGAGCGTGACGCTCGCCGATCCCGTCAGGCCGCCCGCCGTCACCGTGATCGTCACCGTGCCCGGGCGCACGGCGAGCAGGCGGCCGTCGGTGGTGTCCAGGACCGCCAGGGTCCTGGCGTGCTTCCGGGCCGACTCCGGGGGCGACGCCGCGACCACGACACCCGGGCCGCCGCTCCAGCTGACGCTCGCCGGGTACCGCAGCGGAAACCGCAGCCCGAACTCGCTCGTGACGCCGGTGGCGGTGACCAGGGTCGAGCTGCCGACCGCGAGCTCCGACGGGGCGGCCAGCGCGATCTGGTCGATCAGCGGGCGGCTCTCGGCCTGCAGCCAGTCCCGCGTCTCCGGGCTGGGCTCCCCCGCCCGCACCCGCGCCGGGCTCGGGTCGACGCCCACCGACATCCAGCCGAAGAACCCGCCCTGGTCGGGCGAGCTGTACGGGGTCTTCCCCACGGCCGGCGTCGACACCTCTAGCACACCGTCGGCGCGGGTGACCGCGGCGGTGTGGGCGTGGCCGGTGAACAGCGCGATCGGCTTGCCCGAGCGCTCCCGGAAGTCGGCCAGCCACCGCTTGAGAAGGTCGGCGGCGAGACGGTCGGACAACTGCGACGCGCCCGCGCCGGACGGGTCGTGCAGCGGGTGGTGGAACGACACCACGACGCCGGTCACCGCGCGGTCGCGGGCGGCGTCCGCCAGCGTGGCCTGCAGCAGCGGCACCTGGTCCCAGTCCGACGTGCGCATGTCGCCGGTGTGCGAGTCGAGCAGGATGAACCGGGTGCCCTTGTGGTCGAAGACCTGCCGGGTCGGGCGGCCGGTCGCGGCGATGAACGCGTCGAGGCCGCCGGTCGCGGACAGGCCGGCCTCGTGGTTGCCCGGCGTCCAGTACACCGGGATGTCAGCCGGCACGCGCGCGGTCAGCAGCGCGTTGGCGAGGGCGAAGTCCTCCGGGCGGTTGTCGTCGACGAAGTCGCCGTTGACGAGGATGAAGTCGGGGCGGGTCGCGACGGCCTGGGCCAGCGCGGTCGCGGCCTGCCGCGCCGAGAACGAGTCGGGTCCGGCCGCCGCGCTGACGTGCAGATCCGACAGTACCGCGAACGACCAGCGCCCGTGCGGCACCTGCGTCACCACGTAGGGGTCGGGCTGCGGCGGCTCAGGAGCGGCGGGCGGCTGGCCGACCTGCGCGGCGAGGCCGTCGAAGTCCAGCTGACCGGCGTTCTTGTTGGTCTGCGACGTCTCCGCGATGTACACCCGCAGCAGCGTCAGCGGCTCCGAGAACCCGGCCGGGATGTCGCCGACGACGCGGCGCCAGCCCGTCCAGTCGACCGTGTCGGCGAACGTGAACGGCACGTTCGTGGTGCCCTGCGACCGGAGCATCGCGCGCAGCCAGTGCCGCTGCCCGTCGCCCCGCACCCACAGCGCGAGCTTCTTCGCGCCGGCGGGCAGGGTGATCGGGCCGGGGCCGGCGACGGCGTACGCGGCCGACGTGCTCGTCTGCCCGGTGAAGTCGTACGTCAGCCGCAGCGCGTGGCCGGGCCGGTCCGCGGCCTCGACGAAGGCGACCGACGCCGTGCCGCGGGCCGCCAGGGCGGTCCACGTCTCGCCCGGCTCGAACTCGGCGAGCGGTACGTCGACCAGGCCGACGTTGACCGGCAGCTTCGCGGTGACCGACTGGACGGTCGCGGTGATGACGGTGTTCCGGCCGCCGGCGACGCCGGTGACGGTGAGGCTCCCGTCCGCGGCGGTGACCGTGATGACCGTCTGGTCGTACTCGAGCTTGACGTCACGCGGCGCGACGGGGGCGTCGAAGCCGTCGGCGTCGAAACCGGTCAGCCGCACTCGCGCGGTCGCCCCGGGGTCGATGGTGATCGCGCGTTCGGTGAACGCGAGGCGGTGCAGCGGGCCGACGACCCGCAGCGGGTGCTCGCCGGCGGCGAACCCGGCGTGGGCGCGCACGATCCCGGCGCCCGGGCGCTTCGCCCGCAGGATGTCGTCGCGCACGTCGCCGAGCGATCCGGGGCTGGTCGTCCACCGCACGCCGCGCGGCGCCAGCGGTACCGCCGCCCAGGTCTCGTCGAAGCCGGCGACCGCGAGGTCCATCGAGAGGCCGGGGAGCACCCGGTCGGCACCCGGCCGCACGTCCAGCCCGCGCAGGACGCCGGACCCCTTCCGGGCAAACAGGCCGACCCCGTTGGGCACCGCCCGCTCGTTGCCGTCCGAGGGGGTGTTGACGACGTGTACCGCGGAATCGCCGGGCCGGCGCGCCACCATCTCCGTGGAGCCGCCGCCGTCGAGCATGAACGCCTCGGCCGCACCGAGGCGGACCATGAGCCGCGCCGTGTCGTCGAAGCTCAGACCGGCGGAGAAGTTGGCCGACCCGTCCACCGCGACGAGCAGCAGCCGGCGACCGCCGGCCGGCCAGCCGATGGCGGTGCGGGGCTTGGGCTCGTCGTTGCCGGTGCTCGGCGGGAAGTCGACGGCGACGCCGTCGCGCACGAGCACCGCGCCGCTGCCCAGGGCCATCCGCAGCGGCGTGTCGGCCTGCGGCGCGAAGGCGACGGCGACCTGGTCGCCGGGTGCGGCGCCGGACAGCTGGGCGGCGGCGACGCCGCGGCCGAGGACGACGAGGCCGCCATCGGGGACGGGCGTCGTGGTGATCGCGCCGTTGACCGCGGTCACCTTCCCGTCGACGACGACGAGCTCCCTATAGGGGCCGGGGTCCTGGATGAGGGTGCGGTTGCCGGCGCCCCACAGCGGCGTGAACACGGCGATGCCGTCGGCGGGCACGCTCGACGAGTTCAGCGCGGCGAGGGGCCGGGCGGTTCCGGCGACGGTCACGGTACCGCTGATCAGCAGGTCGGCGAGCCGGGCCACCCGGTCGGCACCGACGGCGGCGACGGTCGAGCGCCGGCTGGTGCCCTTGCGCACGCGGCCTTCCTGGATCTCCGGACCCTCGGCGGCGTACGTCTCGGTGATGTCGAAGTAGTCACCGTTGACCGCGGCGACGGCCTGCTGCGCGTCGGCGGCGCGGGTCAGCGCGCGCGGGTCGCTCACCTTGTCGGCGACGAGGTCGACGGTCACCGGCGAAGCCGTGAGGTCGGCGTTGAGGACGTGCACGCGCAGCCAGCCGGAGCGCCCGAACGTGGCGAACGTGGTCAGCACGATCCCGGGCGCCACCGGGGTGTCGGTCCGGTCGACCTCGACCGACTCGCCGGGGACGGAGGTCTGGTACCTCGGCGCGCTCCACCCGAACGGGCCGGGTTGTGCGGTTGCTTCGGTCTGCTCGACGGGGTCGGCGAAGGACGGGCGGCCGGTGGCGGTGAGCCCGGCCGCCGCGACGGCACCCACGATGAGCCCGCGACGCGTGACCCGCGACGCCGGAAGTTCAGGGTCGCTCATGATCGGCGACCATATTGGCCGCGATCGAAGAGCGCATGAACAGCAGATGATGACCGGTCGTTCAGATGTCGATGGCCCGGCTGTTCGGCCGGTTTGATCGCCCGGCGAGGTTCGGTAGCTTGCGTCTTTGCAGGAGAACCTTGTCGATGCGACAACGAGCCGGCCCGCGAACGCCGGCATGGGGGTCAGTCAGTGACACACATCTCCACCCGCAGGATCGTCAGTTTCGTCGTCGCCGGCGTCATCGCCGCCGGCGCACCCGTGCTCAGCGGCGCGACGAACGCCTACGCGGCCGATCCGGCCAGGCCCGTCAACGCCGTCATCGTGTGGGACCAGAACGCGCAGACCGCGATCTGGGACTACGCCCAGCAGCAACCGCAAGTGCAGGCCCGCAGCTTCGCGATGGTGCACGGTGCCGTCTACGACGCCGTGAACGCCATCGCGGGCAAGCCCTATCAGCCGTACCTCACGGCGCCCGCCGCGAACGGGCGGGAGTCCACCGACGCCGCCGTCGGTACCGCCGCGTTCAAGGTGCTCGTCTCGCTCTTCCCGGACCAGCGCGACCGGCTCCAGCTGCAGTACGACGCCTACATGGCCGGCATCCCGGCCGGCCAGGCGAAGGTCCGCGGCACCAACGTCGGCAGCCAGACGGCGGCCGCGATGATCAACGCCCGGCAGCGCGACGGCGCCTTCGGCGACGAGGCCTGGCCGGTCGGCACCCAGCCCGGGCAGTGGCGCCCGACGCCGCCGACCAACGCCAACGCGACGGCGTGGGTGGGCAAGCTCAAGCCGTTCCTGCTGCCCAGCGTGTCGATGTTCCGCTCGTCGGGCCCGCCGGCACTCACCAGCGCGCAGTACGCCCGCGACTTCAACGAGGTCAAGACCATCGGCGCGGTGAACAGCACCACGCGCACCCTCGACCAGACGCAGGCGGCCATCTGGTGGCACGACCGGCACCTGGGCGAGTGGGAGATCAAGCGGCAGCTCGCCGTCGGCCAGCGCCTCAGCACCATGCAGACGGCCCGCATGTTCGCCCTGGTCGACCTGGCCGAGGCGGACGCGACGTCGGCCTGCTACAACGAGAAGGGCGCGTGGCTGTTCTGGCGGCCGGTCAGCGCGGTCCAGCTCGCCGACACCGACGGCAACCCGGCCACAGCGGCCGACCCGGCGTGGATGCCGCTGCTGGTCACCCCGCCGCACCCGGACTTCACGTCGGGGCACACCTGCTTCACCGCGGCGAGCATGTCGGCGCTGGCGTTCTTCTTCGGCCGCAACGACATCACGTTCAGCGCGTTCAGCTCGGCGTCGGGCACGACCCGCACGTTCACCAGCTTCTCCGGGGCGATCGCCGAGGTCATCGAGGCCCGCATCTGGGGCGGCATCCACACTCGTACCGCCGACGTCGAGGGCGCGAAGATCGGCCTGAAGACCACGGCGTACGCGGTCACGCACTACTTCCAGCCCCGTCGATAGCGACACCCGGCCGGAGAGGAGGGTCCCTCCTCTCCGGCCGTGGCCGGTCAGCTCTGGCGGAGCGCCGGCATCGGGACGGGGATCTGGTACGCGGTGGCGCCGGCACCGATGCCACCCTCGCAGGTGTTCGGCGGGACGGTCCCGATGCCACGGACGGCGGGGCGTTCGGCGGCCCAGAACATGTAGCCGAGCAGGCCCGCCGTGGTGCCGGCGCCGTTCGGTGCCGCCGACTGCACGAACGTGCCGGTGGAGCGCTGCAGCGACGAGGCGAAGCTGGTGCACTCCGGCAGTGTCCGGCTGCCGTAGGCGACGTACAGCCCGGCAGTGAACTTGGCCGGGGCCAGCGGCGGGATCGGCGGCGCGTACTGCGGTTTGCCGTCGAGATGCTCCTGCCAGTTGCCGATGGCCGCGCTCGCCGACGGCTGGCGGGCCGGGACCATCGCGTTGGCGTAGTCCAGGACCGGGCGGTCGGTGCGCAGCCAGTCGGCGGTCGCCTTGCGGTTGACGGCGATGAGGTACCGGTCGCCGGCGGCCACGTCGATGGTCAGCCGCGCGGCCGGGTTGGCGCCGGTCGCGTCGTACGGCAGCGCCGCGCGGTACGCGTCGATGAACGCCTGCAGGCCCACGAGGTCCGGGGCGGTGTTCTCCTCGTAGTCGATCTCGATGCCGACCCCCAGCCGCTGCGCGACGGCGGCGGCGTTGCGCCCGAGCTGCGCCGCGTTCTCGGCGAGGGCGGCGGTCCAGGCGTCGGTGTAGGTGAAGCCGCCGATCGACAGCATCACGCGGATGCCACGCGCGGTGAAGTAGCCGACGATCTCCGGCGTCATACCCCGCGGGACGCCGGCGACGGTGGTGGCGTCGCCGGTCAGGTGCAGCAGCTTGAGCGGGTCGACGAAGCTCAGCACGACGACGTTGACCGACGGGCGGCCGTCACCGCGGTCCACCAGCCAATGGTTCTGGCTGTCGAACTCGGCCACGGTGCGGGCGGTGCCCCACGTGCAGAAGTCGTTGCCGCAGTGCCAGGCGCCGTAAATCTGCGGCGGGGTCACCGCCGCGGCGGCGGGCCGGGCCGGCGCGACGAGGACGGCGGCGATCAGGGCGAGCACGGCCACGATCGATCTGGAAAGGCTCCTAAATGTTCCCATGGATCTAAAGCGATTCCCGCCACGAAACCGTTACTGTCGGGTCGTGACCATCGACGCGGGCTACCGCGCGGGCTGATGGTGGCCGCAGGACTCGCGGATGACCAGCCGGTGCTCGAGCGTCGTGTGCTGCTCGAGCGCTTCGTCGTCGTCGAAGAGCTTCTGGAAGCTCAGGGTCGCCATCTGCTCCAGCGGCAGCTCGACCACGCTCAGCGCGGGACAGGTGAACTGCGAGGCGACCGTGCCGTCGAACGAGACGACGGCCAGGTCGTCCGGGATCGACAGGCGCAGCTCGTACGCGGTCCGCAGGACGCCGAACGCCTGGACGTCGGAGGCGACGAAGAGCGCCGAGGGCCGCTTCCGCTTGCCGTCGAGCAGTCGCCGGGCCGCTCGGTAGCCGCCTCGTTCGTTGAACTCGTCCTGCTCCTGCAGCTCCTTCAGGCGTCGCGCCGAGGTGCGCGGCCGCATCGCGTCCAGCCACGACTGGTAGCGCAGCGTCGGGTCGCCCAGGCCGCCGATGAACGCGACCTCGTCGTGCCCGTGCTCGATCAGGTGGTCCAGCGCCAGGCGCGTGCCGGCGTGCTCGTCGATGGTCACGGCCCGGACCGACTTGTCGTGCATGGCCCAGTCCATCGAGACGATCGGCAGCCCCGACGCCTGCAGCGACTCCAGGGTCCCCGACGAGCGCAGGCCGAAGGCGATGATGCCGTCGACCTCGCGGTCCACGATGGACTGCAGCTGCCCCGACTCCCAGGAGCCGTCCTGGCCGATGTTGGCGATCATGACGGCGTAGCCGGCCTTGAAGGCGATGTCCTGCAGGTAGCCCGCGAACTCGGCGAAGAACGGGTTGGTGAGGTCGTTGACCGCGAGGCCGACGACGTTCGTGCGGGCGAGCTTGAGGGCGCGGGCGGCCGCGTTGGGCCGGTAGGCGAGCTGCTCCATCGCGGCGAGCACCCGCTCCCGCGTGGCGGTGGCGACGGGCCGCGGGCCGTTGTTGATCACGTAGCTCACCACGGCCGTGCTGACCCCCGCGAGCTTCGCAACGTCCTGACGATTGGCTCTAGCCATCTACCGCCGACCCCACCTTACGCTCCGGCTACCCGACAATCACGCCCAGTCTACTCGCGTAGAACGATTCAGGAAAGCCCCGAGCTGCTCGCTGGTCGGGTACGACGGCTGCGCGCCCGTGCCCATCGCAGCATAGGCACCCACCGCAACCGCCACCGGCACGGCCTCCGCCAGCGGGGCGCCGAGCACCAGCCGGCCGGCCAGCGCGCCCAGGAACGCGTCACCACAACCCGTCGTGTCGGCGACCGGCACCGGCCGGCCCGGAAAACGCAGCGCGGCCGGCTCGCCCCGGCGCAGCAGCGCCGCTCCCCGCGCGCCGAGCGTGACGACCAGCGTCTCCACCCCACACGCGTCCAGCGTGGTGTCGACGTCGTCCTGCGCCGTGCGGCCGGTCAGGCTCGCCAGCTCGTGCTCGTTGACGACGAGCACGTCGACGCACCGCAGCAGCTCGCGGTCCAGCGGCCTGACCGGGGACGCGTTGAGGATCACCGGCACCCCCGCCGCCCGGGCGCGCCGCGCCGCGTCGAGGACCACCTCGTCCGCGACCTCCAGGCAGAGCGTGAGGACGCCGGCACCGGCGAGCGCCCCGGCGTCCAGGGCCTCGGCCGAGACCGAAGCGTTCGCCCCGGGCACGACGGCGATGCAGTTCTCCCCGGCCCGGTCGACCAGGATGAACGCCTGACCGGTCGGCGTGCCGGGCCGGACCGCCACCCGCCGGACGTCCACGCCCGCGTCCTGGACGGCGGCGAGCACCACCGCGCCCTCACGGTCGTCCCCGACCGATCCGACGAGCCGCACCGCCCCGCCCAGCCGGGCCGCCGCCACCGCCTGGTTCGCGCTCTTGCCGCCGGCCGCCAGCGAGACGGCGGCCGCGTGCACGGTCTGTCCCGGCCGGGGAAGCTCGTCGACCTGTACCGCTCGGTCGACGTTGATCGAGCCCAGCACCACGACGGTGCGTCCGGTGGCGGTCATCCCTTCAGCCCGCTGGTCGAGAGCGAGTTCGTGTACTGCTTCTGGAACAGCAGCAGGAGCACCATGGGGATGACGCTCAGCACGAACGACCCGGCGAGGATCTGGCCCGTGTTCACGGTGAACAAGGTGGACAGGTTGGCCAGGGCGATCGGGGCGAGCTGACGCTCCGGCGACGTCCCGATGAGCAGCGGCCAGAGGAACGCCTGCCACTGCGACAGGAAGAGCATCATGCCCGCGCCGATGAGCGCCGGCCTCGACAGCGGCAGGACGATGCGCAGCAGCGTGCCGACCGGGCCCACACCGTCGAGCTCCGCCGCCTCCCCGAGCTCACGCGGGATACCCATGAAGAACTGGCGCAGCATGAAGATCGCGAAGCCGTTGGCCAGCGCCGGCAGCACCAGGCCCGCGTACGTGTCGCCGAGGTGCCAGTTCACGAACATGTTCGACAGCGGGATCGCGATGGCGTCGAACGGGAGCATGGAGGTCAGCACGACGAGGCTGAACACCAAGGTCTTCCCCGGGAAGTCGAGCGCGGCGAGGGCGTACGCCGCCGGCACGGCGATGGCGAGGCCGAGGATCACCGTGAGGAACGAGACGAGGAAGCTGTTGAGCAGCGCGATCCGGAAGTCCCCGGACAGCACCCCCGAGTAGTTGGAGAGGTCGCCTCCCACCGGCACGAACGCCTTCCACGACAGCGGCGTCATGTAGTTGAGGTACGTGTTGACCGGACGGGTGGACGACACGAACACCCACCACAGCGGCAGCGTCACCGAGACCGCCGTCAGCACGGCGGCTGCCGTCAGCAGCGCGGTCGCCGACCGTTTCCTGGTCACGGCTTCTCCTCACGAAGCATGCGGAACTGCGCCGCCACGATCGCCGACAGCAGCACCAGCAGGACGACGACCTCCGCCTGCCCCACCCCGAGGTCGTTGAGCAGGTAGGAGCGGTTGAAGATGTCGTACATGATCAGGTTCGTCGACCCTTCCGGGCCGCCCTTGGTGAGCACCTGGATCGGCGCGAACAGCAGGAAGCTGCCGACGGTGCACGCCATGAGCACGAAGGTCATGGGCCGCTTGAGCAGCGGCAGGGTGACGTACCAGAGCCGGGCCCACCACCCGGCGCCGTCGAGGCTCGCGGCCTCGTACAGCTCGGCCGGGATGTCGTTGAGACCGGCGAGGATGAACACCATCCAGTAGCCGAGCGCACCCCACGTGACCATGAGCCCGATCGAGAACGCCGCCTGATGGCCGGACGTGAGGAACGGCTGCGGTGGCAGGCCCACCGCCTTGAGCGCCGCGTTGACCAGCCCGTCGGGCTGCAGGGCGGTACTCCAGATGAGGGCGACGACCGGAACGGGCACGGCGGCCGGCACGAAGACCAGCGACCGCCACAGGCCGGACAGCGGGATGCGCTGCGCCAGCAGTACCGCGGCCGCCGTGGCCAGCACGACGATGAGCGGGTTGAGCACGACGTTGAACAGCAGCGTGACCAGCAGGACCGAGTGGAAGTCCGGGCTGGTGAGCAGATAGCTGTAGTTGGCGAAACCCACGAAGCTCGTCGTGCCGGACGACAGCGACGTCTGCTGGAAGCTCTGGCTGACCGCCACGAACATGGGCAGCACGCGCATCACGAACAGCGCCAGCAGCGCGGGAGCCAGCAGCATCAGCGCCAGCCTCGTCTGCCGCCGCCGCGCCGGGCGGGCGGCGCCCGCAGCTCCCGCTGCGCGCGCCGCCCTCTTCTTCAGCATCAGTGACATGCCTCGGGCTACTTCAGTCGAGCGATCTGATCGGCGATGGCCCTGTCCGCCTCGGCCGCCCGCTGCTGCGGGTCGGAGCCGTTGCGGATGTCCGCGAACATCTGGTTGGCACCCGGCTCGAAGACGCTGTACCCGGTGACGGCCGGGCGGTGCACCGCGGAGTTCTTCAGCTCGTACTCCATGATGTCGCCGAAGTTCGCGGAGACCTCACCGGCCGACTTCTCGGCGGCCTCGGCGTACTTGGCGTAGGACTCCTTGTTGGTCGGGGTGATCCCGGCGACCTCGGCCGACTCGGAGTTGCCCTGCGGGTCGATCGTCAGGTACCGCAGGAACTGCTCCGCCGCCGCGCGTTGCTTGGTCTTCGCCGAGATGCCGACGGCCCACGAGTCGGTGGAGGTCGCGGGCTTGCCGCCCGCCCAGTAGGGCGCCGGGGCGATGCCGAACTTCACGCCACCGCTGAGCGAGACGGGCAGCCCCCACGGGCCGGAGATGATGAACCCGGCCTTGCCGCCGGAGAACAGTGCGCCGTTCTTGTCGTTCGTGATGCCGCGTGGCGACAGGCCGTCCTTGAACAGGCCGCCGTACCACGTCAGCATCTTCTGCCAGCCGGCGTTGGAGAAGTCCACCTTCCCGTCGGCCGAGATGCCGTCGCCGCCGCCGGCCGAGACGCCCATCATCTGCAGCTGGTAGTAGCTGTCCCACTGGTCGAACAGCAGCGGGTAGTCGGCGGCCTTGGCCGTCTGGACCTTCCTGGCGGCGTCGGTCAGCTGCTGGTACGTCCAGGGTTTCGCCGGGTCGCCCGGCGGCTCCTCCACACCGGCCTTGGCCAGCGCGTCCTTGTTGTAGTAGAGGAACTGGGCGGTCGTCCAGGTCTCCAGGGCGTAGAGCTTGCCGCCGACCTCCCGCGAGGTCACCATGTCGGGGCTGAGTGCGACGTTCAGCGCGTCGTTCTTCAGATCGCTGATGTCGGCGAGGAACCCGCGGTTGGCGAAGTCGGCGAGGGCACCCCCGGCGTCGACCACCATGAGGTCGATGCCGCCGCCACCCTGGCTCATGCGCTGGTTGATCGTGCTCGTGTACTGCGCGTACGGGATGTTGAGCTGCTTGACCTTGACGGTCGGGTTGGCCTTCTGGAACCCGTCGATGGCCTTCTGCCAAGTCGCGGACGGGTCGGCGTTGGCGAACGTCAGCGTGACGGTGCCGTCGCCCGATGACGACCCGCAGCCGGCGAGCAGCGGACTCGCGACCAGGGCGGCCACCGCCGCGGCTACGGCGGGAAGCAATCTGCGGTGCCTCATGGGGGTGTCTCCTTCGAGAAGGGTCATGCAGACAGGGACGTCGCCCGGATCAGCCGAGACGTGATCTCCTCGGCGACGCCGTCGAGATCGAAGTCGACGACGACGTCGTGGGGGCCGGCATCGTCCGGCTCGAACGTCGTGCGGCCCGCGCTCGGGCCGTCCGCGTCGATGCGGATCCGGCCGCGCCTGACCTCGAACAGCTCCGGCCGGGCGAGGGCGACGATCACGATCGGGTCGTGCGGGACGTTGAAGTCCTGCCCGGCGAAGGCCCAGAACTCGCGGATCTCCGTCTCCAGCAACGAACTGAGCGCGGAGCCGTTGCGCAGCCGGTCGAGGGTCGCCGCGGTGATGCGCAGTCGTTCGGTCTGGTCCAGACCGACCACGGTCAGCGGCGTTCCCGAGTCGAACACGACCTCGGCGGCGGCGATGTCGCACCGCATGTTGTGCTCGACCACGCCGTCGCGGAACTCGCCGCCCATCACGGCGATGCGCCCGATCCCGTGCTGCGGCCGGTCGAGCGCCGCGGCCAGGTTCGTCAGCGGGCCGATCGCCGCGACGACCGGCGCCGCGGCGAGGACGCCGATGGGGTCGAGCGCCGGCGGCTGCCACAGGTGCGCGGATGCCGGCAGGTGCTTGCCCTCGTGGCCGGCCCACCAGACCGGGCGGCCCGAGCGCGGTTGCTCGATGCCGGGCACGACCGGCGGCGCGGCCACCCCCGCGGTGGCGAGCGTGTGGGCGGCCAGCCGGGCCCGCAGGTGCACGTCCCCGTAGACCGTCGTCACCGCCGCGATGGTCAGCTCGGGCGAGCCGAGGCCGACCGCGAGTGCCAGGACGTCGTCGACGTCCGTGCCGATGTCGGTGTCCAGGACGAACGTCACGTTCGATTGATTCACTCGTAACCTCTCACTGTTCTACGCGAGTAGAATCTACTCCGGTAGAACGCGCCCGTGCAAGGGGGAACACGGCTCCGTCAGATCAACAAGGCACGGGCCGGCTACCCGGCCATCGGGCCGGCGTACCGCACGGGCTGCGCGTCCCGCACCGGCCCGGTCGTCGAGCCCAGCCAGGCCTGCGGCACGAACGAGCGGTACAGCCGGGGCAGGGCCTCACGCAGCGCGCGCTCGTAGACGTAGGGGTCGCCCCGCCGGAACACCGTCGTGGTCCCCGGCTCGTCCGTGAGCTCGAACGTGTACAGGCCGGACCGGTGCGTCCGGGCCCGGCAGGGAACCTGCTCGTTCGGGATCACCACGTCGCCGGCGGCGAGCCGCTCCCGCGCGACGATCTCGTGGCTGCCGTCCGCGTGCCGGACGAGCAGCGAGCCGGACACCTGCATCCAGGCCGCCGTCTCCCAGACCGCGTGCCGGCGGCCGTACACGACCCGCTTGACCTCGTCGGGCGCCTCCTCGTCGAGCGCCCGCAGGAAGTCGATCCGGGCCGACCCGCCGAGCCCGTAGGTCAGGTACCGGCGCAGCGCCGGATGCAGCTCCTCGATCCAGGCCAGGTCCTCGAACCACCACAGCGTGTTGTGCTCGCCGTAGCTGTAGCAGTCGACGTCGGTGGCACAGGGGTACAGCGACAGCGGCAGGCCGGAGTCGACGACCCGGATCGCGGCGAGCGGGTCGAGGTAGACGTTCCATTCGAGGTAGTCCAGGGTCGTCGACCCGGCCGACAGGTGGATCCGCGCCACCTTCTCGCGCATGAGGCCGGGGTCGCGGTTGAACGCGACGGCGATCGGCCGGGCCGACCCGAACGACATGACATGGACCGGCTCGCCGGACGCCCGCAACGTCTCCAGCAGCAGCTCGACGCCGGTCTGCTGGAACGCTGGCACGTCGGTCATGGTGTCCTCGAGGTGCCGCATCCGCGCGAACGGCGAGATGCCGTACGGCACCTGACGCCCGAACACGGCGTTGAGCTGCGTGACGGGAATGACGCCCGGCTCGCGGGGGCCGGGGTAGCCCTCCACCCCGGCGCGCACGGACTCCCGCTTCTCGACGGACACGTCGAGGATGACGGCACGCAGGTCGACCCGGTCCAGCCCGTACGGCAGGACGAGGTCGAAGTTGTCGCCCGGGTCCTCGGGCGGGTGGTAGAGGTCGGTCACGGTGATGACAGGAGTGGGCATGGCGGCGAAGTCTACTCGAATAGAATAGCGTCACCGCCATGCGGCTCCGTCACCACCAGTAGTTGTCCTGCGGGGTGTAGGGGGCCTCGAGCTCGGCGATCTCGGTGTCGGTGAGGTCGAGGCCGAGGGCTCCTACGGCGTCCTGCAGGTGGTGCGTCCTGGTCGCGCCGACGATCGGGCAGGAGACGGCGGGCCTGCTCAGGACCCAGGCCAGGGCGACCTGCGCCATCGGCACGCCGCGGGCCTCGGCGACCCGCTGGATCGCGTCGACCACGGGCTGGTCGACATCGCGGTCGAACGCCTGGGCAACGGCGTCGGACGAGGACCGTGCGGTCTGCGCACCCCAGGGCCGGGCCGCCCGGCCCTTCGCGAGGGGGGAGTACGGGGTGAGGCCGACGCCCTGGTCGAGGCACATCGGGATCATGTCCCGCTCCTCCTCGCGTTTGAGGATGTTGTACTGGTCCTGCATCGCCGCGAACGGCGTCCACCCGTGCAGCGCCGCGACGTGTTGCAGCTTCGCGAACTGCCAGGCCCACATCGACGACGCCCCGAGGTAGCGCACCTTGCCCGCCTGCACCAGCGTGTGCAGCGTGGCCATGGTCTCCTCGACCGGCGTCTGCGGATCGAAGCGGTGGATGTAGTACACGTCGATGTAGTCGGTGCCCAGCCGGCGCAGCGACGCGTCGAGCTGTTCCAGGATGGCCTTGCGGGACAGGCCGCTGCCGCCGGGCCCGTCGTGCATCTTCCCGCTGACCTTGGTCGCCAGCACGATGTCCTCCCGCCGGGAGAACCGGGTGATCGCGCGCCCGACGAACTCCTCCGAGGTGCCGCCCTGGTACACGTTCGCGGTGTCCCAGAACGTGACGCCCAGTTCGACCGCCTGGCGGAAGAACGCCGCGGCGGCGTCCTCGTCGAGGGTCCACTGGTGCATGCCGGCCGCCGCGGTGCCGTAGCTCATGCAGCCGAGCCCGATCCGGCTCACCTTCAGGCCCGTCCGGCCCAGCCGTGTGTACTGCAACGCGCTGCCTTTCTGTCGGGTTCAGGGCCGCAGCAGGGTCTTGATCGCGCGGCGCTCGTCCATCGCCCGGTAGCCCTCGGCGACCTGATCGAGGGGCAGGGTGAGGTCGAAGACCTTACCGGGGTCGATGGCGCGGGTGGTGATGAGGTCGATGAGCTCGGGCAGGAACCGGCGCACCGGTGCCGGGCCGCCGTGCAGGTGCACGTGGGAGTAGAACAGCTCCTCGCCGGGCAGTTCGACGCCGTGGGCGACGCCGACGTAGCCGACGTGGCCGCCGGCGCGGGTGGAGCGGATGGCCTGCAACATCGACTCCTGGGTACCGACCGCCTCGATGACCGAGTGGGCGCCGAGCCCACCGGTGAGGTCCTTGATCCGGGCGACACCCTCGTCGCCGCGCTCGGTGACGATGTCGGTGGCGCCGAACTCCAGGGCGAGCTTCTGCCGGTCGGCATGGCGGCTCATCGCGATGATCCGCTCGGCGCCGAAGTGCTTGGCCGCGAGGACGCCGAGCAGCCCGACGGCGCCGTCACCGACGACGGCGACGGTCTTGCCCGGCCGCACGTCGGCGGCCACGGCCCCGAACCAGCCGGTGCCGAGCACGTCGGAGGCGGCGAGCAGGCTCGGCACGAGATCGGCGGAGGGCAGGTCCGGGGTGGCGACGAGCGTGCCGTCGGCCAGCGGCACCCGCAGCAGTTCGGCCTGGGCGCCGAGCGCGCCGATGCCCTCGCGGTGTATGCAGCTGGACTGGTAGCCGGCCCGGCAGATCTCGCAGGTGTTGTCGGAGGCGAAGAACGAGCCGACGACGAACTGGCCCGGCGTGATCTGCCGGACGTCGGCGCCGACCGCCTCGACGACGCCGACGTACTCGTGGCCGATCGGCGACGGACCGCGCACCGGTTCGATGCCGCGGTACGGCCACAGGTCCGATCCGCAGACGCAGCTGGCGGTGAGCCGGATGATCGCGTCGGTGGGGGCGGTGATCGTCGGGTCGGGGCGGTCCTCGATCCGGACGTCACCAGGGGCATGCAGGACGGCGCCGCGCATCAGTTGTCTCCTCGGAACAGGTTCTTGGCTACGGTCATCGCGGACATCGCCTTGGGCCAGCCGGCGTAGAAGGCGAGGTGGGTGATCGCCTCGATGAGCTCGGTCTCGGTCAGGCCGTTGTCGCGGGCTTTGGCGAGGTGGAAGGTGAGCTGTTCGGTGCTGCCGCTGGTGAGCAGGCTGGCCACGGTGATGAGGCTGCGGTCGCGGGGTGCCAGTTCGGGCCGCTCCCAGACCTGCCCGAACAGCACGTTGTCGGTGTAGTCGACGAGTGCCGGGGCGAAGTCGCCGAACGTGCGTTGCGCGCCGGACGGTGCGGCGTCTGCTGCCATGATGGTCGTATCCTTTCGCGGGTCAGCGAGGGTGAGCTTGAGCGTGGCGGCTCAGCTGGCCTGGGCGGCCGGCTCGAGTCGCCGACGGGCCGGGCCCGGGACGGTGGTGGCACGGTCGCGGGTGAACAGGACGATCAGCGCGCCCGCGAGGGAGCAGGCGGCCGTGGCCAGGACCGCGTGGTTCCAGCCGGCGAGGACCGCCGGCGGGGTGGTGCCGTGGCTGATCAGAACGGTCACCAGGGCGAGGCCGATCGCCGAGCCCAGGTAGCGGGCGGTGTTGTTGGCGCCGCTGCCCATCGCGGTCCGGTCGGCCGGCACGCTGGAGACCGCCTGGCGGCCCAGCGCGGCGTTGAGTACCCCGTTGGCGGCCCCCGCGAGCAGCAGGCCGGGCAGCAGCCGGGCGACCGGGCTGTGCGGGTGCAACCCCATGAGCGCCAGCTGCCCGGCCGCACAGCCGAGCAAACCGGCGACCAGCTGCCCACGCGGCGTGATCCACCGCGAGAGGCGACCCGCCGCCAAGGGTGTCAGCGCGCTGAGCCCCGACCAGGCCAGCATCGCCGCAACGCCCGCGAGGGCGCTACCGCCGAGTCCGCGTTCGACGATGATCGGCGTGAACGAGGCGAGGGACAGCACGCCGGCCCCGGCCGCGAGCGCGGCGACGAGCGCGGCGGTGAAATCGCGGCGGCCCAGCAGCGTCAGGTCGAACATCGCATCCGCCCGGCGGTGCTCCACCACCACGAACCCGGCCACCAGCAGCAGCCCCGCGGTGAACAGTCCGAGCGTCAGCGGCCCGGTCCAGCCGGTGCGGCCCTGCACGAGTCCGGCCAGCACCACCGCCAGACCCAGCCCGAGCAGCACCGTCCCGGCCACGTCGACCGGGCGGCGACGGGCCGGCGGCGACGCCGGCAGCCACACCCGGCCCGCCACGCACAGCAGCAGCGCGGCGAGCGCGGTCGCCACGTACAGCACCCGCCAGCCACCGACCGCCTGCAGCCCGAGCGCCAGGAACGGCCCGGCCGCGACGCCGGCGCCGAGCGCCGCACCCCAGATGCCGGTAGCTCGTGCCCGCTGCGGGCCGTCCGGGTATACGTGCCCGATCAGACCGAGACTGCAGGCGAGGATCGCGGCCCCGCCGAGGCCCTGCAGGATGCGCGCCACGATCAGCACCAGCGCGTCCGGGGCGGCGGCGCCGAGCAGCGACGCCGCGGCCAGCAGCAGCACTCCGGCCAGCAGCGTGCGGCGGCGGCCGTGGTCGTCGCCGAGCGCACCGGCGCCCAGCAGCCCCGCTGCGCAGCCGACGCTCATCCCGCTGAGGATCCACGCCTGCCCGCCAGGCCCCGCGTGCACCGCTGCGGCCGTGGCCGGCAGCGTGGCGAGGGGCGCCGTGAACGCCACGAGGACCAGCGCGGTCCCAGCGGCGGCGACCGCAAGGGTGCCGCCCGCAGATCGCGGTGCTGAACGGGATGCGTCGGTCATGACACCCATACAACCGGCGACGCGGGGCCGGTGGGAGGGTTTGCTGAAGCAGGTAATGCCAGCACCCCCCTCGCCGGCGCCGGCAGCCGTACCGTCAGGAGCATGGACAACCGGGCCGAGGTGCGCGAGTTCCTGGCCACCCGCCGCGCCAGGCTGACCCCCGAGCAGGCCGGGCTGCCGCAGTACGGCGGCAGCCGCCGGGTGCCCGGCCTGCGCCGGGCCGAGGTCGCGCTCCTGGCCGGGGTCAGCCCCGACTACTACGTCCGGCTGGAGCGCGGCAACCTCAGCGGCGTCTCCGACAGCGTCCTGGAGGCCATCGCCCGCGCCCTGCAGCTCGACGAGGCCGAATGCGCCCACCTGCGCGACCTCGCGCGCGCCGCCAACACCACACCACGCGTCCGCCGCCGCCCGGCACGGCATCAGGTCCGACCCGCCGTACAACAGCTGCTCGATTCGATGACCGACGCCCCGACCTTCGTGCGCAACGGCCGCCTCGACATCCTGGCCGTCAACCCGCTCGGCGAGGCCCTCTACAGCACGGCGTTCGCCGGCCCGGACCGGCCGGTCAACCTGGCCCGGTACTGCTTCCTCGACCCCAGCGCCGAGGACTTCTACCCGAACTGGGACGACGCCGCCAACACCACCGTCGCGCTGCTGCGCACCGAGGCCGGCCGCGACCCGTACGACAAGGCGCTCACCGACCTCGTCGGCGAACTCGCCACCCGCAGCGAGACCTTCCGCACCCTCTGGGCCGCGCACAACGTGCGGCTGCACCACACCGGCGTCAAACAGTTCCACCACCCGGTCGTCGGGCCGCTCAGCCTCGGCTTCGAGGCCATGCCGCTCCCCGCCGACCCGGGCCTGACCATGACCGCGTACCACGCCGAGCCCGGCAGCCCAGCCCAGGAAGCGCTCCGGCTGCTGGCCAGCTGGGCAGCCACCACCTCGACCGAAACACGGGACAAGGCGCAGCGGCGGTGAGCGCGGCGACGAGGAGCAGCACCCCGAGCGCCATGGCGAGCGTCCAGGAGGCCGGCGCGAACCACCTCGTCCGGCCGAACAACCTGCGGCAAGGCGGTGTCCGCTGCTGCCGCCGACCGCGCGCCCCCTTGGCCGCTGGCCATCTCAGTGGGTGATTGGCAATTCGGCCGACGACCGCGCCGTCAAGAGCCGTGGTGGCGGTGCATCGGATGGTGCAGGTTCAGCTCGGTCGCCCGCACCGGCGTGTCGCGTCGGGTGCGGGGCTGGCCGTATGCGAGGAGCACCAGCGAGCAGCCCAGCGCGAGCACGGCCGCGATCCGGCCGGCCGCGCCGGTGCCGTTGAGCGTCGCGCCGTGCTGCCAGACGTAGCCGATCGCGGCTGCGGCCAGTGCGGTGCCGGCGAGGGCGGTCGCCGGTCCGGTCCGGGTGCCGAGGGCGGGCAGCCGGACCGTCTCGAACCGATGCCACAGACGGGTCAGCACGACCAGGATGAGCGCGCAGTTGGCCAGCCACAGCGGCCGGATGAGCCACCAGTGGATGCCGGCGGCGGGCAGGATCAGGTCGGGCAGGAGGAGCCCGGCGCCGACGAGCAGCACCATGGCCGGCAGGTGCCAGAGGTAGACGGTCATCAACGGCGCGTTGGCGTCGTCCAGGAAGCGCCGCCAACGGTCGGTGGTCAGTGCCGGGGTGAACCGCCGGGCGAGCCAGGTGATCGCGGCGAACTGGGCGACCGCCAGCGCCACCAGCGCACCCGTCGGTGGCGCGAGGTTCGATACCGGTACGTCGCTCAGCCCGATCATCGAGGGCGGGTACGGTCCAGCGGCCACCATGAACACGCAGGTGGCCACGGCGGCCAGGCCGAGCGCCGCCAACGTCAGGGACCGCGCGCGGCGCAGCGCGCCGAGCGCGTAGCCGATGCCGAGCTGGTGGGCGAAGAGCCAGACGAACGCGTAGTTGAGTACGACGACCCACTCGTGTCCGGCGAAGCGCAGCGCATCGACGGCCAACGCCGCGACGGCCAACGCCACCGGCACGGCCGCGCCGAAGCGCCGCTGCGCCGCCACCATCGCGGGGGCGACCGCGAGCACGACCAGGTACACGGCGAGGAACCACAGTGGCTTCACCGCCGACAGGCTCACCGCCTGGCCGATCTGCGGGTGGCCCAGCGCGCCGGCCGACGTCGCGACCAGCGCGACGACACCCACCAGCACGGCCGCCGGCACGACCAGCCGCCCGCCGCGAACCGCGAGGTACTGCGCGTAGCGGCCGCGGTACGCGGTGGCGACCGCGGTGTTGGCCACGCCGCCGGCGAGGAAGATCACCGGCATGACCTGGATGAACCAGCTCACCACCCACGCGATCGGGCCGCTGGGCAGGATCTCGACCCGGATGCCACCGTCGCGGACGGTGATCAGCGGCGTGAGCCAGTGCATGAGCAGCACGACAGCCATCGAGACCACCCGCAGCAGGTCGATGAACGGGTCGCGAGCGGACCGAGCGGTAGCGGCAGCCATGCCACTTATCGTCGAAAACACCGCCGCCGATGTCGGTAGCGCCGACCCCCGAATGCTCGACCGGATGGCACCCGGGAATCACCGGGGGTAAACCCCACCGCAGGGCCAGCCGACCCACAGCAGTCAGCTGTCCGGGCGCGGCCGGATGACGATGAGCAAGGTTGCGATCGGGCCAAGCAACAGTGACCAGAGCCACCAGATCAAGCCGCTACGGCCCTTGCCCTGCGCGAGGCCCGCGTTGATCAGCGAGAGGGTGAACCAGAACAGTCCTCCTGATACGGAGTCGTTCACCGGTGCTCCCCTCGGTCATCCGGCTGCTGCGCCAGCATAGCGATCGCCGTCGAGAAGTGGCGTCCTGGCCGGTCACGGTTCCCGGGTGCGGTCCATGCGGAGCAGCTCCGCGTTGCCCGACGCCCGCAGACGCGCGAGCGGCGGCTGGACGTCGTGCTTCCGCACCAGCCGAGGGGACTCCAGGTGCACCTCGGCGCCGTCGATCGTCAGGGTCGCGGTGCCGGCGGCCAGCACGTTGCGGACCCAGTCGGTGCGTGGACCGTACAGCGGGACGAACAGGTAGCCGCCGTCCGGGAGGGCGTGGGCGTCGAGCGGCGTGCGGTAGGTGCGGCCCGACGTGCGGCCCACGTGGGTCAGCACCGGGCGGACGCCACGGCGCAGCTCCGCCGGGTTGAGGTACCGCCGGTTGATCCGGGCGAGCCAGCGTGGCAGTGGCATGCCGCCCAGGCTACGCGGAGCAGGGCGCGGGCGGCGAGCAGCGCGTCCGGCGAGGGAGCTTGCGGGCGGCGCCGGACAGGAGCTTGCCGCCGTAGGCCTCCAGGGCGCCCTGCCAGGCGCCGTCCACCGCGGCGCCGCGTAAGCCGGACCACGAGAAGTTGCCCGTCTCCACCGCACCGACGAGATAGTGCAGGGCGCCGCCCAGCGCGCCGCCCAGCGCACCGCAGAGGCCCGGGGCCAACGGGCCGATGTACCTGACGACGAGCCGTTCACAGCCTTCGGTGACGGCCTCGGCGACCATGTCGATGACCTCGTTCACGGCCCAGACCACGACGTCGACGACCACGTCCAGCGCGGCCCGGGCGACACTGCCCAGCCAGTCCCAGAAGTCCAGGCCGGACGGGTCGGCGTGGTTCAGCGGGTTGTTGCCGGCGTACGCATACGGCGAGAGGGTGGCGGCGGCCAACGGGTCGCGGGTGAGGAACTGCGCCGTCGCCGGGTCGTAGTAGCGGGCCTGGAGATACAGCAGGCCGCTGCCGGGGTCGGTGTACTGCCCGGCGTAGCCCAGCGGCGTCGACGCGCCGGACGAGCGGACGGTGCGGCCGAACGGGTCGAACGTGCGGGTGCCGGTGACGGCGCCGTGCTCGTCGGTCAGCATGCGGACGCTGCCCTGCGCGTCGGTGTGCAGGTACGTGACGGTGCCGTCGGCGGCGATCTGCTCGATCGGGGTGCCGTCGGGCCCGTACACGAAGGTGTTGGTGCCGTCGCCGAGCAGCAGCGGGGTCGCCGCCGAGTGGTCCCAGGTGTAGCTGGCGGTGGTGGTGCCGCGCCGGGTCGAGGTCCGCTGCCCGTCGCCGTCGTACCCGTGGGTGATGTCCGGCCCGTACCGCGTGAGCCGGTTCGCCTGGTCGTACTCAAGCGTGACGGCGCCGCTGCGGGTGCGGTTGCCCTGCGCGTCGTAGCCGTAGCCGCGCAGCTGCCCGGCCTCGTCGAACTCCTGGGTCGTGCCGTCGGGGAAGCGCACCAGGTTGCCGGCCTTGTCGTAGCCGACCTCCTGGCCGTCGACCTTGCCCAGCCGGTTGTGCTTGTCGTAGCCGTACTCGGTGCGCTGCGGCGGGTCGGCGCCGAACGTGGTGGTGGCGGCGATGACCTGCCCGGTCCAGTCCCGCTCGTAGTCGAACTTGGCGTCGTGACCGGCCACGACGGACCGGCCGTGGGTGGCCACGACGCCGTTGGGGAACCGGGCCTCCTGCAGCGCGCCGCTGTCGTCGTAGGTGAACGCGGTGGCGTGGCCGAGCCAGTCCTTGATCTCGACGACCCGGCCAGCGCCGTCGTACCTGCGCTCGACGGCCCCGGTCGGGTAGCGGATCTGGTCGATGTCGCCGGCGCCGTTGTAGTGGTAGCCGACCGCGTGCCCGGCCCCGTCGACGACCTGCTCCAGGCGGCCGGCGGCGTCGTAGTCGTAGCCGGTGTGGCCGCTGCCGTCGTCCATGCTCTTGCGCCGGCCGGCCTGGTCGTAGCCGTACCGAACGCCGCTCGTCCCGTCGGAGTACACAATGGACAGCAGGTTGCCGGTGCGGTCGTAGGCGAGGCGGGTGACCCGGCCGGACGGGTCGGTGATGCTGGTGACGTTGCCGGTGCGGTCGTGGCCGAGCACGGTCGTGCGCCCCAGCGGGTCGGTCATCGACGAGATCCGCCCGAGCGCGTCGTAGCCGTAGGTGGTGGCCTTCCCCGCCGGGTCGATCTGCCGCTGTGGCCGGCCCGCCGCGTCGTACGCCACCTCCTCCACGCTCCCGTCGGCGCGGATCACCTTGCGCTGCCGCCCGGCCTCGTCGAACTCGAACCGCGTGAAGTTGTTGTTGCGGTCGAGCGTCGACAGCACGTTGCCGTCGCGGTCATACCGGATCGTCGTCGTGTGGCTGGCCGCGTCCTCGATGATGACGGGCTGGCCGGCGCCGTTGTAGGTGACCGCGGTGCCGCCTTCACCGGAACCACCGAGGGCGTTGACCCGGCCGGCCTCGTCATAGCCGCGGGTCGTCACCACCGACCTGCCCTCGGCGGGGAAGCCGACCTGCTGCTCGACGTTGCCCCAGGTGTCGTACCGCAGCTCGGTGCGCTGTCCCGCTCCGTTGCGGATACCCGTCACGTCGCCAGGGTGTCTGGCGTCGGCGTGCTCATACTCGGTCGTGTTGCCGGTCGCGTCGGTGGTCCTGACGAGGTTGCCGCCGACGAAGTCGTATCGCGTCTCATGCTGCGCCGGGTCGACGACCTTCGTCGTGCGGCCCTCGTCGTCGGTGGTGTACGTGGTCGTGCGGCCCTCGGCGTCGGTCACGCTCGCGACGTCGCCGGCGCCGTTGTAGGTGTAGCGGGTGCGGCCGCCGCCCGGGTCGGTGACGGTCGCGACGAACCCGTCGGTGCCGTAGGTGTACCGCGTGGTGGCGGCGTCGGCGGTCCCGCGGCCGCGGGTCGTCTCGGTGAGGCGCAGCCCGTGGAAGACGTACTCGGTGACGTCCCCGGCCGGGTTCGTGACCGTCGTCGTGCCGCCGCCCGCGGTGGCGCCGTCACCGCGATACGTGATGACGGTCTGGCCATCGGTGGGGTCGATCTGGCCGGTCATCCGGCCGTCCGCGCCGTAGGCCGTGCGCCACTCGCCGCCCTCGCCGCTGACCTCGCGGGTGAGGCGGTGGTGCTGATACTCGAACCGGCGGGTGCGGCCGTCGGTGACCTCGGTGACCTCGGTGAGGTCGCCGGCCGGACTGTACGCATAGGTCCAGGCCTGCCTGGCCGGGCCGGTGACGCGCTTGACCCGCGGGCCGTCGTAGTCGAACACGAGCCGCCGCCCGGCCGCGTCGACGACCTCGGTCAACCGGTCGCCGTCATACGCCAGCCGGGTCAGGGTGCCGTTGGCGTCCGTCTCCCCCACCAGCCGGCCGTCGAGGTCGAACCGGTAGCGCACGCCGGTGCCGCGCCGGGTGAACCGGAACCCGTCGCCGTCCCCGACCAGGGTGGCGAGCGTGCCGGGCGGGGCGGTGAACGCGTCGCCGTCGCGGCGGAACCACAGCTCGGCGCCGTTCTCCTCGCGGACCGTCGCCGCGTCCCGGGTCAGCGTCAGCGCCATCGCGTAGCTGTCGGTCCAGCCGAAGCCGAACCGCGACGGCGACGTGGCGCGGTCGGAGCTGTAGGTGCGCGTCAATGCCAGGGGCACGCCCCGGCCGGGGATGGAGATGTCTGTGTACTGCTGGAGATACGCCCCGGTCGCGCAGTTCGCGGTGAGCCCGTCGCCGCACACCACGCCCGGCCGCTGCGACGCGCTCGGCGCCCCGCCCTGCGCCCCGACGGCCGGCCCGGCGGCGTCGAGCACGCTCGGCGCGGGCGCCTGGGCCAGGGCGAACCAGGCGCTGCCGCCCGGCGGGACGGCCGGGTTGAACCGCACCACGCCGCTGCGCCCGCCGTCGCCGATGCGGGCGAACGTGACGCCGGGCCCCTCGAAGCCGGTGCCGCCATACGGGCAGCCCAGCGGCACCGCTCCCTCGAAACGACCGCAGAGGCCGGGGCCACCGAACGCGAACACCGGCGCGTCCGCGACGATGCGCAGCTCCCGCACCGCCGCCGGGGTCGCGTTGCGCATGCCCACGAGCGTCGCGCCGGTGCCGCCGTCGAAAGGCTCCTGGGCCGGGTCGGCGACGACGGCGACCCGCCCGTCCTCGGTCACCTTGACCAGTGCCGCGCAGCCGGTCGCGGCCCCGACGCCCGGGCACTCGCCGAACGGCGCGCGTGTCCCGGCGGCCTGCGCGGTCATGCCCTCCTGCGCCTGCCACCCGCGCACATAGGTGACGGACACGGCGGTGTCGTGTGCCGGCACCCCCGCGACCGGATAGGCGGGCGCGGCTGGCCGGCCGGTCTCGTCGTGTCCCGGCCGCGGCTCCGCCGCGCCGGTCGCGAACAGGACCAGCGCGGCGGTCAGAGCGGCGAGCAACCGCCTGCCCGAGCGGAGGGAGGTGTGGAGGGCCACGCCGATGACTATCCGGCAGAGGCGTACCACGGCACGCCCGCCGAAGGTTGCGCACCTGGCGACCGTTCAGCCGCCCCGTTCCGGGCAGTGCCGCAGGAAGCCCTCGCTGCGATCCAACCGGCCGCGCAGGTGCGGTCGCCACGGGCGGCGGCGGAGCAACCAATGTGGTCCACTGGGGTGTCTTCATTCGTGGGAGGCGAAGATGACGGACGTCGGGGACTTCGGCGACCGGCGGCACCGGCGTGGGTTCACCGTCGCGGCCGGCGGGATCTCCGTGGCGGCGGTGCTGACCGCGGTCGTGCTGGCCGGTGGGCATGACGGCGTCGCGCCGGCCGGGCCGGCACCCGAACCGTCCGTGGCCTACTCCGGTTGCGCGCCGGCGTCGCTCTCCCCCAGTGCGGTCGCATGCGTGCCCCGGATCGAGATGACGCCGTCGCCCGACTACGGGACCACCGCCACGCCGGGCGTGCCGCCGCCGCAGTACAACGCGGCCCAGATCGCCCGGTTGAGCTCGGCGTTCGAACAGCGCCTGCGGGCCGTCGCGCCGCCGGGAACCACGTTCCTCGACACCCGCGTCAACGACGGCGCCGCCGGGCCGTTCCAGTTCGCGGTGCAGGACGACAGCCGCTACGCCGAGAGTTTCGTGGTCGGGCCGGACCTGCGTGACAGCTCCGGCACGGGCAACGTCGTGTTCCGCATCGGCAAGCCCATCTCGGCGCTCGCCCCGGACGGCCGGCGGTGGCCGTCCGGCTACGGCGTGGGACAGTTCCAGGCCTGCCCGGACGCCGACTGCACCCAGAGCACCGGCCCGCACGGCGAGCGGATCGTGGCCATGCCGAACTTCCAGCACGACGGCGCCACGAGGATCGCCCGGATCGACGTGACCAAGATCGACGGTACCGGCATCGTCCTGGAGGTCCGCAACCTGGGCCTGGGCAACGGCGAGGCCGCCCCGACGAAGCGCCGCCCCGAGCTCCCGCTCACCGTGGAGCAGATGATCGAGATCGCCACCGACCCGGCGCTGACGATGACCCCGTGAGCGGCGCCGACCGATGGCCCCACCGCTGCCGTGGGTCGTCAGTTCGGGGCGTAGATCTTCGTGGTGACGCAGCGGGTGGTCAGGGTCAGCGTGGAACGCCAGCAGGCGGAGACGGCGATGTTGCCGGTCGCGAGCGGGATTTCGAGCGGCTCGGCCGTCCCGGTGCCGCACGCCTGCTGCGAGGTGCCGGCGTTGCTCGCGTTCAGCGACGCGCTCGCGCAGCCGAGCGAGTTGAGGTTCTGCACGTTCGCGGCGACGGTCCGGGCGTTCTGGCCGGGGTAGTGCAGGCCGGCGCCGTTCACCTCGACACCCGCGCGGGCGAGGGTGAACTGGTAGTAGACGCTGCTGGTGTACCACCAACCGGCCTTGGTGCCCGCGGCGCCGACGCCCGGGTCGGTGGCCGGGCTGGGGAGCAGGATGTCGGCGGCGCTGGCGACGGTCGTCGTGCCGTTCGGGATGCGCTGCAGGACGAACAGCAGCGGCTCGGCCGAGGTGAAGCCGGTGAACAGGTGGTACTGGCCGGAGCCGCACACGACGTACACGATCTGGCCGCCGGTGACCGTGCCGTAGATCTCGACCCGGGCGCAGCTCGAGTCGCCGGCGGTGTCGGTGACCTGCCCGGCGAGGTACCGGTAGCCGGAGTTGGTGTCGTCGACCACCACGTGCAGGTCGACACCCGGGATCTTCGCGTCGAGCTGGGCCTTCTTGGTGTCGTAGTACGACCAGTAGGCCGACCAGCCGGCGCCCGACGGGTAGGCCAGCGCCGGAGCCGGACAGACGAGCACGGCCACCGCGGTGGTGACCAGCGCGGTGAACATGACGAGCAATGACCTGGTGCGTGTTCGAGCCATGGCCGAACCTCCGAGAGGATCCACGCGGCAAGGGCGCCCAGGGTGGACCCTGTGCCCGCGGTCCTCCCGGTTGGGTCCGCAACCGGACAGACACTCAGCCGTCGCGCCTGCGGCCGGCCCGCCGCGCTGCCAGCTTCTCGGCCAGCGCGACGACGCCGACGAACGCGGTGCAGGACAGCCAGACGATCAGCAGGGTCAATGAGCGTGCTGTACCGGCCCGCGACGCTTTAGACGAGGACTGCCCCAACTATCAGGCCAACGGCAACGCCAGCGCGTTCGGCAGCGACGGGTGGGACCTGGGCTTCCCGCTCATCCTGATCGGCTGGATGACGGCGGTCGTGGTGGAACAGGCCGTGTCGGCAACCCGCCGCAGCGCCGGGCGCGCCGCGGCGGCGATCCTGCTGTCGGTCATCGGCTCGTGCTGGCTGTTCGCCAACGTCGCGGTGGTCTGCCGCTGACCGTCTTCTGTCGTCACCACCGCACCTCCACGGGCGCCACCCTCGACCCGCTGAGCCACCCGCACGAGGGCTCCACCGCTGCCCGGTCGACGAGCAGCGAGGCCCGTCCACGCCGGGACCGCGGTTCCGGTCCCGGCGCGCCGAGGCTCCTTCACCACCACAGCCACTGGGCACACTGCCGGTGTTGGCGGGTGGTCGGGATGATGTCGACAATGCCGTTGCCGCAATGCTCCTTCGCGGCCTCGCGGCAGGCGATCCGCGCGGCCTGACGTTCGCGGCTGGTCCAGTTGTCGTTGATGAACTGGCGCGTCGGGCCGCTGCCGACGGCCCACCGCCGCAGTCCGCTTTGCAGACGACGCGGAGCGTCCTTGTCCGTCCGAGACACGGTGTTCCCCTTTCGGGGCCACGGATGTGGCCACCTAAGGGGGGTGCGAAGCGGCGGCGCCGGCGACAGTCATGATTCCCAGCGTAGGTGGTGGCCAGCAGGTAGCAAACTCGACTCGACCTTGTCGGGCCGAGCGCCCCGGGCCGCCAGCCGCCCGACCGTGTCCGCCACCTTCGTCGATACGGCGACGAACACGTCGACCACCCCGCCCCGAGTCGAGCTTCCGTCGGCCGATGTCCGTGGCAGTCAGTCGCGCAGGGGTGTGCGGCGCGGGCGGACCTCACCGTTCAGTCGAACAGTTCGTAGACCTCGGCGGGGGCCGGAACGGCACCGACAGGCTTGGTGACGGGCAGCACCGAGCCGAAGCCGGCAAACGTCAGCTCATATGCCAGGTCGGAGTCGATCGAACCGCCGTCGATCGTGAACGCGGTCAGGCGGCCCTTGTCGTCGACGGTCGCGGTGAACGGGATGGACTTCGCCCTGTCCCCGACCTTGTCCAGTGCTCCGTTTGACGGCGACAGAAGGCTGTCGACGTCCGAGACATCCACGGTGCCGCTGAAGTGCGTGGCATCGGTGCGCTTGACGTCGTGGAGGCCGTTCTTGAACAGGTCGATGATGCCGAATTTGGGCGCACCGGCTTCGTCGAAGGGCTTCGTGTCGTCCGGGCCGAGCTTCGAACCGTCGACGTGCATCCAGAGGTCCGGCTCCAAACCCATCGCCTTGTTCGGCCCAGGGCCGAAGTCGGCCTTCAGCCACAGGTCAGGGGCGATGACGGTGAACGCGAGCGCAATGGTCTCCTCGTCCCGGGTGCTGGTCATGGCGATCGTGCCGGATTTGGCGGCCGGGTCGAGGCTGCCGGAGCCGACGTTCAGCTTGCCCGCCTTACCCTGCTTGACACCGAAGGTGTGCGCGGTGGACTCCAATGCGTGCACGGCCGCCTTGAGCACCGCGTCCGGCGCGGCGGAGACCGCCTGGGCCGGCGAGTCGGAGCTCGCCTTCACGTCGCAGGCGGCGACACCGCCGGCGGTCAGCACGAGCGCGAGCAGCGCGGTCACGGGTTTCATCTGCAGGGGTTCCTCCGTAGCAAACGGCGCCCCGGTCCTGAGGCGCCACCGCTACGCTGCAGGCGCCCGCGTGCAACCCGCGTGCAAGCGAGGTGCGGGTGGTACGGCGTCGCTACGGGCGGAGGAGGGCGGCCAGGACGCGGGTGGCGCCGTCCGGGTCGGCCGGTTCGCCCGTGATCGTGGGGCGGTAGTGGAAGGACTCGGCGATGCGCAGCGTCGCGTAGGCGAGCTCGTCCAGCGGGAGTGGGCTGGCGATGCGGCCCGTCGCGATGTCGTCGGCCAGCTTCTCGCGCAGAAGGGTGACGAGCCGAGGCTGGAAGCCGTGGGACGTCAGCGTGAGCAGGCGCATCATCAGCTCGTTCTCGTGCTCCAGGTACCGCCGCGCGCCCGGCTGCCCCCAGCAGGCGTGCAGGAACCGGCCGACCAGCTCCGGCACCCGGGGGCCGGGGCGCGACTCCAGGCGGGCCCACTCGGCGTCGAGGGTCTGCTTCGACAGCGCCCAGACGACCTCGACCAGGAGCTGCTCGCGGGTGCCGACCCAGCGGTACAGCGTGACCCGGTTGACCCCCAGGCGAGTGGCGAGCGACTGGATGTCGAGGCGGCGGCCGGTCAGGAAGTCGGCTCGGGCCAGGCGGAACGCGTCCAGCGGGGTCGGGCGCCGGTCGGCGGCGGCGAGCTGGATCTGCAGCGGGGTGCGGTCGGCCACGGTCCGGACGTTACCCGGAGTGCAACACCACGGGCAAGGTGTTGCACAAATGAGAATCGAAGCCGACCTTGACACATCCGAAGCAGCGGCGACACGCTGATGCAACATCGTGGCGCTGATGTTTCAAGGGAGAAACGCATGGCCATTTCGTTGCAACCGGACACCGCCACCGTCACGGTCGCGCAGGGGACGCTGCGCGGGCGGCGCGGCGGCGGCGTCGCCGCGTTCCTCGGCGTGCCGTTCGCGGCGGCGCCGACCGGTCCCCGCCGCATGCGCGCGCCGCAACCGCACCCGGGCTGGGACGGTGTCCGCGACGCCGTCGCGTTCGGGCCGACCGCGACCCGCGCCGACTACATCCCGCAGTACGTCGGGCTGTTCCCCGAGCCGATCATCCCCGGCGACGAGTGCCTGAACCTCAACGTCTGGACGCCCGACCCGGGCGCCGCCGGGCTGCCGGTGTTCGTGTGGTTCCACGGCGGCGCGTTCACCAACGGCTCCAACGCCGTCTCGGCCTACGACGGCACCGCCTTCGCCCGCGACGGCGTGGTGCTGGTGTCGGCGAACTACCGTCTCGGCGCCGAGGGCTTCCTGTACACCGGGCCGGAGATGGCGAACCTCGGGCTGCTGGACCAGATCGCCGCCCTGGAGTGGGTCCGCGACAACATCGCCGCGTTCGGCGGCGACCCCGGGCGGGTGACGATCGGCGGCGAGTCGGCCGGGGCGATGAGCGTCGTCACGCTGCTGGCCACGCCGCGCGCCGCCGGGCTGTTCCAGCGGGCGGTCGCGCAGAGCGGCGCCGCCACCAACACCCTCGCCCCCGAGTCCGCGCTGCTGGTCTCGCGGCACCTGGCCGAGGCGGTGGGCGTCGCGCCGACCCGCGAGGGGTTCGCCGATGTCGACCCCGACGAGCTCGTCACCGCGTCCCGGGCGCTGCTCAACGAGGTCCAGACGGCCGGCGACCCGGCGAAGTGGGGCGCGCTGGTGCAGAGCCTGCTGCCGTTCGCGCCGGTCGTCGACGGCGACATCGTGCCCGCGCACCCGCTCGGTGCGCTGCGCACCGACGTCCCGCTGCTCATCGGCACGAACCTCGAGGAGGCGCGGCTGATGCTGGTCGCCTCGGGCGGCATCGACCTCATCGACGAGGAGACGCTGCACGCGGCCACCGCCGGGTACGGCCCGCCGGCCGAACACGCCGTCGCCGTCTACCGGGCCGCCCGGCCCGGCGCGAGCCCCGGCGATCTGCTCGCCGCCGTCGTCACCGACTGGTTCTTCCGGGTCCCGGCGGTCCGGGTGAGCGAGGCCCGCGCGGGCGCCGCCGCGCCGACGTGGATGTACCGCTTCGACTGGCGCTCGCCCACCTACGACGGGCGGTTCGGCGCGGCGCACGGCGTCGAGTTCCCGTTCGTCTTCGACACGATCGGCGCCCCCGACCTGACCCGGCTGATCGGCCCGAACCCGCCGCAGGCGGTCGCCGACACCACCCACGCGGCCTGGGTCCGCTTCATCACCGGCGGCGAACCCGGGTGGGCGCCGTACGACACCACCGTCCGCGCCACCGGGGTCATCGGCGAGGACGGCACGCTGACCGTCGTCGACGACCCCGACGGCACCGAGCTGCACCTGTGGGAAGGGCACCGCTGATGGTCATCCGCTACGAGACGCCGATCCCGAAGGTCGCCCGGATCGTGCTCGCCCGGCCCGAGCGCCGCAACGCGCAGGACACCGGCCTGCTGTACGCCCTCAACGACGCGTTCGACCGGGCGGCGCACGACGAGGAGATCGCGGTGATCGTGCTCGCCGCCGACGGCCCGCACTTCTCCGCCGGGCACGACCTGCGCGAGGACGACCCGTTCGGCGCGCTCGACCGGCACCGCACGGTCGGCACGTCGACCGGCTTCCAGCGGGCCGGGGCCGAGGGCCTGATGGCCCGCGAGGAGGAGATCTACCTCGGGTTCTCCGAGCGCTGGCGCAACATCCCGAAGCCGACCATCGCCGAGGTGCACGGCAAGGTCATCGCGGGCGGCCTCATGCTGGTCTGGCCGTGCGACCTCATCGTCGCCAGCGAGGACGCCGAGTTCCTCGACAACGTCGTCGAGGGCGGCGCCAACGGCGTCGAGTTCTTCAACCACCCGTGGGAGTTCGGCGTGCGGCGGGCGAAGGAGTTGCTGTTCACCGGCGGCGCGCTCACGGCCCGCGAGGCCGAGCGGATCGGCATGGTGAACCGGGTCGTACCGCGGGAGGCGCTCACCGCGACGACCCTCGAACTGGCCGAGCGGATCGCGCGCATGCCGCCGTTCGCGCTGAAGCTGGCGAAGCTGTCGGTCAACGCCGCGCAGGACGCGCAGGGCCGCCCGCAGGCCATCCAGACCGCGTTCGGCCTGCACCAGCTCGCCCACAGCCACAACATGCAGGTCCACGGGACGGTCGTGGCACCCGCGCTGTTCCGGCGCGTGGGTGCGCGGTGACGGTCGTCCCCCTCGGCCGCATCCTGACCGACCTGGCCGGCGCCGCGCCGGATCGCCCGATCGTGACCTGCGGTCCGGAGACCGTGACCCGGGCCGAGCTGGAGTCCCGGGCGAACCGGCTGGCCCGCGCGTACGAGGCGCAGGGTGTGCGGCAGGGCGACTTCGTCACCGTCGCCCTGCCCAACGGCGTGGCGTTCTACGCCGCGACGTTCGCGCTGTGGAAGCTCGGGGCGATTCCGGCGCCGGTGTCGTCGCAGCTGCCCGAGCGCGAGCTGGCGGCGATCCTGGAGCTGACCCGCCCGGCGCTCGTCGTCGACGACCCCGGATACCGGCCCGATCCCGGCCTCAGCGACGCGCCGATCGAGCCCGACCGCGTGCCGCCGGCCTGGAAGGCGCCGACCTCCGGCGGCAGCACCGGCCGGCCCAAGGTCATCGTTTCGGAACTGCCGGGCGCGATCGTACCGACGGAGGTCGCCGACCTGCTCGGCCAGCACGACGGCGGCGTCCAGCTCGTCACCGGGCCGCTCTACCACAACGCGCCGTTCAACTTCTCCATGTACGGGCTCTTCGCCGGCCAGCACCTCGTGGTCCTGCCGAAGTTCGACGCGGTGGCCGCCCTCGAGGCGATCCAGCGGTACGACATCGACTGGATCGGACTCGTCCCGACGATGATGGTCCGGATCTGGCGGCACCTCGAAGCCGACCCGGGCCGCTACGACCTCAGCTCGGTCCGGCAGGTGTTCCACGGCGCCGCGCCGTGCCCGGAATGGCTGAAGGAGGCCTGGTTCGGCCTGGTCGGGGCCGCCGCCGTCAAGGAGATGTACGCCAGTACCGAGGGCCAGCTGACGACGCTCATCGACGGCGAGGAGTGGCTGCGGCACCGCGGCTCGGTGGGCCGGCCCCTCCTCGGGGAGGTGCGGATCCTGGATCCGCAGGGTGCGCCGGTACCACCGGGAGCGACCGGCGAGCTCTACGCGCGCACGGCCACGCCGACGTACCGGTACATCGGCGCCGAGCCCCGCACCCGCGACGGCTGGGACGCCCTGGGCGACATCGGCCGGCTCGACGAGGACGGGTACCTCTACATCGCCGACCGGCGCACGGACCTCGTCATCACCGGCGGCGCGAACGTGTACCCGGCCGAGGTCGAGGCGGCGCTGCTGGCCCACCCGGAGGTGGTCAGCTGCGCGGTGATCGGCCTGCCGGACGACGACCTCGGCGAGCGCGTGCACGCCGTCGTACAGGCCGCCCGGGTCACCGGCGACGACCTGCGGGGGTTCCTCGCCGGGCGGCTCGTGCGGTACAAGATCCCTCGCTCCTTCCGCTTCGTCGACACCCCGCTGCGCGACGACGCAGGCAAGGTCCGCCGGGCCGCCCTGCGCGAGCGGGAGCTCAGCTGACCGCCGGGCGGGGCACCGGCGCACGCGTTCACGCTTCCGGGGACTCGACGGCGCCGCGCGGGCCCTGGAGACTCGGTCCCGTGCGGGAGATCGTCGACGGCGTGTGGGAGGTCGGCATCGGCTTCGTCCACGCGCACCTCATCGCGGCGGGCGGCGGGCTCGTCATGCTCGACACCGGCCTGCCCCGCCGGGCCGACCGGCTGGCGGACGCGGTCCGCGCGACCGGCCACCAGCTGACCGACGTACACACGATCCTGATGTCCCACCGCCACCCGGACCACACCGGCTCGCTGGCCGAGCTGCGCCGGCGCACGGGCGCCCGGGTGGTCGCGCACGCGGCCGACGCCCCGGTGATCACCGGCGCGTGCCCGCTGCCGCTGCACAGCCTGGTCATGCGGCTCACCGCCCCGCTCATGCGGACGGAGCCGGCCCCGGTCGACGAGGTCCTGGACGGCGACGGGCCGACCGGCGTGCCCGGCATCACCGCGTACCACACCCCGGGCCACACCGAGGGCCACCTGTCGTTCCTGCTCGACCGCTCGGGCGGCGTCCTCTTCGCGGGCGACGCCGCCGGCGTGCTGTTCGGCCGCCTCCGCATGCCCCCGAAGGCCACCACCGCCAACGCCGCGGCCGCCCGGGCGAGCATCGCCCGCCTGGCCGAGCTGAAGTTCCGCACGGCCGCCTTCGGCCACGGCGCCGCCCTGTCCCCCGACGCCGCGGCAAGGTTCCGCGACTTCGCGGCCCGCTGACCGGCTCCGCACCGCGGGCGCACCCAAAGCCCGCCGAGCCGCCCAACCCGCGATGATCGTCAGGCTACCGTTCAGCTGCGGTGCCGGCCGCGCCGAATGCCGCTCGAGGAGGAGCAGCCCATGACCACCTTCAGCCGGTCCGACGATCTGCGGGGCGCGAAGTTCGTCGACGTGAACCTGTGCGATGCCCGGTTCGTCGGGGCCGACCTCTCCGGCGTCGTGCTGCGCGGTGTCGAGCTGCGCGGCGCCGAGATCGACTCACCGTGGCTGTTCGACGGGGAGAACGTCCTGCTCGTCAACGGCGTCGACGTGCTGCCGTTCGTCGACGCCGAGCTGAACCGCCGCTTCCCCGGCCGCGCCGACCGGCGCGCCGCGGACCCGGACGGCCTGCGCGCGGCCTGGGCGGCGCTGGAGCGGACCTGGGCGGCCACCCTCGCCCGCGTCGCCGCGATGCCGGCCGGCACGGTCGACGTATCGGTCGGCGACGAGTGGTCATTCGCGCAGACGCTGCGGCACCTGGTCTTCGCCACGGACCTGTGGCTCGGCCGGACGATCCTGGAGCTCGAACAGCCTTTCCACCCCATCGGCCGGCCCGACGCCGACGCGGCCGACCCGTCGTTTGCCGAGGTGCTCGAGGTCAGGGCGGGTCGCGTCGCGATGGTGCGCGACTTCCTGGCGGCCGTCACACCCGACCTGCTGGCCGCGACCCGCCGCAATCCTCACGCGCCGGACCGCCAGGAGACCGTGCTGTCCTGCCTGCACGTGATCCTCGACGAGGAATGGGAACACCACCGCTACGCCGTCCGCGACCTCGACGCCGCGTGAGGCGCGCTACTCGTCGACGGGGACCGGGATGCGGGCCTCCACCTGGAACGACGCGCGGTCCGCGCGGTAGACGTCGCGGGCGAACTCCACGCAGCGGCCCGCTTCGTCGAATGTCCAGCGGGTCAGCAGGATGCCCGACGAGGCGCTGCGGATGCGGAGCTGGGTGCACGACGCGTCGTCGATGACGATCGACTGGATGGTCGCCTGGGCGCTCACCGGGATGACCCCGTAGCGGGTGCGCAGCAGTTGCCACAGCGAGCCCGTCAGCGGCTCCGACAGCAGGCCGGGCGTCAGGTCGGCCGGGAAGTACGTCGTCTCCAGCGCGATCGGCTCGTCGTCGGCGAAGCGCAGGCGGTGCAGGGCGTGCACGCGGGCGGACGACGCCAGGTCGAACGCGGCCTTGGCCGAGGCGGTCGGCTCGCGCTCCTCGGCCCACAGCAGCTGCGCGGCCGGGCGGCGGCCGACGCGAATGATCTCGTCGGAGAAGCTGCCGATGTGGAACGGCACCCGCGGTTCGGCGACGAAGGTGCCACGCGGCGGGCGGCGGTAGACGTAGCCCTCGTTCTCCAGCAGCGCCAGCGCCTGCCGGGCCGTCATCCGGCTCACCTCATACGCCTCGCTCAGCTCCCGCTCGGAGGGCATCAGCGTGTGCGGCGCCAGCTTCTCCCCGGCGATGCGGTCGCGCAGCTCGGCGGCGATGGCGACATACCGAGGACTTTCCTTCGTCACCGTTGACAGCCTACCGCCAATGGACGGTACCGTATGGCCTCGACCACATGGTCTATACCATCCACCCCGGAGGCAGCCATGACCCGACCAACCGACCGCGAGGAGCTGGCCCGCTTCGGGTACGAGCCGTCGTTCGAGCGGCGCACCAACCGGTTCGCGTCCTTCGCCGTCGCCTTCGCGTTCGTGTCGATCGCGACCGGCATCTTCACCACGTACGGGTCGGTGCTGAACTCGTCGGGCCCGCTGGGCATCTGGACCTGGCCGATCGCGGTCGTCGGGCAGCTGGCCGTCGCGCTGGTGATCGGCACGCTGGCCTCGCGCATCCCGGTGACCGGCTACGCCTACCAGTGGACGTCCCGGCTGGCCAACCCGGTGCTGGGCTGGATCATCGGCTGGATCTCGTTCATGTTCCTCGCCGTGGTCGTCGTCGCGGTCGACTACACCGTGGCGTCGACGGTCCTGCCCGTCATGCTCAACTACAGCAGTACCACCGGAACCGTCTGGCTGATCACGGCGGTGATCCTGCTCGTGCAGGCGGTGCTCATCGCCACCTCGACCCGCTGGACCCAGCGGGTCAACAACACCGCCGTGTCGGCCGAGCTGATCGGCATGGTGGTGCTGACCGTGCTGCTGCTGGTGGTCGCGGCCGTGCGCCACCAGATGGACTTCGGCAACCTGTGGAGCCGGGGCGCGGTGCCCGCCGAGGGGTACTGGAGCCTCGGCGACTGGACCTCGGCCGGCCCGTGGGTGCTCGGCTTCCTGCTCGGCGCGTTCACGATCGTCGGGTTCGAGTCGGCCGCCAACCTTGCCGAGGAGACCAACGACCCGGAGCGGGTGGTGCCGCGGGCGATGTGGCAGGCGGTGCTCGCCTCCGGTGTGCTCGGCTTCCTGTTCATCGTGGCCGTCACGCTCGCCGCTGGCGACCCGGTCGCGCTCGCCGCGTCGGGCACGCCGATCGCGGACGTCATCGAGCGCACGCTCGGCTCCGTGGTCAGCACGCTGCTGTTGCTGCTCGTGGTGCTCGCCATCTTCGCCTGCGGGCTGGTCATCATGCTCACCGGCACCCGCCTGACCTGGGCGATGTCGCGGGACAAACGGTTCCCCGGCTGGTCGCAGTGGGGTCAGGTCTCGCCGCGCTTCGGCACCCCGCTGAAGGCGACGATCCTGTACGTGGTGCTGGCCGAGATCATCCTCGGGGTCTTCGCCGCCTACTCGCAGGACGCGCTGTTCACCCTGTTCGGCGCCGCGACGCTGCTGCCGGCCGTGATCTACGCTGCCACCGTCGCGCTGTACCTGGCCAAGCGGAAGTCGCTGCCGGCCGGGGGCAGGTTCGATCTCGGTGCGTGGGAGATTCCGGTGCTCGTCGTCGCGGTGGTCTGGCTCGTCTTCGAGCTCGCGGTGTTCCGCGACACCAGCTTCGCCGACGCCTGGCTCTACGTGCTCGTCATGCTGGTGGCCGGGGCGATCTACCTGACCGCCCTGCTGCTGACCCGCGGGCGGCAGGCCCTCGACATGCCCGACATGCACTCGATCGACGCTGAGTTCGACGCGGAACCCGACCAGAAGGTGCGGTCCTGACCCATGCACATCCTCGCGATCGACCAGGGCACGTCCGGTACCAAGGCCATCGTCACCGACGAGTCGGGCCGGGTCCTGGCGACGGTCGAGGTCCCGCTGCACCCCAGGTATCTCGACGGCGGCGGGGTCGAACAGGACCCGCACGAGCTGCTCGGCTCGGTCCTGGAGGCCGGGCGCCGCGCCGCCGCCGAGGCCGGGGTGCCGCTCGCCGCGGTCGCGCTGGCCAACCAGGGCGAGACGGTACTGGCCTGGGACCGCACGACCGGCGAGCCCCTCGGGCCGGCGATCGTCTGGCAGGACCGCCGGGCCGAGCAGGTCTGCACGGACCGGTCGGCGGCCGCCGGCCGGGTCGCCGAGCTGACCGGGCTGGTCCTCGACCCGTACTTCTCCGCGCCGAAGATGCGCTGGCTGCGCGACCACCGCACCACCGCGGGCGTGGTCACCACCACCGACACCTGGTTGGTGCACCAGCTGTGCGGCGCGTTCGTCACCGACGCCTCGACGGCGAGCCGCTCGCTGCTGCTCGACCTGGACGCGGTGCGGTGGTCGGGCGAGCTGCTCGACCTGTTCGGGCTCGGCGGCGAGGAGCTGCCGGAGATCGTGGCCAGCGACGCCGTGGTCGGCACCACCAAGGCGTTCCACAACGAGGCCGGGGAGCTGCCGGTCACCGGCCTGATCGTCGACCAGCAGGCCGCACTGCTCGCCGAGCAGTGCCTCGACGCCGGCACGGCCAAGTGCACGTACGGCACGGGCGCGTTCCTCCTCGCCCAGCTGGGCGCGACACCGGCGCGGTCCCGGGCCGGCCTGGCCACCTCGGTCGCCTGGCGGCTGCGCGGCGAGACCGCGTACTGCGTCGACGGCCAGGTCTACACGGCCGCCTCGGCGGTGCGCTGGCTGGCCGAGCTCGGCCTGATCACGGGCGCCGACCAGCTCGACACGGTCGCCGCCCCGGCCGCCGACGGCGTGCTGTGCGTGCCCGCCCTCGCGGGGCTCGCGGCGCCGTGGTGGGACTCGTCGGCCACCGCGTCGTTCACCGGCATGACGCTGAGCACCCGGCCGGGGCACCTCGTGCGGGCCGTGCTGGAGGGCGTCGCGGCGCAGGTCGCCGAGCTCGTCACGCTGACCGGCGACGAGCTCGGGGCGCCGCTGACCCGGCTGCGGGTCGACGGCGGGCTGACCCGCTCCCGGGTGCTCATGCAGGCCCAGGCCGACCTGGCGCAGCTGCCGGTCGAGGTCTACCCGTCGCCGCACGCGACCGCGCTCGGCGCCGCCGCCTGCGCCCGCCTGGCCCTCGACCCGGCGCTGACCCCGGCCGGCGTGACCGGCGGCTGGCGGCCCGCGGCCACCTTCGAGCCGGCCTGGTCCGCCGACCGGGCCGCCGACCACCTCGGGCGCTGGCACGCCGCCGCCCGGGCCTGCCTCAGCAAGGAGCCCTCGTGAGTCCCACCTTCGACGTCGCCGTGATCGGCGGGGGCATTGTCGGTGCGGCCGTCGCCCGGCTGCTCGGCGGTACCGCATGCTCCACCGTCCTCATCGAGGGCCGCGCCGACGTCGGTGACGGCACCAGCAAGGCCAACACCGCGATCCTGCACACCGGCTTCGACGCGACGCCGGGCACGCTGGAGTCCGAGCTCGTCGCCCGCGGCTACCACCTCCTCGGCGACTACGCGGCGGCCACGGGCATCCCGGTCGAGCGCACCGGGGCGCTGCTCGTCGCCTGGACCCAGGAGCAACTCGACGCGCTGCCCGGCCTGCGGGCCAAGGCCGAGCGCAACGGCTACACCGCCTGCGAACTGATCAATTCCGGTCAGGTGTACCACCAGGTGCCCGCGCTCGGGCCGGGCGCGCTCGGCGGCCTCACGGTGCCCGGCGAGTCGATCATCTGCACCTGGACCACGAACCTCGCCCTCGCCACCGACGCGGTCAACCGCGGCGTCACCCTGCTGCGCGGGCACCGCGTCACCGGCGTCCGCGACGACGGCGGGACGACCTGGCTCACCACCTCGTCCGGCGAGATCGGCGCGCGCTGGGTGATCAACGCGGCCGGGCTCGGCGCCGACGTCGTCGACGGCCACTTCGGGTACCAGCGGTTCACCGTCACCCCGCGCCGCGGCGAGCTGCTCGTCTTCGACAAGCTGGCCCGCCCGATGGCGCCCCGCATCGTGCTGCCCGTGCCGTCGAAGGTCGGCAAGGGCGTGCTCATCAGCCCCACCATCTACGGCAACGTCATGCTCGGGCCGACCGCCGAGGACCTCGACGACCGCACCGCCACCGGCACCACCGAGGCGGGCTTCGCGTTCCTGCGGGCCAAGGGCGAGGAGCTGATGCCGGCGCTGCTGCGCGAGGAGGTCACCGCCACCTACGCCGGGCTGCGCGCCGCCATCGACCGCGGCGACTACCTCATCGACGTGGACGACGAGCGGCGGTACGTGCTGATCGGCGGCATCCGCTCGACCGGCCTCACCGCCGGGATGGCCATCGCCGAACACGTCGGCGGGCTGCTCGCGTCGCGCCTGGACCTGACGGAGCGGCCCGGCCTGCCGGCGCCGCCGCGCATGCCGAACCTCGGCGAGGCCGGGCAACGTCCGTACCAGGACGCGGCGGCGATCGCCGCCGACCCCGAGTACGGCCGGGTCGTGTGCTTCTGCGAGCGGGTCACCCGCGGCGAGATCCGCGACGCGTACGCCTCGGTGATCCCGCCGGCCGACCTCGACGGGCTGCGCCGGCGCACCCGCGCGATGAACGGCCGCTGCCAGGGCTTCTACTGCGACGCCGAGGTGCGCGCCCTCGTCGAGCAGGGCGGTGTCCGATGACGGAGCACGTGCGCGTGGCGGTCGTCGGCGGCGGCCCGGCCGGGCTGACCGCGGCCGCCGCCCTGGCCCGCCGGGTCGACGGGCCGGTGCTCGTCCTCGAACGCGAGGCCGCGACCGGCGGGATCCCCCGGCACAGCGACCACCTCGGGTACGGGATGCGCGACCTGCACCGGTTCGTCTCCGGCCCGGAGTACGGCCGGCGGCTCACCGCGCTGGCGGCGGACGCGGGCGCGACGCTGGAGACCGAGACGATGGTGACCGGCTGGGCCGGCGACCGCACGCTCGAGGTCACCTCGCCGCGCGGGCGGCGCACCGTAACCGCTGACGCTGTCGTCCTGGCGACCGGCGCCCGGGAACGCCCCCGCCCGGCGCGGCTCATCCCGGGCGACCGCCCCGACGGCGTGTACACGACCGGGCAGCTGCAGCAGCTCGTCCACCTGCATCACCGCACGGTCGGCACCCGGGCGGTCGTCGTGGGTGCCGAGCTGGTCAGCTGGTCGGCCGTGCTCACGCTGCGCGAGGCGGGCTGCCGCACGGTACTGATGACGAGCGAGTTCCCGAAGCCCGAGGCGTATGCGGCGTTCCACCTGCCCGGCCGGCTCGCCCTGCGCGTGCCGGTCCGCACCCGGACCCGCGTCGTCGCCATCCACGGCCGGGACCGGGTCACCGCCGTCGACGTCGAGGACCTGCGCACCGGCCGGCGTTCACGCGTCGCGTGCGACACCGTGATCACGACCGGCGACTGGATCCCCGACCACGAGCTGGCCCGGCTGGCCGGCCTCACCCTCGACCCGGCCACGCTCGGCCCGCGGGTGGACACGGCGCTGGCCACCAGCCGGCCCGGGGTCTTCGCCGCCGGGAACCTCCTGCACCCGGTCGACACGGCGGACGTGGCCGCCCTCGACGGCCGGCACGTCGCCGACGCGGTCCTGGCCCACCTGTCCGGCACCGCCGCGCCGCCCGGCCCGCAGATCGAGCTCGTCGCCGACGCGCCCCTGCGCTGGGTGGCGCCGCAGCTGCTCCGCCCGGGCGGCCCGGCACCCGCCCGCAGCCGGCTCCTGGCCTGGACGGACGAGTTCCACCGCTTTCCCGCGGTGACCGCCCGGCAGGGCGGCCGGCTCATCGGGTCGACCCGCCTCGCCTGGCCCGCCGCACCGGGCCGCGTCTTCCGCATCCCGCACTCGGTGGTGCGGGCGGCCCGCCCCGACGACGGCCCGGTGCACCTCGGGCTGAGAGGCTAGACCCAGGTCGGCAGGGCGGCCTCGTGGTAGCGGGCGCCGAAGCCGCCCGCCGGCAGGATCTCGCGGACGGCGGCCAGGTCAGCGTCGGTGAGCTCGAGGCCGGCCGCGGCGGTGTTCTCCTCGACCCGCGCGGCGCTGCGGGTGCCCGGGATCGGCACGATGTGCTCGCCCTGCGCGAGCAGCCAGGCGAGGGCGAGCTGGGCGACGGTCGCACCCTTGGCGGCCGCGAGGTCGCCGAGCCGCCGCACGGCGTCGACGTTGCGCTCGTAGTTGCCGGGCTGCCAGCGGGCGTCGTTGCGGCGCATGTCGGTCGCGTCGTACTCGGCCGCCGGCCGGGCGGCGCCGGTGATGAAGCCGCGGCCCAGCGGGGAGTAGGCGACGAAGCCGATGCCGAGCTCGTCCAGGGCCGGGAAGAGCCGCTCGACGTCGCGCTCGAACAGCGAGTACTCGGTCTGCAGGACGGAGACCGGCTGCACTGCGTGCGCCTTGCGGATGGTCTCCGGGCCGGCCTCGCTGAGCCCGAAGTACCGCACCTTGCCCGCGTCGACGAACTCCTTGACGGTGCCGGCGACGTCCTCGATCGGTACCGCCGGGTCGACCCGGTGCTGGTAGAGCACGTCGATGGTGTCGACGCCGAGGTACCGCAGGCTGTTGTCGACGACCTCGCGGATGTGCTCGGGCCGGCTGTCGAAGCCGTACGAGCGGGTGAAGCCGAACTTGGTGGCGATGACGACGTCGTCGCGGAAGTCCTTCACCGCCTTGCCGACGGCCCGCTCGTTCGCGCCCCAGCCGTACAGCTCGGCCGTGTCGAAGAACGTGACGCCGAGCTCGTAGGCGCGGCGGATCGCGGCGATGCCCTCCTGCTCGTCGCCGGGGCCGTAGGCGAGGTGCAGCCCCATGGCGCCGTAGCCCATGGCGGAGACGGTGAGGCCCTGCTGGCCGAGTGTGCGCTGCTGCATGCGGTACTCCTCATGTCAAACCAAACGGTTCGGTTCGAACAGTACACCGTCGCCGAACCAAACGGTTCGGTATCGTGGCCGCATGGACTCCACCGGCGACCGCATCATCGCCGCGGCGGTCGCCGAGTTCTCCCAGCACGGGATCGCCGGGGCCCGCGTCGAGCGCATCGCCAGGAGTGCCCGAACGAGCAAGGAGCGGGTCTACGCCTACTTCCGCAGCAAGGAGGCGCTCTACCGGTTCGTCGCCGAGCGGGAGCTCGCGGCCGTGGCCGAGGCGACCCGACTGGACCCGGCGGACCTGCCCGGCTACGCCGGCCGCGTCCACGACTACTTCACGGCCCACCCCGAGCGGTTCCGGCTCATGCGGTGGGGTCAGCTGGAGCTGACGCCGGATGCCCCCAACCCGGTCCAGGCGTCCGTGACGCGCAAGGTCGAGCAGCTGCGCGCGGCCCAGGAGGCCGGGCAGCTGGACCCGGCCTGGGACCCGCTCGACGTGCTCATGTTCGTCAACCAGATCGCGATGTCGTGGGCCGGCGTCACGCCCCGCGACGACGCGTTCCTGGCCGCTCGCCGGGCGGCGGTCGTCGCCGCCGTCGAGCGACTCTTCCCGAGGTGAACCGGGCGCGAACGGCCAGCCCGCCGCCGTCGCCTACCCGCGCGGCGACGACGGCCCCTACCGCGCGTGGCCAGATGATGGCCGGGCGCGCCCCCGAGGCCGACGACGCGATCCGCCAGCTGGTTGCGCCCGCGGCTCGGGCTGTGACCGCGCCTGCGATCACACCGCGGCCGCGCGCTGCCGGGCCGCCTCGTAGAGCACGATCGTCCCGGCCGCGGCCGCGTTGAGGGAGCTGGCGGACCCGCCGATCGGGATGCGCAGCATCCGGTCGCAGGACTGCCGCCAGCCGGCGCTGAGGCCCTGGGTCTCGTTGCCGATCGCGACGATCCTGGCACCGGTGAGGTCGTGCCCGGCGAGGTCGGTGTCGCCGTGCTCGTCGGTGCCGAGGATCTCGACGGCGATGTCCCGCGCCCGGAGCGCGGCGGCCCAGTCGAGCACCTCGCGATGGCCGGAGACGCGGACCACGGGCAGGGCGAACAGTGATCCGGTGCTGGCCCGCACCGCCTTGGGGTCGTAGGGGTCCGCGGCGTGCCCGGTGATCACCACGCCGGACGCGCCGAGGGCGTCCGCGGAGCGGATCAGCGTGCCGATGTTGCCCGGGGTCGTGGGCCGGTCGAAGACCACGACGAACATGTCCGGACCGGCCGGGATGCGGGCGAGGTCGTCGCCGCGCAGGCCGACCACGGCGAGCAGCTCGGGAACCTCGTCCTCCTTGCCCCCGAGCTCGTGCAGGAGCTCGGGCGCGAGGGCGACGCGGGTGGCGCCGCCGGCCCGGTCGAGGATGCCGCGGGCCCAGCGGGACAGGGTCTGCTCCTCGGCGAAGAGCAGCGCCCGGACGGGCCAGCCGTGCTCCACGGCGAGGCTGATCGGCCGCACCCCCTGGACGACGAACTCGCCGGCCCGGTGCCGCTTGCCTCGGTTGGTGAGCGCCGCCTGCCACTGCTGGAACGTCGCGTTCCTGGTGGTGATCCTCAGCGTCCGGCCCGTCGTCGTCACTCCCAATCTCTTAGCACATTGACATTCGTCGCTTGATGGGCCGAAACTAACAGGAAACTTTCCTAAAGGAGGAATGAGTGCACCCCATCAGGCATCTCGCCGCCACTCTGCTCCTCGTCACCACCGCGCTCGTCGCGGTGCCGGCGCCCGCCCACGCCGCACCCGCCGGGCTCACCGCCAGCTTCTCGGCGGCCAACTACGGCTCCTACTGGGTCGACAAGTACGTCGTCAGCAACCCCACCAGCGCGGCCGTCACGGGATGGACGCTCGAGTTCGACGTGCCGGCCGGGCTGACCGTCGGCACCGGCTACCACGGCACGGTCACCCGCACCGGCAACCACGTCACCGTGGTCAACGCACACTACAACGGCACCGTACCGGCGGGCGGCACCACCGAACCGTACAGCTTCTGGTTCATCGCCACCGGCACCAACGCCGAACCGCTCAACTGCCGCATCAACGGCAACAAGTGCGACGGCAGCGCCGACCGGGCGCCGAACGCCCCCACCGGGCTGACCGTCGCCGGGCGCACCACCCGGACCGTGTCGCTGCGCTGGACGGCGGCGGCGCCTACGGACTTCCCGATCGCCTCGTACGACGTCTACCAGGGCGGGACGGTCAAGGCGTCGGTCACGTCCCCGCAGGCGACGATCGCCGGGCTCACGCCGAACTCGCAGTACACCTTCACCGTCAAGGCGAAGGACACGCGCGGGAACGTCTCGGCGGACAGCACGCCCGTCACCACCTCGACGCTCAACCCGGCCGACGACACGGCGGCGCCGCCCGCGCCCGGCAACCTGCGCTCGACCGGCCGCACCGCCACGACCGTGACGCTCGCCTGGAACGCGGTCACCGACCCGAGCGGGATCTCGGCCTATGAGGTGTACCGCGGCAGCACGCTCGCGGCGACAGTGACCTCGCTGAATGCGACCGTCACCGGGCTGACACCGCTCACTTCGTACAGTTTCACCGTTCGGGCGCGCGACGGGTACGACAACACCTCCCCGCCGAGCGCCGCGGTGACGGTCACGACCGACGACTCCGTCGGCAGTGGCAGCTACGCGAAGGTGGGGTATTTCGTCCAGTGGGGCATCTACGGCCGGCAGTACTTCGTGAAGAACCTCGACACGTCGGGCGCGGCGGCGAAGCTGACCCACCTCAACTACGCGTTCGCCAACCTCGACCCGGTCAACCTCACCTGCCTGCAGGGCGTCACCCGCGGCACGACGCAGAACCCGCAGGACCCCGACCAGGGCACCGGCGCCGGCGACGCGGACGCCGACTACGGGCGGCCGTTCAGCGCGGCCCAGTCCGTCGACGGGGTCGCCGACACCGGCTGGGAGACCCTGCGCGGCAACTACAACCAGCTGCGCAAGCTCAAGGCCAAGTATCCGAACCTGAAGGTGCTCATCTCGATCGGCGGCTGGACCTACTCGAAGTTCTTCGCCGACGCCGCGGCCACCCCGGCGTCCCGGGAGAAGTTCGTGCGCTCCTGCATCGACATGTACATCAAGGGCAACCTCCCGCTCGCCGGCGGCGCCGGCGGCCCGGGCGTCGCGGCCGGCATCTTCGACGGCATCGACCTCGACTGGGAGTGGCCGGGCGCCGAGGGCCACCCCGGCAACCACTGGGGCCCGCAGGACAAGGCCAACAACACCGCCCTGCTGGCCGAGTTCCGCCGCCAGCTCGACGAGCTCGGCACGCCGCAGGGCAAGCGGTACCTGCTGACCGCCTTCACCCCGGCCGACCCGGCGAAGATCGCCGCCGGCTGGGACATCACCCGCGCCGACGGCACGCCGAGCGTGTTCGACTCGCTCGACTTCGCCAACGTGCAGGGATACGACTTCCACGGCGCCGGCAGCGACAACTCGTGGGAGCCCGGCCGCACCGGCCACCAGGGCAACCTCTACGCCGACGCCCAGGACCCGTATTCGTTCACGTTCAGCGTCGAGCGCGCCGTCGACACGTACACCCAGGCCGGCGTCAACCCGCGCCAGCTCACGGTGGGCTTCGCCTTCTACGGCCGCGGCTGGCAGGGCGTCGCGGCCGGCGGCGTCAACGGCGAGTGGCAGACCGCGACGGGCGCCGCCCCGGGCCAGTTCGCGGAGGAGGCCGGCACCCGCGGCTACAGCAACCTCCTGGCCATGGTCCCGGGCTGCACGGTGTACCACGACACCCAGTCCGTCTCGACGTACTGCTACACGGGCGCGGGCGGCCAGTGGTGGACGTACGACGACGCCTGGTCGATCGAGCGCAAGACGGCCTGGCTCAAGCAGCGCGGCCTGCTGGGCGGCATGATCTGGGAGATGTCCGGCGACACCACGTCGGGCACCCTGATGACCGCCCTGCACACGGGCCTGTAGCACGCGCACTCCCCCGGCCGCGGTCCGCTGCGGACCGCGGCCGGGTCCGGTGCTTGACGCGGCGCGGCCGGACGACGCACGGTTGCGCCGTGGCGCAGTGGTTGGACGGTCTTCGGCGGGTCGTGCGGGGCGTGCGGTCGGCGGCCACCGCGGAGATGGTGGCCCGCTGGAACAACGAGGCGATCGACATTCTGCAGGACCCGTACCGGGTCGCCGACCCTGCGCAGCTGGACCGGGCGACGCAACTGCTGCGCCGGGTGGTCGACCGCACTGCGCCGGAGAGCCCGGACCGGCCGATGTACCTGTGCAACCTGAGCGGCGCCCTGCTGGAGCGGTTCGAGCGGACCGACGACCGGGCCGCCCTCGACGAGGCGATCAGCAGCGGCCGGGCCGCCGCGGACCTGAGCGCCGTCGACGAGCCGCGCCTGGCCGCGATGTTCTCCAGCCTCGGCAGTGCCCTGCGGACGCGGTACGAGCTGGACGGCAGCGACCCGGCCGACCTCGACGACGCCGAGCGGTACGGGCGGGTGGCCGTCGTCGCGTCCGCCGACGACGGCCACCCCGATCGCCCGGGAAGCCTCACGAACCTGGCGCTCACGCTGTGGACCCGGCACGAGCGGGGCGGCCGGGCGGCCGACCTCGACGAGACCATCCGGCTCATGCGGGCCGTGGCGGACCTGCTGCCGGCCGGCCACCCCGACCGGCCGGCGGCCCTGTCGAACCTCTGCGGCGCGCTGCGAACCCGGTTCGAGCGGGCGGGAAACCCCGACGACCTGGACGCGGCGGTGCGGGCCGGGCGGGCGATGCTCAGCGAGACCGACCCCGGCCATCCGGAGCTGGACCGGATGCAGCTCAACCTCGGCAGCACGCTGATCATGCGGTTCGACCACGCCGGCGACCGCGCCGACCTCGACGAGGCGGTACGGCTGCACCGGGACGCCGTCGCCGCGATCGACGGACGGTACGCCGTCCAGCAGCTCACGATCGCGGCGTCGAACCTGGCCAAGACGCTCCGGACGGCATTCCACCGCACGCAGGACCCGGCCGACCTCGACGAGGCGGTCGATGCCGCGAGAACAGCCGTGCGTGCCACCCCGGCCGGCCACTTCGACACCGCTCTGCACCTGAGCGACCTGGTCACCACCCTGCTGACCCGCTTCGAGGCGGTCGGCGCACCCGCCGACCTCGACGAGGCCGTGCGGACCGCCCGCACCGCCGTGGAGCTGACCGCCGGCGGCCATCCCGACGAGTCGAACTGCCTGGCGATCGCGAGCCTCGCGTTGCGCCTGCGGTTCGAGCACGCCGGCAACCTCGACGACGTGAACGAGGCAGTCGACCTGATCCGCGCCGCCATGGCGGTCGCGCCGGCCGGCCATCCCGGGTCGGCGTCGGACCTGTTCAGCCTGGCCGAGGCGTTGCACAGCAGGTACGGCCGGACCGGCGACACCGCCGACGCCGACGAGATCATCACGGTGGGGCGGCGCGGCGCCCTCAGTACCACCGCCCGGCCCGCCGTCCGCTCGTGGTGCGCTCTGACCTGGTTGAACGCCGCCGCGCTGCGGTCGCGCTGGGACGAGGCCCGCGATGCGCTCGAGGTGATGACCGCGCTGCTGCCGCAGGTCGCCACTCGCGGGCTGACCCTGGAGGACCGGCGCTCCCGCATCAGCGGCGTGCAGGGACTCGGCCCGCTGGCGGCATGGTCCCTGCTGCACTCGTCGCCCGAGGAGACCGCCGCCGCCGACGCCTGGGTCGGCCTCGAAGCGACGCGCGGCATCCTGTTGAGCCAGGCGCTGGAGACCCGCGGCGACCTCGTCGCCCTGCGGCAGGCACACCCGGACCTGGCCGAGGAGGTGACCCGGCTGCGGCAGATCCTCAACCGCGAGCCCGACGACGCCGACCGGACCACGGCACCGGCCCGCCGGGCCGGCACGCTGCGCGCCCAGGCCTCGGCCGACTGGCCCGGCCTGCTCGACCGGGTCCGCGAGCTGCCGGGCTTCGACCGGTTCGGGCTGCCGCCCACCATCGAGCAGCTGCACGCCGCCGCCGGCGACGGCACCGTCGTCGCCCCGATCGTCACCGAGCACGGCTGCGGTGCGCTACTGCTGTCGGCGCACGACGCGGGCTACCTGGCGCTCCCTTGGCTGACCCGGGACGACGTCACCGACCAGGCCAACCGGCTGGCGGTGCTGAACACGGACGCAACGGCCGAACCCGGCCTGGTCACCGGCGTGCTGGACTGGCTCTGGGAGACGACCGTCGGACCTGTCCTGGATCATCTCGGGCACCGGCCGGTCCAGGCCGGCGGCCCCTGGCCCCGGATCTGGTGGATGCCCACCGGGCTGACGTCGGTCCTGCCGCTGCACGCCGCGGGCCGCCACGACGGCAGCGGCGACGCGGCGCTCGACCGCGTCGTGTCGTCGTACATCCCCACAGTGCGGGCACTCCACCACGTCCGCCGGCACGACCGGCCGGCGGCCGCGACGGCAGCCGCCGTCGTCGGCGTGAACCGGCTCGACGAGCACGTCACCCTGGCCTCCGCCGAGGACGAGGCCCGCGCCGTGCAGCGGCTCCTGCCCGCCGGCACACCCGCGCTCCTCGGTCCGCAGGCGACGAACGAGGCCGTCGCCCGGCTGCTGCCGGCGACCGGCTGGGTGCACTTCGCGTGCCACGCGCAGGTCGACCCGGCGGACCCGAGCGGCAGCTTCCTGGCCCTGCACGACCGGCCGCTGACCGTGCGGCAGCTGACCGGGACCGAGCTCAGCGGCGCCCACCTGGCGGTGCTGTCGTCGTGCACGACGGCCGCGGTACCGCTGACCTCGCTGGACGAGCCGATCCACCTCGCGTCGGCGTTCCAGCTGGCCGGCTACCCGCACACGATCGCGACCCTGTGGCCGATCAGCGACGCGTGGGCACCGACGCTGGCCAGAAACCTCTACCGCCGCCTCACGGTGGACACCTCACCGGCCACCGCCCTCCACGAGACGGTACGGGCGCTGCGTGCGGACCGCGCCGTCGCCCGCCGGCCGGAGCTGTGGGCGTCACACGTCCACTTCGGCCCGTGACTCGCTGACCGAGGCCGTCGAGCTGTTCGGCCGGGCCGTCGAGCTCACCGACGAGGACGACCCGGACCTACCGGACCGGCTCGGCAACCTGGCCGCGAGCCTCCAGCGGCGGCACCGGAGCAGCCAGGCGCGGGCCGACCTCGAATCGCTGGTGGCCGTGTTCCGTCGGCTGGTGACGGTCATGCCGGCGAGCAGCCCGAGCTACCCGTTGACGCTCAGCTTCCTCGGGACCAGCCTGCGCGACCTCGCCAAGCTCGACGGGCGCCGGGACCTGCTGGAGGAGGCAGTGACCACCGGCCGCCGGGCCGTCCAGGCGTGCGCCGAAGGGTCGCCGGACCTCGGCCGCTGCCTCAGCCACCTGGCGATCAGTCTGGACGACCGGTACGCCACCGCCGGCGAGCCGACGGACCTCAACGAGGCGCTGGCATTGTTCCGGCAGGCCTGGCAGGAGGACCCCGCGACCTGGGTCGATCATGACGGCAACCTCGCCAACGTGCTGGGCGAGGCCTTCCAGCGGACCCGGGAGCCGGCCCTGCTCGACGAGGCGATCTCGATGAGCGGCGGCGTGCTCGACCCGGCTGCCCGCGCAGCGCGGACCTGTCTAGGCCGGGCCGTTGAAGCGGCGCTGGTAGGCGCGCAGGTCGCGGAAGCGGCCGGTGTCGAGCCAGTCCGCGCCGTCCAGGTTCACCGCGCAGCCGGCGGTCCGGAGGCGTTCGGCGATGCTCTTCACGCGCTGCAGGTGCTCGGCCGGGTCGGCGGTGAAGCGGATGACGTCGCGGCCGGTAAGGCTCGCGAACGGGCGCAGCCGGCCGATCTCCACCACCAGCGTGCGGTCGCGCTGCAGGCCCAGGGCCATGCCCGCCTCGAACAGGACGTTGGGCCGGGCCTGGCCCGCGAAGGCCACCTCGGCGGGGTCCTCGTCGGCACCGTGCAGGCTCGGGTGCAGCATCACGCCGTCGTCCGGGGTGATCACCACGACCGCCGCCTGGTGCTCCGCGAAGGCCTGCTCGAGCACCTCGCCGACGAACGGCGACGGGGTGCCGGTGCGCGCCACGATCTCCATCCAGTCGAGCGGGCGCAGCCCCAGGTCACGCAGCAGCCCGTACACCGCCCGCCGGGCCTCGGCGTCCCGCCCGTGGATCACGAACACGCGCCGGGGATCCGGGGCGGCGGCGGCCGGCGACGGTCCGCTCGAAGGCTGTACCGCGACACCGCTCCACAGCCAGGCCTGCGCGCGGTACATCTTGACCTCGACGGTCCGGGACTCGAACTCGGCGGCGTCGAGACCAGGGAATCCCTGCCCGACGACGTCGGCGTGGAGCCGGTCGGAGATCAGCGCGACCACGTCCGCGTCGACACGCTCGGCCGCCGCGGCGCGCAGCACCTGACTGTCCAGCAGCCGGCCGACCTCGATGACGGTGGCGCCGGCGAAGCCGATCGAGGCCACCGCGACCGGGCCGGCGGCGGCGGACAGCCGCGCGCGGATGCGGTCGTCGGTGTGCCGGGCGTTGTCGGCGGCGAGCGCGGACCGCCATCCGTGCAGGAGCGCGGACACCGCACGGGGCACGTCCAGGCCGGTGGGCAGCACGACGATCATGCCGTCGCCGGCCGGTTGGCGATCCGTCTCGGGCACGGCCACGCCGATCCCTTCGAGGACCTGCTCGACCAGCTCGGCGATCCGCCGCTGGACCTCGGCCTGCTGGGGTGCCGTACGGCCGCTGTAGTTGATGACGTCGACGCCGAAGCTGAGCCGGTGAACGAATCCGGCCGGCGGGACGGCGGGCACCGGCACCGGCACCGGCGGGATGTCCGGGCGGGCGGGCGCAGGGGCGGGCGCAGGGGCGCCGAGGAGGCCCCGGAGCCGCCCGGCGAGCTCGTACGTGGCGGCCAGATACTCGGCGTCGTCGGCCAGCTGCTGGTCGAGCCACCCGCCGAGCGCGGCGTCGCCCGGCAGCGGCGCGGCCAGCGCGGTGGCCATGTTGCCCCGTGCGATCGCGACGGTGCGGCGCATCCCCCGCAGCCGTTCGAGCGTGCCGGCGAGCGTGGCCTCGTCGGCGGCCAGCTCCGCCCGGTCGGCCGCGGTCGGGCCCCCGGCCGGGTCGCCCAGCAGCTGGGTCAGCCGGTCCATCCGCTCGGTCGCACGCTCGCGGAGCCCGGCCAGCTCCGCGCCGTCGCCGCGGACACGGGCCTGGTAGCCGAGCTTGGCCGCATGCATCAGGTAGCGGCCCAGCGGCGGCAGGGCCGGGTCACCCGCGCTCCAGGTGAAGCGGCTCAGCCGGGCATCCTCGTCGGGCCGGGCGACGACAACCAGCCGGCGGGCTGGCCGGGCCTTGGCCGTGACGTCCCAGAGCGCGAAGTCCTCGACCGTCAGTCCGTGCGTCCACCAGGCGGCGGCATCGTCGTCCTGTGCTGGCAGAGCGGCCCGCACGTCGGTGGCGGCGGGTTGGCGGCTCTTGGCCTGGTACACCGTGAGGACACCGATGAGCGCGTCGAGGCCGCCGCCCGACAGCAGCCGCCACCACCGGTGGAACTCCTGCCAGCTGGGCGGTGTCGCCGACCCGATGCCCAGCCGCCGGCGCGGTGGCGCGAGCGGGGCGGCCATCACGAGCGACACGTTGAACACGTCGTGCTCGCGGCGCGCGACCGCCTGGAAGTTCGCCGCCGGGTCCTGCAGCGCGGCCAGCGGCCCGTCAGGCTGGCCGCCCGGGTCCTCGGGCAGCCGCGTGCCGAGCCCGACCTCCACGATCGCCTGGGACATGCCGAGCTGGTCGCGGCACTGCTCCCACAACGCGCGCAGCTGCCGGTCGGCGGCGCCGACCGCCGGCCCGGTCAGTGGGGCGAAGAGGTGCGCGACGAACTCATGCTCGACGAGCCGGCTCGTCGCCACGGCCCTCCTCCTTCGGATCGGCGGCCGGACCGCGCGACCGTGGCCCCCGGAGCTCGACGAGCGCGTGGACCAGGGTGTTCTGCCGGTCGAGGACCGGATCGGGCACCCCGACCGTGTCGACGCTGCCGATGCGCAGCGCCCGGACCGGCCCGCTCAACTGCAGCGAGACCAGCGCGTCACGCAGGTCGGCCGGGTCGGTGGCGGCGAGCGCCACGGCGACGTCGTCGAGGGCCTGCTGCACGAGCATCCACCGGTGCTCGGTGAGCCGCCACAGCACCACGTCCTGCAGCACGTCGAGAAGATCCTCGACGGTCTCGGCATCCATGTCGTTCAGCGGCCCCACGGACGTCACTGTAATGATCCGCGACGCGGAACATACCGGCCGGACGCCGCATTTGATCAGCCCGACAGGACACCGGTGCGCGACGGTCGTGTCGATACGATCGAGCCTCAGGAGGTGCCCGTGCCGGACCCGCGTACCGTCTTCGTGATCCATGGCCGCGACGCCGAGGCCCGCCGCGCGGTCGACGGCCTGCTCAAGGCGCTCGACCTGCGGCCGCTGGACTGGGAGGAGATCGTGCGGCGCACCGGCAGCGGTGCCCCGTTCATCGGTGACATCCTGGCGAAGGCGTTCGAGGACGTCCAGGCCGCGGTCGTCCTGCTGACCCCCGACGACATCGCCAGCCTGCACCCCGACCTGCACGACCCGCGCGACCCCGAGCACGAGACCCGGCCGACCGGCCAGGCCCGGCCCGACGTGCTGTTCGAGGCCGGCATGGCGCTGGCGCTGCACCCGACCCGCACCGTCCTCGTCGAGATCGGCGAGCTGCGCCCGTTCTCCGACATCGGCGGGCGTGACGTGGTCCGGCTGGACGGCACGGTCAAGCGGCTGCACGTGTTCGTCGAGCGGCTGCGGATCGCGGGCTGCGCCGTCGACACGACCGGCGCCGACTGGCTCGACAACCGTCCGTTCACCGGGCTCTCGGCGTACACCCGAACACCCTGACCGGTATGCTGTGCGTCACACCGCGAACGCCCCCCAAACGGTCCAAGGACGGACATGGTCGCCGAAGACGAGATCGCGAAGCTCGACACCACCGTTGCCCACTCCGCCCGGCTGTGGAACTACCTGCTCGGGGGCAAGGACAACTTCGCCGCCGACCGCGAGGCGGCCGAGCAGGTCCTCGCCTTCATGCCCGAGCTGGTGCAGTCGGCGCGGTTCAACCGGCAGTTCCTCGGGCGCGCCGTGCGGCACCTCGCCGGTGAGGCGAAGGTCCGGCAGTTCCTCGACATCGGCACCGGGCTGCCGACCGCCGACAACACCCACGAGGTCGCGCAGCACACCGCGCCCGACGCTCGCGTGGTGTATGTCGACAACGACCCGATGGTGCTCGTCCACGCGCGGGCCCTGCTGACCAGCCGGCCCGAGGGCGCCACCGACTACATCGACGCCGACATCCGCGACACGGCCCGCATCCTGGCCGCGGCGGCCGAGACGCTCGACCTGAGCCGGCCGGTCGCGATCATGCTGCTCGGCATCCTCAACTTCGTGGTCGACGACGCCGAGGCCCAGAGCATCGTGCGCACCCTGGTCGACGCCGTCCCGTCCGGCAGCTACCTGGTCATCTCCCACCCGACCCGCGAGGTCAACCCGGAGGCGGTCGACCGGGCGGTCCAGATGTGGAACGCGGGCGGTGCCGCGGCGATGACCGTGCGGACACCCCGGCAGATCGAGTCGTATTTCGACGGCCTCGAACTGCTGGAGCCGGGCGTCGTCACCGTCTCGCACTGGCGCCCGGACGGCAACGACGAGACCCCGGCCTCGGAGTTCTGCGGCGTGGCCCGCAAGCCGTAGCCCACGGCTCAGAACTTCGGGATCACCGCCGCGAGCGCGCTCACCACGAACGGGCTGACGATGACCAGGCCCGTTCGGAGCTCGCCGAACGTGGTCTGGTCGATGCCCGGTCGTCGGCCGCCGAGACCAGCTCGGACAGGCCGGCACCGGTCAGCGGGAAGTGGCGGTCGACGTAGAGCCCAGGTCCCGCCAGCGGGCGGCGCCGCACCCGAACGCCTCGCCGCTCGCCGCTCCCAGCAGGGCGGCGAGCACCGCGACCAGGACCCAGCGCGGCTCGCCCTGGGTGCCGGGGCTGGTCCAGGCGATGACGCTGCCGAGCACCGCCCCGCCGAGCGTGGCCATCGACGGGCGAGACATCGGCGGCGGTCGGGGAAGTGGCCACGAGCCGTCAAGCTACCAGGCAGCTGCCGGGCCGGTTGAACGTGATCGAAACAACGTCGTACGGCGTCGAGCCCGGAACATCGACCGTGACGAGATACGTTGGTGCAGGCAGAGACGGCCGGCGAAGCAGGGAGAGGGACGCGGATGCGGGTGCTGCTGGTCGCGCCGCCTGGTGCGGGCAAGGGGACACAGGGCGCGTTGATCGCCAGCCACTTCAAGATCCCGCACATCGCCATCGGCGACCTGCTCCGCGACCACGTCGCGCGCGGCACGGGGCTTGGGCGGCAGGTGCAGGGGCACCTGGACCGCGGCGACCTGGTCCCCGACGAGATCGTCATGGGCCTGCTGCGCGAGCAGCTCGCCGCGGCGAAGGCGGCCGGCACCGGGTACGTCCTCGACGGCATCCCGCGCACGCTCGACCAGGCCAAGGCGGCGTACGCGGCGGCCAAGGAGCTCGACATGACGGTCAACGTCGTGCTGCACCTCAAGGCCGACGACGACGAGGTCACGCGGCGGCTGCTGGCGCGGGCCGCGCAGGAGCACCGCTCCGACGACACGGCGGACGTGATCCGTGACCGGCTGGCGCTGTACCGGAGGGTCACGCAGCCGGTGCTGGAGTGGTACGCCCAGCGGGGCGTGCTCGTGTCGGTCGACGCGATGCGACCGGCCGACCAGGTGGGCCGCGAGATCCTGGCCGCGCTCGAGGCCATGGCGTCGCTGGTCGATCTCGTGCCGGAGGATCGGCGCCGCCCGGTGGACCTGACCGACCTCGGCGAGTGGCTCGACCAGTACCACAACGGCAAGTCGTAGTTCATCCGGCCGTGGCGTTCCCGCCGGTTGCCGTGCGCGCCGGTGCCGGAGCGTGGCCGTCGACATGAAGCCGCGTGATGTCTGGCGAGACCCGCAGCGGCGGCGCCGTGCCGGCGCCGGCGTGGTCGCCGCGACCCTGGTGGCCGGCGGGCTGAGCGCCTGCGCGCAGCCGCCCCGCGAGTTCGGCCTGCCCGAGCGCCCGCCCGCGGCGGCGGACCCCGTCGAGAGCAGCCCGGTCGGCACGACGCCGTCCCCGGCGCCACCGCCGACGACGAGCACGGGCAACCCGGGCCGGACCGGCAACCCGGGAAACCCCACGAACCCGGGAAACCCGGGGAACCCAGGGAACCCAGGAAATCCGGGGAACCCCGGTAACCCGGCCCAGCCCCGCAACCCGGTCCAGACGAGCGTGCCGACGCAGCCCGGCGACCCGGGATGGCCCGGCGAGCCGGGGGACCCGCCCCAGGTGCCCGGCCCGACGACCACGGCACCGCCGACGACCACGGCGCCGCCGACAGTGCCACCGACAGTGCCACCGACGTCCAACCCGGGACCGCCGCCCACGTACACCGTCCCGGGCTTCCCAGCCGCCCACAACACCGGCTATCCCCAGGGGCTGCCGGGCGACACGCGCGCGAAGGTCACCCTCACGCCGTACACCGGCCCGATGACCATCACCGTCGACGGCACCGTCATCGACGGCAAGGACATCACCGACCACCTGGAGATCAGGGCGCGCAACGTCACGATCCGCAACAGCCGGATCCGGGTCGCCAACGTCCAGGCGGTCACCGTCACCGACGACTGGGCGAACCTGCGCATCGAGGACACCGAGATCGACGGCCAGCGCAAGGACGCCTCCACCGGCGGCATCGCCCTCATCGGCCGCACCGGCTACACCCTCCTGCGGGTCAACGCCCACGGCTCCGGCGACATCCTGCGCATCGACGGCCGCGGTACCGTCCAGGACTCCTGGCTGCACGACCCCAACGGCGTCGGCTCCGCGCAGCACAACGACGTCATCCAGTCGACCAACGCGACCTACGTCCGCATCCTGCACAACCGGCTGGAGAACCAGCACACGCAGACGTCCTGCATCCTGCTCAAGGCCGACATCGGCTCGATCAGCGACGTCGTGGTCGACAGCAACCTGATGAACGGCGGCGGCTACTCGTTCTACTGGTACGACGCCAACTACAAGATCACCAACGGCAGGGTCACGAACAACACGTTCATGCGCGCCTCCGGCGGCGGGTACTGGCCCAAGGGCGGCTACTACGGCACTCAGGCGTTCAACGCCGCCACCCTGCCCGTGTGGAGCAACAACACCTGGCACGACAACGGCCAGCAGATCGGCGCGTAGACCGTCACCCGAACGGCCACGCCCGCCGGAAGCACTCCTCGACGGTCGCGACCACCTCGTCCCGGAACGGCTCCGGCACGCCGGCCAGCGCCACGTCCAGCACCGCCGGTGCGGTCGCCGCGATCACGCTGTCGGTGAGCCCGTAGCGGGCGGCCTCGATCCAGCGGCCCGCCGCGGGCGCGGCCGCGGCCCGGGCGGCGTCGACGGCGGCGTCGCTGCCGAGCAGGCCGGCGAGCAACGCCACCGGGGCGAACCAGTCGCGGCCCGGCTGCGCGTCGAGGTACCGGATCTGCAGATGCCCGCGGGGGCGCACCAGCGGGAACAGCGTGCCCAGGTGGTAGTCGAGGTCGTCGTACGTCGGGCGCCGGTGCAGCGCGCCGCCGACCCAGTCGGCGAAGGTGACCCCCGAGGGAACGGCCCAGCTGCCGCTCTGCCGGCGCACGCACAGCAGCGGGGCGCGCAGCGCGTAGCGGGCCCAGGCCGCGGCCGGGTCGGGGCCGGTCGGCACGGTGCCGGCGCGGGCCGGGTCGATGCCGTACCAGGTGCGCATCCGCGTCGATGCCCAGCCGGTCTCGCGGCCGGCGTGCACGCGTGAGTTGGCGAACAGCGCGAGGAGGGTCGGCCCGACGTCGTGGGCGGCGGCCCACCGCTCGGCGAGCCCGGCGGCCGGCCCGGCGTCGAGGCAGGGGCGCAGCCCGGCGGTGCTGCACATCATGGTGCGCCCGTCACCGCCGCGGCGGGCGAAGGAGGCCGCCATCGCATGGTACCGAGGCGAGGAGCGCACCCGGTGCGGCGCGCGATGCGGGTCGATGCCCTGCCCGGCGGCCCGGAATCCGCCGCTCGCGAGCAGGTCGTCGAGCTGGTCGAGCTCGGCGTCGACGGTGGCGTGCAGCGCGGCGAGGGTCTGCTGCGGGCGGGCGGCGAGGACGACCTGCCCGCCGGGCCCGAGGCCGAGCCGGCCGCCGTGGGCGAGCGTGACGCCGTCGACGCCGAGCGCCGCGACGTCGAGGGGGCGGGTGGGGTGGTCAGCGGTGTGGACGATGTGTTCGAGCTCGACGCCGATCGAGGCGGGCGGGCCGGTCTTGAAGCAGATCGAGGCGACGTACCGTTCGGCGTCGTCGATCCGCCGGATCTCGGCGCCCGCATCGACCGTCGTGTGGCCGGCTGCGGTCCTCATGGCTGGGATGCTACGCCCGGACCGGCCGCCATGACACGACCTGTACATCGACAACGACGTTCGGTAACCTACGCGCGCGGAGGCGCGAAGATGCCGTTGCTGGCGCTCAACCCGCCGTCGCTGGCCAGCACCGCACCCGTGACGTACGACGCGGCCGGTGAGGCCAGGAACCAGATCACCTCGGCCTGCTCGCGCGGCTGCGCCCACCGGCCGAGCGGGATGCGCCGGGTCAGATCCGCGGCAACCACCGGGTCGCGCAGCACCGGCTCGGTCCGGCCGGTCCGGGTCAGGCCGGGCGCGACCGCGTTGATCCGGATGTTCTGGTACGCGTAGTCGAGCGCCGCGGAGCGCACCAGGTTCACGGCGGCGGCCTTGGTGGCGTTGTACGCCCACGTGTACGGGTCCCCGCGCAGCGCCGCCACAGAGGCGGTGACGACGATGGCGCCGCCGCCGGCCGCGCGCAGGGCGGGCGCCGCGGCGCGGATGCCGAGCGCGGCGCCGCGGACGTTCACGGCATGGATCGCGTCGAGCGCCGCGGCCGCCCCGGGGTCCTCCAGCGGCGGCGCCCCGCCCGCCCCGGCGTTGAGCACGGCGGCGTCCAACCGCCCGAAGGTGGCGACGGCGAGGCGGACCATCTCGGCGTTGACGGCCTCGTCGGCGACGTCACCGGCGACGGTCACGACCCGGTCGGCGGCCAGCGCGGCCAGGGCCGCTTCGTCGGTGTCGACGGCGACCACGCCGTACCCGCGCTCCGCGAACAGCTCCACGACGGCCCGGCCGATGCCGGCGGCCGCCGCGGTCACCACGACCGCCGGCATGCAAACCCCCATTTTTCCTATGGAGGAGGTATGCTATCGCTACCCGGCGGAGGCGACGACGTGGAGGGGGCGGTGCAGGAGGCGGTCGAGTCCGGCGGCGGACTCCGAGTCGGCCGGGAGGTACGCGATCAGGCGCTGGTCGTCGGCGGCCGGCAGGTCGAGGGTCTCGTACGCGAGGCGCAGCGAGCCCACGACGGGATGGGCCAGCGGCAGCACGCCGGTGCCGACCGGCGGGCCCGCCACCGTCTCGGCCCGGCCGGCGAACGCGGAGCCGGCAGTGACGGTGAGCTCGTCGGCCAGCGCGGCGATCTCCGGGTCGGCGCGGAACGGGCCGTGCTTGAGCGCGGCGACCTGCTCGTCGGCGGCCCGGTCCCAGTCGGCGAAGAGCTGCCGGGCACGCGGGTCGGTGAACAGGTACCGGGCCAGGTTCGGCGGATCCGCGTCGAGCACGCCCGCGCCGGCCATCAGCCGCCCGTAGCCCTCGGTGTACGCCACCACCTCGGCGAGCCGGTTGACGAGCAGCGCCGGGGTCGGCTCCAGCCGGTCGAGCAGCGCCCGCACGGTCGGGCGGACGATCCGGCCGGCCCGCCGGTCGGGCCCGCGGCAGGTGAAGCCGCCGGAGCCCTTGGTGAGGTTGTGCAGGTGGACCCGCTCGGCGACGGACAGCCGCAGCGCGGTGGCGAGCGCGGACAGCACCTGCGCCGACGGGTGCCGGTCGTGGCCCTGTTCGAGCCGCGTGACGTACTCGACGCTCACCCCGGCGAGGGTCGCGACCTCGGCCCGGCGCAGACCCGGCGTGCGGCGCCGCGCCCCGGTGGGCAGGCCGACATCGGCCGGGCGGACCGCCTCCCGGCGGGCCCGCAGGAACAGTCCCAGCTCGTTGTCGGCCACGCTCCGACCGTAGCAGCGGCCGGGTCGCGGATCGTATCCCTGCCGGTACCACCCTCACCTCGGACTCCCCCGCCGCCGCCGGCCGCGGCACGGTCGGGCCATGACCGAGATTCTGGTGATCGGCGGCGGGTACGGCGGGATCACCGCCGCGAAGGCGCTCGACGACGTGGCGGACGTGACCCTGGTGGAGCCGCGGGAGGTGTTCGTGCACAACGTGGCCGCGCTGCGCGCGGTCGCCGACCCGGACTGGGCGGACCGGATCTTCCTGCCGTACGACCGGCTGCTCAGCCGCGGCCGGGTGGTGCGGGACCGGGCGGTGCGGGTGACCGCGACCGGCGCCGACCTGGCCTCCGGTGCTCACCTCGACGCCGATGTGATCATTCTCGCCACCGGCTCCGCGATGCCGTTCCCGGCCAGGCCCGGGCCGCACGACCGGGACCGTCTCGCCGCCACGCACCGGGCGCTGAGCGACGCCGGGCACGTGCTGCTGCTCGGCGCGGGCGCGGTCGGCCTCGAGTTCGCCGGGGAGATCAAGGCGGCGTGGCCGGCCGTCGAGGTGACGATCGCCGACCCGGCGCCGGACATCCTCGGCGGGCGGTTCCCGGACGAGTTCCGCACGTCGGTCCGCGAGCAGCTCGCGGCGCTCGGCGTGCGCCTGCTGCTGGGCAGCGGCGCCGGCCAGGCACCGGCGGCCGACCTGACGTTCGCCTGCTACGGCGCGGCCGTCGACTCGTCGTACCTCTGCGACGACCTCGCCGCCGCCCGGCAGCCCGATGGCCGGCTGGCGGTGACGCCCCAGCTGCGGCTGCCGGGGCACGAGCGGGTGTTCGCGATCGGCGACCTCACCGCGGTACCGGAGCTGAAGCAGGCGCGGCTCGCGCAGGCCCAGGCCGAAGTGGTGGCGGTCAACGTACGGGCGCTGCTCGCCGGTGGGCCCCTGACGGACTACACACCCGCGCCGGACGCGATCGTGCTGCAGCTGGGGCCCAAGGGCGGCGCCTCCTACGCCCCGGAGGTGGGGGTGCTCGGGCCGGCCGAGACGGCCGGCATCAAGGCGACGATGTTCATCGAGTCATACGAAGAGCTGCTTGGGATCGCGTGACGGCCGCAGCTGCCGCACCACGCCGGCCGCCGCGACCAGGGCGGCGCCGGCGAGCAGCGGGTAGAGCACCGTCACGAACTGCATCGCGAACAGCATCCAGCCGAAGACCCACGTGAAGCCGCCGACGAACAGGAAGCCGACGGTCGACATGACGGTGCCGGAGGTACTGCCACCGCCCTTGCGCCGCATGATGGTGCGCACCAGGACCCACAGCCCGACGAGGATGTACAGCCAGCCGGCCTGGGGGGTGCGCGGGTCGAACAGGTCGACCTTGGCGCCGGAGACCGAGGCCTGGATGGACAGCGTCCACCAGGTCTGCGCGCCGCGCAGGTCGGCGTCGGTGAAGTCGGCCTGGATGACCGACGCGGTGACGAAGTCGGCCTCGCGCAGGTCGGCGCCGATCAGGTCGGCCTGGCTGAGGTCGGCCCCGCGGAACGAGGCGCCGCGGGCGTCGGACCCGGACAGGTCGGCCTGGGTCAGGTCGACGTCGTCGAGGTGGGCGCCGCGCAGGTCGGCGCCGGTGAGGTCGGCCTGGGTCAGGTCGGCGCCGCGGAACGACGCGCCCTGCAGGTCGGCCCCGGTGAAGTCGACCTGGGTCAGGTCGACGCCGTCGAGGACGGCGTCGCGCAGGTTCGCGCACGTGAGGTCGCCGACCTCGTCGCCGGGCTGGAAGTGCTTGCCGGCCAGCTGCGGGCTGGTCTCGGGGCAGGCCGGCTTCCCCGGCGGTTCGGCCGCGGCCGGGGTCGAGGGCAGCAGAACGGCAGCCAACAGGACCGCCGCGGCGAGGAAACGGGTGGGGGGCACGACAGCAGGATCGGGCACCCCACCACCCCGCCGCAGCGGTCGGTCCGGATCTCGACTCAGAGCGCGATCGCGTCCTTCGCCGCCGCCATCGACTCGTCCGACGCCGGCTGGCCCGGGTTCTCCGTGGCCAGTGCCTGGTTGGCGGTCACGAACGGGCGCATCCGCTCCTCGTAGCGGGTGAGTGCCGTCACGTGGTCGCCCGCCCTGGCGAGTTCGTCGGCCAGGACGTACGCGCCGACGAGGGCGAGGCTGGTGCCCTGCCCGGACAGCGGCGAGGCGCAGTAGCCGGCGTCACCGACGAGCGTGACCCGGCCCGCCGACCAGGTCGGCAGGTGCACCTGGGCCATCGCGTCGAAGTAGAAGTCGGGCGCGTCCCACATGAACTCCAGCAGCTTCGGGATCTCCCAGCCCAGCCCGGCGCAGCGCGCGGCGACGAGGTGTTTCTGGGCGGCGACGTCGCGGTGGTCGTACCGCAGCGCATCCGAGTGGAAGCCGACGTTCACCCGCAGCTCGGTGTTGTCGCGCGCGGAGTAGATGCCGGCGCCGGCAGTGTCGCTGCGAACCCACACCTGCCAGTCGTCGAGCCCGAGCACGTTGCCGGCGGTGAACACGGCGACGTAGCTGCCGAGGTGCAGCAGCGGCGTCTCACCGAAGGCCAGCCGGCGCACGCCGGAGTGCAGGCCGTCGGCGCCCACGACGAGGTCGAAGCGCTCCTTGCCGCCGCCGGCGAACCGCACGTCGACGCCGGCGGCGTCCTGGTGCAGCGACGCGATCGAGTCGCCGAAGCGGTAGTCGACGTCGGGGGTGTGCGACGCCAGCAGCGCGGTGAGGTCCTCGCGGAGCAGCTCCACGTCGTCGCTGTCGAACCGGCCGCTGCTCGGGGCGAACTCGGTGGAGCGCCACAGCTCGGTGCCGTCGCTGTCCACCATGGACGATCCGCGCATCCGGGTGCGGGCGGCGCGCACCGGCTCCAGCAGGCCCATCCGCTCGACCACGGTGAGCGCGGCGCCGCGCACGTCGATCGCCTGGCCGCCCGGGCGGATCGCCGGGGCGCGCTCGACGACGGTCGGCGTGGCGCCGTGCCGGCGCAGCCACCAGGCGAGGGCGGGGCCGGCGACGCTCGCGCCGGAGATCAGGACCTTCATGGGACGTTCCCTCCGTGAGGTGTACCTCGTACGCTCTGAATGTACGGCGTACATACAGCATCTGACAAGGAAAAATGTGTACTATGACAGGCATGGCTGCACTAGCACAGTACGAGCGGATCGTCGTCGACATCCGGACCCGGATCGCCGACGGCCGGCTCACTCCGGGCGACCGCCTCCCGTCGACCCGGCAGCTCGCCAAGGACTGGGGCGTCGCCCTCGCCACCGCCACGAAGGCCCTCACCGCGCTCCAGCAGCAGGGCATCGTCGTGTCGCAGCCGCGGGTCGGCACGGTCGTCGCCGGCGTGGCCGGCGCCGCACCCGGCACTCCGGCCGACGCGCCGCTCTCCCGCGAGCAGGTGGTGCGGGCGGCGATCGAGCTTGCCGACGCCGAGGGCCTCGACGCGCTGTCGATGCGCGGCGTCGCCGCCCGCCTCGGCGTGGCCACCATGTCGACGTACCGGCACGTGACCAGCAAGGACCAGCTCATCCTGCTCATGGCCGACACCGCGTTCGGCGAGCCGGTGGAGGTCGCCGGCGCCGGCGAGCCGGGCGGGTGGCGCGACCTGCTCACGCGCGCCGCCCGCACGATGTGGGCGCTGTACCGCCGGCACCCCTGGCTGGCACACGTGACCCCGCTGACCCGGCCGCTGCCGCTGCCCAACCTGGTGGCGCACGGCGAGCGGATGCTGGCGGCGTTCCAGGCCGTTGGAGCGTTCGATCCGCAGAGCCTGCAGGATCTGCAGGTCCTGGTGTACAGCCACGTCCAGGGCCTGGCGATGCAGCTGGAGGGCGAGGCCCGCGCGCTGGCCGACACCGGCCTCGACGAGGACGAGTGGATGGCGGTCAACGGCGCCGGCTTCTCCGGGATCACCGGCAGCGGCCGCTATCCGCGGTTCACCGCGCTCATGGCCGCGTTCGGCGAGGCCGGCGGCTACGACCTCGATCTCGACGAGCTGTTCGAGCTGGGCCTGGGGGTGCTGCTGGACGGGCTCGCGGTCAGGTTCGCGGATCCAGACCGGCGGCGCGATACGCGGCGTCGATGAGCTCCATCGTGCGGACCGCGTCGCCCGGTGGCGTGAGGTTCGGCCCGCCACGCAGCACCGCGTCGGCGAACGCGCGCAGCTGGTGGGTGTAGGTGGCCTCGCCGGGCACCCGCTCCCGGCGCGTGCGGCCGTCGATGGTGACCGTGAGCCGGTGGTACACACTCGGCATCAAATAGTTGGAGAGCTTGAGGGTGCCGTTCGCGCCGGTGACCCGGGCCGAGAGCCGCAGCACGTGGCGCGACCAGAGACTGGCGGTGGTGCGGCCGGTCGCGCCGCCCGGGAATGCGTAGTCGACGACCATGGCACGGTCGACGCCGGGCTTCGCCAGCAGCGCGCGGGCGGCGACCACGGCGGGCTCCTGGCCGCTCAGGGTGCGCAGGGCGTGGACGGCGTAGCAGCCCGCGTCCATGGACGCGCCGCCGGCCAGCCTCAGGTCGTAGCGGATGTCGCTGAACCTGGGCAGTGGGAAGCACATGCTGGTCTCGACGTGCCGCAGCTCGCCGAGCCGCGGCACGAGCTCCAGCGCCCGGCGCATCAACGGGTGGTAGCGGTAGTGGAAGGCCTCCATCACCACGTTGGCTCCGGTCGCCGCGGCGATCCGGCGGGCCTGGTCGGCGTTGGACGTCAGCGGCTTCTCGCACAGCACGTGCTTGCCCGCGTCGAGGGCCGCGAGGGTCCACTCGGCGTGCAGACCGTTCGGCAGCGGCACGTACACGGCGTCGAGGCCGGGGTCGTCGACGAGCTCGGCGTAGCCGGGATGCACGGTCGGGATGCCGTGGCGGCGGGCGAACGCGGCGCCCCGGGCCGGGTCGCGGGCGGCGACGGCGGCGACGGTCACCCCGGGCACGAGGCGGGCGGGGCGGATGAGGGCCGCGGGCGCGATCCGCGCCGCGCCGAGGATGCCGATACGCAACTCGGTCACTCGGCGACTGTACGACTCCGCACCGCTCCCGCGCTCGCCGCCACCACCAGGACGATGGCCGCGATCTCGGCGACCGACAGCGCCTGCCCGGCGATGGCGAACCCGGCAAGGGCGGCGATGGCCGGCCCGAGGCTCATGAGCACGGCGAACGTGCCGGTCGGCAGGCGGCGCAGGGCGGCCAGCTCCAGGCTGTACGGCAGCACCGACGACAGCACCGCCACCGCCGCCCCGAGCGCGAGCGTGACCGGCTCGAACAGGGCGCCACCGCTCGTGGTCACGCCGAGCGGCAGGGCGACGAGTGCGGCGACGGTCATGGCGAGGGCGAGCCCGTCCTGCTTCGGGAAGCGGCTGCCGGTCCGGGCGCTGAGGAGGATGTACCCCGCCCAGCACGCACCGGCGGCGAGGGCGAGGCCGGCGGCGATCAGGTCGAATCCGCCGGCATCGAGGCCGCCGAAGCCGAGCAGGGCCACGCCGGCCAGGGCGAGCAGGGCCCACAGCCAGCGGGCCGCGCCCTTGCCGGCGAGCACCGACAGGGTCAGCGGGCCGAGCACCTCCAGGGTCACCACGGGACCGATCGGCATCCGCTCGATCGCCAGGTAGTACAGGAAGTTCATCACGGCCAGCACGACCCCGAACCCGGCCAGCAGCGCCCAGTCGCCGGCCCGGTGCCCGCGCAGCTTCGGCCGGCAGACGGCGAGCATCAGGGCGGCCCCGATCACCAGCCGCAGCGTGACCACACCGGCGGCCCCGGCGATCGGGAACAGCATCGTCGCGACGGCCGCTCCACTGTGGACAGACGTCTGGCTGGCCAGAACGAGTCCGACCCCTTTGTCCCGGGGTGCTTCGACGGCAATCGTGTCGGCCATGGCGCTGACGCTATGCAGTGCGCCAGACTCGCTGAAATGCCCGTCCGTCTGCCGTTATGCTTGTCACACATGACCATCGAGTTGCGGCACCTCCGGGGCTTCCTCGCCATCGCGGATGAGGGCAACCTCACACGCGCGGCCGCCCGGCTGCACCTCACGCAGCCCGCGCTGACCCGCACGCTCCAGCAGCTGGAGGCCCACCTCGGCACCCGCCTGGTCGACCGCTCGACCCACCACCTGGCCCTGACCCCGGCCGGCCACGCGTTCCGCCGCCGCGCGGCCGCCGCGATGGCCGCCGTCGAGCACGCCCTCGACCCGGCCCACGAGTGGCCGCTGCGCCTCGGCCACGCCTGGTCGGCCCTGGGTGCCCACACGACGACCCTGCTGCGCCGCTGGAAGCAGGCCCACCCGGGCACCCTGCTGGAGCTGCTCCGCCTGGACGAACGCACGGCCGGCCTGGCCGGCGGCACGGTGGACGCCGCGGTCCTGCGCGGCCCGATCGACACGCCGGGTGTGCGCTGGGAGCACCTGACGAGCGAGCCCCGCGTGGCGGCCCTGGCCGACAACAACCCCCTGGCCTGCCGGCCAACCCTGACCCTGGCCGACCTGGTGACCCAGCCCCTGGCCCTGAACACGGTGACGGGCAGCACCACGCTCGCGCTGTGGCCGACGGGCGCGGCCCCGACCCAGGTCCTGACGGTGAAGAACACGGACGACTGGCTCGCCCTGATCACGGCGGGCGACGCGGTCGGCGTGACGTCGACGGGGACGGAGGCGATGCACCCGAACCCGGCGATCCGCTACGTCCCGCTGGCGGACGCCCCGGCGGTGGACGTGTACCTGGCCTGGCGCGACCCACCGAGCCACCCGTCGGTGCCCGACCTGCGCCGCCTGGCCCACGAGGTGGTCAACCCCTGATCGCCTCGGTCGCCTTTAGTGCCGCGCGTGGTACTGCTCGTCGGTGACCTTCTCCAGCCACTCGACGCCCTGGCCGTCGCGGATGCCGGTGAGGGCGAGGTGGGTCATCGCCGACGTCGGGGCGGCGCCGTGCCAGTGCCGGACCCCCGGCGGGCACCAGACGACGTCGCCGGCCCGGAGTTCCTCGACGGGCCCTCCCCACCGCTGGGTCCGGCCGACGCCCTCGGTGACGACCAGCCGCTGCCCGGCCGGGTGGGTGTGCCAGGCCGAGCGCGCCCCGGGCTGGAAGGTGACGTACGCGCCGGTGTACGGCGCCGTGTCCTCCGCGCCGAACAGCGGCTGGACCCGCACGTCGCCGGTGAAGTTCTCGGCCGGCCCCTGGGCGGGGGCCTGCGTTCCGTGTCGAGTGATCATGCTGCGGTACCTCCGCGTCGGCGGGCGGACGGCTGCAGGAACGGGCTGACCCAGCCGTTGTCGGCCGGGTTGAGCGTGACGCCGGGCGGGACGATCGCGTCGATGCGGTCGAGCACGTCGTCGGTGAGCGCGACGTCGGCGGCGGCGAGCTGCGACTCGAGGTGCTCCATGGTGCGCGGGCCGATGATCGTCGACGTCACGGCCGGGTGGCGCAGCACGAAGGCGATGGCCAGGTCGATCAGGCTGATCCCGGCGTCGTCGGCCAGCTTCGCCAGCGCGTCGGCGGCGTCGAGCTTGCGCTGGTTCTCCGGCAGGGACAGGTCGAACCGCACGGCGGGCCGGGCGGCGGCGGCCGGGCCGGTCTGGCCGGTGTCCTTGCGGTAGCGGCCCGACAGCCAGCCGCCGGCGAGCGGGCTGTAGGAGAGCACGCCCATGCCGTACCGCCGGGTCAGCGGCAGGATCTCGTGCTCGATGTTGCGGGTGAGGATCGAGTAGGTGGGCTGCTCGGTGACGAAGCGTTCCCGGCCGCGGTCGCGGGCGACGTACTGCGCGTCGACGATCGCGGAGGCCGGGAACGTGGAGTGGCCGAAGTACCGCACCTTGCCGGCCCGGACCAGGTCGGTGAGCGCGCCGAGGGTCTCGTCGAGGTCGACAGCGGGGTCGTAGCGGTGCATCTGGTACAGGTCGATGTGGTCGGTGCCGAGCCGGCGCAGCGAGTGCTCGACCTCGGTCATGATCCAGCGCCGCGAGCCGCCGCGGTGGTTCGGGTCGTCGTCGAACGGCATGAAGAACTTCGTGGCGAGCACGACGTCGTCCCGCCGGCCCTTGAGTGCCTTGCCGACGATGATCTCCGACTCGCCCTGCGAGTACACGTCGGCGGTGTCGACGAAGTTGATCCCGGCGTCGAGTGCCCGGTGGATGACCCTGATGCTCTCGTCGTGGTCCCGGGTACCCCAGGCGCCGAACATCATGGTCCCGAGGCACAGCTTGCTGACCGAGACGCCGGTGCGCCCCAGTGGACGGTGCTCCACGTACTCCTCCTTCAGGATTCCGGGACCAGGCGGATGGTGACCGGCGCCGCCTCGGCACCGACGACGGCGCCGACGTACGCCGGGCCGTACCGGTCGTACTTGGCGTGGTAGGCCGCGTCGATCCCGGTGTGGGCGCCGGCCGACGCATCGGCGAAGGTCACGTCACGTTCGACGCCGCCTGCCCGGATCCGCCCCGTGCCGCTCGCCCTCGCCCGCCGGTACCAGGGATTGGCCGGCCCGTAGGCCGAGCGCACGTACATCTGGTGGCCGGTGCGGACCACCCACATGGTCACGTAGGGGCGCAGCGTGCCGTCCGCGCGGCGAGAGGCCAGCTGCAGCTCGTCGGCGTCGCCGACCCGGTCGAGCTCCTCGTCGGTCCAGGCCGCCATGTCATGCCTCCTTGTCGCGGGTCGCTCAGCGCTTACCCTTGCCCGTCCCATCCAATCCGGGCCGGTGCGTGGGCGGGAGTGGCTGTCGTTCCGGGTACTGGCAGAACCCCCTTCAGCGGGCCGGGGCCGCGGTCCAGCTGGCGAGCAGATCCAGCGCCTCCTGGGACGGCGACCCGGGCTCGGCGGTGTAGGCGTTGAGGCGCAGGCCGAGGTCGGTGGTCAGGTCGAGTGACTCGTACGCCAGGGTCAGGTCGCCGACCTCGGGATGGTGCAGGTGCTTGACCCCGGAGCGGTGCAGCCGCACGTTGTGCGCCGCCCACCAGGTGCGGAACACCTCGCTGCGGGTCGACAGCTCCCCGATGAGGTCGGTCAGCGCCCGGTCGTACGGATCCCGGCCGGCCTCCGCGCGCAGCAGCGCGACGGTGTCACCGGCAAGGGGCTCCCAGTCGCGGTAGAACGCCTGGCTGGCCGGGTCGAGGAAGATGAACCGGGCGATGTTCGGCGGGCCCGCCGCGGCGAACAGCGGCGCGAACACCGCCCGCCCCAGCGCGTTGGCGCCGAGGACGTCGAGGCGGCCGTTGCGCACGTACGCCGGTGCCATCGCCATCACGTCCAGCAGCCGCTGCACCGCCGGGCGCAGCTGCGACGTGGGCCGGCGGCGGGCGCGGACGGTCGACGGGGTCGTGTTCGCGGCCCGGGCCAGGTCGAACAGGTGCGCGCGTTCGGCCTCGTCGAGCCGCAGCGCCCGCGCGAGGCCCTCCAGCACACCGTCGGAGACGCCGGACAGGTTGCCCCGCTCGAGCCGGGTGTAGTAGTCGACGCTCACCCCGGCGAGCAGCGCCACCTCCTCCCGGCGCAGGCCCGTCACGCGGCGATGGCCGCCGTAGGCAGGCAGCCCCGCCTGCTCCGGGGTGACCCTGGCCCGCCGGGTGGTGAGGAAGTCGCGGATCTCGGCTCGGCTGTCCATCGCTCGACGCTACGACCGACGGCGCCGGTCATCAAACGGCCGGTCAGCAGCCCGGCAGCGTCCGGCGGCAGCGGTCCGTCGCGGCCTTGGCCAGCGAGGCCGCGATGCCCGGCGGGGTGGTGCCGATCGACATGTCGTTCAGCCAGACCACCAGGTCGCCGCGGCGCAGGGCGACGATCTCCGCGTTCACCGACAGGTTGACGTTCGTCGTGCCCGTCATCCGCAGGGCCACCGCCTGGTCCGCCAGGCTCGGCGGGGCCGGGCGCGGCTCGACCGTGAACGTCACGGTGACGCCGGCCAGGTTCTGGGTGAACCGGCGGCAGGACGTCGCGGTCTCAGCGAGCTTCGCCATCGAGGTGGCCGCCTCGCCGGACGGGAACCGCACGAGGGCGTGCGTGAGGTACGGCCCGGTGATTCCCTGGCTGTAGGTCACCGCCGCGGCCGTCGTGCGCTCCGTCGTCATCGGCTCCAGTGCGGGGCAGCCGGGGAAGTCACCGCCGCCGATGCTCACCACACCGTCGGCATTCGTCACCGAGGCGATGCGGATGTATCCCTGTGGCAGGTCTCCCGCGCCCAGCAGGCCCGGCTGCAGGTCGGTCGGCGACGCGGACGGCAGCGGCGCCGCGAACCCGTGGGCGGGCGCGCACCCTGCCAGCGTGAGAGCGGCCAGTCCCAGCACGACGGCCATCGACCTGCGAATCATCCCCCGTTCACCCCCGCGGTCGAGGCTACGGCGACCGCCGGGTGGCAGGTGGGCGATTCGTCAAGCGGGTCACCCGTTCGGGGGACCGTACCGGCGGCGCATGCCGGCCGCGAGGGGCGCGCCGTCGAAGGCGCCCGCCGCGAGCCGGGAGCGGACCGTGCGGCGGACCATCGCGTCGGCGAGCGACGGGAAGTGCCGGGCGATCGCCATCTCGAGGCGGCCGCGGGCCGTGGTCGCGACGGCCCGCGGCGCGCGCCGGGCCGTGGCCGCGCGCACGATCGCGTCGACCACACCGTCGGCCGGCTCGTAGCGGGAGACGCCGTCGAGCGACAGGCCCGCCGCGGCGGTGCTGTCGTGGATCGGCGACGCGACCATGCTCGGGTAGACGACGCTGACCCCGACGTGGCTGCCGACCTCCAGGCGCAGCGCGTCGGCGTACGCGACGAGGGCGCGCTTGCTCACCCCGTACGCGGCGGCGAGCGGCAGTGGCAGCACCGCCATCCGGCTGGCGACGAACACGACCCGGCCGCGGCCGGCCTCCAGCGCCGGCAGGGCGGCGGCGGTGGTCCGCCAGGCGGCGAGCAGGTTCACCTCCAGCTGCCGCTTCACGACGGTGTCGGGCGCCAGCTCGGCCGGGGCCGGCCCGCCGACGCCGGCGTTGTTGACGAGCAGGTCGAGCCCGCCGAGCTCGGCGACGGCCCGCTCGACGACGCCCGGCACGGCCGTGGTGGTGAGGTCGCAGGCGAGCACGCCGGGGGCGGCGGCCAGGTCGATGCCGACGACGGTGGCGCCGGCCTCGGTGAACCGGCGGGTGAGGAGCCTGCCGAAGGTGCCGTTGGCGCCGGTGACGATGACCCGCTTGCCGTTCATGCCCTTGTTGTTCATGCGCGCAGCTCCGCGGCGGCGAGGGCGAGGTACGCGTCGAAGTCGATGCGCATGGCGGGCCGCCGTTCGCCCCACCGCTCCCGCGCGGCGCGCAGCTCCGCGGCGCAGTCGTCGCGCTGCCGCTGCGGGGACGGCAGCCGGTAGGTGCCCGCCAGCCGGGCCGCGACCAGCCGGGCCTGCGCCTCGACGACGGGCAGGGCGGCGCCGGTGGACTGCATCAGGCCGACGAACATCAGTCCTTCTTCGTCGAGGTGGAAGATGTGGCGGTACAGCGGGAGCGACGCAGCCCCGTCCGGCCCGAGCAGCGCCGGGTCCAGGAACGGCAGCTCCACCCGGTAGCCGGTGCACCACACGATGAGGTCCACGGGGTCGCGCCGGCCGTCGGTGAACACGACACCGTCGCCGTCGAGCCGCTCGATCGCCGGCCGCACCCCGATCTCGCCGTGCGTGATGCGCGGCAGCAGCGCGTCGGAGAGCGTCGGGTGGTCCTGCAGGAACCCGTGCGTGGGCGCCGGCAGCCCGTACCGCGTGACCGGCCCGACCGCGAGGCGCAGCATGGTCTGGCTGATCCGCTGCCGGGCCCGCCAGGGCAGCCGCTTGGCGAGCGCCCCGTTGAGCGTGTCGGAGGGCTTGCCGAAGAGGTACTTCGGGACGATCCACACCCCGCGCCGCACCGACAGCAGGGTGGTGCCGGCGACGTGCGAGGCGTCGACGGCGATGTCCATGGCCGAGTTCCCGCCGCCGACGACGAGCACGCGCCGGCCGGTGAGCTGGGCCGGGTCGCGGTAGTCGTGGCTGTGCAGCTGCTCGCCGGCGAGGTCGCCCGGGTACGCCGGGTCGGGCCGGCGCGGCACGGTGTTGTGCCCATTGGCCACGACGACCGCCTCGACGGTGACCGTGACCGTCCCCTGTGGACCCTCGGCGGTGACCGACCAGTGCCGGTCCGCTCTGGCCACGCGGGTCACGGTGTGCCGCTGCCGGGTCTCCAGCCGGAAGCGTTCGGCGTAGTCGCGCAGGTATCCCGCGATGAGCTCATGGCCGGGGTAGTCGGGCCAGCCGGCCGGCATGGGGAAGTCGGCGAACTCGGTGCGGGTGCGGCTGGTGTTGAGGTGCAGCGTCCGGTACGCCGACGAGTGCGGCCCGCCGAGCACCCACAGCCCGCCGGGGCGCTCCCCCGCGTCGAAGCAGACCGCGCTGATCCCCCGGTCCCGCAGCGCCTTGAGGGTGGCGAGCCCGGCCGGTCCGGCCCCGACGACCGCGACCCGATAATCCAACACGTGTTGGATACTGCGCCACCCGGCCGCCGCCCGTCAAGGCTGCGGTTGATAACCGGAGCAGTGCTCGATATATTCGGAGCACTGCTCCACTTCATCGCGCAGCGAAGGTGGCACCATGCCCGAGGAATACGTCCCGCGCCCCCGCCTCGAGTCGTACGCCGAGAAGTACGCCGAATACTTCGTGATGCACCGCCGCGACGGCATCCTCGAACTGCGGATGCACACGGACGGCGGCCCCGCCCAGTTCGGCTTCGCCGTGCACAACGCCTGGGGCCAGGCCTGGCAGGAGATCGGCAACGACCCGGACAACGAGGTGCTGATCCTCACCGGCACCGGCGACCAGTGGCTCACCCTGCCGCCGACCCCGGACGCGGCCGACGCGGGCGAGGCGACCCGCAAGCTCATGCGCGAGGCCCGCCCGAAGGACTTCGCCTACGAGCGCACCTACTACGACGCGATCAAGCTGCTGGAGAACTTCGTCTTCGGCATCGACATCCCGACGATCGCCGCGATCAACGGGCCGAGCATCGCGCACACCGAGTTCGCGCTGCTGTGCGACATCACCCTGGCCGCCGAGACCGCCACGATCGTCGACCCCCACCTGCCCACCGGGGTCGCACCGGGCGACGGCCAGCAGCTGACGCTGCAGGAGCTGCTCGGCACCAAGCGGGCCGCGTACCACCTCTACACCGGCGAGCCGATCGGCGCCCGCCAGGCGCTCGAGCTCGGCCTGGTCAACGAGGTGCTGCCGGCCGAGCGGCTGCTGCCGCGAGCCTGGGAGATCGCCGAGCGCATCATGCGCAGCCCCCGCGCGGCCCGGCGTCTTACCCACGCGATCGTCCAGCGTCCGTGGAAGCGCCGGCTGGTCCACGACCTGGGCTTCGGCGTCGCCCACGAGATGTTCGGCATCTCAGCGGACGGCCTGCGCGGCTGACGGGTACATCCGCGACACCCAGCGGTGCGCGAACTCGCGCAGGGCCGCGCGCTCCTCCTCAGGCACCTCGCCGTGCAGGGCCCGCACGGCGTGGGCGTGGACGGCCCAGATCAGGCTCCGCACGGCGATGCGCGGGTGCGGTTCGCCCGCCGCGGCCAGCAGGCGCTCGACCCGCTCGTACAGCGGCATCGCGTAGCGCTCGTCGATGCCTCCGTGGCGGGTCGGGTCGAGCCAGCGGCGCAGCCACAGGCCCGTGTTCTCCGGCCACTCCTCCAGGAAGTCCAGGAACGCGTCCAGCACCCGGTGCAGGTCCGGCGACCCGTCCAGCACCGGCTCCAGCGCCCGCTGCTCGGCCGCGAAGACGCGGGCGAAGCAGGCCTCGTACAGCACCGCCTTGCCGCCCGTGTGGTGGTGCACCGTCGCTACGTCGACGCCGGCCGCGTCCGCGACCTGCCGCACGCTCACCGCGTCGAAGCCGTGGCGGGCGAACAGGCCGGTGGCGAGCGCGACGATCCGCTCGCGGGTCGCCTGCGGGTCGGCCCGCGGCGGGCGGCCGGGCCGGCGGCGCGGGGTGTTCATGTCGTCCATCGTCGCCTATTATCCATCGCACGTTGGATTAGCCAGGCCAGGAGCCGAAGGCCACGGCCCGAGGGAAGAGGCTAGGGAGCGGTCGATGACGGACACCCGCCTGCCGCTACGCGGCCTGCTGCCCTTCGCGACCGGCTCGGTCGGCATGGGCGTGTGGGTCACGGTGCCCGGGCTTCTCCTGCTGTACTTCATGACCGACGTCCTCGCCGTCGCACCCCTCCTCGCCGGGTTCGCCCTGCTGGTGCCCAAGATCGCCGACGTGGTGCTGCACCCGTGGGTGGGCCGGCTCTCCGACGCCGACCTGGCGCGCCACGGCCACCGCCGCCGCCTGCTGCTGCTCGGCTGCGGCCTGGCCGTCGCGTTCGCCGTCCTGTTCGCGGTACCGAACGGGCTGCGCGGCCCCGGCGCCGCCCTGTGGGTCGCGGTGGCGTTCATCGCCGGGAACCTCCTCTTCGCCGCATACCAGGTGCCCTATCTCAGCACGCCGGCCGACCTCGCCATCGGCTACCACGAGCGGACCCGCCTCATGGGGTTCCGCATGGTCGTGCTGACCGTCGGCATCCTGCTCAGCGGCGTGGCCGCCCCGCTGCTCGCCCGCGCCGGCTACGGCACGATGGGCGTCGTCCTGGGCGTGACCATGCTGGCCGCGATGCTGGTCGGCGTCCTCGGCGTGACCCGCCTGGCCCGCGCCGCACCGCTCACGCCCCCCACACCCTCCCACGGCGGCCTGCTCACGGCGCTGCGCGACCGGCAGTTCCGCGCCTTGGTGACCTCGTACCTCGCGATGTCGACCACCACCCACCTGGTCCTCGCCGCGGTGCCGTACTACACCGAGTACGAGCTGGACCGCCCCGCCCTGACCACGGTCCTGGTGGCGGCGTTCGTCGCCCCGGCGATCCTCACCACGCCGCTGTGGGTGGCCTTCGCCCGCCGCTTCGGCAAGCAGCGGGGCCTGCTCGCCGCCCAGCTGACGTTCGTCGGGGGTTCGCTGGTGCTGGCGCTGGGCGCCACGGCCGGCCTGGTGATCCTCGTGGCGGCGGTCGCGGTGCTGGGGATCGCCTTCGCCGCGATGCAGCTCCTGCCGTTCTCAATGGTCCCGGACGTGATCGCCGCCGCGGGCCCCGACGGCCCGGCCAAGGCGGGCGGCTACACGGGCGTGTGGACCGCGGCCGACGCCCTGGGCGGCGCCCTCGGCCCGTACGTCTACGCGGCCTGCCTCGCCGTCGGCGGCTTCGTCGCCAGCGCCTCGGACGAGCCGACCCCACAGTCGTCGTCGGCGCTGCTGGCGGTACGCCTCGGCTTCGGCCTGGTCCCGGCGGCACTCATGCTGGCCGCGATCCTGATCCAGCGCCGCTACACCCTCGACCTCGCCGCCCGGACCGCCCCGGTCCCCGCCTAGCCCCCGTTCAGGC
>NZ_JAHYSG010000024.1 GCF_022095675.1 Dactylosporangium sp. AC04546 | reverse complement strand
GCCGTAGGCTGGCCGTGTGAAGAGCTTTCCACTGGGCGGGCGGAAGGTGCACCGGGTTGGGTTCGGGGCCATGCAGCTTCCCGGGCGTGGGGCCTTCGGGCCGCCTCGGGATCGGGCCGAGGCGCTGGCCGTGGTGCGGCGGGCCGTGGAGCTGGGGGTCGACCACATCGACACCGCCCAGTACTACGGGCCTGACGTCGCGAACGAGTTGTTGCGCAGCGCGCTGTATCCGTATCCCGAGCGGCTCGTCATCGTCAGCAAGGTCGGGGCCGAGCGGGATGCCCGCGGGGGGTGGGTGCCGGCGCAGCGGCCCGAGCAGTTGCGGGCGGGAGTGCTGGAGAATCTCAAGGCGCTCAAGCTTGAGCGGCTTGCGGTGGTCAACCTGCGGCTGACCGGGCACGGGGAGTTCGGTGAGCAGCTGGACGCGATGATCGCCATGCGCGACGAGGGGCTCATCGGGGGGATCGGGCTCAGCAACGTCGAGGTGGGGCAGTTGCGGCAGGCGCTCGGACGGACCGAGATCGCCTGCGTGCAGAATCCGTTCAATCTCGTCGACCGGGGGTCCGAGGGTGTGCTGCGGGAGTGTGCCGAGCGCGGGATCGCGTTCGTGCCGTTCTTTCCGCTCGGGGCCGCGTTCGGGCGGGAGCGGGTGATCGGGCATCCGCGGGTCAAGGACGTCGCCCGGCGGTTCGACATCACGCCCGCGCAGGTGGCGCTCGCCTGGGTGCTGGCCGTCGCGCCGAACACGCTGCTCATTCCCGGCACCTCGCGGCTGGAGCACCTCGAGGAGAACCTCGCTGTCGAGCACATCCGGCTCGACGAGGGCTCGCTGGCCGAGCTCGGCGTGGTCGGGGCCATCGACCAGCGCGCGACCAAGGAGGGCGCCGCCGAGGCCGAAACGGCGATCAAGCCAGGGAAGCACGGCGCGGGCCGAACCGGGCAAGGCGACGGCGCGGGCGAGCCGGGTCGGCGCGCTCCGCACGACCCTGCGGGCGGTGGGCGATGAGCAAGCGGAAGGTCGCCAACCTCCTGGCACTGGCCGCGCTCGCCTATCTCAGCCGGGCGCCGATGCACCCCTACGAGCTCAGCAAGGCGCTGCAGGCCAACGGGGACGCGCGCAGCATCAAGTTCACCCACGGGTCGCTGTACATGGTCATCCAGCAGCTCGCCAAGGCCGGGTTCGTCGCCGAGCAGGCCACCAGCCGGGACGGGCAGCGGCCGGAGCGGACCGTGTACGCGATCACCGGCGAAGGGCGGGCCGAGCTGCGGGAGTGGCTCCGGGAGCTGGTGGAGCAGCCGCAGCACGAGTACCCGGCGTTCGTCTCCGCGCTGTCGCTCATCGGCGCGCTCGAACCGGACGAGGTCGTCGAGCTGCTCGGCCAGCGGCTGCGGAAACTCCACACGGTGCGCGCCGAGACGCAGCAGGCGATCGATCTGGCGGAGAGCCAGGGCGTCCACCCGTTGTTCCTGGTCGAGGAGGTATATCGCGTCAAGCTGCTCGATGCCGAAGCGGCCTTCGTGGGCGAGTTCATCGAGAAGATCGCCACGGACTGGGGGCCGACGTGGGCGGCCTTCCACGAGGAGTTGCGCGCGAATAGTTGACGCTGACTAGTCAGAGCTGAATACTTGAGCCATGAAGGCGATCGTCATCGGGGGCGGGATCGCCGGCCCCGTCGCAGCCATGGCGCTGCAGAAGTCCGGGATCGAAAGTCGGGTGTTCGAGGCGTACGACGGCACTGCCGACGGCGTTGGTGGGGCGCTCAGCATCGCGCCCAACGGGCGTACCGCGCTGAAGGCCATCGATGCCGAGCACGTCGTCGAGCGGATCGGCACCCCCATGGCCGGGATGGTCATGCAGAGCTGGACGGGCAAGCGGCTCGGCGAGTTCGGCAGCCCGGCCGACCTGCCGCAGATGCTGCTCGTGTGGCGGGCCGAGCTGTACCGCGCGCTGTATGACGAGGCCGTCCAGCGCGGCGTCGCGTTCGAGCACGGCAAGAGACTCACCCAGATTGATGGCGGCGAAGCCCGGTTCGCGGACGGCACGACCGCGGCCGCCGACGTCATCGTCGGCGCCGACGGGATCCGCTCCACCACCCGGCGCCTGATCGACCCGGCGGCGCCCGAGCCGCGGTACGCCGGGCTGCTCGGGTTCGGCGCGCGCGTGACCAAGACCGACGGCCTCGACGACACCCACGACAAGATGCACATGGTGTTCGGCAAGCGGGCCTTCTTCGGTTACCAGGTCGGCCGGGACGACGCCGGCTGGTTCGCCAACCTGCCGCACCGCGCGCCGATGAGCGCCGCCGAGGCTCGCCGGGTCGACAACGCCGAGTGGCTGCGGCGCATCGCCGAGGTGTTCGGCGACGACCGGGTGCCGGCCGTCGAGCTGATCCGCCGCACCGACCCGGACGACCTCGTCGTCACCGGCGGGCTGGAGGACATCCCGAGGGTGCCGACGTGGCACCGCGGCAACGTCGTGCTCATCGGCGACGCGGCCCACCCGACCAGCCCGAGCTCCGGGCAGGGCGCCTCCCTCGCGATCGAGAGCGCGGTCCAGCTCGCCCGGTGCCTGCGGGACCTTCCGCCGGAGCGGGCCTTCCAGCAGTACGAGCGAATCCGCCGCGAACGCGTGGAACGGATCATCAAGATGGCCGCGCGGACCAACAGCGACAAGGCCGCCGGGCCGGTCGGCCGGGTGCTGCGCGACCTGCTCATGCCGACGCTGATGCGGTTCGCACGGCCCAGCTCGTTCGCGTGGCAGTTCGACCACCCCATCGATTGGGACGAACGTGTCGCGTTGCCGACCTGACCGTCGGTGAGGGGTTGCTACGGTGCGTGCATGCGACTGGCGACGTTCAACGTGGAGAACCTGTTCGCACGAGCGAAAGCGCTCCGGGACGCAGGACAGCCGGCGCTGACCGCGTTCGAGACGTTCAACCGGATCGCGGCGAAGGCCGAGTACTCCGACGACGACAAGGCGGCGATGCTCGACGCGCTGCAGACACTCGGCGTGCTGGTCGAGACGCGCGCCGGGCGGCGGCTCAACAAGGAGCAGTTCGAGACCGCGTGGGCGATCCTGCGGGAGAACCGCGGCGACTTCCTCGCCGCGCCGGACGACCGCGAGCCGCGGATCGTGGCGCGCGGCCGGGCCGACTGGACGGGCTGGGTCGAGCTGACCGTCGAGCCGGTCGACGAGCAATCGACCCGGATGACGGCGCGGGTGATCGGCGACGTCGCCGCCGACGTCCTGTGCCTGGTCGAGGCCGAGAACCGCCCGGCCCTCGTGCGCTTCAACGACGAGCTCCTCGGCGACCGCTACGGCCACGCGATGCTGGTCGACGGCAACGACGCCCGCGGCATCGACGTGGGCCTCTTGTGTACCGCCGAGATCGACGTCGACTGGGTCCGCAGCCACGTCGACGTCCCGGACCCGGGCCGCCCCGGCAAGCGCCTGTTCAGCCGCGACTGCCCGCTGTACAAGCTGCGGCTGCCCGGCGGCACCGACCTGTACCTGCTGCTGAACCACCTCAAGAGCCAGTCGTTCACCGGCGGCGACCCGGACCCGCTGCGGTCCCGCCAGAGCGCCGAGGTGCGCGCGATCTACGACCGCCTCCGCGCGGACGGTGCCGAACATGTGGCGATCATGGGCGACTTCAACAAGGGCCCGGACCGCCACGACCCGAAGCACCACCCGACCCTGGAGCCGCTGCTGGACCCGGGCACGCCGCTGGTCAACGCGTACGACCTGGACGCGTTCACGGGCCTCTATGACGCGAAGGACGAGGACCGCGAGCGCCCGGGCAGCTTCCAGTCGTGCAGCCTGGGCAACCGCCTCGACTACATCCTGCTCAGCCCCGAGCTGGCCGAGCGCGTGACGGCGGGCGGCATCTTCCGCAAGGGCCTGTGGGGCACCCCGTCGAACAAGAAGCCGCCGAGCCACTGGACGGTCTACGAGGACCTGACCGCGGCCCGCCACGGCGCCTCCGACCACGCGGCGGTGTGGGTGGACCTGGATCTCTGAGTCAGCCGCGGCGGCGGGCGGGCTCCCGCCGGGCCGACCTGGGCCTCGTCGCCGGCGGCATCCGGCGGTGGACCGGCCACTCCACCACGAGCGTGTCGCCGACCTCCAGCGCGCTCCAGCGCTCCTGGGCCGCCCGCAGCGCGGCCACCGCGGTCCGCACGCGGTCCACCGTCGGCCGGGGGACCTCGCCCACCGGGGCGGTCGCGACGTAGTGCGGCAGCTCGGCGTCCGGCAGGTCGGCGGCGCGCTCGACGAACCCGCCGATGAGCTCGGCCCGCTGCAGCAGCGCGCGGTGCTCACGGATCAGGGCGGCGGACCTGTCGGCCGCGTGGGGCGGCCGGCGGCCCGACACGTGCGTCATGCTCTTGAACACCGCGCCGCCGGCGATCGCGCCCCAGATGCCGTCCGGCATGCCCAGCGCTTCCTCGACGGTGAAGTGGACGAGATCGTGCGGGAGGTGCTCGGTCACGGGACCGGCGTGCATCCGGTACACCACGCCGTCATCGCGCTCGATCAGCACGTCGGCCCACTCGTGGTCGGCCAACCGGGAGAACGTCACCCGCATGCGCCCACCATCCAGCAGATCACACCGGGCCACAACGCGATTTCATCGGCGTGAAACCTCGGTCGCGGACCATGGCGGGCATGGTCGACGAACGCGCGCAGCTCGAGGTCACCACCCTCGGTGAGTGTCGCATCGATTCGCCGCTGTCGGCGGCGCTGCGGCGGCAGCGCAGCACGCAGCACTACGTCGACGAGGACGACCGGGTGCTGCTCGACGACACGGTGTCGCTCGTCGCCGCGCGCGGGGTGCCGGTGGCGGAGCTGCCGGGGTTCGAGCCGGGCGGGCCGCGATCGAAGATCTTTTTCGACCCGTCGAAGACCCGGGTCGGGATCGTCACCTGCGGCGGGCTGTGCCCGGGGCTCAACGACGTGATCCGGGCCCTGGTCCTGGAGCTCACCAACCACTACGGCGTGCACCGCATCTTCGGCTTCCGCAACGGCTACCAGGGGATGACCGCGCGCTACGGCCGGCCCGTCGTCGACCTCACGCCCGAGGTCGTGAGCGGCATCAACGAGTACGGCGGCACGATTCTCGGGACCTCGCGCGGCAACCAGGACCCGAACGAGATCGTCGACTGCCTGGAGCAGCTGAGCATCAACGTCCTGTTCGTCATCGGCGGCGACGGCTCGATGCGCGGCGCGCTGAAGATCGCCGAGGTGGTCGCCGAGCGGGGCCGCCGCATCGCCGTCGTGGGCGTTCCCAAGACCATTGACAACGACATTCCGTACATCGAACGCTCTTTCGGCTTTCAGACCGCCTTCGGCAAGGCGACCGAGGCGATCCGCGCGGCGCACGTGGAGGCGACGGCCTTCCCGAACGGGATCGGCCTGGTGCAGCTGATGGGGCGGCACTCCGGCTTCATCGCCTGCTATGCGGCGCTGGCCAACAACGACGCCGACTACGTCCTCATCCCCGAGGTGCCGTTCGCCCTCGACGGCCCCGGCGGGTTCCTGGAGCACCTGCGGCGGCGGGTGGTCGACCGCGGCCACGCGATGATCGTCGTGGCCGAGGGCGCCGGCCAGGAGTACCTCACCGCGAAGGGCACCGACGCCTCCGGCAACGTCCGGCTGGAGGACTTCGGCCGCTACCTGCGGCAGCGCATCGCCGAGCACTTCGCCGCGGCGGGGGTCGAGGCGAACCTGAAGTACATCGACCCCAGTTACACCATCCGGAGCGTCCCCGCCGACCCGTACGACAGCGTGTACTGCATCCGCCTGGCCCACGCCGCGGTGCACGCGGCGATGGCCGGGCGGACCGAGATGGTGGTCGGCCGCTGGCGCGGGCGGTTCGTGCACGTGCCCATCACGCTGGCGATCAGCTCGCGGAACCTGGTCGACCCGGACGGTGACCTGTGGCTCTCCGTGCTGGAGGCCACAGGTCAGCCGGCCTCGTTCAGCTAGCCCGGCGGGCGCGGACGGCGGCGGCCAGCTCGTCGAGGATGCCCGCGGTCGTGTCCCAGGACATGCAGGCGTCGGTGACGCTCTGGCCGTACGTCAGGTCGCCGCCCAGGTCCTGGCGACCCGCCACCAGGAAGCTCTCCAGCATGATGCCAGCGATGCCCTCCTGGCCCGCGGCGATCTGCTCGGCCACCTCGCCCGCGACACCGGCCTGGCGCACGTGGTCCTTGCCGCTGTTGCCGTGGCTCGCGTCGACGATGAGGCGCTGCGGCATGCCCGCCTTCTCCAGGCGGGCCAGGGCGTCGCGGAGGTCGGCCGGGCCGTAGTTCGGGCCCGAGCGGGCGCCGCGCAGGATGATGTGGCAGTCCGGGTTGCCCGTCGTCGACACGACCGCGGCGCGGCCGTCCTCGTCGACGCCGAAGAACACGTGCTTGCTCGCCGCGGTGCGGCAGCCGTCGATGGCGACCTGGACGTCGCCGTCGGTGCCGTTCTTGAAGCCGACGGGCATGGACAGGCCGGAGGCGAGCTGCCGGTGGACCTGGCTCTCGGGGGTACGGGCACCGATCGCGCCCCACGACACCGCGTCCGCGATGTACTGCGGGCTCGTCGGCTCCAGGAACTCGCAACCCACCGGCAGGCCCAGTCCGAGCACGTCGAGCAGCAGCCGCCGGGCCAGCCGCAGCCCGGTGGGCACGTCGAACGTCTCGTCGAGCCCCGGGTCGTTGATGAGGCCCTTCCAGCCGACGGTCGTGCGCGGCTTCTCGAAGTACACCCGCATCACGATGGAGAGATCGGCGCTGTGCGCTTCCGCGGCGACCGCCAGGCGGCGGGCGTAGTCGACGGCCGCGACCGGATCGTGCACGGAACACGGCCCGACCACGACGAGCAGGCGGTCGTCCTGCCCGGTGACGATCCGGTGCACCTCGTCGCGTGATCGGCGGACCAGGTCGGCGCGTGCGTCGTCCATCGGCAGCTCGGCGCTGAGCTCGCGGGGCGTGACCAGCGGCCGGTAGCCGGTGACCCGCAGGTTGCTGGTGTCGTTCATGAGGCCCTCCCAGGTTGGCGGCGGGCTCATCGGACAACCAGCCCGCCGTGTGACACGACGAAGGGCAGAGACCGAGGTCTCTGCCCTTGCTGGCTCCGGGTGACTGGCGTTCAGCGCAAACGGCCGCCGGCTCCACCCGGAGCCACGGTAAAGCGCCAATACCACCGAATCACGCCGCCACTGTACCGCACCGGCCGCCGCGGGCAACGTGACCGGGGCCTCACGCGGCGAGCGCGTCGGCGACGGCCTTGCGGGCCGGGTTGGGGCTGGGCGCGGACGCGCTCGGGTGCACCCGGTTGGTGAGCAGCACGAGCACGACCCGCCGGCGCGGCTCCACGACGATCGACGTCCCGGTGAATCCGGTGTGGCCGAAGGCGCCGTGGCCGGCCAGACGGCCCATGTACCACGCCTGGTCGAGGTCGACGCCCAGCCCGTGCGCGGCGGACGGGCCGAACGCGGCGTTGTGGTTCGTGCGCATGAGCTCGATCGTGGGCGGCCGCAGCAGCGGGCCGCCGGTCATCAGCGCCCGGCCGAGCAGCGCCACGTCCGCCGCCGTCGCGAACAGCCCCGCGTGCCCGGCCACCCCGCCGAACGCCGCCGCTGACGGGTCGTGCACGGTACCGCGCAGGGTGCCCTCGGTCGCCGCGATGCGCGGCAGCAGCGCCGCCGGCGGCCGGTACCCGGTGTCGGCCATCCCCAGCGGCGCCGCGATCTGCCGCCGCACCTGCCGGTCGAGCGGCTCGCCGCCGAGCCGCTCGGCGAGCGCCCCGAGCGCGATGAAGTTCTGGTCCGCGTAGATGTACCCGCTGCCGGGCGCGGCGACGGGCGGCGCGCGCAGCACGTGGGCGAGCCGCTCGGCCGGTGTCTCGCCGGCCAGCGGCGTGTCCTTGGACAGCCCGGACGTGTGGGTCAGCAGCATGCGGACGGTGATGTCCGGCTTGCCACTGAACAGTGGTAGAAATCGATACGCTGGCGAGTCGAGCTGCACCGCCCCCTGCTCGTGCAGCCGGAGCACCAGGACCGCCGTGAACACCTTGGTCAGCGACGCCAGGTCGTAGAGCGTGCCGGTCGTGGCCGGAACGGGCTCGGCGCCGTACCGCACCGCGTCCCCGACGGCGAAGTGCGCGACGACGTGCCCGTCGACGGCCGCGAACACCACTGCGCTCGGGAAGAGGTTCTGGTACCGCTGGAGCACCGCTCGAAGCGTGGCCTCGTTGCCGGCTTGGGGTGGCGCCCAGGGCTCCGGCGCTGCCACCGGGAGCTTCCACGGGCTGACGGGTGCGGCCGCGACGGAGACATCGCAGCCGGTGAGCATCGCACCGAACAGCCCCAGGAGCGCCCGCCGCCGCACGCCGCCCACCCTATGCGATGGCGTCGCGGAGGCGGCGCGCCTCGACGGCGAGGCGGCTCCCGCCCCCGCGGGCCGCGGCGTCGTCGAGGCCGGCGACCGGCAGCCGCACCCCGGTCACGGTGGCGAGCCGCGCGGCGAGCATCAGCAGGTCGGGCGTGCCGCGGGTTGGCGGGGTGGAGGCCAGCAGGGGCGGCAGGGCGGCGGCGAGCAGGCGCCAGACCGTGAGCACCGCGCCGGCCTCGGCCGCGTCGCGCAGCGGCGCAACGACGCGGGTGAGGACCAGCGCCGGTCGGTCGACCGACCGAGCGTCGGGTTCGTGGTGTGGGTTCGGTCGGTCGACCGACCGAGCGTCGGGTTCGTGGCGTGGGTTCGGTCGGTCGACCGACCGACCGTCCGAACGGGCGGCGTGTGCGGCCCGGACGCCGCCAGTTCGCCGAGCCAGCGGCCGACGCCCTGCGGGTCCAGCTGCCCGTCGGCCGCGACGGCGAGCAGCGCGTCGAGGGCCGCGGAGCGGTCGATGTCGTGGCGGGCTGCCAGGCCGTACGCGAGCACCAGGTCGAACGCGTCCCCGCCCGGGCCCGTGCAGTCGGCCAGCGACGGCAGCACCGCCGCGCCGCCCCTGCGGTCGAGGTCGGCGGCGGCCGCGATGTCGGGCAGGGCGTACGCGGCGGCCAGCTGCCGATAGCCCGGCAGCACCGCGGGCCACAACCCGCTCCACTCGCGGTGGTCGACCGCGGACGCCCGGAACGGACCGAACATCCCGCCGCCGGTCACCCGGACGACGGTTCGCCGCTCCGGGACCCAGTCCCAGCGTGACGCGGTCACCAACTCCTCGCCCGGGACAGTGACGACCTCGGTCGTGACGTCGGCCAGCCCACCGGCGCGCAGCCAGGCGGCCACGCGGGCGCCGGCCGGGGTGCGAAGTTTGGCGGCGCGCTTCGCGGCGGCCGGGTCGGGGACCGCCGGAAGGCGCAGGAGTGCCTGGTGCAGGTCCCCGGGCCACGGCTCCCGTTCGCCGAGCGCGCCCAGGCGGTCGAGGAGTACGCCGGGGTCGAGGGCGCCGGTGCTGGAGGTCGGTGCGGCGAGCAGACCGGGGTAGCCGTCGCCGGCGGCGTCCGCGATCTCGGCCAGCCGCGCCTGCAGCAGCCGATGCGGTGCGGGTACCCAACGACCGGCCCCCGCCACCGCAGCCACAGCCCCCGGAGCCGTGGACAGCGAAGCGGCCGCATACAGCGCCCCGCCCAGCAGACCGTCCAGCGCCATCGGCTGCCACGCGAAGCCGCCGGCCGGGACCCGACGCCGCCGCAGTACCGGATCCAGGGCCCGGGCCAGCGCCGGCCGGTCCGTGCCCGCCAGCCGGACCAGGCCGTCCAGGACCCGCTCCAGCGGCGCCGCCGTCAGAGCTGTCAGGGAGGCCGGCAGCGCGGCAACCTCCTCCGCGAGCTCGTCGGCGCTCGTGATCGGCGCGGCCGGAGCCGGTGGCGCGAGCCGGGGCGGCAGGTCGTCGCCGCGTGGTTCGGCGGCTGCCGGCCGTATTGCGGCGACGTCGCGCTTGGTGAGCAGCGCTTGCGCCCGGTCGCGCAGGTCAGTCGGGAGTGCGTCGAGCGCTGCGGCGACGACGGCCACCGCCTCTGGCGCCCGCTCCGGGTGGCGCCGGACGAGCGCGTCCAGCATTGCCAGCTGCGCGGTGACGACGCCCTTCTCCGGTCGGGCCAGGACGGCGGCGGACACCTCCAGGACCGCATCGGGGTCGGCCCGGTCCCGCAGCGTCCGCTGGGCCATCGCCGCGGCCGGACCGGGGCCGTCGGCGAGCAGCCGCAGGTAGTCGCCGGACCGCCGGCCGACCTCCTCCTCCGTCGGCTGGAGCAGGTCGAGCAGCGTCAGGAACGTGCGTACCGCGGCGGGCCGGTCGCCCCGCAGGAGCCGGCCCAGGCAGCCGTCGAGGAGCGCGGCCCGGTCGAGCAGCCCCTCCGCGGCGAGCTGGGCCAGCGCGTGCAGCATCGCCTGCCGCTCGGACCGGTCGTCGTTCACCGACCCCAGCCGCACGCCGATGCCGTCGATCTCGAACAACCGCGGCAGCAGTACCGCCAGAAACGGATCGGTCCGCAGCCGATCCGCGATCGGGATGTGCCGCACCTCCTCCATAGGCCAGTCGAGGAGTGCGAGCCACTGCTCGGCGAAGCGGTCGGCGCCCGGCGGCGGCGCGACCTCCGTGCTCAGCAGCAGCCCGGCGGTGAACCGCCAGCGCGACGTGACGTCCGGCAGCCGCAGCGCGAGCCGGGCCGCCAGGTCGCCGAGCCAGGGGACGCCGCGCTCGCCGGCGGCGGCGACCACCGGCTCGACCGCGCTCTCGCCGGGGAACACCGTCGGGTGCGTGAGCAGGTCCGCCGCCGCCGCTGCGCCCGGCAGTCCGCCCACGGCGGCGACCGCGAGCGCCGTGGCCCGGCCGGTGTTCCATCGCTCGGTGCGGTGGCGCCGGAAGCCGGCGACGACCTCCGCGGCCAGCGCGCGCCGGCGCTCCTCGCCCAGCCCGGCGAACGCGGCCGCGGTGGCCTCGACGTCGCCGGCGTGGACGGCCGCGAACGTCACTGCTCGGGCGTGCGCACGGCCTCGTACAGGGCGGCCATGTCGTGCTCGTGGTAGCCGCGCTCGACCGCGGTTTCGAGCAGGCGGCGCGCCGCGTCGACGACCGACGTGTCGATGCCGGCCTGGGCGCCCAGCTCGCCGACGAGGCGGGCGTCCTTCGCGGCGCCGCTCGCCGGGAAGGCCACCGGGTAGTCGCGGTCCATCATGGCCGCGCCCTTGAGCTGGGCGTACTGCTGGTCGAGCGGGCCGCCCGCGATGAGCCCCAGGAACAGCTTCGGGTCGATGCCGAGCGCGTCGGCGAGGGCCACGCTCTGCGCGGTCGCGGCGACGGTCGTCATCACCCAGCTGTTGACGACGAGCTTGGTGCGGCTGGCGGCGCCGGCCTCGCCGAGCCAGGTCACCTTGGCCGCGATCGGCCCGGCCAGCTCCTCGACCTGCTGCCGTACCTCGGCCGGTCCAGAGGCGAGGACGTTGAGCTTGCCCTGCTCGGCGGGGCCGCGCGTGCCGAGGACGGGCGCGTCGACGTACACCAGGCCGAGCCGCCCGGCGAGCGCCCCGAGCGCGTCGGCGCCGTCGGCCCCGACGGTGCTCATCTGCAGCCAGAGGGCATTTGCGGCAAGGCCCGGTGCCGCGGCCGTCATGACCTCCTCGACGACCGGCGCGTCGAACAGCATGGTGACGACCACGTCGGCCCCCGCGACCGCCTCGGCCGGCGAGCCCGCGACGACCGCCCCGTCGGCGGCGAGCGGCTCGGCCGCCGCGCGGGTGCGGTTCCAGACCCGCACCTCCTGCCCGGCCTTCAGCCAGTTGCGCGCCATCGCCGCGCCCATGATTCCGGTCCCCAGCACCGCCAGCGTCATGCCCCGATCGTCGCATCCGCCGGGTCCGGGCGGAGCGAGGGGGCGCGCGTGCCGAAGGCGCTCAATGCCGTCTCCGGCAGCGGCAGCGCGTCCCACACACGTCCCAGCCGTTCCGCGGCCGGCTCGCTGTTCTGTGGCGGCGATCGGATCTGGGATCCCCATACGATGCGCGGGTGGAGAAGCATGGCGCGGAGGGTCGGGAGCGGTCGTACCGGAAGGCCGCGGTACGGCGTGCGGAGATCCTGGCCAGGGCCATCGAGCTGTTCGCCGAGCGTGGTGTCGGCGCATCGCTGCGGGCGATCGGTGAGGCGATCGGCGTTTCGCATGCGGCGTTGCGGTACTACTTCCCGTCGCGTGACGAGCTGTTGGTCGAGGTGTACCGCGCGCACGAGCAGGGTGAGCACGACGACCCGCCGCCGGATTCGGTGTCAGCGGTCGGGGTGATGGAGCGCAGTGCCGAGCGCAACCGCACGATCCCCGGCCTCGTCGAGCTGTACGCCACGCTGACCACCGACGCTCTGCAGGGCGAGCAGCATCCGCTGACCCGGGACTTCGTCCGCGACCGGTTCCGCATGGTGCGTGAGCATCTGGCCGAGCGGGTCCGCGTCGGGCAGCGCGCCGGCGCGATCGCCGCGGACATCGATCCCGATGACGCGGCCTCACTTGTCATCGCCGCGTCCGACGGTCTGCAGTTGCAGGGGCTGCTCGACCCGGAGGCGGTGGACGTACGCCGGGCGCTCGCACTGCTCGAACGGCTGCTGCCGCCGTCGCCGTCGCCGCATGTAGAGCACCGCGAGCGGACCTGAGCGGACGTCCTTGACCGCAGATTCTTCCATTGGAAGAATCTGTCGCCACGGGCATGCTCGGGCCGGCCGCCAGGGCCGAGCCGCTGCTCCGCGACGTGATGTGGAGGCACCGCGGATGACCCTTCCCGAGCAGGTCCAGCCGACTGATCCGGCGCTCGACGAGCCGGTGGCGCATGTGTCGGCGCTGCGGCTGACCTTCGCGTCGCCGCTGTACCGCGGCGCGACGCTCGCGGTCTTCCTGTCCGCGCTGGGGTTCTCGGCGGCCGCTCCGCAGATCGCGTCGTTCCTGGTCAACGAGCTGCACGCCTCACTGACCGCGGCGGGGCTGTTCTACCTGACGAGCCTGACCGCGCCGGTGGCCGGGTTCCTCGTCGGCCGGCGCTCGGATCGCACCGGCCGGCGGCTCGGGCTGTTCCGTTGGTGCGCCATCGCCGGGTTCGCAGGCTGGGTGGGCATCGCGTACTCGACCGAGCTCTGGATGCCCTACGTCATCACCGCGGTCATCGGCGCGTTCGGTGGCGCGGCCACCTCGCAGCTCTTCGCCGCCGTCCACGACGAGCTCGAGGCGCACCCCGGCCCGAACAACGACGGCGTGGTCGCCATCGTGCGGATGGCCCTGACCGCCGGTTGGGTGGTCGGCCCGGTCGCCGGATCGTTCCTCGCCGCCCAGACCTCGCTGCGCACGATGCTGCTCGCCACAGCGATCTGCACCCTCGCCCAGATCGCCCCGCTCGGCGTGCTGCGCGGGGCGCCAGCCGTCCCTGCCGGGCCCGACGACGCCCCACCGGGACGCCCTAGCCCGGGCCTGCGGGCGATGCTGCCGCTGCTGGCCTTCACCGGCCTGTACGTCCTCGTCTACGCGGGCGAGCCGATCAAGTACGCCTACCTGCCGATCTACATGAACACGCAGCTGCACCTCCCGGCCGGGCTCAGCGGCGCCGTCATCGGCATCCAGCCGCTGGTCGAGATCGTCCTGATGCCCGTCGCCGTGATCGTGGCCCGCCGGACCGGCATGATGCAGCTGATGGTCCTCGGAGCCGGGTTCGGCGTCGCGGCCAACATCTGCTTCGCCGTCACCGGCAACCCCGTCGGCCTGTTCGCCGGGCAGATCCTCATGGGCGGCGTGTGGGGCGTCTTCGCCACCCTCGGCATCATCGTCGCCCAGCGCCTGCTGCCCACCGCTGTCGCCACCGCCTCCGCGATCTTCATGAGCTCCACCGCCCTCGCGTCCGCCCTCGGCGGTGCCGCCGGTGGCGTCGGTGCCGCTGCCGCCGGACTCCCGCGGGTGTTCCTCATCCCGGCCGCGCTGGCGCTCGCGGCCGTCGTCGGCCTGGCCGCCATGGCCAGGTCCACCCCGCGGCAGCGGTGAGGAGCGTCGGGGCGTGGCCGGGGTCAGTCCGAGGGCGGAGGAGCGCTCGACGTCCGTACCACCAGTTCCGTCGCCAGTTCCACGTGCAGCGCGTCCAGCTCGTGCCGGTCCAGCAGGCGGATCAGCAGGGTCACCGCCATCCGGCCCATCTCCTGCAGCGGCTGCCGCACCGTCGTCAGGCCCGTCGCCTGGGCCAGGTCCAGGTCGTCGAAGCCCGTCACCGACAGGTCCGCGGGAACCCGCAGGCCGCGCTCCAGCGCGGCCCGCAGCGCGCCCACCGCGACCTTGTCGTTGAAGCACACCAGCGCGGTCGGGCGCGCCGGCAGGTCCAGCAGCGACGACGCCGCGAGGTAGCCCTGCTCCGTCGTCGGCTCCACCGCGCGCAGCAGCGACGGTGACGGCAGCACGCCCACGTCGGCCAGCGCCGCGTTGTGCCCGGCCAGGCGGGCGTCGCTCACCAGCCACTCCGTCGGGCCGCCGATCACGCCGATGCGGCGATGGCCGAGCGAGACCAGGTGGCCGGTCAGCGCGCGGGCGCCCGCGAAGTGCGCCGCCGATACCGACACGATGTCGCGCGGGAGGGCGGTGCGCGGGTCCACCACCACGAACGGGACGCCGCGGCCCTGGAGCTCCAGCAGCTCCGAACCGGGCTCCGGGGGCAGGATCACGATCACCCCGGCCACGCCCTGGCGGCCGGCCAGGTCGGCCAGCAGCGGGGTGCGTGCCGCGGCCTCGCCCGCGGTCAGGACCAGCTGGCGGCCGTGCAGGCTCAGCGTCTCGGCGATCGACGACACGATCAGGCCGAAGTAGTCGGTGAGGATGTACGGGCAGCGCACGAACACGGTGCCGCGGAAGGAGTGCGATCCCGTCCGCAGCCGCTCGGCCGCCTCGTTGACCACCGCCCGGGTCGCCGCCGTGACGGTGGCGTGCCCGTTCAGCGCCCGCGACACGGTCGCGATCGACAGCCCCGTCGCCGCGGCGATGTCGCGCACTGTCACCCGCCGTCGATCAGTCATCTGTTACATCACCAAGCTTGACAGTCGATATCGATGAGAGTTTTCTAATGCCCGGCGATGTTACACGGCTGTTTCATTTTGTTACAGAGGCCGCAGAGGAGATCGCATGCTCACCCGTCTCACCGGCGCGATCGCGACCGGGTGCGTGCTCGCACTCGCCGCGTCCGGCAGCGCCGTCGCACAACCCCGGACCACGACCGCCCGGGTCTGGGTGACCACCGTCGACCGCGCCGAGCTGCTGCACGAGCGCGCACCCGTGAAGTTCAACCCCGGCACCTCGGCCGAGGTCACGATCACCGTCGACCCCGCACAGACGTACCAGCGCATGGACGGCTTCGGTGCCGCCATCACCGACTCCTCCGCCGACGTGCTCTACCGGCTCACCCCGGCGCAGCGCGAGGACACCATGCGCAAGCTGTTCGACCCGCGCTCCGGCATCGGCGTGAGCTTCCTGCGCCAGCCCGTCGGCTCGTCGGACTTCACCGCCGAGGCGGAGCACTACACGTACGACGACATGCCCCCGGGCCAGACCGACTACACGCTGCGGCACTTCGGCATCGAGCACGACCGGGCGCGGATCCTGCCGCTGCTGCGGCGGGCCAAGCAGCTCAACCCGCAGCTGAAGGTCATGGCCACGCCGTGGAGCCCGCCGGCCTGGATGAAGACCGGCGACTCGCTCGTCGGTGGCCGGCTCAAGGACGAGCCCGCCGTCTATGCGGCCTACGCCGCCTACCTGCTGCGCTTCGTGCTCGCCTACACCGCCGCGGGCGTGCCGGTCGACTTCATCAGCGTGCAGAACGAGCCGCAGAACCGGCACCCGAGCGGCTACCCCGGCACCGACCTGCCGGTGCGCCAGGAGGCGAAGGTCATCGAGATCCTCGGCCCGCTGCTGCGCCTGTTCAGCCCGCGCACGAAGATCCTCGGCTACGACCACAACTGGACCACGCACCCCGGCGACGTCGGGTCCACCCCGCCCGGCGAGGACCCGGAGACCGACTACCCCTACAAGCTGCTGGCCAGCCCGGCGGCCAAGTGGATCGCCGGTACCGCGTACCACTGCTACTCCGGCGACCCGTCCGCGCAGGGCAAGCTGCACGACGCCTTCCCCGACAAGGGCATCTGGTTCACCGAGTGCTCCGGCTCGCACGGCCCGAACGACCCGCCGGCCCAGATCTTCCGCGACACGCTGGTCTGGCACGCGCGGAACATCGTCATCGGCACCACCCGCGAGTGGGCGAAGTCGGTCGTCAACTGGAACATCGCGCTCGACAGTGACGGCGGCCCACACCTGGGCGGCTGCGGCACCTGCACCGGCCTGGTCACCCGCCAGGCCGACGGCAGCGTGACCACCGACGCCGAGTACTACACGATCGGTCACCTGGCCAAGTTCGTGCCGCCCGGCTCGGTGCGCATCGCGAGCACCTCGTACGGCACCACCGGCTGGAACGGCCAGATCCAGGACGTCGCCTTCCGTACCCCGGACGGCACGACCGCCCTGGTCGTGCACAACCAGAACGACGACCCGCGCTCGTTCGCGGTGACGGTCGGCGGCAGGACGTTCGAGTACACGCTGCCCGGCGGCGCCCTGGCGACATTCACCTGGTGAGCACCTGGGGGCGGCCACGGTGGGGTGGCCGCCCCCAGGGAGTCACACCTTGAACGACCCCACAGCCTGCTGCAGGTCGGTGGCCAGCCGGCTCAGCTCGGCCACCGTCCGGTCCACCTCGGCGAGCGTCGCCGTCGTCGTCTGCGTGGCGTCCGCGACCCCCGCGATGTTGTTCGCGATGTTCGCCGCCCCGTGCGCCGCGTCGCCGACGCTGCGGCTCATCTCGCTCGTCGTCGCCGTCTGCTCCTCGACCGCGGAGGCGATCGTCAGCTGGTAGTCGTTGATCCGGGCGATGATCCGGCTGATCTCGCCGATCGCCTCGACCGCGTTCGCCGTGTCCGACTGGATCGCCTCGACCCGCCGCGAGATGTCCTCGGTCGCCCGGGCCGTCTCCTGGGCGAGGTCCTTGACCTCGGAGGCCACGACCGCGAAGCCCTTGCCGGCCGCGCCCGCCCGGGCCGCCTCGATCGTCGCGTTCAGCGCCAGCAGGTTCGTCTGCTCGGCGATCGAGGTGATCACCTTGACCACGTTGCCGATCTCGGTCGAGGAGTCGCCGAGCTTCGACACCGTCCGGTTGGTCGACTCGGCCACGCCGACCGCCTCCGAGGCGACCCGCGCCGCGTCGTTGGCGTTCTGCGCGATCTCCCGGATCGAGGCGCCCATCTCCTCCGAGCCGGCGGCCACCGTCTGCACGTTGTGCGACACCGTGCCCGCGTCGCCGGCCACCACGTTGGCCCGCTCGGCCGCGGCCCGCGCGCTGTCGGCGATGCGCGACGTGACGCCGGTCAGCTGCCCGGAGCTCGTCCCGAGGGTGCTCGCGGCGGTCGAGAGGGTCTCCACGGTACGGCCGATGCTCGCGTTCGCCTGGTTGACGGCCACCGCCATCCGGCCCAGCTCGTCGCGCCCGTGCACCTCGGCCCGCCGGGTCAGGTCACCGTCGGCGACGCCGCGGAGGGTGTCCGAGACGCTGCGCAGCTGCGCCGTCATCCGCCGGCTGATCGCCACACCGATCACCAGCGCCAGCAGCAGGCCGGCGACGAGCGAACCGACCGTCCAGTCGCGGGCGGTCGCGTAGTCGCTGGTCGCGTCCGACGCCATCGCGGCGGCCTCGTCGGTCTCCAGCTTCTGCAGCTCGGCGACCGAGGTGTTCATCTGCGCCTCGAGGCTGTTCCACAGCTTCGTTCGCTCGGCGCCGTCGGTCGGGACGGTCGTGCCGGCCCGGGGCTGGTCACGGAACACCACGACGTTGCGCAGGTTGGTGTAGTTCGCCCAGGTGTCGGCGAACGTGGTCACGGCCTTCTCGCGCGCGTCCGAGCCGCTGGTGAGCCGGCGGTACCTCGTGAGGCCCTGGTCGACCAGCGTGTCGCCGGCGTTGCGGGCGTCCAGGGCCCGCGGCCCCAGCGTCGGATCGGAGGAGGACCAGGCGAACAGCGACTGGGAGCGGTAGTTCTCGCTGATCCCCTGCCGGATGACCACCAGCTGGGCCACGCTCTCCAGGTGGCGGGTCTTGAGCTGGTCGAGCCGGCCGTTGAGCCGGTTCATGCTCACGATCGACAGGATGCCGACGCCGATCGCGACCACGGCGACGACCGCGGAGATGATCAGGATCTTGGTCGCGACCGGCCGGTCGGCGACCCAGCCCCGCAGCGCGCCGCGCCGCACCGTGATCTCGATCGGTGTCGTGGATGTGCTCATGCTGCTTCACGTCCCAGTCGCGTTGGTTGAACACCGGACGATCGACTCATCGGCCGCCAGAGGGGTGCGTTGAGGTTTCTCCAAGTGCACTCGACGGCATTGATGAGGCAATGGGACTTCGCTAGGGTCCACTGCATGCTGGGCCTGATCTTCGCCGCGCTGCGGGCGCGACGCCCGCAGGCTCTGGTCATGGCGTTGCTCGCGGCGATCACCGTCAGTGCCGCCCTCGCCGCCGGCTGGGGCGCCGCCACCGCCGAGCGCACCGCGACCCGCGAGCGCATCAGCGCCGCCGGCGAGGCGCAGCGCTCGCTCGGCGTCCGCGGCCCGGTCGACCTCGGCACCAGCCCCGGCCCGACCCTCGACCGCTTCCGCCAGCTGGTCAGCGGCAATGCCCTGACGCCGGACAACACCGAGCGGATGATCACCGGGGTACGCCTGGCCGGGGGTCTCTACGCCGGCGACCGCAAGCAGCCGGTCGAGCTGCGCGTCCTGGACGAGGTCTGCCGCAACGTCACGTTCACCGCCGGGAGCTGCCCGTCCGCCGACGGTGAGGTCATGCTCGGCGCCGACCTGGCCCGGCAGCTCGCCGTCGGCCCCGGCGCGAAGCTGCGGCACGACGCGGGCCTCACCGCCACCCCGGTCGAGCTCACGGTCACCGGCGTCTTCCAGGCGGCCGACCCGACCGGCTGGTACTGGTCCGACCAGGGTGGCCCCGCCGCGTACACGACGCTCGACACGATCGCCCGGGCGAAGGTGTCGGTGAGCGCCACCGTCGACGCCCTGCTGCGCCCGGTGGCGTTCGACGCGCCGGAGGAGCTCTCGGCCGAGCTGATCCGCCTGCAGGGGGCATTTCCGCAGGTGTACTCCGGTGCGCCCGCGCTCGCCGCCGCGCTCGCCACCGACCGGCGGGCGACATTGCGCGGCATCCGCATCGCCGAGCTCCAGGTCCTGCTGTTCGGCACGCTGGCCCTCGCGGTGGCGGCCGCCTACGCCGCCGCCGAGCGCCGTGGCGACGCCGCCCGGCTGGCGATCCGCGGCCTGCCGCGGTGGCGCGCCCTGGCCGCCACCGCCGGACAGAGCCTGTTCCCGCTGGCGGCCGGCGCCGCCGTGCCGCTCGCGATCGCGTACGCGCTGCGGCAGCGGCCGCCGGTCGAGCTCTGGGTGCTGCTCGGCGCGGCCGCCGTCATCGTGGTCGCGGCCGACTGGGCGGCCACCCAGCGGCGCGTCGCCGACCTGCTGCGGGTCGTGCTCCCGCGCCGGCCGCTCGCCGCCGCCACCGTCGAGGTGTGTGCCCTCGCGCTCGCCGTCGCCGCGTTCTTCCAGGTCGCCACCGAGCCGGCCGCCGACGTGCGGCGCGACACCGGGTTCGGCCTCTCCCAGGCGGCGCCGCTGCTGCTCGCCGTCGGCGCCGGGGTGCTCGCCACCCGCGCGCTGCTGGCCGGGGCCGGACTGGCCGGGCGCAACGCGCTCGCCGCCGGCCGGGTCGCCGGCGGCATCGCCGGGCTGACCCTCGGGCGGCGCCGCACCGCGTACCGCATCGTGCCCGTGCTCGCCGCCGCCACCTGCGTCGCCGCGCTCGCCGCGCAGGACTGGGCCGGTGCCATCACCGCCCGGGCCGAGCGGGCCGCCGTCGAGCTCGGCGCCGACCGGGTGCTGCGGGTCGCGCCGGTCGCACCGGCACGGCTGCTCGCCGCCGTGCGCGCCGCCGACCCGTCGGGCACGGAGGCGATGGCCGTCGTCGTCACCGGTGCGGCCGGCGCGGCCCCGGTGATCGCCGTCGACAGCGCCCGGTTCGCGGCGGTGACCGGCGGCCCCGCGGACGCCCTGCGCGGGCCGTCGCCGGAGGCGCTCGAGTTCAGCGGTACCGCGCTCACCCTCACCGCCGGGGGCGAGGGCGCGGTCATCCGGGTCGTGCTAACGGTCGCTGCCACCGGCGAGCAGGTGATCGCCGAGTTCGGCCCGGTCGACCCGCAGCCGTCGGCCCGCACGGTCGCCGTGCCGGCCTGCGACCGGGGCTGCCGCGTCGACGCGATCGACGCCGAACACGGCCCGGTCGAGCTGCGCGAGCTGACCGCCGGCGGCCGCGCCGTGGTCGACGCCGGCGCGTTCGGCGATGCGGCCCGCTGGCGCACCACGCTCGGCAGGGCCGTCAGCGGCATCCAGGTCGACCAGTCGGGCGGCGGGCTGCGCCTGCTGGACGCCGCGCCGATGAGCACCTCACCGATCGACAGCCGCCTCTACGCTGTCAACACGCCGGTGCCACTGCCGGCGCTCGTGTCCGGGGACGCGCTGCCGGCCCACGAGGAGCCCGCCGTCACCATCTTCGGCGCGACGGTACCGCTGGCGCCGCACCCGGTCGCCACCGTCCCGCGCGGTGGCACCGAGGGTGTGATCGTCGACCTCGACTACGCCCAGCGCATCGCCGCCGGCACGGGGCGGCCCGGCGGCTCCGGCGACCGTCCCGAGGTCTGGCTCAGCCCGGCCGCCACCGACCGGACCGTCGAGCGGCTGCGCGCCGCCGGTCTCACCGTCATCGGCGACGACACCGTCGACCGGGCCACCGACCGGGCCGGGCGGCTCGCCCCGGCGCTGATCCTCCTCGGCGGCCTCGCCGGGGCCGCCGCCATCCTGCTGCTCGGCGGGGTCACCGCGGCCGTCGTCGCCGCCGTCGACCGCCGCCAGCGGGCCGCCGAGCGGACCGCGCTGCGCCGCCAGGGCGTCGGGCGGGCCGCGCTGCGCACCGCCGGCCGCTGGTCGGCGCTCGCCCCGGTCCTCGTCGGCGTACCGGTCGGGCTGCTCGCCGCCGTCGTGCTGCGGTTGCTCGCGCCGCCACCCGTGCGGCCGTTCACCGACCGCTGGCCGGTCACCGAGCCCGCCGTCCAGCCGCTCGCCCTCCTGGTCGTGGCGGTGTTCGCCCTGGCGGTGTTCGCCGCCGTCGCCCTGTCCGGAGCCGCGCTGAAGAACGGGGAGGAGCGCCCGTGATCGCGCTGGTGCTGGCCATGCTGCGGTCCCGCTGGGCCCGCGCGCTCACCGTCGCCATGCTCACCGCGCTGGCGACCGCCGCCGCCGTGGCCGCGCCCGTCTACGTCGACCGCGCCGACCGGCGCATCGTCGCCGCCGAGCTGGCCGGCGCCGCCGCCGGCGACGTCAACATCGTCGTCACCGGCCAGGTCGAGTCGACCGGCGACGGCAGCATGCCGCGCACCTTCGAGAGCCTCGCGTCCGGCTGGCTCGACGCGCCCGGCTACGAGTCGGTGTTCTCCGCCCAGTTCGTCGCGCAGCCCACCGAGCTGCCGGTGGCCACCGCCGAGCAGCTCTCCCGGATCTCCTACCGCGAACGCCTCTGTGAGCACGTCGTGATCGTCGCCGGCCGCTGCCTCATGGGCGCCGGCGAGGCGGTCGTCAGCGAGCACTCCGCCCAGCGGCTCGGGGTGAAGCCCGGCCAGGCGATCTCGATGAGCGGCTCCCGCTACGACGACCTCCTCAACAAGTACGTCCCGGCCGGCGGCCCCACCGCCCTGACCGTGGTCGGGATCGTCCGGGCCCGCGACAGCTCCGAGCCCTACTGGGGCCGCAGCGGCGCGCTCGCCGACCTCACCGGCCCGGCGATCTCGGTCGACCGGCGCACCCTCGCCACCTTCTCCCGGCCCGCCGAGCTGCAGGCGTACAACGGCTATCCGCGGCCCGGGGCCATCAGCGTCGCGTCGCTGGACGAGCTGCGCGACTGGGTCGCGAGCGCGAAGCGGCGCAGCACCGAGGGCGCGCGGCTGTCGACCGACCTCGACGGCGTCATCGAGCGCATCGACGAGCGGCGGGCCGCGGTGCGGGCCACCGTCCCGTACGCCGTCGCCCCGGTCCTCGTGCTCGCCTGGGCGGTCATCGTCCTCGCCGTGTCGGCCGCCGCCCGGGCCCGCCGCTTCGAGCACGGCATCATCGCCCTGCGCGGCGTCGCCCGGCGCTGGCGGTGGTGGCTGGCGGTCGGCGAGACGCTCGTCGCCGTGCCCGTGGGCGCGGTCGCCGGGTTCACCGCCGCCGGCGGCTGGAGCACGCCGGGTGCGCTGCGGTACGCCGGCGTCGCGGTGCTCGGCGCGGTGCTCCTCGCGCTCGTGGTCGCCGTGCGGACCGTGGCGGCGCCGGTGAGCGCGCTGCTGCGCGAGGTCGACCGGCGGGTAGCGCGCTGGCGCGGGGCCGTCGTGCTCGTGCTCGTCGCCGCGGCCGTCGCCACCGTGCAGCTGCGCGGCGCCGGCGGCTTCGGCGGCGGGGTCGCGCTCGTCGCGCCGGCCCTCGTCATGCTCGCCGTCGCGCTGGCCGCCGCGGCCGTGGTGCCGCCGCTCGCCGCCGCCGCGGCCCGCCGGGCGCTGCACCGGGGCCGGCTCGCCGCCGCCCTGGCCGGGCTGCGCCTGGCCCGCCGGCCGGTCGGCGCGCGGGTGCTCGTGGTGCTCGTCGTCGCGCTCGCGTCGCTCGGGTTCGCCGCGGCCGCCGGCACCGCCGTCACCCAGCGGCAGGCGGTCGACGCCGATGTGAGCACCGGTGCGCCGGTCGTGCTCCAGGTCGGCGCGAGCAGCCGCACCCACCTGCTGAGCGCGGTCCGGGCCGCCGACCCCGACGGCCGGTACGCGATGGCGGTCGTGCCCATCCCGGCCACGGCCGGCAGCCCACCCGTGCTCGCCGTCGACGCGACGCGGCTCGGCCGGGTCGCGATCCTGTCCCACACGTCCGCGTCGGTCCCGCCCACCGAGCTGGCCGGCGTCCTGCACCCGCCGGTCGACGGGGAGCCCGTGGTGCTCACCGCGAACCGCATCTCGCTCGACGTCACGGTGACGTCGCTGGACCGGCCGGACCTCGGGTTCGCGGTCACCGTCGCGCCGCGGGACGGGCGGGCCACCACGGCCGTCGAGCTCGGCGCGCTGCGGCCGGGGCGATCGACGTACACTGCCGAGCTGCCGTGCGCGGCCGGATGCCGGCTCGTCGATCTCACGGTACGACTGCCTCCCTATCTGGGACCGACGGTCGTGCTGACCGTGCACAACCCGCCGTCGCCCCGCTGGCGGGTCGCGCCCGGCGCGTCGGCGGCGCCGGCCGACGGCGGCGGGGTCACGTTCACGCTCCCCGCGTCGTCGCGTGTCGACGCCGGAATCCTTCGCACCGCCGACGCGCCCGAGGCGCTGCCCGTGCTGGCCACCGGCCCGCTGCCGCCGGAGGGCACGGTCGGCTCGTTCGGCGGCAGGTCGGTCCCGGCCCGCATCGCCGCCACCGCCGACCGGCTGCCGCGGCTCGGCACCAGCGGCGCCCTGGTCGACCTCGACTACGCCGACCGGCTCGCCACCGACAGCGCCGCCGACGACGCCGAGGTGTGGCTCACCGCCGACGCCCCGCCGTCGCTCGTCGACACGCTGGTGTCCCGCGGCCTCACCGTCGAGGGCCGGCACACGGTCGGCGACGCCCGGGCCGCGCTGGCCGGCGAGGGCAGCGCCCAGGGCCTGCGGTTCTATCTCGTCGCGGGCGTGATCGCGGTGGCCCTCGCCGCGGCGGCCCTGATCGTCGGCACCATCGGCGGGAGCGCGGCCGACCTGCGGGCGCTGCGCGCCCAGGGGCTGCCGGCCCGCACCGCCCGGCTGGTCGAGCCGCTGGCCGCGCTGCGGCTGGTCCTCGCGGCCGGCGTCGCCGGGGCCGTCGCGGCCGTCGTCGCCTGGCTGGCCGCGGCCGGCTCACTGCCCGGGCTGCGGTGGGTGGGCGTGCCGCCGCTGGCCGAGCCGGCCGTGGCGTACGGCTCGGCCCTGGTGCTGCTGGCCGTCGTGGCGGTGCTGTCGAGTCAGGCCCGTCTCAGGGTGATGTACGGGACGTCCTCGCCGTCCGGCAGGTAGCGGTCGACCTCCTCGGCGTACCCGTGCGCCGCGGCGAACCGCAGGCCGTCCACATTGGACGCCCAGACGATCGTCTCGACCCGCTCGGCGTCGAGCGCCCGCGCCTCCGCGAGGGCCATGGCGTGCAGCTGCCGGCCGATGCCCTGCCGGCGGTACTGCGCAAGCACCCGCACGATGACCGTGGCGACCGCTCCCGGCCGGACCGTCGTGCAGCCCACGAGCGTGTCACCCCGGTACGCCACGTGGAGGCGGTTGCGACCGATCCGCTCGCGGACCTCGTCGGCGCTCAGCGCGTCGGCCGGGATGATCACGTTGTGGACGTGCCGCCAGTCGTCGGCGGTCGGTCCCTCCGAAACAGCCAAGATCCGCAGCTCGCTCATGCCGGCAGCCAACCGGACTACGGCTGAGCGGTCAACGGAGTTCCCTGGACCACCAGCACGTCCGTGGTGGCCTCGGCCAGGACCCGCTGGGTGCTGCTGTCGTCGAGCCAGCGGGCGATCGGGCCGCTGGTCGAGCGGCCGACCACGAGGACCTGCGCGCCGAGCCGCTCGGCCTCCCGGACCAGCAGGCGCCCCGTGGCGGCGTGGTCGGCGACGCTGCGCAGGACGTGACCCGACACCGCCGGCACGGCACCCGTCGCCGTGATCTCCCCGACGTGCGCGGCCACCACCCGGTTGGCCTCGTCCAGGGACTCGCGCTCGACGGCGTCGTCGCCGATGACGTCGACCTCGTACACGTGCAGCACCTCGATCGGCGCGTGCCGGCGGGCGGCGAGCTCCACGGCCTTCGCGGTGACCGCCGTGGCGGCGTCGGAGGCGTCGACCGCCACCACGACCGGCCGCCGCTCGGCCGCGGCGGGCTCCGACCCGGTGGTGATGAACCGGCGCCCCGCCGCGAGGACCACGATCGCCAGCAGCAGCGCGACGGCGCCGACGAAGAACGGCACGTGCATGTCGAAGTGGTCGGCGAGCTTGCCGGCGACGAACGGCGCGAGGCCGCCGCCGATGAACCGCACGAACCCGTACGACGCGGAGGCGACCGGCCGCTCGACCTTCGCGACCGTCATGACGGCCTGCGTGGTGAGCGTGTTGTTGATGCCGATGAACGCGCCGGAGACGATCGTCGCGACGATGACGGCCGTGGCGCTGCCGGTCCAGGCGCCGATGACGGCGAGCACGACGGCCAGGCCGGCCATGTTCACGTAGAGCGTCCGCACGGTGCCGAAGCGCTTCTCCAGCCGCGGCGCGACGGCGATGCTGAACAGCGCGACGAGCAGGCCCCAGCCGGCGAAGACCAGGCCGAGCTTGTGCTCGTCGAGGTGCATCGGGTAGGGCGCGTAGCCGAGCAGCGTGAAGAAGCCCCAGTTGTAGCAGACCGCGGCGAGGCTCATGATCAGCAGCCCGCGGTCCTTCAGCGCGACGATCGGCGCCTTCAGGGATGTCTTGTGGTCGGGCTTCGGCGTCGCCGGCACGAGCACGAGCGTGAGCACGAGCGCGACGGCCATCAGCACGCTCACGCCGAAGAACGGTCCCCGCCAGCTGATCGCGCCGAGGTACCCACCGAGCAGCGGCCCGACCGCGATGCCGAACCCGAGCGCGGTCTCGTACAGGATGATGGCGCCCGCGATGCCGCCGCTGGCGCTGGCCACGATGATGGCGAGGCTGGTGGCGATGAACAGGGCGTTGCCGAGCCCCCAGCCGGCCCGGAAGCCCACGATGCCGCCGATGGATCCGGAGGTACCGGCGAGGCCGGCGAACAGGACGATGAGGATCAGGCCGGCGACGAGCGTCCGCTTCGCGCCGAGCCGGCTGGACACCCAGTTCGTCACGAGCATGGCGACGGCGGTCACCAGCAGGTAGCTGGTGAACAGCAGCGACACCTGCGACGGCGAGGCGTCGAGCTGCTTGGACAGCGCCGGAAGGATCGGGTCGACGAGCCCGATGCCCATGAACGAGATGACGCACGCGAACGCCACGGCCCACACGGCCCGCGGCTGCCTGAAGGCTCCCATCGCTCAGGTATATCATCTACTTATATAGTGTGCTTATGCTTCTGGCATGTGATGCTGAGCGCATGACCGAACTGCGGGTGTTGCGTGGCGGTGGGCGGGGTCCCACGGTGGTGTTGCTGCACGGGCTCGGCGCGACCGCCGACGTGTGGGACGGGGTGGGGCAGGCTCTGGCGGGCGTCTCCTGGGTGGCGCCCGACCTTCCGGGCCACGGCGGGTCCGCCCACCTGGAGGAGTACACGTTCGCGGCGGTGGCGGCCGCCGTCGCGCCGCTCGTCGACCCGGCCGGGACGGTCGTCGTCGGCCACTCCTTCGGCGGCGTGGTCGGCCTGCACCTGGCCGGGCTGCCCGGCGTCCGGGCCGTGGTGGGCGTCGGGATCAAGGTGTCGTGGACGCCCGCCGAGCTGTCCCGCGCGTCGGACCTGGCCGCGCGGCCCGGGTCCGTCTTCGCCTCGCGGGACGAGGCCGAGCGGCGGCACCTGCGCATCGCCGGGCTCGACGGTCTCGCGGCCGCGCCCGGCGCGGCCGTCCGCGCCGTTCCCGGCGGGTGGGGGCTGGCGTTCGACCAGCGGGCGTTCGGTGTGGGGGAGCCGGGGGTCGCGGCCCTGCTCGCCGCCGCCCCCGTGCCCGTGCTGCTGGCCCGGGGCGAGCACGACCAGATGGTGTCCTCCGCCGACCTCGAGGCCCTGGTTCCCGAGTTCGTGGTACTGCCGGGATTGGGACATAACGCCCAGGTAGAAAATCCCGCCGCAGTTGTGAACCAACTGCCCCCGCTGCGCGTGCTTCTGGAGTGACGGGAGGTGCGCATGTGGACGGGGGCGCTGCGGTTGTGGCGCCGCGCCGTGCGCACTTTCGCCGAGGGGGTGGGGGACCAGGGCGGCGGTCGGTACGCGACCGCCGCCCTGTTGGCACTGAGCGAGTCGGAGTACCGCCTGGGCAACTTCACGCGCGCCGAGGCGGCGCTCACCGAGGCGCTGCGCATCAGGACCGCGATCTTCGGCCCGGACCACCGCGAGGTGGCGGCCCTGACCGAAGACCTGGCCGCCGTCAAGTCCACCCACCGGCCCAGCGGCCTGTCCCAGGATCGTCCAAGGGGCTAGCGGCGGACGTCGGCCGGAGCCTCGGTCATCGGCAGGCCCGCGGCCAGCCAGGCCTCGACGCCGCCCACCAGGTCCGTCGCGCGGTGCAGGCCCACCGCGCGCAGGCTCGCCGCGGCCAGGCTGGAGCTGTAGCCCTGGCGGCACGCCACGATGACCAGGCGGTCGTAGTCGGTTGCCTCCGGGATGCGGTCCGGCGACGCCGGGTCGAGGCGCCACTCCAGGACCGTGCGGTCGATGACCAGGGCGCCCGGCAGCTCGCCCTGCTCCCGGCGCTGGGTCTCGGTGCGGGTGTCGACGAGCAGGGCGCCGGCCGCGGCGGCGGCGCGGGTCTCGTGCGGGCCGAGGCGGTGCATGCCCTCGCGGGCCCTTGCCAGCAGGGCCTCCACGCCGATGGTCAGTTCAACGGTCATACGCCGATCATCGTCACCGCGGAAAGGGTGGCGGTCACAGGGTGACGCGAAACGTCGATCCCACTCCCACTTCGCTGGCGACGGAGATCTCGCCGCCGTGGTCGCGCGCGATCTGGCGGGCGATCGTCAGGCCCAGGCCGCTGCCGCCCGTCGCGCGGTCGCGGGCCGGGTCGGCGCGCCAGAAGCGGTGGAAGACGAACGGCAGGTCCGCGGCCGCGATACCGCAGCCGGTGTCCTCGACCTCGAGCACCGGGCGGCCGTTGGCCACGTACGCCCGCAGGGTCACCGAGCCGCCCGCGTCCGTGTACCGCAGCGCGTTGGTGACCAGGTTGCCGAGGACCTGGCGCAGGCGGTCGTGGTCGCCGTGGAACAGCAGGGGGCCGGCGACCTCCGCGCGCAGCCGCACGCCGGTCGCCTCCGCCACCGCCAGGTGCGCCACGCGGGCCGTCTCGACCAGCTCGGCCAGGTCGAAGTCGACCCGGCGGTAGGTCAGGTGGCCGGCCTCGGCCAGCGTCAGGTCCTGCAGGTCGTCGAGGATGCGCCGCTGGAGCTGTGCCTCGTCGTGCAGGGAGGCGAACAGCTCGCGCGACGGGGGGACCACGCCGTCCTGCAGCGCCTCCAGGTAGCCCAGCAGGTTGGACAGCGGGGTCCGCAGCTCGTGCGCGACGCTCGCGACGAGTCGGCGCTGGGCCTGCTCGGAGGCCTCGATGGCCTGCGCCATCCGGTTGAACGACGTCGACAGCTGGCCCAGCTCGCCGCCGCCGACCAGCGGGACCCGGGTGTCGAGGTGGCCGTCGGCGAGGCGGCGCGAGGCGGCGGTCAGCGACCGGACCGGGCGGCTCACGTGCCGGGCGACCACGGCCGTGCCGGCCAGGGCGAGGACCAGGACGCTGCCGGCCGCGACGGCCATCGGGCCGCCGACCAGCTTGGCCGGGTCGTCGTCGACGGCGCCCAGGAACAGCTGGAGCGGCTCGGGCGCGAACGCCGACACCCGCTCGCCGAACACGCGGACCAGGCAGCCGTGCTCCACCTTCTCGGAGCGGCACACCTTCACGGCGGCCTCGTCGCCGCCCTCGTCCTCGGCCAGCTCCGGTTTGATCGTCTGGATGCAGTCCGACGCCTCCGGAGGGGTGGCCGGGATCGGGATCCCGAGCTTGTTCGGGGTCACGGCCGGCGGCTCGATCCCGCGCTCGGTGAGGCAGCGGGCGACCAGCTGGGTCTGGCGGAACTTGCGGATCCCGTCGAGCGTGACCGCCTCGGCCTTCGTCAGGCTCCGCACCTTGGCGTCCCGCACGACGGATTCCGGCCAGGGCAGCTCGTCGACGTTGTCCGGCAGGGTCAGCGTCGGGCGCGGGTCGATGAGCGTCGGCGGGCTGACGACCGGGCGGGCCGCGCGCTTGGCCAGGTGGTCGCTGTCGACGGTGACCTGCCCGTACAGGTTGACCAGCCGGATCCGCTGGTGGTTGGCCTCGGACAGCGCCTGGACCTTGACGGACACGCCCGCCCAGGTGCCGTGCCGGCGCGCGTACGACCGCACGATGTCGGCCGTGTCGACGACGTGCTGGGTGGCCTTCTCCTGCGATTCGTCGATCTGGCGGGTGGCCAGCTTGAACGTGAGCCAGGCGGTGGCCCCGATCGCGATCACGGCCACCAGCAGGACCAGCCCGAAGACCCGGGCCCGGAAACTCATGCACCCTCCGCTTCGCTCCGGGCGCACGAGCCCCAGCTGAGCCTATGATGAGCGGCCCCTCCGCTCCGCTCCGGACCACTCATGTGGTGTCGGCGAGGCGGTAGCCCCGCCCGTAGACCGTCTGGACGTACCGTGGCTCCATCGGCTCCGCCTCGATCTTGCGGCGCAGGTTCACCACGTGCGCGTCGACCGTCCGCTCCGACACGTCACGCTCGAACCCGAACACCCGGTTGATGATCTCGCCGCGGGTGAAGACCCGGCCGGGCTCGCCCGCGAGCAGCTCCAGGATGCCGAACTCCTTGGCCGTGAGCACCACCGCCGCGTCGCCGACCCGGACCTCGAACCGGCCGGCGTCGACGGTCAGGTCGCCGACCCGCAGCACCCGCTGGTGGCCCGGGCTGCCGATCCCGGCCCGGCGCAGCAGCGCCCGCACCCGGGCGGTGAGCTCGCGCGGGCTGACCGGCTTCGTCATGTAGTCGTCGGCGCCCAGGTCGAGGCCGAGCAGCAGGTCGTCCTCGGTGGAGCGGGCCGTGACCAGCAGGATCGCCACGTTGGACTCGGCCCGGATGATCCGGCACACGTCGAGGCCGTCGACCAGCGGCATCATGACGTCGAGCACGAGCAGGTCGGGCTTGCGCGAGCGGCACTGCTCCAGCGCCGCGCGACCGTTGTTGACCGTGAGCACGCTGTGCCCGTCGCGTTCGAGGTACAGCCGGATCAGCTCGGCCTGCTTCGGGTCGTCCTCCGCGACCAGGATTCGTGCGCTCATCCCGGACATTGTCCCGCGCCGAATGTGAAGAACCTGCGAAACCAGGGTCGGGTTTTGATCCCGGCCACACTTCTTCATCAGTTTCCAACGAGCGGATCCGCACACTCACCGCCATGTGTGGACTTCTGGTGTTCGTGAGTGCCACCGGTACCGTCGACGTGCCGGGCTTCGCCGAGGCCCTGGACCGCCTGCGGCACCGCGGCCCCGACGAGACCGGGGTGGCGCTGGACGCCGGCGTCGCGTTCGGTTTCCAGCGCCTCGCGATCGTCGACGTGGCGCACAGCCGCCAGCCGATGCGCTACGCCGGCTGGACCGTCGTGTTCAACGGCGAGATCTACAACTACCGGCAGCTGCGCGCGCAGCTCATGCAGGAGCACGGCGCCACCTTCGCCACCGAGGGGGAGGCGGAGATGCTGGCCGCCGCGTTCCATCACTGGGGGCCGTCGGCGGTGCGCCGGCTGCGGGGGATGTTCGCGATCGTGGCCTGGGACCGGGACACCGGCACCCTCCACGCGATGCGGGACCCGTTCGGGATCAAGCCGTTGTACCTCATGCAGACCGCGTCCGGCCTCTTCCTCGCCAGCGAGAAGAAGGCCCTCCTGCCGTACGCGGGCGGCGACGTCGACGCCGACGCCCTGGCCAACTACCTGACGTTCCAGTACGTGCCCGAGCCGGCCACGCTGCACACCGCGGTGCGCCGCCTGCCGGCCGGCCACACGCTCACGTACCGGGCCGGCGAGGAGCCGCGCATCGAGCGGTACTTCCGGCACTCCCTGCGCCCCGCCACCCTCCCGGCGGACGTGGCGATCGCCGCCGTGCGCGACGCGCTGCGCGACAGCGTGCACGCCCACCTCCAGTCGGAGGTGCCGCTGGGCGCGTTCCTGTCCAGCGGCGTCGACTCGACCGCGGTCGTCGCGCTGGCCAAGGAGAAGCACCCGAACATCCACACGTACACGGTCGGCTTCGACGACGAGCGCTACTCGGAGATCGAGGCCGCCGCGGAGACGGCCGCCGCGCTCGGTGTGGGCCTCACGGCGACGGTCGTGCGCGACGAGGACGTCATCAGCGCGCTGCCGCAGATCGTGTGGCACCTCGACGACCCGGTCGCCGACCCGGCGATCGTGCCGCTGTGGTTCCTGGCCCGGCGCGCCGCGCAGGACGTGACCGTGGTGCTGTCCGGCGAGGGCGCCGACGAGCTGTTCGCCGGCTACGAGATCTACCGCGAGCCGGGCGCCCTGGCCACCGTGGCCGGCCTGCCCGACCCGGTGCGGCGCGGGCTGCGCGCCCTGTCGGCGGCGCTGCCCGAGGGCGTGCGCGGCAAGAGCTTCCTGGACCGGGCGACGACCCCGATGGAGGCGCGGTACTACGGCAACGCCCGCATCTTCGGCCCGGCCGAGAAGGCGCGGCTCATGCGGGTGCCGGGCGCCGCGCACACCGCGGTCACGGCGCCGCTGTATCGCGAGGCGGCCGACCTCGACGACGTGGCCACGATGCAGTACGTCGACCTGCACACGTGGCTGCCCGGCGACATCCTCACGAAGGCCGACCGGATGACGATGGCCCACTCGCTGGAGCTGCGCGTGCCGTTCCTCGACCGGGCCGTGTACGCGGCCGCGGCCACCCTGCCGACGTCGCTGAAGCTGGGCCGCACGACGAAGCTGGCGCTGCGCGAGGCGGTCCGCGGCATCGTCCCCGACGCCGTGGTCGACCGGCGCAAGCTGGGCTTCCCGACCCCGACGCGGGTGTGGCTCCGCGGCATCGTGGGCGAGTGGGCGGCGGAGGTGTTCGCCACGACGGACGTCGACGACCTGCTGGACGTGCGGTACGTCCAGTCCCTGCTCTCGGCCCACCGCCGCGGAGCCCACGACCACTCGCGCAAGCTCTGGACGGTGCTGATGTTCTGTCTGTGGTGGAACCGGCGCACCGCACCACCGGTGCCGGATCCTGACTCGGGCGACCGGCTGGCGCGACTTGTGCAACGATCGGAGGCGTGACGGGGATCGATGACGACTGTGTGTGGTTGCGGCGGGAGATCCAGCGGGCGCCCGAGCTCGCCGGGCAGGAGCGGCGCACCGCCGGGCTCGTGGCCGAGCAGCTCCGAGCGGCCGGGCTCGACGTCACCACCGGGGTCGGCGGGCACGGGATCGTCGCCGTCCTCGACGGCGGGGACGGGCCCGTCATCGGGTACCGGGCCGACCTCGACGCCGTGCCCGACGAGCAGGGCGGGGCGGCGCACATCTGCGGGCACGACGTCCACACCGCGGTCGGGGTCGGGATCGCGCGGACGCTGGCACAGGCGGCCGGCGCCCGCGGGAAGGTCGTCTTCTACTTCCAGCCCGCCGAGGAGAACCTCGAAGGCGCCCGGGCGATGATCGCCGACGGGGCGCTCGACCGGCTCGTGCCGGACGAGGTCTACGCCCTGCACTGCGCGCCGCTGCCGGCCGGGACGTTCGGGATCATGCCCGGGACCGGGCTGCCGGGGCTCGACACCGGGACCGTCGTCACCGGCGAGCCCGAGCGGGTGGCGGCGGCCGTCGAGGCACTGTCCACGGTCGCCTACCCGCAGTCGCCGGAGGAGTACGAGCGGATCGTCGCCGACCTCCTGACGCCCGGCGGGCCGCTCGCGACGTTCGTCGTCACCCACGCGCAGGTCGAGGACGCGCGGCGGGTGCGGGTCTGGGTGCGGGCCTGGCCGCCGGAGCGGTACGCCGAGGTGCGGGAGCGGATCCGCGCCCTCGGCGGCGCGGCCGACTTCCCCGCGCCGCCGTTCCCGGCGATGGTCTGCGACCCCGGCCTGAGCCGGTCCGCCGTGCCGCACCTCGGCCAGGTCGTGGAGTCGCACGCGATGTTCCCGTTCAACGGCGAGGACTTCGCGCTGTTCCTGGAGCGGGTGCCCGGGGCCATGTTCTACCTCGGCGTCGGCCCCGAGGGCATCCCGCACCACCCCGGGTTCACCCCGGACGAGTCGGCGATCGGCGCGGGCATCGCGGCGATGACCCGGCTGCTGCGCGCCCGCCAGTCGGCCTAGAACCGCTTAGAACCGCTTGGCGGCCTCCACCGCGTCGGCGACCGCGCGGTCGCGCTTGGCGCCGACGTCGGTCGTGGCCAGGTTGGGGCGGAAGGTCACCGGCGTGATGTCGTCGATGCCGGCCCAGCGCAGCCAGTTGTCGAGGTACGGGAGCTGGAGGTCGGCGCCGAACGACGGCCCGCGACCCACACCGTAGACGGCGCTGGTGTAGATCACCGCGGCCTTGCGGCCGGTCACCAGGCCTGAGTAACCCGCGTCCGGGTCGAAGCCGAAGACCATGCCCGGCTGGCTGACGACGTCGATGAACTGCTTGAGGATGTACGGTACGCCGGCGTTCCACATGGGCACGGAGAAGAGGTACTTGTCCGCCGCGGCGAACCGCTCGAAGGTCGTCCGCGCCGCCGCCCAGGCCGCGGCGCCCTCGCCGCTCGGGGTCCTGCCGGCGAACACGTCCATCTTGGCGGCCGCGGCCGGCGGGCCGAAGGCCGGCAGCGAGCCGTCCCACAGGTCCCACTCGACGACCGTCTCCTCCGGGTGCAGTTCGCGGTAGGCGGCCAGGAAGTGCCCGGCGAGGGCGAGCGATTCGGAGCGCTCGCCGCGCGGCGAGGCGGAGATGTGCAGCAGGGTGGTCATGGCTCCTCCTAGTTCGAATGCGTGCGCACGCACATAGTGCGCCAGATGCGTGCGCGCGCACAAGACTGGTACGGTGTGACGGTGGACAACACGGCCGCCTGGGCGGGACTGCTGCGGGTGCACGCCGCGCTTGTGCCGCTGCTCGACCAGGAGCTCCAGGCCGCGCACGGGCTGCCCCTGACGTGGTACGACGTGCTGCTGGAGCTCAACGCCGCGCCGGGGAAGCGGCTGACCATGACCGACCTCGGCGCCGCCGCGGTGGTGAGCCGCAGCCGGGTGAGCCGGGTCGTCGACGAGCTCGTGCGGGCCGGCCTGGTCGAGCGCGAGCCCAATCCGGCCGACAAGCGCTCGGCGTTCGCGAAGCTGACGGCAGATGGCCGGGCCCGGCTCAAGGCCGCCGCCCCCACCTACCTGGCCGGCATCGAGCGCCACTTCACCGGCCGGATGACCGCGGCCGAGGCGGCGACCGTGGCCACCGCGCTGGGCAAGGTTCTGCGCGCCCACGACGCCGCGGGGCTCCACACCATCCGCTGAACCGGTAGGGTCCGGGATCATGATGCTCGCTGTGCCGCCCCTCCTCGTGCTCGCGGGGCCGGCCGGCTCCGGGAAGAGCAGCATCGCCGCCGCGGTCGCCGGGCCGCTCGGCGCCACGGTGGTCGGTCTCGGCGACGGAGGCTTCGCCGACCAGCACGGGGTCGACCTGATCGCGTTGCAGGAGCGGCTCGACACGGTCCAGGACGCGCCGCTGCTCATCGTGGAGGGCGTGTTCGCGCTGACGCTGCCGCCGATCCGGTGGGCGGCCCGGTGGACGGTCTACGTCGACACGCCGCCCGACATCGCGATCGCGCGGCGGGCGCTGGACGCCGAGGATCCGCGGCAGGTGCTGCGGGGCTATCTGGAGCACGGGCGGGACGTGCTGGCCCGCTTCGTCGCCAACGGCCGGCAGCTGGCCGACCTGGTCGTCGACGGCACCCAGCCCGTGGATGCCGTCGCCGACCGGATCCGTCAGTTCGTCACGGCAGCATCGCCGGGTCGGCCGCCAGCGCCGCGACCTGGTCGCGAGTGAGGAACGGGGCGGCGAGCGCCGGCTTGGGCGTCTTCTTGTCCGGCTTGCCGGTGCTCTTCGCGTCGGGCGGCAGGTCGCTGTCCCCGGAGTACAGCTCGACCTTCTGCGCGGCGATGACCTCGAACCAGCCGCCGCGCAGGTAGCGGCGGGCCACGGTGATCGGGCGGCCGTCCTCGTCGCGCTGCGTCGTGACCCGCACCGCCACCCCGCCGATGGTCTTCACGACGCAGTCCTCGCCGTCCAGCGGCTGGAGGGCCGGGGGAGCGCACAGGTCGCCGCTCGGCGTCGGCTTGCCGTCGTTGGCCATGTACGCCCACAGCCTGCCTTCGCCGCTGCCGTCGCTGACCAGGACGCTCACCGTCATCGGGATGAGGACGCTTTCGCCCGCGGGGACTCCGTCGAGGCGGATCGGGTATCGCGTGTTGTCGGTGGCGAACGGGTACTGGGTGCGGGCCGTGTACCCGGCCGGGAGCGCGGCGACGAGCCGGGCGTAGACGTTGCGGTCGTCGGTGGCCGCGGCCTGGGCGTCTCGTACCACCGGCGGCGCGCTGCTGGACGGCACCGCGGACGGGGACGGAGCCTGAGCCGGAGCGTCGGCCACCAGCGCCGGGCTGCCCATCGCCGTCGGGGTGACCACGGCGGCCAGCGCGGCCGCGCCGGCGAGGCCCGCCGTCGCCAGGACCCGGGTGCGGCGCGCCGCGTCCCGGCGGGCGATCGCGAGCGCGGTGGACGCGTCGCGCAGCGGTGGGGCGGGCGCGTCGAGGCTGACCTCGCACAGGTACTTCACATCGTTCACGACTGTCCTCCGGATGTCTTGAGGTCATGGAGGGCCCCGCCGAGCGCACTGCGCAGGTCGTCGAGGCCGCGGGAGGTCTGGCTCTTCACGGTGCCGGTACTGCAGCCGAGGATCTCGGCCACCTGCTCCACCGACAGGTCGGCCCAGAAGCGCAGGACGAGCACCGCCCGGCGCCGCTTCGGCACGCGCAGCAGCGCGGTCTTGAGGACCTGCCGGTCCTCGGGCCCGTGCTCGATGGTGATGGAGTCGAGGGCCTCGTCGCCCGGGAGCGTCGGCTGCTCACGCCGCCACGGGCGCCGGCGTTCGTCGAGGAACGCGCGGAGCAGGACGCGGCGGGCGTATTGGTCGAGGACGTCGTGGCGGTCGATCCGCCCCCACGCCCGGTACAGGTTGGTGAACGCCGTCTGCGTGAGGTCCTCGGCGAGGTGCCAGTCGCCGCACAGCAGATAGGCGGTGTTGCGTAGATGGCCCGCACGGGCGGCGTAGTACGCGACGAAGTCCTCGTCGTGCCCGCGCCGCCCGCCGCGCCGGAGAAATCCCATCATCGTGGTTATTCACGGAGCGGCGGCGTCATCCGGTTGCCTGCTACTGCTGGGATATCGCGGCGAGGGCGCGCAGGCCGGCCACGACCTCCTCGGCCCGGGGCGCGTGCTGCGGGTCGACGATCCACTGCACCATGACGCCCGAGATCAGGGCCATCTGGATCGCGCCGACGGTGCGCATGCTCTCCTCGGTGACCTCGTCGACGAGCCCCGCCGTGTAGGAGCGCAGCCCTGCCCACTGGCCGGCGGCGAGCTGCTCGCGCAGCTCCGGCGAGCGCTCGGCCTGCAGGAACGCCTCGATGGTGGCGACCCACAGCGCGCGGTGGGTGGTGAACGAGCCGATGATCTGCCGCCACTCGGTGACGTAGTCGCCGGAGCCGAGCAGCCGCTCCATCTCGGCCCCCCAGTCCTGGAGCGCGCCGAACATCGCGGCGGTGAGCAGGGCCTCACGGGAGCCGTAGTGGTAGCCGATCGCGGCCATGCTCACGCCGGCGGCCGAGGCGATGTCCCGGACCGTCGTCTGCGCGTAGCCCTTCTCCAGCAGGCAGCGCTTCGCGCCCGCCAGCAGGTCCTCCCGGTTGCCCATGGCGACACTCTAGCAGGGCGTCCGCCTTATTCGGGCGATCGCATTGCGCGTTCGCCCAAATCTCGGCTACCGTCGATGCATGACCCAGCAGCTGGCCGACCGGCCCACCCTCACGCGCCGCCTGCTCGACGTCGACGCCCTGCGGGGCTTCGCGCTGTTCGGCATCCTGATCGTCAACATCTGGTACTTCGCGTCCGGCTACGCGTTCCACCGGGTGCCCGACCCGGCATACGGCGCGCCGCTGGACCACGGGGTCCACGCCGTCGTCGCGTTCGTCTTCGAGATGAAGTTTTACCTGCTGTTCTCGTTCCTCTTCGGGTACAGCTTCACGCTGCAGATCGACGCCGCCGACCGGGCCGGCGCCGCCTTCCGCCCGCGCTTCCTGCGCCGCGTCGCCGGCCTGTTCGCGCTCGGCGCCCTGCACGCGGTCCTGCTGTTCCACGGCGACATCCTGACCACCTACGCGGTGCTCGGCCTGATCCTGCTCGCCCTGCACCGCATCCGGCCACGCACGGCGCTGATCGTGGCGGGCGCGCTGGTCGGCCTGGTCGTGCTGTTCTTCGCGGCGATGGCCTTCGCGGCGGTACCGTCGGTCGATGAGCCGGCTGCCCTGGCCAACGGCGCGGCCACGACCGCCGCGCTCGGCGGCGCCCCGGCGGACGTCATCGCCGAGCACCTGCGCTCGCTGCCCACGGCCATCGGCGGCACGGTGGTCCTCCAGGCCCCGGTGGCCCTGGCGATGTTCCTGGTCGGCCTGGCCGTCGGCCGCCGCCGGCTGCTCGCCGACCCGCCCGCCCACCGCCGCGGCCTGCTGCTGATCCAGGCGATCGGCTACCCGCTGGGCCTGGCCGGCGCTGCCGCGGTGGTGGCCCTGGGCGGCATTTCCACGATGGCCGGCCTGGCGGTGTCGACGCTGACCAGCCCGCTGCTCGCGGCGGCCTACGCCGCGTCGATGCTGTCGGTGTTCCAGACCTCGGCGGGCCGCCGCCTGGCGACGGCACTGGCCCCGGCGGGGCGGATGGCCCTGACCAACTACCTGATGCAGTCCCTGGTCCTGGCGCTCATCTTCACGGGCCTTGGCTTCGGCCTGATCGGCGAGGTTCCCCCGCTCGCGGTGGCGGCGATCGCGGTGGCGGTGTTCGTGGTCCAGCTGGTGGCGAGCGCGGCCTGGCTGCGGTCCCACCGCTACGGCCCGGTGGAGTGGCTCCTGCGCGCCCTGACGATCTGGTCCCGCCCCGCCTGGCGCCGCTGACGACGTTGGTCGATGACCGCGTGGTCATCGACCAACGTCTGTGCCAAGCTACGCCTCGATCAAGGCCACCCGGTGTTTGACCGGGTCGATCTCCTTGACTCGTACCGGCAGCGTCGAGCCGACGGCCGGTCTGGCGTTCGTGACGAGCAGTGCCGGCACATCGCCGCCGACGTACAGGAACACGCCGAACGGTGCGAGCCGCGTCACCACCCCGTCCACCACGTCACCGGCTCGGTGCGTGGCGGCGAACAGGTCCCATCCCTCGGAGCGGGTCATGCGATCACCTCCTTCCTCGGCAGACGCCGCAGGATGCGGACGCGGGAAGGAGGGGCGGGCCGCGGGCCCGCGAGGCGATCAAGCCGTGGCCGGGCGCAACTTCCACTCACGGCGCGTGGCCGACCCGGCAGTCATGCCGCACATCGTACCAACGTCTCATGGCACACCGGAACGATGATCCGTAGGCTTCGAACCGACGTCGATGCCTTCCCGGGCGACCTGCCGCGACCCGCCACGCCGCGCAGGTCGCTTCCCGTGTGCCGGGGGCGCGGTCGGCCGGCAGGGGGATGCCCTGCCGGACAACCATGCCGTGACCACGGAAAGGGAAGGCCTGTGCGCGAACGCGTGCGTTTCGAGGGTGATGGGTCCGGGACCGGGCCGCTGTCCTGGGGGCAGCTGGAGAACTGGTCCGCGATCGTGAAGCAGGGGACCTGGCTGCCGCTGGGCGGCGTCAAGCCCCTGCCCGAGGGGACCACGGTCGCGGAGATCGCGGGCGAGCTGCGATACCTTATGAGCCGCTACCAGCCGATGCGCACCAAACTGTCGTTCGAGCCCGACGGCACCCCGATCCAGCAGGTGTACCCCGAGGGAGAGACGTTCCTCGACGTCGTCGACGCCGGCGACGAGGACCCGGAGAAGGTCGCCGAGGGCGTCTGCGACCGCTGGCGAGACGAGCCCCTCGACTTCACGGCGGAGTGGCCGGTGCGCATGGCGGTGGTACGCAAGGATGGCAGGCTGACGCACATGGCAGTGCTGGTCAGTCACTTCGTCACCGACGCGGCCGGCGCGGTGACCATGATGACCGAGGTGGCCTCCCGCGTGGCGACCCCGGTCGCGGGCCTCCAGCCGCTCGCCCAGGCCGCGTGGCAGCGGTCGCCGGCCGGGCAGCGGCACAACGCGGCCGCCCAGCGATACTGGGAGGGCATCCTGCGCTCGGTGCAGCCACGCCGCTTCCCGCCGCCGGCGGCGGTGACCCGACCGCGGTATTGGCACGGCGAGTTCGTCTCGCCGTCCTTAGCCCGGGCGGTGCCGTCACTGGCCGCGGCGAGCGGCCTGGACTCGTCGACGGTGCTGCTGTCGCTGTACGCCGGCGCCCTCACCCGCGTCACGGGCGTGGACCCGGTGGTGATCCGCCCCATGGTGAGCAACCGCTTCCGCCCCGGCCTGTCGGACGTGGTCTGCACCCTGGCCCAGGCCGGCCTGCTGTCGGTCCACGCCGCGGGCGCCGACGTGCCCGAGCTGCTCGACCGGATGCGGCGGGTGACGATGAGCGCGTACAAGTACGCCTACTTCCACCACGCCGACATGGCCGCCCTGGTCGACCGCGTGGCGGCCGAGCGGGGCGAGCCGGTGGAGCTGGGCTGCTACTTCAACGACCGCCGCGGCCCGCTGCGCGACACGCCGTGCCCGCCGGGCGAGTCGACGTTCCGCTGGGTGACGTCCCAGGACGCCCCGTCCTTCGAGCCCCTGTTCGTCCACGTGGACAACGTCCCGGACACCCTCCAGCTGACGGTGTACGTCGACGCCGCCCACATGACCCCGACGGATGCCGAGGCCGTCCTGCGCGGCATGGAGACCCTGGCAACCACGCTCTGACGCCCGGCCAGGCATGATCACGGACGATGCGCGTCCGTGATCATGCCGCGGTCAGTCCAAGCGGGTCCAGCTGACGTCGTGTTGGACGGCCTGGCCGGTGGCCCACCGCACGGCCGCCGCGGCCGGCGCCTTCGCCGTCTTGCGGGCCGGCAGCTTCTTCGCCTTCGTCACCCTGGACTTCTTCGCCGGATCGCGCGGCGGGCCCGCCGACGCGGCCGTCGGGCCGGCCAGCATGACGGCGCCGGCCGTAGCGACCGCCATCACCAGTACCCACTGCTTGTGCGCCATGCCAAACCTCCGTCGGGGGTGTCCGTGGCTCGCCAGCGTGGACTCCGGCGGTTGCGGCCCAGCGGCCGGGCGGGATCGATCGGGTTGCAGGCCTGCGCGACCCGCGGACCAGAGAGCGCAGCCCACGGCGATCGCGGCGGGAATCGCCGCCGCGATCGCCCTGGTGCTCGTCCTGGGCTGCGTCGGGCTCAGCTTCTTCTAGCGCCGGGGGGTCAGCCGCGGTACCACTTCTGGTTGGCGCCGCCGTGGCAGTCCCACGTGATGAGCCGGCCGCCGTCGTAGCCCGCCCAGTCCTTCACGTCCACGCACTTGTTCGCCTGTGGGTTGACCAGGTCGCCGGCCGCGGTGAGGACGAACTGCTGGGCGGGGTTGCCGCTGCAGCCGGCGAGCTGGATCACCGCGCCGGGCGCGGTCGAGCCCCAGGCCACGTCCATGCACAGGCCGAACGCGCGGATCGTGCCGTCACCTGGGAACGTCCAGGACTGGGCCGCGGTGCCGTTGCAGGTCCAGATCTGCAGGTACTGCCCGTCGACCCCGTTCGAGCTGGGCACGTCGATGCAGCGCCCGGTGTACCCGATGATGCGGCTTGTCGACCCGCCGCCGGTCGTGACCAGCGTCAGGCCGTACGTCTGGAGGATCTCGTTGACCGGCTGGAAGAACGTGTTCCCGCCGGTACTGCAGTTGCCCGAGCCGCCGGACGTGACACCCTGCGCCTGGTTGCCGGACAGCCACGCGCCGCCCGAGTCGCCGCCCTCGGCGCAGGCGTTCGTCTGGGTCAGGCCGTACACGGCGCCCTGGGCGTAGTTCACCGTGACGTTCTTGGCCTGGATCGTCCCGCACCGCCAGCCCGTCGTGCGGCCCGAGCGGCACACCCCGGCGCCGACCCCGGCCTCCTGCGAGCCCGCGACGGCGACGTTGCCGCCAGCGTAGTTGTTCACCCACGGCTGCGGCGTCCACGAGCCGTTCGTCTGCACCCACGCGTAGTCGTTGCCGGGGAACGACGAGCCGCGGAACGTGCCCTGGGCGACGTTGTTGTAGCCGGCCGTCGACGCGCCGGCGCCGCCGCAGTGCCCGGCCGTGACGAAGCCGCCCACGACGGAGAAGCCGACCGAGCAGAGCACCGAGCTGTTGATGACGTACTGGTCGCCGCCCCGGACGTCGTACAGCGGGCGCGGCGCTCCGGCGCTCGTGGTGACCCGGACGGTGGCGGCGTCGGCACCGCTGGCGGCGACGAACGCGGCGGCCGAGCCGGTGGCGGACGGCTCGGCGGTGACGACGACGGCGTTGGTGGTGACGTCGACGTACCAGCTGTGGATCGACTTGGCGGCCTTCGCCGCGCTCGCGTCGAGCGCCTGGCGGGACCGCTCCAGGTCCTGCTTGCTGTGCTTGACGGTGCGGACCTCGACGCCGGCCGCGCGCAGGCCGCCGGCGCGGGCGCCGTCGGTGGTGGCCACGACGAGGCTGCCGCCGGGGGCCTGCCAGGCACCGGCGAACGCGGTGCCGAGCACCGTCTCGGCGCGCGCTTCGCTGACGTCGGACACGGGGGTCGGCGCGGCGTTGGCCGCCGTCGCGTTGATCGCGACGAGCGCGGCCACGACCGCCCCGGCTCTCAGCACGTACTTCATGGGGGTCCCCTTTCAGACCCGAGGGCGAGGGCTGAGAGCGCTCTCAACGGTGAAGTTTGTTTCAAGTTCTTGAATATGTCAACACGTCGATGTCGTGTGACGTCCGTCCGCGAGCTGTCGTGTGCGGCCCTGGCGGTGCAGAAACTCCAGCAGTGGTACCGCGACCCGCCGCGAGGTGCCGAGCGCCTGCCGCGCCGAGGAGACCGTGAACGGCTGCGGCAGGCGGGCCAGCTCGGCGACGGCCGCGTCCACCGCCGACGGCAGCAGCACGATCCCGTCGGCGATGCGCAGCAGCAGCCGCGCCTTCACCGCCGCCCCGACCTCCTTCGGCCCGAGCCCCAGCTCGGCCAGCCGGCCGGCCTCGGGCGCGGCGAACGGCGAACGCTCCAGGTCGGCCCGCACCGCGGCGAGCGCCCGCAGCAGCCGCTCGGGCAGCCCCCGCCCGGTGCCGATCCGCCCGTCGTGGACGGTGAGCGGCGCCCGCACGAGGGCCTCGACCAGCGCGCGGTCCGGCAGGCCGAGACGCTGCCGCAGTACCTCGACCGGCGCGTCCGGCTCGACGGGGTGCGCGGCGGCGTAGGCGTCCACTTCGGACACCAGCCGCCCGCCCAGCGCCGCCCAGTGCGCGGGATCGGCCAGCCACTCCCCGGCGACGGGCGTGACCCCGCCGACCGGCACACCCATCCGGACGAGGTCGGACGCCCGCGCGAGATGCCGTCTCCGCAGCTCGCCGGGCAGGTCGGGACCGTCCATCTTGGACAGCTCGACGGCCCGGGCCGCGGCGGCTCCCCGGCGCCGTAGCGGCGGCGGCGCGACGTCGAGCACCGTGACCCCGCCCGGCACCCGGTGCAGCCCGGGATCGCGCAGGAGCGCCCGGTCGCCCACGTGCAGGGGCAGCGGCCGGTCCAGCCGCAACCGCGCGGTGTCCGTCCCCAGCGGACGGATTCTCGCCGGTACCGCCGCCGAACCCACGTGCAGCACCACCATCACCGGCAGGTCCGCGACCGGATCCCCGTGCACGCGCACGTCGATCAGCTCGGTCGTCGTGAACCGCCCCGGCGTCACCAGCGCGTCACCGCGCGAGAGCGCGTCCCGCTCGACGCCGCGCAGGTTCACCGCGACCCGGGCCACCGCGTCCACGGTGGACTCCGGCACCCCGAGCGACTGCAGCCCCCGGACCCGCACCGCACGACCGGTCGCCGCCACCTCCAGCTCGCTCCCGGCGGCCAGCCGCCCCGCGCCGAGCGTGCCGGTGACCACGGTGCCGCTGCCGCGGACGGTGAAGCTGCGGTCGATCCACAGCCGGACCGGCGCGTCGGCGTCGGGCGCCGGCAGGGCGGCCCCCAGCCGGTCGAGGGCGGCCCGCAGCTCGTCGAGCCCGGCGCCGGTCGCGCCGCTCACCGCGACCGCCTCGACGCCGGCGAGCGAGGTCCCGGCCAGCTCGCCCCGCGCCTGCGCGGTGGCCGCCGCCGGGTCGGCGAGGTCCGACCGGGTCACCACCAGCAGCCCGTGCGTGACGCCGAGCGCGGCGAGCGCGGCGAGGTGCTCGGCCGACTGCGGCTTCCACCCCTCGTCGGCGGCGACGACGAGCAGCGCGGCCGGTACCGGCCCGACCCCCGCCAGCATGTTCGGCACGAACCGCTCATGCCCCGGCACGTCGACGAACGCCACGGTCGCGCCGGACGGCAGCGTGGTCCAGGCGAACCCGAGATCGATCGTCATCCCGCGCCGCCGCTCCTCGGCCCACCGATCGGGCTCCATCCCGGTGAGCGCGCGCACAAGCGTCGACTTGCCGTGGTCGACGTGCCCGGCGGTGGCAACAACCCAGGTGCTCAACGCCCGGCACCGCCGCGCGCCGCCGCTCCGGCGCCCGCCGTTCCCGCGGTTTCCGCGTCCGTTTCCGCCGTTTCCGCTCCCGCCGTTCCCGGCGTTTCCGCGTCCGCTCCCGGCGTTCCCGCGTCCGCTCCCGGCGTTCCCGCGTCCGCTCCCGGCGTTCCCGCGTCCGTTTCCGCCGTTTCCGCGTCCGTTCCCGCGTCAGCTCCGGCCGTTTCCGCGTCAGCTCCCGCCGTTTCCGCCGTTTCCGCGTCCGTTCCCGCCGTTTCCGCGTCAGCTCCCGGCGTTCCCGCCGTTCCCGCCGGGCTCGGAACCGCTGCTGCCGCGCCCGCGCGGCGGACCGCCTCGGCGACCGCGGCGTCCTGGGGCTCCGGCACGCAGCGCAGGTCGAGCAGCAGCCGCCCGTGTTCGACCCGCCCGGCGACGGCCGGCTCGCCGAGCCGCAGCGGGCGGGCCAGCTCCGCGGGCAGTGCGACGGCCACGGACGGCAGCTCCACCTCGGGCGCGCCGCCCCCGCCCACGACGGCCACCGTGTCCACCACGTCGCCGCCGGTCGCGGCGGCCAGCCGCTCGACCCGCGGCCGTAGCTGCGCCACCGTCGCGTGCAGCGCCCGGCGGGTCGGCGTGGCCCCGCCGGTCAGCGTCGCCTCGACGGCGGCGAGGGTGAGCTTGTCGACCCGCAGGGCGCGTGCCAGGGGATGCCGGCGCAGGGTCTCGACGAGGTCGGCCCGCCCGAGCAGCAGCCCCGCCTGCGGCCCGCCGAGCAGCTTGTCGCCGCTGGCGGTGACGAGGTCCGCGCCTTCCCGCAGTACCGAATCCGCATCCGGCTCATCGCGAAGCACGGGATCTGGGGCCAGCAGGCCAGATCCGATGTCGACGACGAGCGGGGCGTCGAGGGTCGCGAGCTGCCGCACCGGCACGGAGGCGACGAACCCGCGCTGGTAGAAGTTCGACGGATGCACCTTGAGCACAAACCCGGTGTGCGGCCCGATGGCGGCTGCGTAGTCGGCGAGTGACGTACGGTTGGTGGTCCCGACCTCCCGCAGCCGCGCCCCGGTGGACTGGAGGAGATCCGGTAGCCGGAACCCGTCCCCGATCTCGACGAGCTCCCCGCGGCTCACGATGATCTCCTTGCCGCCGGCGAGCCCGGTGGCAGCGAGGACGAGTGCCGCGGCACCGTTGTTCAGCAGGTGTACCGCGTGGGCCTGCGGCACGGCTGCGGCGAGCGCCGCGATCGCGGCGCGCCCCCGCTTCGCCCGCTTGCCGCTGTCAAGATCGAGCTCCACGTCGGTGTATCCGGCGGCCTGCCGGATGGCGTTGATCGCGGTTTCGGAGAGCGCGGCCCGCCCGAGGTTGGTGTGCAGGACAACGCCGGTAGCGTTGATCACGGCCCGGCCACGGCCGCGGTGGAGCGCCTCGACAACGGCCGGCACCACGTCGTCCGCCTGGAGCTCCCCGCGCCGCACCCGCTCGAGCTGCTCCCGCACGACGATCTTGGCCCGGTCGCGATCGACGCCCTTGAGCCGCGGATCGTCGAGCACCCGATCCGTCCGCGGCACGTTCCGCCGCGGGTCACCATTCATGCGTCGAACGCTAGCAGCGCGGCGGCGCCCCCGAGGCCGCCCGCTTCGCCTTGACTGGCGGCTCCCCGGGCGCCAGGTCGTCTTGGGCACGAGCCCTGTCCTGACGCTCCGATTCAGGGAAGTGGATGGCACAATTTCGACCAGCCTCACTCCCTCCGAACGGAGCATCGATGGACAAGGTCGCCAACCGGATTGATGCGGCAGGGGAAGATCTGCGTGACGACGAAGCCCGGCAGAAATATCTGGACCGGCTCATCGCAGAATGGCAGAGCGTCGAGACGGCGATGCGGAAGGCCTACTTCACGCTGCTGTTGCTCGCCGCCGCGTACGCTCTTGTGCGGCTGAAGAACGTGTCGGAGCTGAGTCTGGGTCCGGTGAAGCTTTCCAAGGTCGACCCGGTTCGTATCTTCATCCCCGCCCTGATGAGTTACTTCACCTATCAGGTCGCCGCACTGTTCTGCTGCTCGGCCGCCTTCGAGCGGGTCTTCTACGGGATCACGAGCAAGTTCCATCCGGGCCTGTTCAAGACGGATCTCGACATGCTCATGATGCCGTCGGCCAACTCCATTCTCTCGCCCGAGCTGCCAGGATGGGGTGGGTTCGGTGCCGGGCGGGACCGGATGCGGGCGTTCATCGTGGTCAAGAACCTGGTCATCCTGGCACTGCCGTTCCTCCTCACCATTCTGGCGGGAATCTACTCGGTATTGGATTCCGGGTCCCGCGGCCTGGTGTTCGCGTCACTTGCCGTCGTGGTGTTCTTCCTCGGCTACGCCGCGGTGCAGATCGCGCACGGAGTCCGCCTGGTTGATCTGTAGGTCGATCCGACGATTCCGGCGCGGGGCGGCGTGCCGTTGCCGGGCTCGAAGACCAGCAAGGGCAGCTCACTGCCGTCGGCGGCCTGATAGACCATTGAGGACTCCCGGCAGCCGGTCATCATGCCGGCATCCGATCATCGACCACACACGTCTGCAAGCGGATTGGGCACGGTGGAACATCGGCTCCGCCGTCATGCCATAATCGGCTGCCTCGCTAATCGGCGCTGCGGGAGACAGCCAGTGGCAAGGACGCCAATTCGTCGATGCTGGCAGGGCGCACGTGGATGCCGTCCAGGGCCACCCAATGCCCCGCTGGGTTGTCCACCGCCGGTACCCACAGTTCAAAGCTTCCGTCCACGACGGTCATCCCGTTGACCGCGTATTCCTGGCGGACGGAGCAGTCCCGGCATCGCAGCACCGAAACCCGCAGGTCGGTCGGCCCCCTCATGGTGACCTCGAGTGCCTGCCCGTCGCCCCGCGCAGCGACCACCGCGTAGCCAGGAATCACCGGCAACACCTGCGGCGCCGACGCAAAGGTGGCCTTGCGCCACCGGTATTGCGAGGCGTCATCATAGACGATCATCAGCGGCGCGGCGGCGACGACGATCATGCTTGCGAGCAGGCGCACCACTCGTGGCGCGCGCTGGGCAAACCCGGCACCGACCGCGCCGTAGATCACCACGACAACCAGTGACCAACCCAGCCGCTGCTCGGGCGCCGATCCGGTCGGCCCGCTCGTGAGCGCGCCGATCAGCAGCACACCCCACAGGGCCAAGGGCGTGGCGACCACCCACCACCAATACCGCCACCGCGCTTTTCCGTTCCCGACGACCGCCAACACCGCAATCCACCCGGCAACCGCGAGGAAGGCCACGATCATCGGCCCGTACCAGAAGAACACGAGGATGACGCCAAGCCCGTCCACGGCGGACACGTCTGCCGTGAAGGCCCAGACCGCCCAGACCATGGGTAATCCGGCGCCGATTCCGACCAAGCCCGACTGCCACCACTTGACGGTCGCCACGGCTCCGTGATCCATGGCGTCAGCCTGCCAACCGACGCGCGACCGCGCGATAGTCAGCCCAACACCTCCACAACATCACCACCTGACCCCACCGGAATGCTAGTTCTTGCGCTGCGGCGCATGACAATCGATCCCTTTGGGCGTGCAGATCCGCAACTGGTAGTACGCGTACTTCATGTACCTCTTACCCTCAATCGTAAAGCGGATGCGAACCGAGTGGAACAGCGTTGGCCCGGCACTTTTGACCCGTACAGCGAAAATCAGCTGATAATGCTTCCGGTGATCCGGCCGCGACGGCAGCATCGTCGCGCCCGGGATTCCATTCGCCTCAACCGGCGGTTCATAGCCAAAGGCTTCTCCCTTCAGCGTCCCAGGGGGAACGGCATCGACATCCAGTAGGCGAACGTCTTCGACGACCGCTCCGGCGTCATTCGTGAGCAACTCCGCGCCCTGAATCACGATCGGATCGCGCCCGTCGTTGGTCATGATAATGTCGCCGTACGTCATTACCTGCCCGACATCGACTCCCAATCCGACCGCCGACTCGTAGACGCCCGTGTTGAGGGAGTTCCTGTGAGACGCGGCGTCACGCCTGATGAAATACGCGGTCGTGGTTGTCGTCACGATGAACGCAACCGCGACGGCAAGTGTGAGCAGCACCCGGTCGGGCGCTCGAACCGTATCAGACATTCGGTCGGCTCTTTTCGGCTCATGTGGATCACACCAGCGGCCCGTCCCTATGGTCTCAGTCCCGCGGCCGTGTAGCTATGGCGCAACGCCGGTGCGCCCGAGTCCGGCGCTCTGATGGACCGTTGCCGCGGATGCGAGCGTGCCCGGGTGTTGGTGAGAACGAGTGAGACGAGTGACGGTGCCGGATCGGACCCGGACGATCTCCATATAGCGGCACTGGCCGTGTCGGCTGCGAGCTCCGGCCACCCTTGAGCTGTGAGCGGTTCAGCCATCCAGCAGAGCGAAGGCGCCATTGAGCATGAACAGGCCGGCCCCGGCGAAGATGACGCCGACGATGCGGGCGAGCGCCGTCGCGTCCTGCACACGTCCGGCGACCTCCAGTGGGCCGGGCGGTGGCGCCGACGGGTTGAACAGGCTGTTTGGCGACTGGCGCACCGCTTCTCGGGCAAACCGGGCGGTGAAGCCCCGGAAGTTGACAGCCAGTGCCGCGCCGACGAGAAAAAACGCCAAGCTGAAAGCGATCGCGGCGATGGTGCGCATACGGGCAGCGTATCGGGGTGGCGAAACTCGTGGTGATCCACGACCTCAACAGGTTGTTGATGCGCACGCCAACGATCATGGTGCTGATGCGGTCGTCGAGCTGCCGTCGACACCCACTGTCGAACCTGCGCTCTCCTGGGGCCGCGTTCCAAACCGCAGCGCAACGGCGGTCGTTGTGGCCCTGGGCCGCCGCCGTCATTACGCTTTTGTCCTTGGTCACCGTGCCGTACGGGCTGCTGCTACTCCTACCCGGGCTGCCGGCCGTTTGGTGGCTGCGACAGCGTGACCTCGCCCGACGCTCCGTCGTGGTCTTCTACCAGGTCGAGGACGCGCCTGCGGCGAAGTATGAGCACTTCACCGGTAGCAGCGGCTTCGTCAGCCGGGTCCAGCGGGTCTGGCAAGTCGAAGCGGAGGGCCTACTGCATACCACCCACCAGCGAAAGGTGAACGCCGGAGCCAGCGCGCTCATCCGTCGTAGCACCGGCGCATTGGACCTGGCTGGGCCGCCCATACTTGTCACGAACATCGCTGTCCCGAGCCTCCAGGGCAAAGACCGGTCCCTGTATTTTCTTCCGGACCGGATTCTCGTTCGGCACGGAAACCGGTATGCCGATCTTCCGTATGCTGCAGTCAGCGCTCACGTGGAGTCGCAACGGTTTATTGAAACTGAAACCCCACCGACGGACTCTCAATGCGTCGACACGACGTGGAAGTACGTGAACAAGTCGGGCGGCCCGGACCGCCGGTACAACAACAACCGGCAGTTGCCTATCATGCTGTACGGTCGGCTCGCTCTGACGACCCCGCAGGGACTGCTGATGGTGTGGGACTTCTCCCGGCCCGATGTTGCCGCATCCCTCGCGGACGCGCTGAACCGGATGCAATAGTCGAGCAGCCTCCCGGACCTTCCAATGGACCGTAGGCGCCCTGGGCCTGGTCGAAACGTCAGCCTCCTCGACGTGCCGCGAACTGTTGTCCGGACGGGTGCAGGGCAGGTCGTCGCCCCGTGTGGCCGATGCGATGACCGCCCGGCAGCACCCGCCATCGACGGGCGCCGCCACTGGCCCCCAGCGGCTACGTTCAGACTGTGACCCACGGCGACGCCTCCAACCCCACTCCTTCTACCGAAGGGGCCTTTCCGGTGCCGACAACGGGTCCAGACCCCGGCTACCCCCGGAATGCATCTGGTGAAACGTACGGATCGGCCGCCGAGGCTTGGTCGCCCGACCAGGAGCCCGACCTGATCCTCGTAATGTTCGGCCGGGGTCAACAAGGCTACGTGAAAAAGAAGGATCTTGACCCACCCAAGTTCACCAATCCTCACGACGCCATCGAATGGTCACGACAGAACGCATCCAAGCCCGCGCAGGTGCTTACCGTGTACGAGTCGGACGGCATGACGGCCATCGGGACGTTCACTTTGAGCAAGGAGACGGCATGATCTTGGCGGGTCTGCCTATGAGGAACGGCAGGCGTCCGGGTGGCCGTCGGCGATCGTGACGTCACCGCAGGTGCGGCAGGTCCAGGTGATGTGGCGCTGGTAGCGGCCCATGCCGGGGTCGCAGAGTTCGGTGCCGAGCAATGACCTGGAGCGGGCCGAGCGGGTGCCCGTTGTGGCAGCGCGCAGGTGAGACGACGGCGACCCGAGGGCCGTTGCCGACCTGTTGGCGGAAGCGGACGGGAATCGAACCCGCCTGGCCCGGATGCCGGACCACCTCGGTTTTGAAGACCGGGAGGGGCACCAGCCACCCGAACGCCTCCACCGCCACCCTAGCAATACGCTCGGAGCCATGACGTACGCCGACGTGAACGGGGTCTCCCTGTGGTTCGAGGAGTTTGGCGAAGGCGCGCCGCTCGTCCTGCTGCACGGGGGGTTCTGGACGATCCCCGTGTTCGGCGAGCTGCTGCCCGCCCTGGCGACGCGGCGGAAGGTTGTCGCCGTCGAGCTGCAGGGGCACGGGCACACGGGTGACGTCGAACGGCCGCTCGCGTACGAGACGCTCGCCGACGATGTCGCGGGCCTCGTCATGCGGCGGTTCGACGCGCCCGTCGACATCGTGGGGTACTCGCTCGGGGCCGGCACGGCGACCAGGGCCGTGATCCAGCATCCCGAGCTGTTCAGGAACCTCGTCGTCGTCTCCACCGTCGCCAAGAGCGCCGGGTGGTATCCGGAGGTGCGCGAGGGCATGGCGCAGCTGGATGCGGAGGCGATGCGGATGAGCCCCCTCTACCAGCAGTACAACCAGGTCGCACCCAGGCCTGAGGACTGGCCGGTGCTCGTCGCCAAGATGCGCGAGATGCTCCAGCGGGACTACGACTGGTCGCGCGAGATTGCCGGGATCCGGGCCCGGACCATGCTCGTGTTCGCCGATGCCGACTCGATGCCCGTCACGCACATCGCGGAGTTCTACGGGCTGTTCGGCGGTGGGCAGCGCGACGCGCGGTGGGACGGGGCGCTGCGGGCCGAGGCCCGCCTCGCGGTGCTGCCGGGCAGGACCCACTACGACATCATGGCCGCCCCGGAGCTCCCCGCGCTGGTCGACGAGTTCCTCGCCTAGTGGACATCGAAGCGTGATGGACATCAGACTGCTCGGGCCCCTGGAGGTCAGGGACCGCGACGGCAACGCCATCGACATCGGCGGCGCGCGCCTGCGGATCCTGCTGATCCTGCTCGCGCTCGAGCCCGGCAAGGTCGTCACCGCGGGGCGGCTCATCGACGGGATCTGGGGCGACCAGCCGCCCAATGGCGCCGGCAACGCGCTGCAGTCGCTGGTCTCGCGGCTGCGCCGGCTGCTGCCCGACGGGGTCATCCAGGCCCGGCCCGCCGGGTACCTGCTCGACGTCGCCCCAGACGACGTTGACTGCTTCCGGCTCGAAAGGACCAAAGCCAAGACCCACGCGGACGAGCTGTGGCGGGGCACCCCGCTCGCCGATGCCGGCGACGCGGCCTGGGCGCTGAGCTGGCGGGCCCGGTTCGACGAGGCGAGGCTGGCCGCCGCCGAGGCCGGGACGCACGACATCCCCGAGCTGGAGGCGCTCGTCGCCGCCCATCCGCACCGCGAGCGCCTCGCCGGCCTGCTCATGCGGGCGCTGCACGAGCGGCAGCGGACGCCCGAGGCGCTCATGGTGTTCGAGCGGTACCGCCGCCGCCTCGCCGACGAGCTCGGGGCCGATCCGTCGCCGGCGCTGGCCCGGCTGCACGTCGAGCTGCTGCGGGCCGGCGAGCCGGCCGTCCAGGGCAACCTGCGCACCCCGCTGACCAGTTTCGTCGGCCGGGACGTGGAGGTACGAAACCTGGCCAAGACCATCGCGTCGAACCGGCTGGTGACGCTCGTCGGGCCAGGCGGGGCCGGGAAGACGCGCCTGTCGCTGGAGGCGGGCCGGGCCCTCGCCCCGCCGCCGCCCGACGGGGTGTGGCTGGTGGAGCTGGCCCCGGTCACCGACCCGGCCGACGTCGTGCAGGCGGTGTGGGCGGCGCTCGGCATTCGTGACCCGGCCGGGGGCGCGGCGCACAAGCTGCTGCCGGGCGGCCGCGACGGGTCCGACTCGACCGGCCGGCTGTGCAACGCGCTCGCGCCGCGGCGGCTGACGCTCGTGCTCGACAACTGCGAGCACGTGGTCGCGGCCGCCGCCGAGCTGGCCGACCGGCTCCTCGGCGCCTGCCCGGACCTGCATGTGCTGGCGACCAGCCGCGAGCCGCTCGGGATCACCGGCGAGGTGCTGCACCCGGTCGAGCCGCTGCCGCTGCCCCCGCCGGACACGGATCCGGCGAGCGCGCGAGACTTCGCCGCGGTGCTCCTCTTTCATGATCGGGCGGCTATGGTACGGCCGGAGCTCGCCACCGATCGGGACAGCATCGCGGCCGTGGTCCGCATCTGCCGCGCCCTCGACGGCATGCCCCTCGCGATCGAGCTGGCCGCCGCCCGGTGCCGCACGCTGAACCCGGCCCAGATCGCCGACCGGCTCGACGACCGGTTCCGGCTGCTGACCCGCGGCAGCCGCACGGCCCTGCCCCGGCACCAGACCCTGCGGGCGACCGTCGACTGGAGCTGGGAGCTGCTCGACGCGGCCGAGCGGGCGATGCTGCGCCGGCTGGCCGTGTTCCCCGGCGGGGCGACGATCGAGTCGGCCGCCGCGGTCTGCGACCCCGACGGTGAGCTCGGCGACCCGCTGGAGCTGCTCACCACGCTGGTCGACAAGTCGCTGCTGCTCGTCGGCGACGCCGGGCGGTACCGCATGCTGGAGACCATCCGCGCCTACGGCCTGGAGCGCCTCGACGAACACGGCGAGACGGCGGCGCTGCGGGCCCGGCACGCGGCCTGGTTCCTCGACCTCATCGAACGACTGGAAGGCCGGCTGCGCACCCGCGACCAGCTGTCGGCCCTCGCCGCACTCAGCGCCGAGCACGACAACGTCCACGGCGCGCTGCGCCGGGCGATCGCCGACGGCGACGCCGCCACCGCCGTGCGGTTCGTCGCGGGCGTCGGCTGGTACTGGTGGCTCGGCGGCCACCGGGTCGAGGGCGCCGGGCTCGCCGCCGCCGCGCTCACCCTGCCCGGCGAGGTCGACCCCGACGTGCGCGCCCTCGCCTGCGGGGTGGCCGCGGTCAACGGGTTCGACGGCCTCGGCGACACCGAGATGCTGAGCGAGTGGTTCCAGGAGGCGCTGACCTACCGCGGCTCCAACTCGATGTTCCGGCTGTTCGAGGCGGTCGCCGGCCTGTACCGCGAGGGCCCGACACCCGAGGTCCTGGCCCGCATCGAGCGCCTCGCCGACGACCCCGAGCCGTGGACGGCCAGCCTCGGCCACCTGCTGCACGGCCACACGCTGCTCAACGTCGGAGGCCGGTTCGGCGAGGCCGCCGGTGAGTTCCGCGCCTCGCTGGACGGGTTCCGCCGGCTCGGCGAGCGGTGGGGCATGGCGTTCGCGCTCGCGGCACTGGCCGAGGTCCTCGCCCGGCACGGCCAGCATGAGGAGGCGGTCGGGCACTTCGAAGAGGCGCTGCTGTACCTCCGCGAGCTCGGCGCCACCGAGGACCGTCCGGTCACCGAGGTCCGGCTGGCCCAGCTGTACGCGCTGCTCGGCCGGTTCGACAACGCCGAGGAGACCCTCGCCGAGGCGCGGCGCACCGCCCAGCGGTCGGGGGTGCCGGACAGCATCGCCTTCGTCGAGTACGCGTTCGCGCACCGGGCGCTGCGCATCGGCGACCTCGACCAGGCCCGGGCCCGCTTCACACACGCGCTCGCGATCGTCGGCGACCACCGGGTCTCGCCGCAGATGATGGCCATGATCACCAGCGGCCGCGCGCTGCTGCTCGCGCTCGACGGCGACCGGGCCGGCGCCGACGCCGCGCTGCGCGAGGCGTTCAAGCACGCACGCGCGTCGTTCGACGCCCCGGTCATCGGCACGGTCCTCGACGACGCCGCCGAGATCGCGCTGGTGCTCGGCGACCCGGTCTGGGCGGTCACGCTGGTCGCGGCGGCCGAGGCGGTGCGCGGCGGGCCGGACCACACCCGGCCGTGGACCGCGCAGGTCGCCGCCCGGGCCCGCGCCGCGCTCGACGCCGACGCCCGGGCCGCTGCAGAAACGACGGGCGCGACGGCCACGATCGAGACCGTCGACGCACTGTTGCCCTCGCCACAGGAAAAGCCACGGTAAAACCTGTTGTACCGACCCCGGGTGTCGGTGGAGGCTAATACACCGCCACCAACCACCCCGGGGGATCCACCATGCGCCTGATCCGTGACCTCTGGGCCACGTCACCGGGCCGCACCGGTGTCGTGGCCTGCCTCATCGTGTTCGGCGCCATCGGCCAGGCCATCGCCGCGGCCGTCGGCGGCGCCGTGCTCATCCATCGATCATGGCTCATGTTCACGATCCTGGCCGTCGCGCTCGCCGCGGCCGTGCTGACCGATCTCGCGGTATCGCTGATCATGGCCGGACTGACCGCCGACTGGGCCGCCGACGTCCGCCGGCGGCTCTGTCGTGTGGCCTTCGGTCAGGACCTGCCGACCCTGGAGACCACCCCGGTCGGCGAGCTGCTCGACCGCATCGACGGCGATGTCTACCAGGTGGCCGCCGAGCTGCGTAACAGCGGCGTGCGGATCGCTCAGTCGGTCGCGTTCACCGTGCTGTCCATCGGTACCACCCTGTTCGTCTGGTGGCCGGCCGGCATCGGCATGATCGTGCTCACCGTCGGCCTGACCATCGCCCTGCGTAAGCCCACGGCGAAGATCGCCTCGCTGCGGATGGGCGAGGAGGAAGCGTGGAGCGACCTCGCCGCGGTCATGGAGGAGTCGATCCACGGCCAGGACGACGTCCGTACCACGCTCGCCCGGCCCTACGTGCTGCGCCTCTACGCGCGACGGGCCAGCCAGGTGCTCACCCGCGGCCGGAAGGTGTGGAACCGCTCGGCCGCCGTCACCGCGTCGGCGTCCGGCGTGGTGCGGCTCGGCATCGCCGTCGTCGTGCTCGCCGGCGTGTGGGCGCTCGCGACCGACCGGATCGACGGCGCCCAGCTCACCGCCGTCTGGCTGCTCGCGCTGGGCTTCGGCGCCACCGTCGAGCACACCAGCCGGATGGTGCCCGAGCTGCAGTACGCGCTCGGCGCCTGGGGCCGCGTCCAGCTGCTGCGCGACTCGAAGCAGGAGCCGACCGGCGGCGTCGCCCCCACGCCCGGCGACCTCAGCGTCCGCGGGCTCACGTTCCGCTACGGCGAGCAGGCCCACCGCCCGGCGCTGCTGGACGTCTCGCTGACGTTCCACCGCGGCCGGTCCTACGCGCTCGTCGGCCGGACCGGCTCGGGCAAGTCGACCCTGGCCAAGGTGCTGACGCGCGCCGTCGACCTGCCCCGCGGCACCGTGTTCCTGGGCGAGACCGACCTGCTGGACGTCGACGTCGAGGAGCTGCGCCGGTTCATCGCGGTGGTACCGCAGCGCACCGAGATCCTGGCCGGCACGCTCGCGGAGAACATCGCGCTGTTCGACGAGCAGCTGCTCGACGCCGCCGCCCGCGCGGTCGACGAGCTCGGCCTCACCGGCTGGGTCGCCGACCTGCCCGACGGCCTCGACACGCGGCTCGGCGAGGGCGGCCACGTGCTGTCGGCCGGCCAGGAGCAACTCGTCGCGTTCGCCCGGATCACGGTCCGCGACCCGCAGGTCGTGATCCTCGACGAGGCGACGGCGCGGCTCGACCCGGTGACCGAGCAGCAGGTGCAGCGGGCCACCGACCGGATGCTGCGCGGGCGGATCGGCATCATCGTCGCCCACCGGCTGTCGTCGGTGCGCAACTGCGACGAGGTCGTGGTCCTCGCCGACGGCCAGGTCGTGGAGGCCGGGCCGATGGCGACCTCGCAGCGGTTCGCCGCGCTGCTGGCCACCAGCGGCGCCGCATCGCCGGTCGTCGTCGGCAGTGCGCTGCCGTCCTCCCTGGTCGACGCCGTCGGCGGCGCGGCGAAGGCCGACCCGCCGCCGCTGCCCGACCTGCCCAAGGCGCGCACACTGTGGAACATCTTCAAGCTGGCGACCAACGACGCCCGGTTCGGGATCGCGTCGGTGCTGATGTTCTCCGTCATGGTGCTGCTCGGCCTCGACGGCTCGGTCCTGCCCTGGCTGTGGGCCGACCTGGTCGACGGCGCCGGCGACACGCTCTGGCCGGCCATCGGGATCGTGTGCGGCCTGCTGATACCGCTCGCGCTGCCGTACTACACCGGCAAGTGGTTCCCCGAGTGGTGGGTCCGCCAGCTGCTGCGCATCAGCCTGCGGCTGGTCCACGGGCAGACCGGCCCCCGCCGGGTCAGCAAGCACACCCCGGCCGAGGTCGTCGCGCAGGGCGGCGACACCGAGCGGGTGGTCGTGCTGGCCGACAACCTCATCGACCAGTGGATCTGCCTTTTCGTGCTGGTGTCGATGACGGTCGTGTCCGGCTCGATCGTGCCGGCGCTGTTCATGGCCGGGACGATCGTGCTGTCCGGCCTGGCCGCGACCCTCTTCGGCCCGTCGCTGAAACGCTCGGCGCAGAAGACGGTCGCCGCGCGGGCGGCGTTCGCCACGTCGCTCGTGTCGTCGCTGTCCGCGGCCCGCACGGTCAAGCTGGCCGGCGCGACCGCCCCGGTGCTCGCCCACCTGGCCCGCCTCGACCGGGTCCGCAGCGACCGCCAGCGGTTCGAGATCTCGGTCCAGGTGTGGGCCCGCTCGACCCCGGCCCTGGCCAGCGGCCTGCTGCCGATCGTGGCGTGGGCGCTGCTGCTCACCGGCGCGCTGTCCCCGGGCGCCGCGCTCGTCGCGGTCTCCACGCTGGGCTCGGCACGCTGGTTCGCCTGGACCACGGCGTCGCTGATCTCCCAGCTGCCGTCGGCCCGCGTCTGGACCCGCCGGACGGTCGCGATGAGCGGTGTCGGCGAGTACGGCGCCGGCGTCCAGGGCGTCGACCTGTCGGCCGGCACCGCCCCGGCCCCGAAGGCGGCGCCCCGCCACCCGCTGCGCCGCCTCGACCTCGACGGCTTCACGGCCGTCCACGAGGACGGCACGGTGGCGGTCCGCGACCTCGACCTGTCGATCGAACGCGGCCAGCTCGTCCTCGTCGTGGGCCCGGTCGGGTCGGGCAAGTCGAGCCTGCTGCGCGCCCTGGCCGGCATCGTCCACCACACCGGCAAACTGAAGTGGAACGGCGAGCCGGTGACCGAGCCGGAGATGTTCCTGCGCCCGAACCAGATCGGCTACGTGGCCCAGCTGCCGCGGGTCCTGTCCGGGACGGTTGCCGACAACATCCGCCTGGGCCACGAGGTCGACGCCGACACGGCCGTCTCGACGGCCCAGCTGGAGCACGACCTGGCCGCCGCGGGCGCCGGCCTGGGCCTGCTCATCGGCCACAAGGGCACCCGCCTGTCCGGCGGCCAGCTGCAACGCCTGGCCCTGGCCCGCGCCCTGGCCCCGCGCACGGAGCTGCTCATCGCCGACGACGTCTCGTCCGCCCTGGACGTGACCACGGAGCTGGCGCTGTGGAGCGCCCTGCGCGAGCACGGCGTCACGGTGATCGGCTCGACGTCGAAGCGAGCGGCCCTGACCCAGGCCGACCGCGTCGTGGTCCTCCAGGACGGCACCGCGGCGGCCCAGGGCACGTGGCGCGAGCTGGAACACCGCTGGGGCCACCTGGCCGGTTGACCCTCGCCGCTCCGGCGAGAGTCCCGGCCGGGACCGTCCATCCGGAACCGTGGGTCCGAACGGGGCGTCGAGCGCGGCCGATTCCGTGGTGTCCTTGCGGCCGCTTGATGTGATGGAGTGGCTGCGGTTGGTCCGCGGCTAGGCGCGCTCGGCCAGGGCCAGCGGGGCGGTGAAGTCGGGGTCCGGGGTCGGGCGGCCGAACAGGTAGCCCTGGGCGTAGCGGTACCCCATCGACACCAGCCGCTCCGCCTGTTCCCGGGTCTCCACGCCCTCGGCGATCGCCGTCAGGCCCAGGTGGTTGCTCACGTCGATCAACGCTGTCACGATCGCTGCCTGGGCGCCAGGAGCGGCCAGGTCGTCGACGAAGGTCTTGTCGACCTTCAGGATGTCGACCGGTGCTGTGCGCAGCAGGCCCAGGGACGAGTGGCCGGTGCCGAAGTCGTCCAGGGCGATACGGACCCCCAGGGCCTTCACGGCGCGCAACGTGTCCAGGGCCACGGCGCTGTCGAAGACCGCGGTTTCGGTCACCTCCAGCGCCAGGTACGACGCGGGTAGGCCGGTCTCCCGCAGTACCGTGGCCACAACATCGGCGAAGTCGGGCTCGGACAGCTGGCGCGCCGAGACATTCACGCTCATCTTCTCCGGGGCGCGGGCGCCGTGAACGCGGCGCCAGGACTCCATGCGGGTGCACGATTCGCGGAGGAGCCACGCGCCCAGTTCGACGATCAGGCCGTTGTGCTCCGCGACCGGCACGAAGTCGGCCGGGCTGACCAGGCCGCGCGCCGGGTGGCGCCAGCGGACCAGGGCCTCGACGCCCGCCACGCGGGCCGAGGGGAGTGCGACGATCGGCTGGTACACCAGGAAGAACTGGCCCTCGTCCAGCGCCACCCGCAGCTCCGCGCCCAGCTGCGCGTGCTCGCTCGACCGGGCGTCGAGCTCCGGCGAGTAGCGCGCGCTGCGGCCGCCGGTGACCTTCGCCGCGTACATCGCCACGTCCGCCCGGCGCAGCGGCTCGAACGGGTCGTCGGTGCCGGTGCAGTCGGCCACGCCGATGCTCGCGCGGACGAGCAGGCGGTGCGGGCCGATCGTGAACGGCTCGGCCAGCGCGGCGGTGAGGCCGTGGGGAGCGGTGGGCAGCAGTACCGCGAACTCGTCGCCGCCCAGCCGCGCCACGGTGTCGCCGGGGGCGACGGCGGCCGTGAGGCGTTCGCCGACGGCCACGAGGAGCCGGTCGCCGATGCCGTGACCGAGACGGTCGTTGATCGCCTTGAAGTCATCCAGGTCGATGAGAGCGACCTCGGCGGCGGTACCGAGCGCGGCCCGGATGCGGTGCTCCAGCTCACGCCGGTTGGCCAGGCCCGTGAGCTCGTCGCACATGGCCATCGTGTGCACCTCGCGGACCAGCCCGGCCATGCGGACCACGACCAGCAGGAACAGCACGCCGGCACCGATCCCGTCGGCCTGCCACTCGATGGTGCGCGGGTCCCGCAGGCCCTGCACGAGCAGCATGGCCGGGGCGAGCAGCGATGAGCACGCGAGCAGGACCAGCCGAGGACGGGTGCCGGTCGAGCGCGGCGGGCGGCCCGGCGCGCGGACGGCCGGGTGCAGCGCGGCGGCGGCCCACAGCGTGTACGACAGCAGCCAGCCGGCGTCGAACAGCCCGCCGTTGTAGGCGGTGTACGCGCTCACGATCGAGTACGCGATGTCGGCCGTCAGCAGCACGCCCAGCGCGGCGACGAGCAGCCGGACGCTCGCGTCGCGCGCGGCGCCGGAGACCAGCAGCCGGGCGACCATCGCCAGCAGCAGCACGTCGGCGGCCGGGTACGCGAGCGCGATGAGCCGGGTGCCGACCGAGACGGTCGAGTCCTGGGCGATGGGCTGCATGACGAACGTCCACAGCACCAGGCCGACGCCGGTGGCGACGATCGTCGCGTCCACGATGACCGCGCGGCTGCGGCCCCGGTCGCGCGCGAGCAGGAACAGGCCGCCGATCATCAGGGGATAGGCGCTGAGGTACAGCACGTCGGCGAACGACGGGAACGGCTCGGCGTGCAGCCCGTGGGCGTAGTAGGTGTAGACGAAGTCGCCGGCGCTCCACACGCCGGTGCCCGCCGCCATGAGCAGCCAGGCGAGGCGCCTGGTGCGGTCGTTGCGGCGGGCGGCGGTGAGCATCACCAGCGCCGAGACCGCGCCGATCGCGTCGTAGACCAGGCTGCGCGAGAGTCCGGGCAACGTGAAGTAGCCGGCCGTCGCCAGCGCCCCGGCGAACGTCCACCACAGCCACCACCTGTCCCGCACCTGAGCAGCATCGGCAGGCGGTCCGGGTGCTTTAGTGTGACTCGCGAGATACCGCGTCGCCGCTCGCCCCGAGGAGGAAGTCCAGGTCGGCGCCCGTGTCAGCACCCATGACGGTCTGGACGTACAGCCGCTCCCAGCCGCGCCGGGGCCGGGCGAGCGCGTTGCGGAACGCCTCCGACGGCTCGCGGGCGTCCAGGTCGGCCTCGACGTGCAGCGTGCGGCCGGGCACGTCGAGCGTGACCCAGTCGCCGGTGCGCACCCGGTCGAGCGGCCCGCCGGCCGCCGCCTCGGGCGCCACGTGCAGCACGACGGTGCCGTAGGCGGTGCCGCTCATCCGCCCGTCACAGATGCGGACCATATCGCGGACGCCCTGGTGCAGGAGCTTGGCGGGCAGGGGCATGTTCGAGACCTCGGGCATTCCGGGGTACCCCTTGGGACCGCATCCCCGCAGGATGAGCACGCTGTCGGCGTCGACGTCCAGCTCGGGATCGTCGACGCGGGCGTGGAAGTCCTCGATCGAGTCGAACACCAGCGCCCGCCCCCGGTGCTGCAGCAGATGCGAAGACGCGGCGGCCGGCTTGATGATGGCGCCGGCCGGCGCGAGGTTGCCGTGCAGCACCGCGATCCCGGCCGCCGGTTGCAGCGGCGCCTCCCGCGGGCGGATGACCTCGCGGTCCCAGATCTGCGCCTCCGCGAGATGCTCGACGAACGGCCGCCCGGTCACCGTCCGCGCATCCGGGTCGAGCAGGTCGGCGACCTCCCGCAGCACCGCCGCCAGCCCGCCGGCCCGGTGCAGGTCCTCCATCAGATGCCGCCCCGCCGGCTGGAGGTCGACGAGGAGCGGCACGGCGGACCCGAGATCATCGAAGTCCTGGAGTTTCAGCGGTACCCCCAGTCGCCCGGCGATCGCGAGCAGGTGCACGACGGCGTTGGTGGACCCGCCGGTAGCGGCGAGCGCGACGATGGCGTTGCGGAACGACCCCGCCGTCATCACGTCCGAGGGCCGTACGCCGTCCTGGACGAGCCGCACGGCGAGCTTCCCCGCCTCGTGGGCCCGCACGAGCAGCCGGCTGTCGGGCGCCGGGATGCCGGCGGTTCCCGGGATGGTCATCCCGAGCGCCTCGGCCATGATGGCCATGGTGGAGGCGGTACCCATGGTATTGCAGTGTCCCCGGCTGCGGATCATCGACGACTCGGAGTCGAGGAACGCCTGCTCCGACAACGCCCCGGCGCGAACCTCCTCGGACAGCCGCCACACGTCGGTCCCACACCCGAGCGGCGTCCCCCGGAACGTCCCCGTGAGCATGGGCCCGCCGGGCACCACAAGCGCGGGCAGCCCGACGGATGCCGCCGCCATGAGCAGCGACGGAATGGTCTTGTCACACCCGCCGAGCAGCACGACCCCGTCGACGGGGTTGGCGCGGAGCATCTCCTCCGTGGCCATGGCGGCCATGTTCCGCCAGAGCATCGCGGTGGGCCGCACCTGCGTCTCCCCGATCGACACGACCGGCAGGTTGTGCGGCACGCCGCCGGCCTCCCAGACCCCGCGCTTGACGTGCTCGGCGACCTCGTCAAGATGGCTGTTGCACGGCGTGAGGTCCGACGCGGTGTTGGCGATGGCGATCTGCGGCCGCGTCCCGGCGAGCGCGTCGGCGGGCAACCCGCGCCGCATCCAGGCCCGGTGGATGTAGGAGTTGCGATCGTCCCCTGCGTACCACTGCGCACTGCGCATGCCGACCTCCCAGCCCGAGCGTGCAAGCACGATACCGCCCGCCTGAAGTCAGCCAGCCGAACCGCGTGCCCGTCAGTCTCGGTGACGAGCTTCGTAAGCGCGGATCACTCGGATGGTGGGGTCCGCGCTCTCCGGCGTACGCAGGCGATCGGTCAGCAGGAAATCGGGCAACGAGAACCGAGCCGCATGCTCCCGCTCGGACAGCACGAACGTGCCGCCGCGCAGCTCTGGCTGCCACCCGTGCTCCACGGAATAGCTGATGATCGCCCGTACGTCGGCTGGTGCGGGATAGGCGCCGTCTGTCGCACATGCACCCCACGGTGCCGGCCAGGCGACCGACAGCAGATCCGCCTGGAGCGCCTGGCTCGTCTTTCCGGCGCCCCAGGCTCGAACGCGGATGCACCGGTGGCAGTCGCCGCTGCCCTGCACGTGACGAATCTCCGCGCGCCACACAAAGGTCCGCGCGTCGATTCGCACCTGCCGCAGCCGAGTCCGCACGTCAGTCACCCCGTGGTCGGATCTTTCCCGATCCGTCGGCGTCCGCCAACGCATTTGTCAACGGCACCTGCCACGAGTCCACCTTCGCCACGATCCGGCTCCGTCAACGGGTCGCCAAGGGACCCGGCTCCCGCGCTGCTGGCATCGCCATGGCCTTCAAGCTCATCGAGTCCGCCCAACGCCGCTGGCGCGCCGTCAACGCACCCCACCTCGTCGCCCTCGTCCGCGCCGGCGCCGACAAAGGCCGCATCGTCGGACGACCCGACGACCAACCTGAGCACGAGTCAGGAGATGACGCTCAAGCCGCGTGAACGCTAATCTGTGGGTGGCTAACGAGATCTGCCCGCTGACGGCCACCGACCTCCCGGCGGTGGTGAGGGACAAGGAGCGCCGCGACTCGCCCCAGCCAGCGTGCCGGCGGTCGGCGATGCGATGGAGCCGCTTCGTCCGCGCGTTCTGGGACAGCCGCCGGCTGACCGCGGCTTGAGCAGATCGCCGAATCGGTCGCGCGCTCGGTCTGCGGTCTGGTTCGCACCACGACGGTGTTGAGTAGGTGGGATCGGGCGCCGATGAGAAATGGCGCCGACAGTCGTCTGATTACGGTCCGGTGAAAACGCGCTGCGCGCATCAAGGGAGAGCAACGAGATGAGAGCACTTCGATACTCGATCAACGTCACACTCGACGGCTGCTGCCATCACGAGGCAGGGCTCCCGCCAGACGAGGAGTCGATGCGCTACTGGACCGCTGAGATGGAACGAGCTGATGCCCTGCTCTTCGGCCGGGTGACCTACGAGATGATGGAGTCGGCGTGGCGGCAGCCGGCCACGGGCACGTGGCCTGACTGGATGGGTGAGTGGCAGATTCCGTTCGCCGAGACCATCGACCGGGCGAAGAAGTACGTCGTGTCGAGCACGCTGAGCGGGGTCGATTGGAATGCCGAGCTGGTGCGAGGCGACTTGGGGCAAGCGGTTCAGCGGCTCAAGCAGGAGCCAGGCGAGGGCCTGTGGGTAGGCGGCGTGACGCTCCCCCTGGCGTTGGCAGATCTGGGACTGATCGACGAGTACGAGTTCCTTGTGCAGCCGGTCCTTGCCGGACACGGGCCGACGTTGCTCGCCGGTCTGCGCGAGCGCATCCAGCTCGAGCTCGTGGATCGCCATGAGTTCCGGTCGGGGGCGGTCGCCCTGCGATACCGGCCCGCGCGAGTAACGGCTTGACGTGATGTGTCCTGGCACGTTGGCCGCTGCCTCGCGACGGAACGGCGGTTCTCACGCCTGATGGACGTTCCCATCCGCCTTTGCCCGGCCCACCCCGCCAAGGCACTCCTCTGTGTCAAGCGGTGGTGAGGAGGGTCGTTCTAGAGTGGTTGGTGGCGGGTCCGGGAAGTGACTGTTCCGAAGTGCCGGCTGTTGGGATTGGGTCGGCCGCGCTGGATTGCAGAGTCGCTCCCGTTTGTCCTCCCGGGCCCGTCGCTGCCGCCTTGGCGTCTTTGCCCATCTGTTTGTAGACGACGTCTGACAGGTGTCGTGTCGGAGCTGGACGGTCGCCGCGATGTGCAGGGTCCGGTTGATGCGCCGGTTTCCGGCCCGGGACAGGCGGTGGCGTCGTTGGTCTCCGCAGGACGCGTCGATCGGGGCAGTGCCGTTCCAGGACGCGAAATGCCCGCGGCTTGGGAACCGGCTGATGTCACCGATGTCGCCCGGCAGCCGGGCAGTGCCGAACGGTCGTGCCGATGGGCGCGGGTCGAGTGAGGCAAGTGCGTCGGCTGTCCGTCGACGGCGCAGGTTGCTGCACGAGGTGCGAGGTGTGGCGACGGCGGTCCATTCGGGCGCTGCGAGGCATCCTACTGGGCCAGGAAGCGCTTCCTCATGGCGATGATCATGATCACCCAGAACGCTACGCCGGCGTAGCCGACCACCAGCCCGGCGATCGCAAGCCCGCGGCCGTGCTGTTCCTGGTGTTTGATCTGGTGCAGCGCGACGTGCCCGAAGATGATCGCCAATGGCGTACCCAGCAGTGAGCACAACAGCGATGCGCAGATGATCGATGCGACCGCCATCTTGTTGGTGCCCGTCAGCCGCGGTGCCCGGTCGGCAACGAGTGGCGCCTTCGGCAAGCTCTCCAGGCGTCCGTTCTGGTTGATCACGCGGGCACTCTAGCGTTCGGGCATGCCGACACCATGCTCGGTGCAGCCGGGTCGCCGAGCCGGTCCCTCTCCCGGGAACCTGGGAATTGGGTCCAGAGAGCGCTCTCTCGTGAGTCCAAAGGCTCAGGCCAGGCGGCGTCAAGCGGGCCTAGCGTGAGAGCCCCGTCAACCACGGCGGAACGCCCTCGCCGCCGTCACCCTCGAACGTTGGAGGAAACCGTGTCCGAGGTCAGACGTCGGCGTTCACCGCTCCTGCGGATCGCCGGCATCACCGTCATCGCGCTGGCGGCCGTCACCGTCGTCGCGATGCGCTTCGCGAACGCCGCCGCGACAACCGTCACCGTCCAGGCCGAGGCCTTCTCGGCCATGAGCGGGGCACAAGTGGAACAGACCGTCGACGCCGGCGGCGGGCAGGCCGTCGGGTATCTGAGCAATGGCGACTGGCTCAGGTACGACGGTGTGGAGCTGGGCGGCGCCGGAGCCGTCACCGTCAGCGCCCGCGTCGCCTCCGCGGTGGGCGGCGGAACCGTCGAGCTGCGGACCGGTGCGCTCACCGGACCGGTCCTCGCCCAGCTCACCATCTCGGCGACCGGCGGCTGGCAGGCATGGACGACGCTCAGCGGTACCGCCGAACTCCCGGCCGGACCCCAGACCCTCTTCGCCGTCATGAGGAGCCAGGGCGGCGGGGACTTCGTGAACATCAACTGGTTCTCGGTCAGCAGCGGTACCGCCACGGAACCCGCCGGGTGGGTCAAGCTCGACCCCGCGAAGTGGAACGCGCAGCTCGCCGCCTTCAACGCGCTGCCGATGGACCCCGCGCCCGCCGGCGCCGTCCGGGTGCCCGAGTTCAACGCGACCTGCACCTACAGCCACTCGCTCAAGGACGACCCGATCGTGTTCCCGAACCTGCCGGGGGCGTCGCACATGCACAGCTTCCTCGGCAACCGCAGCACCAGCGCGAGCAGCACCGCCGACACACTGCTGGCCAACGCCGGGACCAGCTGCGCGCCGGCGCCGGACCTGTCGGCCTACTGGGTGCCGACGCTGTACGAGCGCGGGGTCGCCGTCGAGCCGAAGGGCGTGGTCGTGTACTACGGATCGCGGCTGACCGACTCGTCGAAGACCGTGCCGTTCCCGCAGGGGTTCCGGATGATCGCCGGCGACGCGAAGCTGCAGCAGCCGACGCCCGCGGGCTCGGTCAACCAGTTCTACTGCGCCGGGCCCGGCGGCGAGGCCGGGCGCAGCGCCGACGGGAACTGGCCGCGGTGCGCGCCCGGCGCGACGCTCATGTTCCAGCTGGTGTTCCAGGACTGCTGGGACGGCACGCACCTGGACAGCCCGGACCACAAGTCCCACGTCGCCTACAGCTACACGGGCACGTGTGGGGGAGCCTTCCCGGTGGCGATCCCGTCGATCTCGTTCGTCCTCGCGTACCCGACGAGCGGCTCGGCGGACGGCTTCACGCTCTCGTCCGGCATGGCCTCGTCGTTCCACGGCGACTCGTTCCTGGCCTGGGAGAACACGGCTCAGGCGAAGCGGGTGAAGAACTGCGTCGTCCAGAAGGCCAAGTGCAACACGGCCGGAGGGTTCTAGCGGGTATCGCCGGGTAGGGACGGTCCATGTTCGCAGGACCGACCGTCCCCGGCGAGGACCGCCGCAACGGCGTCAGCGTCGCCGCGCAGGCCGACCCGGACCGCTGGTGGTTCGGCATCGGCGAGGAGACCGCCGACCACGAGGAGGACGGCGCCAGAGCGCAGATCACCCAGCAGTACGTCTGGGGGATCACCGCCGACGCGGCACAGCGGAGCATCTGGTGGGGGACGGTCGGCAACGTGACCGGGAGCGGCTTCGCCACCGTCGCGCCCGACTTCGCCGATTCGGGTCTGGGTGTACCGCTCAAGCCGTGGGACGACCCGGACAACGTGACCGTCGAGTTCTCCGCCAGCTACAACGCCGTGCACGGCGTCCCCCCGACCATGGGACCGGTGGGCGACGCCGTGCCGGCGCAAGTGTGGCAGTACGACATCGGCACCGGCGTCACCGTGGAACGCACCCCGACCGAGCAGCAGTGCCCGGTGCTGCGCGACGTCGCCGGCCTGCGGGCCGCCGGCGCGCTCGGCGACGTCGTCCTCATCGGCGGGATCGAGACGACGACCGAGGGCGGCGCCCAGGCCGGTGGGACCGTGGTCCTGCTGGCCTACCGCGCCAGCGACGGCGAGTTCCTCGGCTGGCGCCGCTTCCCGCAGTGGAACAACATCAAGAACTTCATCGTGGCGGGCGGGCGGCTGTACTTCGGCGTCGCCCTGGCCCAGTCGGAGGACGGCATCACGGGCAGCGTCCAACGGCTTCGGAGCCCGGCCGACCCGTTCGAGTTCGAAGAGGTCGGCCGGCTCGGCAACCAGCCCACGTACTTCACCGTCCACCGCGACCGCCTGATCACCGGCACCTGGGCCGGCGCAGGCAGTGAGGAGCACACCGGCGTCTACCTCAGCCCGCCGCTGCACCGGCTCGGCCCGCAGGCGAGCGACGAGTGGCGCCTGGTCTTCAGCGCCGCCCAGCTGTTCCCCGACCCGATCACGGCGCGGTCGATGGTGTCGTTCGCGGTGACGTCGTTCGGCGGCTGGGTGTACGCCACCTTCGGCATCCCGAGCATCGAGCCGTCGTTCACCCGGCACCTCGCCGCCCACCCCGAGATCCCGCGGGAGACCATCCCCGACCTCGCGCTCGCCTACCTCAAGAGCAGCCCGGCCGGCGTCGTCTACCGCATCAAGGACCCGGGCGAGGTGAACCAGCAGGTCGAGCTGCTGTACGGCGAGGAGCGGTACTGGGTCTACGAGCCGGGCGGAGTCGGCTGGGCGCTGCGTGACAACCTGCTGCACCAGAAGCCGCGCTTCGGCGGCGGCGGGTTCGGCGACCGCTGGAACGACTACGTGGGCTGGGGCGCGGCCGTATTCCGCGGCAAGCTCTACGTCCGCGCGACGACCCGCCCCGCCGCGCGGGCTGGCAGCTGCTCCAGCTCACCCCCGGCCGCGAGGAGCCGAGCTGGCTGGATAGCCTCACACGGGTGTTAACGTTCAGAGCGTGACGAACTTCGACCCTCGCGAGCTGCTCGCCGCCGCTCGCCTCGGCATCCTCGCGACGATCAAGGCCGACGGGCGGCCGCAGCTCTCGCCCGTCATGCCGTACTACGACCCGGAGCGCCAGGTCATCCACGTCTCGATGACCGAGGGCCGGGCCAAGACGGTCAACCTGCGCCGCGACCGCCGGGCGACGCTGGAGGTCACCGCGGCCGACGGCTGGTCCTGGGCCACGGCCGAGGGCGTGGCCACGCTGACCGGCCCGGGCGACGACCCGCACGGCCCGGAGGTCGAGGCCCTGGTCGACTACTACCGCCGGGCCGCGGGCGAGCACCCCGACTGGGCGGAGTACCGCGCCGTGATGGTCGCCGACCGCCGTGTCCTGATGACGATGACGGTCGATCACGTGTACGGCGCCCAGGTGCGCTGACGTGTCCCGCGTCTACGACCGGGTCGCCGGGCAGTACGACGCCACCCGCGGCGGCGAGGCCCGCGGGGTGGCGTTCGCGGCCGACCTGGCGCCGTGGCTCGTGCCCGGCACCGTCCTCGAGGTCGCGGTCGGCACGGGCGTCGTCGCCAAGGCCCTGCGGGCCCGCGGCTTCACGGTCATGGGCGCCGACCTGTCCGCGCCCATGCTGGGCCGGGCCCGCGAGCGGCTCGGCCCGGTCGTGGTGCGGGCCGACGCCCGGCGGCTGCCGTTCGCGAGCGGCGGCGTCGACAACGTCGTGTTCGCCATGGCCCTGCACGCCATCGGCGACCTTCCCGAGACGTTCGCCGAGGCCGCGCGGGTGACCCGGGCCGGCGGGCGGGTCGTGGCCACCCACGGGCAGCCGCACTACCAGGGCGGGGACGACCTCGTCGGCGCCGTGGCGCCGCTCGGCCGGCTGCAGGTGTCGGTGCGGCCCGACTCGGAGGAGGCGGTCGGCGCGGCCGCCCGCGGCGCCGGGCTGGAGCTCGTCGAGCTGCGCTGGACCGAGCCGGCGCCGGTCGCGGTCACGCCGGCCGAGCTCGCCGACCGGATCGAGGGGCGCCTGTACTCGTACCTCTGGGACGTCGACGACGCCACCTGGGCCGCGGTCGTCGCGCCGGCCGTCGCCGCGCTGCGCGGGCTGCCCGGGCCGCACCGCCCGCGGGAGACGGCCGAGGTCGGGCGCATCGGTGCTTGGCGGGTCGCGTAACGGATCGCCGTGCGTGCCCGCTTGTTCACTCATGATCGAGGTTCAGGTGTTCCAGGAGGCGGACTACCGCTTCGGCGTCGGCGCGATCACAGTACGCGTCGAGCGGATCGACTGGGCGAACCCCGACATCTACGACGGTGAGCCCTGGTACTTCGTCGACGGCGTCCAGCTCAACAGCGCCGGCGCCGAGGTCGGCCGCCGGCAGCTCATGGTCCGGGGAAGGCGCCTGCCGTCCCGCTGAGATCGACCGATCTGGTTGTAAAGTCGCCCGCATGCACCCATCGGTGGCGCGGGCCGCCCTCGGGCGGGCGGTGCTGCTCGGCCGGGCCGCCGTCACGATCGTCGCGGCCGCCACCGGGCTGCGGCTGGTCCCCGACCCGCGACCGGCGCTCCTGGTGGCCGGGCTGGTCGCCGCCACGACGGCAGCGGGAGTGCACCTGCTGTCCCGGGATCCCCAGGTTGTACTGCGGGTGCCCGCCATCCTCGCCCTGGACTCGCTCGTCGTCGTGGCGGTCCTGGTGCTGAGCGACGGCGGCGTGGCGTACTACTGCGCGGCCGCCGGGGCCTCCGCCCTCGCCGGGGTCCTGCTCGGCCTGCGGGCCCTCGCAGTCGCCGCCGTCCACGCCGCCGCCGGGTACGCCGTGGCCGCCGCCGTCCTGGTCCCCGCGGACCCGACGCTCGCCGGCTTCGTGCTGACGTTCCCCGTCACGTGCGTGCTGGCCGCGGCCGGCGGCGCCGCCGCGACCGCCGCCCTGACCCGCTCGGTCGAGCTGTCGGTCGAGGTCGTCGCGGCCGCCCAGCGCACCGCCGCCGCCGACGAGCGCGCCCGGCTGGCCCGCGAGCTGCACGACTCGGTCGCCAAGACGCTGCGCGGGGTGTCGTTCGCGGCGCTCGCCCTGCCGCAGTCGCTGCGCCGCCACCCCGACCTGGCCGAGCGCCTCGCGGCCACGGTCTGCGACGGCGCCGCGGCGGCCGCCCGCGAGGCCCGCGACCTGGTCGACGGCCTGCGGCTCGACCGGCCCGACGAGGACTTCGCGGCGACGGTGACCGCCATCTGCTCACGGTGGTCGAGCCGCACCGGCGTGCCCGTCGACGTCGCCGCCGGCCTGGCCCAGCCGGCCGACCCGCCGGTCGCGGTGCGGTACGAGCTCAGCCGCATCCTGCAGGAGTCGCTCGACAACGCGGCCCGCCACGCCGCGGCCCGGCGGATCACCGTCCGGCTCTCCGGCGGCCCCGGTGGGCTGCGGCTGCTGGTCCGCGACGACGGGCGCGGCTTCGCCGTCCCGGCCGACCTGCTCGACCTGCGCGCCGCGGACCGCTACGGGATCGTGGGCATGGCCGAGCGTGCCCGCGTCGTCTCGGGCGAGCTGCGGGTCGTCTCCGCGCCCGGCTCCGGCACGACGGTCGAGGTGCTGGTGCCCGCATGGCGAGCGTGATGATTGTCGATGACAACCCCATCGTGCGGCGGGCGCTGCGGGAGTACCTCGAGTGCGCCGACGACCTGACCGTGGTCGCCGAGGCGGCCGACGGGCGGCAGGCGCTGGCCGGCGCGCGCGCCGCGCGCCCGGCGGTGACGCTGCTCGATCACCGCATGCCGGTCGCCGACGGGCTGTCGGTGCTGGCCGAGCTGGGGCGGTACACCAGCGTCCTGGTCCTGACGAGCGACGGATCCCCGCAGCTCATCGCCCAGATGCTGCGCGGCGGAGCGCGGGGCTACCTGGTCCACGGCGAGTTCGACCCGCCGGAGCTGCGCCGCGCGGTGCTGGCGGTCGCCGCCGGGCAGGGCTGGCTGTCCCCGGCGGCCGCGGCGGTGGCGACGGCGTCGGTGCGCGAGCAGGTGAGCCGCGAGCTGGAGGCTTCGCGACATCGTCAGGTCCAGACCCGCTATGGCCTCACGGCCCGCGAACGCGACGTCCTCGACCTGCTGGCCGAGGGCCTGTCGAACGCGGCGATCGCCCACCGCCTGCTCCTGACGGAGAAGACGGTGAAGAACCACCTGCACCACATCTTCGCCAAGCTGTCCGTGACCTCCCGCACGGAGGCGGTCCTGCGCTGGACCGGCCACCGATGACGGCCCCGGGCGGCCCGGCAGAGCTGGGCGGTGGTGGCGGCGTGCGCGGGCTGCCGGTGACCGCGGAGCGCCGCCGGGACCGGCCCCCGCGGACGGCCGGGCGGCGCTTGGGCTGGGCGACGCTGCTCGCCGCGCTGGCCGCCACGGCGGCGTTCGTCCCTCCGCTGGTGATGCCGCCGCGCACGCCTCCTGCCGCCGCGCCCGCTCCCACCTCACCGGTGCCGGTCGGCACGCCGGCAGCTTCGTCGGCCGCTGTTGCTCCGCGAGGTTTTGTTCCGATCTCCCGGCACGCGGCCGACCCCGCGAACCTTCGCAGCGGTGCGCGGATCATCGAGTGCCCCTCGTGCGAGGGCGGGAGCCGGGTCGGCTACATCGGCGGCCCGAACACCCTCGCCATCCGGGTACCCGACGTCCCGGTCGCGGGCACCCGGACACTGACGGTGACCTACGAGACCGCGGAGCCCCGCACCCTCATGATCACCGTCAACGACGGACCGGTACACACCCTGACCCTGACCGGCGCCCGGGACTGGCTCATCCCGGCCCGCGTCGACCTGCGCGTCCAGGTCCCCGCGGGCACCGCCTGGATCCGCTTCTTCAACGAGGCGGGCTCGGCCCCCGACATCAACGCCATCCGCCTCGCATAGGGCGTCAGGTCAGGACATCAGGTCAGGGCAGCAGCATCAGCTTGCCGCGGAAGCCGCCCGCCTCCGCACGCGCGTGGGCCTCCGCCGCCGCCGACAAGGGGAGACGTTCGGCGACCCGGGTGCGCAGCGTGCCCGCGGCCAGGCGGTCCAGCAGGTCGGCCAGCCCGCCGGCGTCCGGCGACACGAACACCGTCGCCGAGCGGATCCCGCGCTCCGGCTCCGCGGCCGCCGGCATGGTCGCGGCCACGTACGCCCCGCCGTCCCGCGCCGCCGCGATCGCCGTCTTCGGGGCCGCGGTGTTGAACACGGCGTCGTACGCCCCGGCCGGCAGCTCGGCATGCCGGTCCAGCACGGTCGCGGCGCCGAGCCCGGCGACGTACTCCTCGTCGCCGCGCGAGGCCACCGCCGTGACCTCGGCCCCGGCCGCCGCGCCCAACTGGACCGCGAACTGCCCGACCCCGCCGCTCGCCCCGGTGACGAGCAGCCGCTGCCCGGCCCGCAGCTCGAGCAGCGCGAGCGCCTGCTGGGCCGTCTGCCCGTTCAGCGCGAGGGTGGCCGCGTCGGCCGGGTCGACCCCGTCGGGCAGCGGCGCGAGCCAGCCCGGCTCCGCGAGCAGGTACTCGCCGTACGTCCCCGTGTCGCCCCCGCGCGCCATCCACGGCACCAGCCCGGCCACGCGCCGCCCGTCGTCGGTGACCCCGGCGAAGTCCCACCCGAGCACGTACCCGGGCGCGTCCGCCGGCCGCTCCGCCAGGTACGACGCGAACACCCCGGCCCGCGTGCTCAGGTCGACCGGGTTCACGGCGGTGGCGGCCACGCGCACGCGGACCCGCTCGCCGTCCGGCTCCGGCTCGGGCCGCTCGACCAGCCGCAACTGCTCCGGCCCGCCGTACCCCTGCAGCTCGACAACTCGCACGACCCACTCCTCCTGATGCATCAGGCTTGATGCATCGGATTTGATGCATCAAGGACAATGGAACCGTCCCGATGCCTCAGGGTTGATGCATCAAGCACGATGGAGCACGCCTGATGTATCAGAACTGATGGATCAAAACTGATGCATCAGGGACGATGGATCAGCCTTGATGCATCAGGCGCGATGCATCAAGGCTGATCGTCGTGCGTCAGCGTGCCGCAGCGCGCTACGCGATCGCTACCACCGGGCGCAGCCGAGCCCGGGCGACCGTGCGGAGACCGGCCGTGACCAGCACCGCCAGCATCGGGATGGTGCCGACGGCCGGGAGGATGGGGGTGTCGTACGGCAGGAGCAGCAGCCCCGCGTACCCGGCCACGATCGCCGGCACCGTCCACCAGCCCACCACGCCGGCCCGGGCCAGCCCCGCGAACGTCAGCAGCAGCGCGAGCGACACCAGCGGCCCCGGGCTGAACGCCAGCTGCTGCGCCGGGTGCGCGAGAACCTTGTCGGACAGCGCGACGGCCTGGTCCGTGGGCAGGTTGCGGCCGATTTCCATGTGGAACCAGTCCGACAGCAGCGCGCCGGACATCTCCAGCAGGGTCAGGGCGCCCAGCAGCGCACCGACGGCGGTGAGCGCGAAGCCCTTGCGGCCGCGGACCAGGAACGGCAGGGCGAGCAGGCCGACGCCCATCAGCAGGTTGCCGTAGTGCAGGAACAGCGCCGAGAGCTGGGTCTGGAACGGGTCGGCGGCCAGTGACTCGAGGTAGCTGGCCTTGTCGTCGCCGGCCTGCGGCGGGGAGGTCGCCAGCCCGGCGAAGAAGGACACGGCACCCGCGACGAGCGCGATGCCGGCGGCGTAAGAGAAGACCCGCGAGGCGGGAGGCGTTTCGGTAGCAGTCATGCCAGGAACGCTATGGAAACGGGTACCCCGTGCGCTGCCTGCGCGCGTCTCGATGCGCGTCCGTCGCGCGGCGGACGTGGCGGCGTCACGCTGTCCGTCGTACGGGCGACCCGCCGGTCACCCCGGGCCGCATACATTTCAAGCGTGTGCCACATGATCGGTTCGATCGTTCCCCGCATGATCGTTCCCTGGGCGACGGCGGCGCTGCTGGCCGTCATCGGGGTCGTCGAGATCGTCCTCGACAGCGGGTTCGCCGCGGCGCCCGCCGCGCCGGCCGCCGCCCTGGCCGCGGTCGTCGGCGGCGCCGTGCTCGCCGGCTGGTTCCCCGTCGCCGGCAGCGCGGTCGTCGCGCTGGCGTTCCCGATCGCCATCGTCGGCGGGCTCAACGGCCCGACCGGCGCCGCCGTGTTCGGGTTCTTCCTGGCGCCGGGCTGGGCGGGGTACCGGAAGCTCAGCGGCTCCTGGCCCGCACCCCTCGCCGCCCAGCTCATGGCCAGCCTCGGCACCTGGATCGCCGGCCGCGCGGCCGGGTCGACGGTGGCCGGGCTGGGCGCAATGGCCTGGGAGAACCTGTTCTTCGGGGTGCTCTGCTGGGGCGCCTGGGGCGTCGGGCTGCTCGCCCGCCGGCTGCGCGACCGGGCCGACCTCATGGCCAGACTGGCGCAGGCCGTCGAGGCCGAGCGCGAGGCCCGCGAGGCCGCCGTCGTCGCCGAGGAGCGGCAGCGGATCGCCCGCGACATGCACGACGCGGTGGCACACTCGATCAGCGTGATGGTCCTGCAGCTCGGCGCGGTGCGGGCGACGCTGCCGACCGGCACCCCGCAGGCCGAGATGCTGCTCGGCGTCGAGCGCCTGGGCCGCGAGTCGGTGCAGGAGCTGCGCGCCCTCGTCGGCGTCCTGCGCGAGCCGGTGAGCGCGCCGCAGCCGTCCCTGGCGAGGGCGCAGGATCTGGTGGATGACGTCCGAGCGGCGGGCCTTCCGGTGGACCTGACGATCGACGGCGACCTCACGGCGGCGCCGCGGGCGGTGGACATCAACGCGTACCGGGTGCTCCAGGAGGCCCTCACCAACGTGTTGAAGCACGCCGGCCCGGTCGCGACCACGGTCAAGGTCGCGGTGACAGCGACCGGGACGACGATCACGGTGGAGAACGCGCGGGGCGCCGCAAACACCGATCATGCAGGGCCGGGGCGCGGCGCGGCCGGTGGGCGGGAGCGGGGAGAGGCTGTGGGCCAGGGGTCGGCCGGGACGCGGGAGCGGATAGCCGCCGGCGGGCACGGGCTGGCCGGCATGCGCGAGCGGGTCGCGGTCTTCGGCGGGTCGCTCAGCGCGGCCGCGACGGAGGACGGCGGGTTCGGCGTCCACGCCGTGTTCCCCACCCGGGGAGGCCGGCAGTGATCCGCGTTGTGATCGCCGACGACGAGGCGATGATCCGGGCCGGGCTGCGCATGCTGCTCGACCACCAGCCCGACATCGAGGTCGTCGGCGAGGCGGCCGACGGCGTCCAGGCCCGCGACGAGGTCCGCCGCACCAGCCCCGACGTGGTCCTCATGGACGTGCGGATGCCGCGCGCCGACGGGATCACCGCGGCCCGCCAGATCCTGGCCGAGTCGGCGGCCAAGGTCGTCATCCTGACCACGTTCGACGAGGATGCCGCGGTACAGCAGGCGCTGAAGGCCGGCGTCAGCGGTTTCCTGCTGAAGGTGGCCCCGCCCGAGCAGCTGGTGCACGCCGTGCGCACGGTGGCGGCCGGGCAGGCGCTGCTCGACCCCGCCGTCACCCTGCGGGTCATCGAGTCGTTCGCGGCCGCGCCCGGGGCCGACCCGCGCGCCGCCGAGCGGCTCAAGGACCTCACCGAGCGCGAGGTCGACGTGCTGCGGCTGGTGGCGCGCGGGCGGTCCAACGCCGAGATCGCCGCCGAGCTGTACCTCGGCGAGGCCACTGTGAAGACGTACGTGTCCCGGATGCTCACCAAGCTCGACCTGCGCGACCGCGTGCAGGCGGTGGCCTTCGCCTACGAGAGCGGGCTGATCACGCCGGGGTCTACTGGAACAGGCTGACCACCGACCGGATCAGGTTCCCGTCGTGCCGCTCGTCCACCCAGGTCACCGCCGACAGCGGCCGGCCGTCGTCGCGGGCCTCCCGGCAGTACCGCAGCACGTCGTCCGCGGCCGGCACGTCCGTCACCGCGAGCGCCCCGGTCGCGCGGCACCGGTAGGCGGTGTCCTCGGCGTCGCGCACCGCGACCCGCCCGTCGTCGCCGTGCCGGGCGGCGACCGCGACCCGCCAGCGCGCCTTGGTGATGACCAGCGTGTCGCGCTCGGCGGTCACCTCCAGGTTGCCGCGCACGAGGGCGCGGGCCACCGCGTCGCCGTAGGCGAGGCCGAGCACCCGGTGCTCGCGGCGCGGGTCGGCCACCGCCTCGATCCGCTGGCGCTCCGCCGTCGGCAGGCTGCCGAGGAGGGCGGCGAGCGCGCCGTCGGACAGCCCGGCGACGACCGGCGCCAGGCGCTCGGGCGGCACGAGCGGGAGCAGGGTCCTGGCCTGCTCCAGCGGTACCGTGCGGATCACCTCGAACAGATGGTCGGCGCCGAGGGCGTGGACGAGCTGGCGCTGCGCCTCCGGGCGGAGCACCGGGACCAGCCGGGCCACGTCGGCGGGGCGCATCGCCGCGGTCACCACCGGCAGCCGCTCGGCCGGCATGGCCATCAGCAGCCCCGCCGCCGACTTGGGCGGTGAGCTGCGGATCATCGCGACGAGCTGGGTGACGGGCATCATGCCACCGGGCAGCATCCGCCGTTCATAGCACCGCTGACGGGCCGCGCACATGGCCCGCGGGGCCGGACCGTGTCGGGCGATCAGCCAGGTCTGCGGCAACCGCTCGGGTCGGGCGCGAACAGGCCGACGGCGCGGATCAGCGTGCCGTCCAGCCGCCGTCGATGAGCATCACCTCGCCGGTGACCAGCGACGCGGCCGGCGAGACCAGGAACAGCACCGCGCCGGCCACCTCCATCGGCTCGCCGATGCGGTGCAGGGCGGCGATGCGCTCGACGACGTCGGCCCGGTGGGCGGGGTCGGCGAGGTACTCCTCCGTGCCGGGCGTGTGCACGAACGTCGGCGCCACCGCGTTGACGGTGATGCCGTGCGGCCCCCACTCGACGGCCAGGCACCTGGTGAGGTGCGCGATCGCGGCCTTGGTCATGCAGTAGACCGCCTCGCCGGGCAGGGCGACCGCGCCGGCCTGCGAGCCGACGTTGACGATCCGCCCGTACCGCTGCCGGATCATCACCCGCCCGGCCGCCTGGCTCGCGAAGAACGTGCCCTTCAGGTTGATCGCGAGCGTCTGGTCGAAGTCGTCCTCGACGACGTCCTCGGCCGGGTTGCCGGGCGCGATGCCGGCGTTGTTGACCAGGATGTCGAGCCGCCCGAACTCGGCCACCACCGCGTCGACCCCGGCGCGCACCTCGTCGATCCGCGTCATGTCCATCTGCAACGGCAGCACCCGCCGGCCCAGCGCGGCGATCTCGCCGGCCAGGCCGGCGTCGGCGGCCCGGTCGCGCAGGCCGATCGCCACGTCGGCGCCGGCCTCGGCGAGGGTCAGCGCGATGGCCCGGCCGAGCCCGCGGGCCGCCCCGGTGACCAGTGCGACCTGCCCGGGGACCGTGAAGCGGGGGAAGTCGGTCATCGGCGCAGCGTATCGTTCGCTGGACACCTTCGAGGAGGCAGGATGATCATCGGCGCGCGCTTCAACGGCCCTCCCGGCTCCGGCAACGGCGGCTACTCGGCGGGCCTGCTCGCCGCCGAGCTCGGCACCGGCCCGGCCGAGGTGACGCTGCGCAAGCCCCCGCCGCTCGGCGTGGAGTTCCGCCTCAGCCACGACGGCCCGGTCCTGCGGGCGCTCGACGGCGAGACGGTGATCGCCGAGGCCCGCCCCCTCGACGAGCCGGCTCCCTCGGCGGTACCGCCGGTGTCCCCGGCCGAGGCCGAGCAGGCCGCGAAGGCGTACCCGGGCTTCGCCGACCACCCGTTCCCGACCTGCTACGTCTGCGGCCACGCCCGGGACGACGGCATGGGCATCTTCCCCGGCCCGGTCGGCGACGGCCGGGTCGCCGCGCCGTGGACCGTGGCCGACGGGCCCGGCCAGGTGACGCTGTGGGCGGCGCTCGACTGCCCCGGCGGCTGGTCGGTGATCAGCGAGGGCCGCCCGTACGTGCTGGGCCGCCTGGCCGTCTGGGTCGACGCCCTGCCGTCGGCCGGCGACGCCTGCGTGGTGCTCGGCCGGCACGTCGGCGGCGAGGGCCGCAAGGCCGACGTGCTGTCCACTGTGTACGGCCCGGGCGGCGACCGCCTGGCCACCGCCCGGGCCACCTGGATCGCGATCTAGCAGTCCCGCAGCTCGGGGGACTGGTTCAGCAGCTGGCCGCGCACGGAGGTGAAGGCGCGGTACCGCTCGCTGTCCGCCTCGGCCGGCGTGAAGGCCGCGACGCGGTGGCAGTTCTGAAACGCGAGGACGACGCCGAAGTGCCGTTCGAGCGCGCCGCGGATCGCGTCGCTGGCCAGGGCGCGCAGCAGCTGCCCGCGCTCGGCCTCGCTCGGCGGGGGCACGGCGTGCTCGGCGTGGCCGTCACCGCCGGCCGCTGACGCGACCTCGCTGATGACGCTCCAGGCATACGGCAGGGACTCCCGGACGCAGGCGACGAACTCGGCGTCGTCGACCGGGCCGGCCTCGGCCCGCTCCAGCAGGGCGGTGGGGACGGTGAGGGACATGGTGGGTTCCTTTCAGCGGGCCAGCGTGAACAGCGGGTCGATCTGGTCGGTCAGGTCCGCGCCGAGGCGGTCGTTGCCCCAGGCGACGGCGTTGCGGACGTGGAAGTCGGCGGCCTGCGCCGCGTAGCGGGCCCAGTCCTTGGGCCGCGCGTCGAGGGCCTCCCGCATGCGGGTGAGCGCCGCCGCGTTGTCCGGCTCCAGCTCCTCGATCGGCCGGAACCGGCCGCGCTCGGCGGCCTTGACGAAGCCCGACCGGCCGATCCAGCACAGCAGGTCGTCGCCGACCTCGGCGCGCAGGAACGCCACGTCGTCGGCGTCCTCGACCTTGTTGCCGACGACGGCGACGGCGACCCCGTGGTCGCGGGCGTGGCCGACGTACTGCCGGTACACGCCGACGCTGCGCACGGTCGGCTCGCACACCAGGAACGTCAGGTCGAACCGGGTGAACAGCCCCGACGCGAACGAGTCGGCGCCGGCCGTCATGTCGACCACGACGTACTCGTCGGGGCCGTCGACGAGGTGGTTGAGCAGCAGCTCGACCGCGCCGACCTTGGAGTGGTAGCAGGCGACGCCGAGGTCCTCGGCCGCGAACGGGCCGGTGACCGCGAGCCGCACACCGTTGACGCTGGTGACGAGCCGGTCGTAGATCGGGTTGGTCTCGTCCACCCGCAGCAGGCGTGAGCCGGGCCCGGGCGGCGTGGTCTTCAGCATGGTCTCGGCCGAGGCGATCAGCGGGTTGTCGCCGCGGAGGTACTCCTTGATCTCGCCGAGGTGAGCGCCGAGGGCCGGCAGCGCGGCCGCCGGGCCGGCGCCGAGCGCGGCGGCGAGGTGCTGGTTGATGTCGGCGTCGATCGCCAGGAGCGGCTGGTCTTTCAGGTGTCTGGCGAAGAGCGCGGCGAGGGTGGTCTTCCCGCTGCCGCCCTTGCCGACGAAGGCAGTTTTCACCCCCTGTTGGTATCGGTTTTCATTTTCGGCAGCAACCGGAACACGCCGATGTGACCCGGGTCACAGCGACTCGGACGCCGCCCTGGCCCGTGGTTCCAGATGACGGAACGATGTGCGAAAGGGAGGCAGGGACGTGGACCAGGAGTTCCGGTCGCGACTGGCGCAGGAGCTGGCCGCCGAGCCAGAGCCGCCCATCGGCGACCTCGTCGGGGCGTCGGTGCGGCAGGGCCGCCGGCTGCGGGCCTTTCGCCGGTTGCAGACCGGCGGGGTGGCCGTGGCCGTGTTCGCGGTCGTCGCGCTGGCCGCGGTAGCGGCGTCCGGCGCCACCGGCGGGGCGCCCGGCCCCCAGGTCGCGGCGCCGGGGGTGGGCTCGACCGGGCAGACGCCGACACCGCGGGCGTACCAGTCGTTCGACCCGTCGACGAAGCTCGTGCCGTGGCAGCCGCCGGCCGGCGCGCCGGCCACCGGGCCGCAGGTCACCGCGACCCCCGAGGGGGTTCTGGAGCTGCTGCTGTCGCTGCTGCCGGAGGGTACGACCGGCGCCTATGCCGGCAACGACGACCTGCTCGTGCAGACGTACTTCGACCCCGGCGACGGCAAGAGCATGCTGCGCGTGAACGTCTCCAAGGTGGTCGGATCCGGCGGTCCCCCACCCAGCGGGGAGGCGGACGCGCGCTGCCGGACGATGGGGCTCGACGCCTGCCCGGGCCCGGACGAGGGCGTGGTCTACCGGCAGCCGCTCGACCAGGGCGGCGAGATCGTGGTGCGGAAGTTCGACGACAACTGCATCCAGCACGCCGTCGTCGAGGTGACCCGGGCCGACGGCATCCGGGTGCAGGTCAACATCGCCAGCTGCCTGGCCTGGGACGGCACCCGCAACCCGCCGGCGCCGCCGGCGATCACCATCCAGCAGGCCGCCGGCATCGCCCTCGACCCGCGCTGGAACGTGACGCTCGCGAAGTCCATCGTGGACGCGGGCGCGGCGCGGTTCCCCAACCTGCCGGAGATCGCATGAGTCCGGACGATGAGTTCGTCGACTACGCCCGCACGGCGGCGCCCCGGCTGCGCCGTACCGCCTACCTGCTCTGCCAGGACTGGCACCTCGCGCAGGACCTGACCCAGACGGCCCTGGCCAAGCTGTTCGTCCACTGGGGACGGATCCACCGCCGGGACTCGCCGGACGCCTACGCGCGCAAGGTCCTGCTCCGCGTGTTCCTCGACCACCAGCGCCGCAGCAGCAGCCACGAGGTGGTCGTCGACCGGGTCGCCGACGGCCCGGCCCCCGGCGGGCAGCCGGAGCTGCGGCTGACGCTGATCGAGGCGCTGAGCCGGATCCCGGCCCGCGACCGGGCGATCCTGGTGCTGCGGTACTGGGAGGATCAGAGCATCGACACGGTCGCCGACCTGCTGGGCGTGTCGGTCCCGACGGTGAAGTCGCAGAGCGCCCGCGGCCTGTCCCGGCTGCGGACGCTGCTCGGCGCCGACAACGAGGCGCTGCTCGCCGTGCGCGACTAGCTCAGCGGACGGTGAAGCCGGTCAGGCCCTCGGGCGGCTCCTCGTGCACGGCGACGTCCGTGACGACGGCCGACCTGGGGCCCTGGCCGGCCCAGTCCAGCATCCGGGCCACGTCGGCGTCGGCGCCCTCGAACACCGCCTCCACGCGGCCGTCGGGCAGGTTGCGCACCCATCCGCCGACGCCTGCCGCCGTCGCGACGCGGCGGCACGTGTCCCTGAAGAACACCCCCTGCACCCGTCCGGAGACGAGCACTCTCCTGCGGATCATGCCCCGACGCTACCCAACCACGCCGGGTCGTCACGCGTCGAGCCTATGACCGGGCCTGCAGCACGACGTATTCCGGCGGGCGCAGGTGCAGCCGCACCGAGTCCGGGTCGGCCGCCAGCACGGTCGCGGTGAAGCGGGCGCCGTCGGTGACCAGCCCGGCGTCCATGGTGCGGACGTAGGCCTCGTACCGCCGGCTGGGCCCGCCGTCGACCCGCCCGTGGATGCTGAAGCGGGTGTGCCCGTCGTCGCTGAACTCGGCGGCGGCCCGCTCGACGACGAACTCGGCCCTGACGCCGTTGCGCTCCCACTGGCCTTGGATGCCCCGCCCGTTGACGTAGGCGAGGACGAGCCCGACCCCGAGCATGACGACGGCCGCGAGCGCGGCCAGGGTGGACCACGGCCGGTCGAGGACGGCCGACACCACACAGACGATGACGGCGGCTCCGGCGAGCGCCCAGGAGACCCGATGCACGGCCCCGACCCTACCGCGACGGCCGTCGAACGTGGCCGATGGGCGGACGGGATGTTACGCGGCCGTTTCGGCGGATTCCACGGCAAGACGGCACGCGGGGGGCGGCGGTAGAGTCCGCTCCCATGCGTAGACCCCCGCTGTCCGGCTTCCTGGCGCTCGCCGCCACCCTGCCGGGAGTCGTCGCCGTGCTCTCCGGGTGGGAGCCGGCGGCGCCCGTCGCCGCGGCGGTGTTCGGGGTCGCCATCGTCGGGGCCGCGTTCCTGCTCGCCTGGGCCGCCGAGGCGGCGCAGGTCGACGTGTCCGCCGGGCTCGCCGTCGCGGTGCTGGCGCTCATCGCGGTGCTGCCCGAGTACGCGGTCGACTTCGTGTTCACCTGGCGGGGCGGGGCGGCCGCGGCCGAGCACGGGGTCGCCTGCAAGGCGGCCGACGAGGGCACGTCCGCCTGCTCGCTGGCGCTCGCGAACATGACCGGGGCCAACCGCATCCTGGTCGGGGTCGGGTGGGCGCTGGTCGTCGTCATCGCGTGGCGGCGCAGCAGACGGGGCGGCATCCGGCTGGAGCGGGCCGACGCCGTGCCGATCGCCTTCCTCACGCTCGCCTCGCTGTACTGCCTCATCCTGCCCTTCAAGCGGACCCTCACCCTGCTCGACACGGCCGTGCTGCTCGCGATCTTCGTCGCGTACAGCTGGCGGGTCAGCCGCGCGCCCGCCGGCGACCCCGACCTCATCGGGCCGTCGGCATGGATCGGCGGGATGGCGAAGCGGCCGCGGCGGGCGACCGTCATCGGGCTGTTCGTCGTCGCGGCCGGCGTGATCCTGCTCAGCGCGGAGCGGTTCGCCGAGTCGCTCGTCGAGACCGGGGCCGAGCTCGGGGTGAGCGAGTTCCTGCTGGTGCAGTGGATCGCGCCGCTCGCCTCCGAGGCGCCGGAGCTGCTCGTCGCCGGGCTGTACGCCTGGCGGCTGCACACCACCGAGGCGCTCGGCGCGCTCGTGTCGAGCAAGGTCAACCAGTGGACGCTGCTCGTCGGGACGTTGCCGGTCGTCTTCGCGGTGTCCAGCGGTGGTACCTCAGGCCTGCCGATCGAGCCGGCCCAGCGCGAGGAGCTGCTGCTCACCGCGGCGCAGTCACTGCTGGCGATCAGCCTGCTGGCCGGGCTGACGCTGAGCCTGCGCGCCGCCGCGACGCTGCTGGTGCTGTTCGGTGCCCAGTTCGTGCTCGCGGCCGTGGTACCGCCGGATCTCCACGGGAAAGAGCGCGTCGGCCTGTCGATCCTCTATCTCGCGCTGGCCGTGGTCGTGCTCGTCCGCAAGCGGCGGTCCGTGCTGCCGCTGCTGCGCGACGGGCTCGTGACGCCGTATGCCCAGCTCGGCGACGGGCTGTGCTGCACGACGACGGCCGGGCGGCTGCGGGTCCGTGACCGGCTCCGCGAGAAGATCCACGTGCGTAGCTAAGCGAACGTTCGCGCAACGTTCGACTACGAGCGGCAGGGTGAGCCCCATGCTGACTCGACGGCACGTCCTCGCGGGTGCGGCGGTCGCCACCGGCGCCGCGCTGCTGCCCGCCTCCATCGCCGACGCCCACGGCACGTCGCCGTTCGGACTCGGCGTCGCCAGCGGCGACCCGCTACCCGACAGCGTCATCCTGTGGACCCGCCTGCTCACCGACAGCCGCCGGCCCGTGGAGGTCGACTGGCAGGTCGCCCTCGACGAGCGGTTCCGCAAGGTCGTCCGCAGCGGCGAGACGATCGCCCGGCCGGAGCTCGCCCACTCGGTACACGTGGACGCGCGTGGCCTGCAGCCCGGCCGGGAGTACTTCTACCGCTTCCGCGCCAAGGGCGCGCTCAGCCCCGCCGGGCGCACCAGGACCGCCCCGGCCCCGTGGGCCGACGGCGGCGCGCTGCGCTTCGGCATCGTCAACTGCCAGGACTTCCAGAACGGCTACTGGCCCGCCTACCGCCACCTGGCCGGCGAGGACCTCGACGTGGTGCTGCACCTCGGCGACTACATCTACGAGTACGACCCGCACAGCCGCTTCGCCGACCGCAACCACACCAGCCCGGCGACGCCCGGCCTGGACCAGCTGGTGACACTCGACGACTACCGCAACCGGCACGCGCAGTACAAGACCGATCCGGCGCTGCAGGCCGCGCACGCCGCCTTCCCGTGGGTCGTCACCTGGGACGACCACGAGACCGAGAACAACTACGCGGGGCTGACGGACGAGATCGACGACACGGGCGCGCAGCGGCAGACGCCGGCCGAGTTCGCCCGGCAGCGCGCCGCGGCCTACCAGGCGTACTACGAGCACATGCCGATCCGCGCGAACCTCAAGCCGGGCAGCGCCGACCTGCGCATCTTCCGCCGGTTCGACTTCGGCCGGCTGGCCCGGATCAACGTGCTCGACACCCGCCAGTACCGCACCGACCAGCCCGGCGGCTTCCCGGGCGACTTCGGCCTGCCGCAGGCCGGCCTGGCCAACACCACCGGCACGCTCACCGGCGAGGACCAGGAGCGCTGGCTGCTGGCCGGCCTGGACCGCTCCCCGGCCCGCTGGAACGTGATCGCGCAGCAGGTCATGATGAGCCGCATCCAGCTGCCGAACCCGACCGGCGGCCTGCCGGCGATCCTGGCCAACCTCGACCAGTGGGACGGGTACGCGCCGCAGCGGGCCCGGCTGCTGCAGCACCTGGTCGCCGCCCAGGTCCGCAACCCGGTGGTGCTCGCCGGCGACATCCACTCGACGTGGATGAGCGAGCTGCGGGTCGACCCGGACCGCCTGGAGCAGGCGCCGGTGGCCGTGGAGTTCACGGCGACGTCGATCTCGTCGGACTTCCCGATCGCGTTCGACGGCCCGCTCAAGGCGCTCAACCCGACGCTGAACCCGCACGTGCGGTACTTCGACGGCTCCCGCCGCGGCTACCTGCGCTGCACGGTCGACCGCCACGCGTGGCGCACCGACGCCCGCACGGTCGACACCATCGAGGTCCGCGAGTCCCCGGTGACCACGACGGCCTCCTACACCGTCGAGTCCGGAACGGCTCGCCTGCACACCTCCTGATCTCGGGGCGAGGCGGCGCCGTGTCCTGGCGCGGGCGGGGACCGTATCGGTTGGCGCGGTATTCCTGTGGGGAATATGTATTCCTCACAGGAATATCCGCCAGTCGACCACCCATCTCGGGCAGGACAGCGCTAGGCGACCTCGGCCGCGGCGGCGCGGCCGGCCTCCCTGCCCGAGAACAGGCAGCCGCCCAGGAACGTGCCCTCGAGCGAGTTGTAGCCGTGCATGCCGCCGCCGCCGAAGCCGGCCACCTCGCCCGCCGCGTAGACGCCCGGCAGCGGCTCGCCCGACGGCTGCAGGACGCGGCCCGACAGGTCGGTGTGCAGGCCGCCGAGGGTCTTGCGGGTCAGGATGTTCAGCCGTACCGCGATCAGCGGGCCCGCCTTCGGGTCGAGCAGGCGGTGCGGGGTGGCGACGCGGATCAGCTTGTCGCCGCGGTATGCCCGCGCGCCCCGGATCGCCGTGATCTGGGCGTCCTTGGCGAACGGGTTGGTCAGCTCGCGGTCGCGCGCCTCGATCACCGACTGCACCACCGCCGCGTCGAGCAGCGTCGAGCCCGCCAACCGGTTCATGCCGGCCACCAGCTCGGGCAGCGTCGGGGCGACCACGAAGTCGGCGCCGTGCTGCTTGAACGCCTCCACCGGGGCGGGGGCGCCCGGGCGGACCCGCTGGAGGACCTGGCGGACGCTGCGGTTGGTGAGGTCCGGGTTCTGCTCGGAGCCGGAGAGCGCGAACTCCTTCTCGATGATCTTCTGGGTCAGGATGAACCAGCTGTAGTCGTACCCCGTCGCCATGAGGTGCTTGAGCGTGCCCAGCGTGTCGAAGCCGGGGAACAGGGGAGCGGGCAGCCGGCGGCCCTCGGCGTCCAGCCACAGCGACGACGGGCCGGGCAGGATGCGGATGCCGTGGTTCGGCCAGATCGGGTCCCAGTTGCGCAGGCCCTCGGTGTAGTGCCACATGCGGTCGGGGTTGATGATCTGGCCGCCGGCGAGTTCGGTGATGGCGAGCATGCGGCCGTCGACGTGGGCCGGCACGCCGGCGACCATGCGCTCCGGCGGCGCGCCCAGGCGGGCCGGCCAGGCCTTGCGGACCAGGTCGTGGTCGCCGCCGATGCCGCCCGAGGTGACGATGACGGCGGACGCCGACAGCTCGAACTCGCCGACGACCGTGCGGGAGCTGGACTGTCCACGCAGGACAGTGCTCGGCTCCAGGATCGTGCCGCGGACCACGCCGCCCGGCTCCAGGGCGTCGACGCGGTGCCGGAAGCGCAGCTGCACCCGGTCGCTGGCGAGCACCCGGCGGGCGAACGGCTCGACGACGCCCGGGCCGGTGCCCCACGTGATGTGGAAGCGGGGGACCGAGTTGCCGTGGCCGTCGGCCGGGCCGCCGCCGCGCTCGGCCCACCCGACGACCGGGAACACCCGGTGGCCCATCGCACGCAGCCAGGCGCGCTTCTCGCCGGCGGCGAAGTTGACGTACGCCTCGGCCCAGCGGCGCGGCCATGCGTCCTCGGGCCGGTCGAACTGGGCGCTGCCGAGCCAGTCCTGCCAGGCCAGCTCGACGGAGTCGCGGATGCCCATCCGGCGCTGCTCGGGCGAGTCGACGAAGAACAGCCCGCCGAACGACCAGAACGCCTGGCCGCCGAGGCTCTGCTCGGGCTCCTGATCGAGCACGATCACCCGCCGGCCGGCGTCGGCCGCTTCGGCCGCCGCGACCAGTCCCGCGAGCCCCGCACCGACCACGATCACATCCGCATCCATGGCCCCCAGGCTAGGCGCACCGGCATGCCAAAATCGTGGAGCCGGGCACAGAATTCCGGCGGCATTTTGTCATCGCCGTTACAAAGAAGGTGTTGTACCGTGCTGTCGCGCCGATCCGCCGACCAGTTGGGGGCCCTGCAGCCGGAGTTGCAGGAGCGGGTGCTGGCGGTCGTCCGCGAGGCGATGCGCGGCCAGGGCCGCTCGCTCACCGGCGGGCAGGGTCACGGCCTCGCGCTCGGCGTGGAGACCGCGGTCGCCGCGCTCGTCGCCGGGGCGGGCGAGGCCGAGCTCGCGGCGACGCGCGAGGTCTTCTCCGACCTCGGCCGCACGGAGTACCGCGAAGGTCACCGCGTCGACGCCCTGCGCTCCATCCTGACCGTCGGCACCCAGGTCATCTGGGGGCTGCTCGTCGAGCGGCCGGGCCCGCTGACGCCGGAGGAGCTCTACGGGACGGCGGCCGCCCTGTTCGGTTACGTGGACGCGCTCGCGGGCGCCGCCGCCGAGGGATACCTCGACGAGCAGCGCGACGCCGCCCACGACTGGGCCACCGTCCGCCGCCGCCTCATCACGCTGCTCGTGCAGCCCGACCCGCCGGCCGACGCGGCGCTGCACGCGGCGGCCGAGGCGGCCCGCTGGCCCCTACCGCCGGCCGTTGCCGTGATCAGCGCCGAGGGCACCGACGCGGACCACCTGGCCCGCGCGGTCGGCGCCGGCGCCATCGCGACGGTCATCGACGGAGCAACGCGCATCGTCGCGCCGGCGCAGCCGTCCGCGCCGTCTGCGAAAGCCGCGCCGTCTGCGAAAGCCGCGCCGGCCGCCCAGGCGCTGCCCAGCCGCGGGCTCACCGGGCGGCGGGCCGCGGTCGGGCCCGTGATGCCGTTACGACAGGCCCGCACCTCGTACCGGATCTCCCGCCGCGCCCTCGACCTGCAGCAGGCCGGCCGCCTCCCCGACGGCGCGCTGACCTGCGACGACCACCTCGTCCCGCTCCTGCTCGCCTGGGAGCCCGGGGTCGCCGACCGCCTGGCCGACCACGTCCTCGCCCCGCTCGCCGCGCTGCCGCCCGGGAGTCGCCGCCCGCTCGCGGCCACCCTGCTCGCCTGGCTGCGGGCGCAGGGCCAGGTGATCCCGACCGCGGAGGCGCTGCACACCCATCCGCAGACCGTTCGGTACCGGATGAAGAAGCTGCGTGATCTCTTCGGTGAGCGGCTCGAAGACCCCGACGAGCGCCTCGCCCTGCAACTCGCGCTCATCGCGGCCGGGTAAGTTTCACGCTCCGCCGCCGCCTGAGCAGCGGACAGTGTCGAAGCGCTTGAATTGGTCACCGTCGACGTCCAAGGTTGGCTTTCATGGGCTGTTGACATGCGGCGGCGTGATTTCGTAGCTTCCTTGTCGAAGCGCTTCGACAGCGTTCTGAACAAACCGGCGCCACCCCCGCCGGCGATACCGCCTGCTGGCGGAGCACTGGCCGGCGTCTCCCCACCCCACATGCACACCCCAGCGAGCAAACGCGGAGTAGACGTGTTCAGCAGACTGCGCAGATCCGCCGCCGCCGCGGCGGCCGTCGTAGCCCTCGTGAGTCCCGCGCTCGTCGCGTGCGGCAGCGACGACGAGGCCGGCGGCGACGGCAAGACCCTCAAGCTGTGGCACTACGAGGGCGCGAACAGCGCCATGGGCGTCGCCTGGGCCAAGGCGATCGAGCAGTTCAAGGCCTCCCACCCCGGCGTCGACGTCGTGTTCGAGGAGAAGGGCTTCGAGCAGATCCGGCAGAGCGCCAACATGATCCTCAACTCCAACGACGCGCCCGACGTCATGGAGTACAACAAGGGCAACGCGAGCGCCGGCCTGCTGTCCAAGCAGGGGCTGCTCACCGACATCAGCGCCGAGGCCGAGTCGCGCGGCTGGGCCAAGGCGCTCAGCCCGAGCCTGGCCACCACGGCCCGCTACGACGAGCGCGGCATCATGGGCGGCGGCAAGTGGTACGGCGTGCCCAACTACGGCGAGTTCGTCATGGCGTACTACAACAAGGACCTCTTCGCGAAGTACAACGTGCAGGTCCCGAAGACCCTCGCCGACCTCGAGACGGCGATGGCGACGTTCAAGCAGAACGGGGTCGCGCCGCTGTCCGTGGGCGGCGCCGAGTACCCGGCCCAGCAGATCTTCTACCTGCTCGCCCTGTCGAAGGCCGACCGCAAGTGGGTCGAGGACTTCCAGCTGTACAAGAACAAGGTCGACTTCAAGGGGCCGGAGTTCACCTACGCCGCGAACACGTTCGCCGACTGGGTGAGCAAGGGCTACATCGACAAGAACTCGGCCGGTGTCAAGGCCGAGGACATGGGCCAGGCGTTCCTGTCCGGCAAGTTCCCGATCATGGTGTCCGGCTCCTGGTGGTACGGCCGCGTGGTCAAGGAGGCCACCTCCTTCCAGTGGGGCACGTTCCTGTTCCCGGGCAACAAGCTGCACCCGGGCTCCAGCGGCAACCTGTGGGTCGTGCCGGCCAAGGCGAAGAACAAGAAGCTGGCCTACGACTTCATCGACATCACGATGAAGCCCGAGATCCAGAACCTGCTCGGCAACTCCGGCGGCATTCCGGTCGCGGCCGACGCGGCGGCGATCACCGACGCCAAGAGCAAGGAGCTGATCCAGAACTTCGACCAGGTGGTCAAGGACGACGGCATCGCGTTCTACCCCGACTGGCCGGCCCCCGGCTACTACGACGTGCTCGTCGCGGGCGTGCAGAAGCTCATCAACGGCTCGGCCAAGCCGGACCAGGTGCTCGACGAGATCGCCAAGCCGTACAACGACAACCGGGCGAACGTAGGCGGATGACCCCGGCATGACCTCCGCACGCAAGGGCTTCTGGCCGTTCCTGATCCCCGGTCTGCTGCTGTGCACGCTCGTCATCGCCGTCCCCGTGCTCGTCACGGCCGGCACGAGCTTCACGAAGTGGACCGGGGTCGGGGACCCCCAGTGGGCCGGACTGGCCAACTACGACCGACTGCTGCACGACGAGAACTTCTGGGCGTCGTTCCGCAACATCGGGTTCCTCATCATCGCCATGGCGGTGGTACCGACCCTGCTGGGGCTGTTCCTGGCCGCGCTGCTGTTCGACTACGTCGCGCCGCGGCTCGGCCCCCGTACCGCCCGGGCGCTGCGCTCCGGCCTGTACCTGCCGCAGGTGCTGCCGCTCGCGGTGACCGGCATCGTGTGGGGCTGGATCCTGCACCCCAGCTACGGTGCGCTGAACTCGGTCCTCGACACGGTCGGGCTCGGCGCGCTCAGCCGCAACTGGCTCGGCGACGAGCGGTACGCCCTCTACACCGTCATGGCCGTCATGGTCTGGGTGCAGCTCGGCTACCCGGTCGTCATGTTCATGTCGGGCCTCCAGCGCGTCGACCCGGAGCTCTACGAGGCGGCCGACCTCGACGGCGCCGGCTGGTGGCAGCGCTTCACCCGGATCGCGATCCACCAGATCCGGCCGGAGATCTACGTCGTACTCATCACCACGACGATCGCCGCGCTCAAGATCTTCGGGCAGATCTTCGTGCTGACCCGGGGCGGCCCCGGCAACGCGACGCTCGTCCCGTCGTACTTCGCCTACCAGAACTACTTCGAGCGGGCCAACGTCGGCTACGGCTCGGCGATCTCGACCGTGCTCACGCTCGTCATCGTGGCGCTGACGTTCGTCTTCCTGCGCGTACAGCGACGGGGTGACGCCGCATGACCGCCGTTTCCGTGCGCGCCGTCGAGCGAAACGCGCACAAAGCGACACGGCCGATCAGGCCCGGGCGCTGGATCGTGCTCGGCGTGCTCGTCGTGGTCGTCCTGCTGGTCCTCGCGCCGTTCCTGCTGGTCGTGCTCAACGCCGTCAAGTCCCCGGCGGAGTACAGCACCAACGGCCCGCTCGCGCTGCCCGACGGCCTGTACCTCAGGGGCGTCGCCGACTTCTGGCAGCGCGTCGACTTCAGCCGCAAACTGCTCAACAGCGCGGTCGTCAGCGGCGCGGTCGCGGTGCTGGCCGTGGTGTTCTCGATGCTCAACGCCTATGCGCTCGGCATCGGGCGGGTCCGCGGGCGCAACTTCTTCCTGGTCGCGTTCCTGGTCGCCAACCTGGTGCCCCAGGAGAGCCTGATCTACCCGCTGTACTACCTGGCGAAGCTCGTCGACCTGTACGACACCCAGTTCGCGGTCATCGTCATCTTCACCGCGATCCAGAGCGCGTTCGGCACGTTCCTGCTGTCGTCGGTGCTCGCGTCGTTCCCGACCGAGCTGCTCGACGCCGCGGCGATGGACGGGGCCGGGCGGCTGCGCACCCTGTGGAAGGTCGTCGTGCCGGTCAGCCGGCCCACGCTCGGCGTCCTGTTCACGTTCTTCTTCGTCTGGACCTGGAACGAGCTGTTCATCCCGCTCATCTTCCTGATCTCCAACGACAACCAGACCGTGCCGGTCGCGCTGGGCGTGCTCCAGGGCGACCGCATGATGGACGCGACCACGACCAGCGCCTCCGCGCTGCTCGGCATCGCGCCCGCGGTCCTCTTCTTCCTCGTCTTCCAGCGGACCCTCACCCGCGGGGTCATGGCGGGGGCGGTCAAGTAAATGCGCAACCCGATGGAGCGTGCATGAAGTTCACCGACGGGTACTGGCAGCTGCGGCCCGGCGTCGAGGCGCTGTACCCAGTTCACGTCCGCGACGTCGCCGTCAGTGCCGAGCGGCTGTCGGTCTACGCGCCGACGAAGCGGATCACCGACCGCGGCGACACCCTGAACACGCCGCTGTTCACCGTCGACTGCACCGCCCCGGCGCCCGACGTCGTGGCGGTCCGGATCAGCCGGCACACCGGCGGCCGGGCCCGCGGTCCGCGGTTCCGCATCGACGCCGACCCGGCGGCCGACCCCAAGGTGACCCGCGACGAGGAGTCGGTGACGTTCACCTCCGGCGCCCTCGGCGCGCGGTTCTCGCTCGGCGACCGGTTCCGGCTGGAGTTCGTCGCCGCCGGCAAGGTGCTCACGGCGAGCGTCCCGAAGGCCGCCGCCGCGCTGCACACCGCCGACGGCGAGTTCCTGCGCGAGCAGCTCAGCCTGGGCGTCGGCGAGACGATCTACGGCCTCGGCGAGCGGTTCGGCCCGTTGGTCAAGAACGGCCAGACGGTCGACGTGTGGAACGCCGACGGCGGCACCAGCAGCGAGCAGGCCTACAAGAACGTGCCGTTCTACGTCTCCAGCGCGGGCTACGGCGTCTTCGTCGCCGACCCCGGGCCGGTGTCGTTCGAGGTCGGGTCCGAGGCCGTGTCGCGGGTGCAGTTCTCGGTGCCCGGGCAGGTCCTGGAGTACCTCGTGATCTACGGCCCGACCCCGCGCGACGTGCTGCGCAAGTACACGGCGCTCACCGGCCGCCCGGCGCTGCCCCCGGCCTGGTCGTTCGGCCTGTGGCTGTCGACGTCGTTCACCACCCCGTACGACGAGGGCACGGTCACGTCGATGCTCGACGGCATGGCCGAGCGGAACCTGCCCGTCTCGGTGTTCCACTTCGACACGTTCTGGATGCGCGAGTTCCACTGGTGCGACTTCGAGTGGGACCCGGCGACGTTCCCCGACCCGGCCGGCATGCTGGCCCGGCTCAAGGCCCGCGGGCTGCGGATCTGCCTGTGGATCAACCCGTACATCGCACAGCGCTCGGCCATGTTCGCCGAGGGCGCGGCGAAGGGGTACCTGGTCCGCACCCCGGCCGGTGACGTCTGGCAGTGGGACCGCTGGCAGGCCGGGATGGGCCTGGTCGACTTCACCAACCCGGACGCGAAGCGCTGGTTCCAGGACCGCCTGCGGGCGCTGCTCGACACGGGCGTCGACTGCTTCAAGTCCGACTTCGGCGAGCGGATCCCGGTCGAGGTCGAGTGGGCCGACGGCTCCGACCCGCTGCGGATGCACAACTACTACACCCACCTGTACAACGAGGCCGTCTTCGAGCTGCTGCAGGAGCACCGTGGCGAGGGCGAGGCGGTCGTCTTCGCCCGCTCCGCGACCGCCGGCGGCCAGCAGTTCCCGGTGCACTGGGGCGGCGACTGCGAGTCGTCGTTCGAGTCGATGGCCGAGAGCCTGCGCGGCGGGCTGTCGCTCGCCCTGTCCGGCTTCGGGTTCTGGAGCCACGACATCGGCGGCTTCGAGGGCACCCCGGACCCGGTGGTGTTCACCCGCTGGGCCCAGTTCGGGCTGCTCTCCTCGCACAGCCGGCTGCACGGCGCCGGCTCGTACCGCGTGCCGTGGCTCTTCGGCGACGAGGCCGTCGCGACCGTCGCCGAGTACACGCGGCTCAAGGCGCGGCTCATGCCGTACCTCTACGGCGCCGCCGTCACCGCCCACCGCGACGGCCTGCCGGTGATGCGGCCGATGGCCCTGGAGTTCCCCGACGACCCGTCCTGCGGGCACCTCGACCGCCAGTACATGCTGGGCGAGTCGATCCTCGTCGCGCCGATCTTCAGCGCCGACGGCGACACCGCGTTCTACCTGCCCGAGGGGCGCTGGACCGACCTGCGCTCCAGCGAGGTGCTGACCGGGCCGGGCTGGGTCCGCCGCCGGTACGCGCTCGGCGACCTGCCGGTGCTCGTGCGCCCCGGCTCGGTCGTCCCGTTCGGCGCGGTGGACGACCGCCCCGACTACCCATACGCCGACGGCGTGACCCTGCGCGTGTTCGAGCTGCCCGACGGCGCCCGCTGCACCGTCGACATCCCGACCGCCCAGGGCCGGCCCGATGCCACCTTCACGGTGCAGCGGACCGGCACGACCGTCGAGGTGCGCAGGAGCGGCGGGAGCGCTCCGGCGGCCTGGCGGGTGCAGCTGGCCGGCGTCGTCGCGGTGGCGGCCGTCGACGCCGGCCGGCTCACTCCGGACCCCGCCGGGGTCCTCATCGACGCGGAACCCGGCACCGAGCAAGTCACCGTGCACCTCCACTGAACCCCGCAGGGAGGCAAGGATGGCTCCACCCGTGCTTGTCGCGGCCATCGTCCTGGCGCTCGCACCGCCGGCGGTGGTCGCGCCGCCGGCGTACGAGTACCCGTTCCAGAACCCGCGGCTGCCGTTACAGGTCCGCGTCGACGACCTCACCGGCCGGCTGACGCTCGACGAGAAGATCTCGCTGCTGCACCAGTACCAGCCGGCCATCCCGCGGCTGGGCATCAAGCTCTTCAAGTCCGGCACCGAGGCCCTGCACGGCCTCGCCTGGTCCAACGACTACCACGACAACGGCAACGTCGTCACCGCCACCGCCACCCAGTTCCCGCAGGCCGTCGGGCTGGCCAGCAGCTGGGACCCGGGCCTCGTGCGCCGGGTCGGCTCCGCTGTCGGCGACGAGGCCCGCCAGTACCACCGCCAGAACCCCGACGTCTGGGGACTCAACGTCTGGGCGCCGGTGGTGAACCTGCTGCGCGACCCGCGCTGGGGGCGCAACGAGGAGGGCTACAGCGAGGACCCGCTGCTCACCGGCGAGCTCGCCGTCGCCTACGGCACCGGGTTGCAGGGCGATGATCCGCGGTACCTCAAGACCGCGCCCACGCTCAAGCACTACCTCGCCTACAACAACGAGGTGCGCCGCGACACGACGTCGGCGTTCGTGCCGCCGCGGGTGCTGCACGAGTACGACGAGGTGCCGTTCCGCATCCCGTTGCAGGCGAACGCGGCCACCGGCGTGATGCCGGGGTACAACCTGGTCAACGGACGGCCGAACACCGTCTCGCCCGACCTCGACAGCATCCGGCAGTGGACGGACAAGCCGCTGTTCAACCCCAGCGACGCGTTCGCGCCCGGCAACCTCACCGCGTCGCAGCAGTACTACGCCACCCAGGCCGAGGCGAACGCGGCCGCCATCAAGGCCGGCATCAACAGCTTCACGCAGGACGGCACCAACGCGGCCGGTACCGTCGACGCCGTCCACGCCGCGCTCGACCAGGGGCTGCTGACCGTCGCCGACATCGACGACGCGGTGAAGCAGAGCCTGTCGCTGCGCTTCCGGCTGGGCGAGTTCGACCCGGACGGCGGGCCGTTCGGGGGTGTGACCGCCGACGCCGCGGCCAACGCCCGGCTGGCCCGCGAGGCGGCGGCGGAGTCGATGGTGCTGCTGAAGAACTCCGGCGTCCTGCCGTTGGGCGCGCCGAAGACGGTCGCGGTCGTCGGGCCGCTCGCCGACACGCTCTACAGCGACTGGTACGGCGGGAACATGCCGTACAAGGTCACCCCACGGCAGGGGATCGCCGAGCGGCTCGGCGCCTCGGGAACGGTGCGCTCCAGCGAGGGCGTCGACCGCATCGCGCTGCGCGAGACGTCCAGCGGCCGCTACGTGACGGGTGGCAGTGGCGCCTCCGGGGCGATGCTGGCGGCCAACGGTACCGCTGCCGATGCCACCGCACAGTTCGACGTCTTCGACTGGGGTGCGGGCGTGGTGACGCTGCGCAGCGTGGCCAACGGCAAGACGGTGGGCTACAACTGGTCCGGCTTCGCCAACGACCAGGCGCAGCCGAACGGGTGGTTCGTGCAGCAGCAGTTCAAGCTGGAGACCCGGTCTGACGGCGCGACGGTCCTGAAGTACGTCGGCTACGAGTCGGCGTTCGACTGGGCTCCCTCGTACCACAACCCGTACGTCGTGGTGCAGGCCGACGGCACGCTGAACCTGGGCGCGGCCACCGCCGCCGAGGCCACGGCCTTCACGCGCTCCGTCGTTCGCGGCGGGGTCGGAGACGCTGTCGCGGCGGCGACCGGGGCCGACGCGGCGGTCGTCGTCGTGGGCAGCATGCCGTTCATCAACGGCCGCGAGGACCACGACCGCACCGACCTGTCGCTCGCCGAGGGGCAGGCGGCGCTGATCCGCGCGGTACGGCAGGCGAACCCGAACACCATCGTGGTCGTCGAGAACAGCTACCCGACGGCGCTGAACTGGGAGCAGGCCAACGTGCCGGCGATGCTGTGGACCAGCCACGCCGGGCAGGAGACCGGGCACGCGCTGGCGGACGTGCTGTTCGGCGACGTCAACCCGTCCGGGCGGCTGACGCAGACGTGGTACCGGTCGGCCGCCGACCTGCCGCCGATCAGCGACTACGACATCATCGGGTCGGACCGCACCTACCAGTACTTCACCGGGCAGCCGCTGTACCCGATCGGGTACGGGTTGTCGTACACCACGTTCCACTATGGACAACTGTCGGTCGGCCGGTCGTCCGTCTCGGTGGACGTCACCAACAAGGGGACGCGGGCCGGCGACGAGGTGGTGCAGCTCTACACGCACCAGCGCACCTCACGCGTCGAGCAGCCGCTCAAGCAGCTGCGCGGGTTCCAGAAGGTACACCTGGCGCCCGGGCAGACCCGTCGGGTCACATTCTCCGTCGAGCCTTCCGACTTCCGGTTCTGGGACGTCACGCGGGACCGCTGGGTGGTGGAGGACGCGACGCACGACGTCCTGGTCGGCGCCTCGGCTTCGGACATCCGGGCCACCGGGACGCTGCGGGTGCGGGGCGAGACGATCCCGCCGCGGGACCTGCGCCCGGTGACCTCGGCGTCGAACTTCGACACGTACAGCGGGATCACGCTCGTCGACTTCTCGAAGGCGTCGGGCACCTCGGTCGGGGCCTCGGCCGGCGGGCAGTGGGTCCGCTACGCCGATGCCGACCTGCGCGGCGGTCCGGCGTCGTTCTCGGGCCGCTTCGCCAATCCCGGCGCGGCGACGACGGTACAGGTCCGGCTGGACAACCCGCTGTCCGGACCTGTGCTGGCCACACTCACGGTGCCAACCACCGGCGACCCGTACGCGTACACGACCGTCACCGGCGCGCTGGCTCGCGCCACCGGGCGGCATGACGTGTATCTGGTCTTCGGCGGGCCCGTGCGGCTGGCGACCTTCTCGTTGCGCTGAGAGACTGACGTTCGGCGCGTCAGTCTCGTTAGCGGCGCCGCCGGGACCCGGTTGTGGGACGGGCCCCGGCGGCGCTGTCGCGCTCCGTCAGCGTCGGGGCCAGCAGGGTCGCCTCCGGGACCATGGTGCCGTCGAGCTTGGCGACCACCAGCTCGACCGCTCGGCGGCCCAGCTCCTCGGCCGGGATGCTCACCGACGTCACCCGCGGCTTGACCCGCTCGGCGACGTCGTCGGGGCAGATCGCCACCACCGACACGTCGTCGGGCACCCGCTTGCCGACCGCCGCGAAGGCCTCCAGCAGCGGGGCCACCGTCTCCTCGTTGTGCACCACCACGCCGGTCAGGTCGGGGTGCTTGGCGAGCAGGCCCCGCACGGTCTCCAGGGCGGCCACCGGGGTCGGCTCGCAGGGCACCGTCGCGCCCCGCAGGCCGCGCCGCAGCAGCGCCTCGGTGAAGCCGGCGGCGGTACGGCTGGCGAAGCCCAGCTCCCGCTCATACACCTCCGGCGGCGAACCCACCAGCGCCACGCAGTCGTGGCCGAGGTCGGCGAGGTGGTCGACGCACGCCGCGCCGGCCGCCGCGAAGTCGAGGTCGATGCACGTCAGCCCGGACGCGTCGGCCGGGAACCCGATGAGCACCGACGGGCGGCCCAGGGTGCGCAGCCGGGGCAGGCGCCGGTCGTGCAGCTCGACGTCCATGACGATGAGCGCGTCGGCGAGGGAGCTGGCGGCGACCCGCTCCAGGCCCTTCTCGCCCTCGTCCTGGGTCAGCAGCAGCACGTCGTGGTCGAACCGGCGGGCGGCCGTGACGACCGAGATGACGAACTGCATGAGAACCGGGACATACAGGCCCGTGTAGAGCGGCATGATGAGCGCGACGACGTTGGAGCGGTTGCTGGCCAGGGCCCGCGCGCCGGCGTGCGGATGGTAGCCGAGGACCTCGATGGCGGCGAGCACCCGCTGGCGGGTCTCCTCGGAGATGGTCCGCTTGCCACTCAGGACATACGACACGGTGCTCGGGGAAACTCCCGCCTGTCGTGCCACATCACCGATCGTCGTCGCCATGCCCGCCACTCTAGAATCCGGCCGTGGCTTTCTATGAGCAGGTCGCCGCGGACCGGTTCGAGTCTACCGAGTACACGCGCGGTCCGTGGGACGCCGCGTCCCAGCATGCGGGCCCACCGGCGGCGTTGCTCGGCCGGGCCGTCGAGGAGGCCGCACCGCCTGGCCTGCGGGTCGTCCGGCTGACGTACGAGATCGCGCGGCCGGTGCCGGTCGCGCCGCTGACCGTGACGACGTCCGTGGTGCGGTCGGGGCGGAGCGTGACGGTGCTGTCCGCGGCCGTGGAACCTTTCATGCGGTGCACGGCGCTGCTGATGCGGACCTCGCCTTCCGTCGCGCCCTCGATCGGTGCTCCGGGGCCCTCCTTCGAGGGGGCTCTTGAGCAGCCGTTCTTCGACGTGCCGTATGACATCGGATACCACCGGGCGATGGAGGTGCGGTTCTCCTCGGGGTCGTTCCTGGCGCTCGGTCCGTCGACGGCCTGGTTCCGCATGCGGGTGCCGCTGGTGGCGGGGGAGTCGCCCTCGCCGTTGGTGCGCGTTCTGGTGGCGGCGGACTCGGGCAACGGGATCTCCAACGTGCTGGACTTCTCGCGGTTCCTCTTCGTGAACGCCGACCTGACCGTGCATCTGGCGCGGCATCCCGACGGCGAGTGGGTCTGCCTGGAGTCCGCGACGTCGATCTCGCCGGACGGCATCGGTCTGGCGGATACCGCTTTGTCGGATGTATCCGGACGAATCGGGCGTTCGGCGCAAAGTCTCTTCGTGGCGCCGCGGAAAACTGTCGTACCTGGTGGCTAGGCTGCGGGACATGTTCGGATCGGTGGAGGAGTACCGCGCGGCCGTCTCGGAGATCCGGGCCGCCGCGGCGTTGTATTACGGCGGCGCCGAGCTCGCCATGGACGACGCGGTCTACGACGGGCTCATGGCCCGGGTGGCTGCCACCGAGGCCGAGCACCCCGAGTGGAAGGTCGACGAGTCGCCGACCGAGGTCGTCGCGGCCGGCGGCGGGGTCGTCGGCGACGTCGTCCACAGCACGCCGATGCTGAGCCTCGACAACGTCTTCGACGAGGAGACGCTGCGCCGCTGGGCGACCCGGCTCGACCGGCTGCTCGGCCGCCCCGCCGCCGGCTACACGGTAGAGCCGAAGATCGACGGCCTGGCCATCGCCGCGCGCTATGTCGACGGCCGCCTCGTGCAGGTCGCCACCCGCGGCGACGGCCGCGCCGGCGAGGACGTCACCGCCCAGGCCCGCCGGGCCGTCGGCCTGCCGGAGCTGCTGGCCGAGCCGGTGACGCTGGAGATCCGCGGCGAGGTCTTCATGACCGACGCCGACTTCGAGGTCGCCAACGGCATGCGCATCGCCTCCGGCGAGCCCGCCTTCGCCCACCCGCGCAGCGCCGCCGCCGGCACGCTGCGCGCCCAGGACCGCACCTATGACGCGCCGCTGTCCTTCCTCGCCTACGCGGTCCACGGCCGCGGCGAAGACGCCCACTCGGCCGAGATGGCCGAGATCGCCCGCCTCGGCGTGGCCACCACCGCCGGCTCGCCCACCGGCATGCCCGTCTGTGTCACCGTCGACGAGGTCCTCACCGCCGTGCAGGCCCTCAACGCCGCCCGCGGCACCCTGGGCTTCGGCATCGACGGCGCCGTGATCAAGGCCGACCAGCCCGCCGACCGCGCCACCGCCGGCTTCTCCAGCCGCGCCCCGCGCTGGGGCATCGCATACAAGTTCCCGGCCGACACCCGCACCACCAAGCTGCTGCGCATCGAGGTCCAGATCGGCCGCACCGGCGTCATCACCCCGGTCGCCGTCCTCGAGCCGGTCCAGATCAGCGGCGTCATCGTCACGTCGGCCACCCTGCACAACTTCGACGACCTGGTCCGCCGCAACGTCCGCCCCGGCGACACGGTCTTCGTCCGCCGCGCCGGCGACGTCATCCCGGAGGTCACGGGCGCCAAGCTCGACGAGCGCCCGGCCGACTCGGCCCCCTTCGAGCCCCCGTCGGTGTGCCCCCGCTGCGCGGGCGAGATCGACCGCGCGCAGAAGCGCTGGCGCTGCACCCGCGGCCGCGCCTGCGGCGCCCACGAGTCGCTGGCGTACTACGCCGCCCGCCACTCGATGGACATCGAGGGCCTGGGCGGCAAGGTCCTCGACCTGCTGGTCACCGCCGGCCACGTGACCGACCCGGCCGACCTGTATGACCTGGACGTCCCCACGGTCGCGTCCCTGGAGCGCATGGGCGAGCTCTCCGCCACCAAGCTGGTGGCCGCCATCCAGTCCTCCAAGCAGCAGCCGCTGTCGCGCGTCCTGACGGGCCTGGGCGTGCGCATGACGGGCCGCTCGATGTCCCGCCGCCTGGCCCGCCACTTCGGCACGATGGACGCCCTGCTGTCCGCCACGGTCGACGACCTCCAGCAGGTCGAGGGCGTCGGCCCCGAGCGCGCCGTGATGATCGCCGCCGAGCTGGTCGAGATCACCCCGCTGATCGCCCGCCTGTCAGCGCGTGGCGTCAACCTGACCGAGCCCACCGAACCGACCCCGCCACCGTCCTCGTCGCTGTCGCCGGAGCCGGGCGCCGCTCGCCTGCCGCTGCAGAAGGAGGACGGCACCCCGATGACGGTGGTGGTGACGGGCGCGGTCCCCGGCCTGACCCGTGACGAGGGCAACGAGGCCGTAGAGCGTCTGGGCGGCCGGGCGGCGAGCTCGGTGTCCAAGCGCACCGACCTGGTCGTGGTGGGCGAGGGCGCCGGCTCAAAGGCCCAGAAGGCCGCGGAGCTGGGCATCCAGATCATGCCGGCGGCCGACTTCGCCGCGCTGCTGGCCCCGACCCCGGCGTAACGGCAACCGCCCAGGACGCCGGCCCCACACCCACGCGCCCGGCGCGGGCGATCTCCCCGGTCGGTCGCGCGCCGATCGCAGCACAACCGACTTACGCGGCCGGTCGGGAGGTCGTCCCGCGGCTGTCGCGCGAACCGAGCCCGGCGCAACCGAGTGTCCGGCCCGGTCGACGGCGGCATGCTCCACGGTTTTCGCCGCCTCATGGAACGACGGCGAACGCCGGTCCACCCGCATGCCGCGCTGCCTTTTCTCCCACCAACGCGCCTGGCCGCGCCTGGCCGCGCCTGGCCGCGCCTGGCCGCGCCTGGCCGCGCCCTTTCCCACGAAATCGTCGGGGCGGGCCGCAGTTCTCATGATCCATGGAGACTTCTGGTTGCTATGACAGCCGAAACTCGCCATCGATCATGGCGGCCCCGCCCTTGCACTGGGCAGCGCTTCACGTCGCGACCGACATATCGGAAATGTCGGCCAAGTGAACCGAGCGAGGTGCACGACGGCGTGTCCGCTAGGTGGGGGGTGGGCCGACTACCAGGATCGGGAGGGTGGATTTATGTACCAGGCGGCTCGAGGTGCTGCCCAGCAGTGCCTCCGTCAGGCGGCGGTGGCCGTGGCGGCCCACCACCAGACCTTGGGCGTTCTGCTCCTCCGCCACCCGGAGCAGGGTGTCGGCCACCGTGATGTCGTCCGCCACCGCCAGGCCCTGCGCCGACGTGTAGCCCGACTCCCTGGCCAGCTGGGCGCCGCGTTGCGCGGTCTGTTGCATCGCCTCGCGCAGGCGGTCCTCCGCCTCCGTTGCCGCGCGGAAGTCCACCGCTGTCGGGGGCATGTCGAAGCCCATGATCGGCAGCGTTGCCGCCTCGAAGGCTCGGCCCGGTTCCCATACCGTCACTACCAGCGCCGGGTGGGCGGCCAGCAACGTGGCCGACTCGCGGATGGCGCGCTCGGCCGGCTCGGAGCCGTCGTAGCCGATGATGACCGGCATCACCATCTCAGACTGACCAGCGCGTCCGGAAACCGCGTCGCCCGCAAGAGGTGGGCGGGGCATGCGCACCTGCGGCCGCCGGACGAGGTCGGGGCCGTGCTGTACGACTGGCGCAGCGTCCAGCGGTACCGTACGCCGATCCTCGAGGCGTGGCGCAAGGCGCACTACGACCAGCGGGCCGTGTACGAGCTGCCGTACACCGTCGCCGAAGGGTTCGCGGCCAAGCATGGCATCGACCGGCAGCGGTTCCTCGACGGGATCAAGGCGAAGCTGACCGCACGCGAGCGGATGCGGATCGACGCGGACCTCGGCGCGGCGACGCTCACGCGGCTGGCGCTGTACGTGCTGTCGCTCAAGCACGACGAGCGGCTCCGGCGGCGGGACGAGCTCACCGAGGCCCGGCGGCACACGGCGCGGCGGGCCGCCGGGGCGCAGGCCGGCACCTGGGGGAGCGTCGTGGGGCGCGGTCCGGCTGGTGCCGCTGTTGCGCGACCAGCCGATGCCGGGGCTGCGGCTGCACCGCGAGCTGTCCGAAGTGGACAGCGAGTGCCAGTACCTGCCGCACGCGTTCGTGCTGTCGACGACGGCGGCCTACGGCACGCAGCTCGGCGCCGGGCAGCCGACCGGGATGGAGGTGCGCTCGCGCCGCCGGCGGCCGCGGTTCCTGCCGCTGCCGGTGGCGGCCGAGGGGTACCTGACGCTGCAGTCGGGCCGGCCGCCGATCGCCTGGCGCGAGTGGACCACCGCGACCGTCGGCCGCGGCCTCAGCCCGCGGGCGGACGCGGCCTACCGGGGCACCGCGATCGCCGGGCTCGAGGACGCGCTGCGCGTCTTCGAGCTGCACCCGCGGCAGTGCGGCGTCGCGCTGTACCTCGCCGACGCGCTCGCCGGCGTGTTCGTCACCCCGCACCCCGACGACTACCGGCTGCTGCACCCGACGCTGCTCCAGGACATGTACGGCGAGCCGCTGTTCCAGTACGCCCACCTGTTCCCGCCGGTCCAGGACTTCACACCGCGGCTGGAAGCGACCAAAGTGTCCACTGTGGACGACCTGCGGGCGGAGGTGGCCCGGGCCCGCGACGAGTGGAGCCGGTTCCACGACCTGATGGCCGGCGGTCTCCTCCAGGGCCGCGTGGTGCCGCACCGGGTGCGGGTCCTCGGCCCGTACACGCTCGCCCGCCTCGTCCCGCCCTACGCGCTCGACGTCGACAACCACGTCGGCGAGGCGATCACCGACGCCGAGGGCCGCATCGCGTACCTCACGACGCTGCGCCTCTCGGCCGCCCAGACCCGCCGCGGCCACCTCCTGTCGACGCTGTACGCCCACGACTGGAACCTGGACGAGACGGCGGCCGCCCTGGGCACCGACCGGGCAGGCGTGGCCCAGCGCCTGGAGCGGGCCGGCTTCGCCCACCTGCTCCGTCCGGGGAGCTAACCTGCAAGGATGCGGTTCGTCGTGCAGCGGCACCGGGCGCGGCGGCCCCACTACGACTTCCGGCTCGAGGTCGGCGGGGTGCTCGTCAGCTGGGCCGTGCCCAAGGGGCCCTCGCTCGACCCGGCCGTGCGGCGGGCCGCGTTCCACGTCGAGGATCACCCGATGGAGTACGTCGACTTCGAGGGGGTGATCCCGGCCGGGACGTACGGGGCCGGCGACGTCATCGTCTGGGACGCCGGCGAGTGGGTGGCCTACAAGGACGCCGACCCGGCCGCGGCGATCGCCGGCGGCGAGCTGCACATCGAGCTGCACGGGCAGAAGCTGCGCGGGAAGTTCGTCATCGTGCGCACCCGCAACGACGAGTGGCTGCTCATGCACAAGCGCGACGAGCACGCGGTCACCGGCTGGGACCCCGACGAGCACCCGCGCTCGGTGCTGAGCGGCCGAACGAGCGACGAGGTCGCCGCCGACCCCGACCGGGAGTGGCACTCCGACCGGCCGGCCGACCGGGCCGCCGTGGCGCTCAAGGTGAGCGAGCAGGAGCTCGGCGCGCTCGACGAGCTCGGGGCCGGTGGCACGTGGGAGGTCTTCGGGCGGCGGCTCAGCGTCACCAACCTCGACAAGGCGCTGTTCCCCGGCGACCCGCCGGTCACCAAGCGGGAGCTGCTGCGGTACACGGCCTGGATCGCGCCGACGCTGCGACCCTACCTGGCCGGCCGGGCGCTCAACCTGCACCGGTTCCCGAACGGCGCCGAGACGAAGGGGTTCTGGCAGAAGGACCTGCCGTCGCACGCGCCGGCGTGGCTTCCGCGGTGGGAGCACGACGGGACGACGTACCTCGTCGGCGACGAACCGGCGGCGCTGGTGTGGGCGGCGAACTTCGGCGGCCTGGAGTGGCACCCGTGGACGTCCTCTGTGGACGATCCGCAGCACCCGGGGTACGCGCTGATCGACCTCGACCCCGGCGAGCAGACGCCGTGGGAGGACGTGCTGGTCCTGGCGCGGCTGCACCGCACCGCGTTCGAGCACCTGGGCGTCGCCGCATACCCGAAGGTGACCGGCCGGCGGGGCATCCAGATCTGGGTGCCGATCGCCCGCGGCCCCGACTTCGACGCCACCCGCGCGTGGGTGGCCGAGCTGTCGAAGACGGTCGGAGCGGTGGTACCGGACCTCGTCAGCTGGAAGTGGGAGCGCGCCGGCCGCGCGGGGCGGGCGCGGCTGGACTACACGCAGAACGCGATCAACAAGACGCTCGTCGCGCCGTACAGCCCGCGCCCGGCCGCCGACGCGCCCGTCTCGGCGCCGATCGCGTGGGACGAGCTCGACGACCCGGCGCTGCGCCCCGACGGCTTCACCATCCGGACGCTGCCCGCACGGCTGGCCGAGCGCGGCGACCTCTTCGCGGGCGTCCTCCAGCACACGCAACGGCTGCCGAAGCTGCGGTAGCCATCGAAGCGGTACGATGCATTCGGGAGCCGCACCACCACGCGCAACCAGCCAGATGCTGGGGCCGCGTGACCGGCGTGTGCGCTCCGGCGACCGGGGTGCCGCGCCTTCCGTGCACCCCGATCAGTGGAGCATCCATGTATCTTTCATCCGCCCGCGCCGTGCGGTTCGGGCTCGCGGCGATCGGTGTCCTCGTCGCCGCGCTCGCCCTCGTGGTCGTCAGCCGGCCCGACGCGGCGTCCGCCCACGGCTCCGTCACCGACCCGGCCTCGCGCAACTGGGGCTGCTGGAGCCGCTGGGGCAGCGACTTCCAGAACCCGAACATGGCCAACGTCGACCCGATGTGCTGGCAGGCGTGGCAGGCCAACCCCAACACGATGTGGAACTGGAACGGCCTGTACCGCGAGGGCGTGGCCGGCAACCACCAGGCCGCGATCCCCGACGGCCAGCTGTGCAGCGGCGGCCGGACGCAGAACGGCTTCTACGGCTCGCTCGACACGGTCGGCACCTGGACCGCCTCGACCAAGCCCAACCAGTTCACGCTGACGCTCACCGACCAGGCCCAGCACGGCGCCGACTACCTGCTCATCTACATCACCAAGCAGGGCTTCGACTCCACCACGCAGCCGCTGACGTGGGCGAACCTGGAGCTGGTCAACCGGACCGGCCGCTATGCGCCGGCCCCGCAGTACCAGGCGCAGGTGAACGCGGGCAACCGCACCGGACGGCACGTCGTGTACACGATCTGGCAGGCCAGTCACCTCGACCAGTCGTACTACATCTGCAGCGACGTGATCTTCACCGGTGGTACGGGCCCGTCGCCCTCGACCAGCGCTTCGCCGTCGCCTTCCCGGTCGGCGAGCGCGTCCGCGTCCGCATCCGCGTCACCGTCTCCGTCGAGGAGCGTCAGCAGCAGCCCGCCGCCGGCCGGTGGCTGCTCCGCCACCTACGCCAAGACGTCCGAGTGGGCGGGCGGCTTCGGTGCGAACGTGACCGTGACCGCCGGGTCCTCCGGCACGAACGGCTGGACGGTCCGGTTGACGTGGCCCAACGGGCAGACCATCACGTCGTACTGGAACGCGACCATCACGAGCAGCGGCGGTGTCTCGACCGCCACGAACGTGAGTTACAACGGCAAACTGTCGGCCGGCCAGTCGACGAGCTTCGGCTTCAACGGCGCCTGGACCGGATCCAACAACGCACCGACCCTCAGCTGCACCGCCACCTGATGTGTCAGAGTGGCGCGGGGTCACCGGACCCCGCGCCACTCGTGCAGCGCCCCGACCAGGTCACCGCGATCAGCTTCGCCACCGGTCAGCGGGTCGCGGGATGGTCCTGGTCGGTCTCCGCCGGAGCAGCTCCTAGGGCCGGGGCCGCCGCCAGGCCTTGACGCCCAGGACCGCCACGGCGGTGCCCAGGGCGAGCGACACGACGATCAGCAGGGCGTGGACCCAGAAGAAGGCCGTCGGCTGGCCGCCGGACCACGCCCGGTCGTCGTTCCAGATCGCCACCGCGAAGCGGGGCCAGATCACCCAGCTCCACACGCCCACACCGACCAGGAACGCCGCCCACCGTCGCGAGATCACCACACCGCGAAGTGTGTCGCGCACCCGGGGTCCGGCGCCAGCCGGCTAGCCCCCAATATCGGATAATTGGGATGTTCCGTGCGCGCCTTCGCGGTGCTGGCGATGGCGGCGGCCGGCGGGCGCGGTTGCGGCGGCTTCGCAGCCGTGCCTATCATCGGGGCGGAGCTGGCACTCGCCCAGCGAGAGTGCTAACTGGATACCGGCGTTCCGGGGGTGTTCTCACACGGTCCGCACGAGGAGCACGGTCGAGGGCGCCGCGACGTGGGCCGCGAGTTCGGCGGCCGGTCAGCCGGCGAGCTGGACCACCGTCGTCAGGCGGACGACCGTCCCGCCGGGGTGGCCGCGGGGCTCGATCGTGAGCTCGTCGCAGAGGCGGCTGGCCAGCCACAGCCCGCGGCCGCCCGGCTGGTCCACCGGCGGCGGCTCGCCCGGCACGACGAGCGGCGGCCCGGCCGTGCCGCGGTCGCCCACCTCGACCGTCAGGCGCGGTCCGGCGACGATGATCGTCACGTCGGCGACGCCGCCGCCGTGCTCGATGGCATTGATGACGATCTCGTTGACCGCGACCGTGAACAGGTCGGCCCGCTCCTGCGGGAGCCCGGCCCGATGCGCGGCGGCACCGACCGACTGACGCACACCGGCGACCCCGTCCACCGTCACCGGCGGCATCGTGAGTATGTGCGACTCGTCGGCCAACGTCTCATCCACCACGTGAAATCCCGGCGCGGGCATCCTGCACGCCCGCCCAACACTATAGATTCGGCACTCGATCTGCGGATCTCGCAACTTGGGAGGCGAAAAATGACCTTCTCCGTCTCGACCCGCCGGGACGGTGACACGCTCACCGTGCGGGTCGCGGGGGACCTCGACCTGGCGACCGCGGACGAGCTCGCCCAGGCCGTCGCGGCGGCCGGCGAGGGCTACCAGGAGATCGTCGTGGACCTGGCCGACACCCGGTTCATCGACTCGGCCGGCATCAACGCGCTGCTCAGGGGGCGCCGGACGCACCAGCGGTACCATGTGATCAACGCGACCGGCATCGTGCTGGACGTCCTTCGGCTCGGTGGCGTTTGGGAGCACCTGTCGGAGCCGCCGCGATGACGGCGGACGCGCCAATCGACAGCAGCGCCGAGAAGCTGCGCCGGCTCCAGACCGTCACCGACGCGGCGCTGTCCCGGCTCGGCCTCGAGGACCTGCTCGCCGAGCTGCTCGTCCGCACCCGCGAGCTGCTGGGCGCCGACAGTGCCGCGGTCATGCTCGTCGACCCGAGCGGCAGCGAGCTCATCGCGACCGCGGCGAGCGGCCTGGAGCGCGAGGTCCACCTGGGCGTGCGGGTGCCCGTCGGGCAGGGCTTCTCCGGCACCGTCGCCGCGCGCGGCGCGCCACTGGCGATCGAGCACGTCGACCACACCAACGTCGTGAGCCCGGTCCTGCTCGCCGAGCACATCGAGTCGGTCCTGGGCGTGCCGATGGTCGTCAGCGGCCGGGTCATCGGGGTGCTGTACGTCGGCACCCACACTCGGCGCCGCTTCACCGCCGACGACGTCGAGCTGCTCCAGCTGGTCGCCGACCGGGCCAGTCTGGCCACCCAGGCCCGCATGTCCCGGCTCGACCGGGCGGCGGCGCTCGCCCTCCAGCGCAGCCTGCTGCCGGCCCGCCCCCAGGCGCTGCCCGGCCTGGACGTCGCCGTGCGGTACGTGCCGGGTGCGGAGGTCGGCGTCGGCGGCGACTGGTACGACGTGTTCGACCTCCCGTCCGGGCACGTCGGCATCGTCATCGGCGACGTCGCCGGCAACGGGCTGCGCGCGGCGGTCGTCATGGGCCGCATCCGCAGCGCCCTGCGTGCGTACGCGATGGAGACCGACGACCCGGCCGACGTCCTGACCCGCCTCGACCGCAAGGTCCAGCGCTTCGAGCCCGACGCGATGGCGACCGCCGTGTACGCCGTCGTCGACCCGGACCTGGCCGCGGTCACCGTGTCGAGCGCCGGGCACCTGCCGCCGATCGTCGCCGCCCCGCCCTCGTCGGTGCTCGCGAAGGTATCGCCCGACCTGCCGCTGGGCGCGTACCCGGACGCCCCGCGCCACAACACCCGGCTGCCCCTGGACCCCGGCACGGCGCTGTTCCTCTACACCGACGGCCTCGTCGAGCGGCGTGACCGCGCGCTCAGCGACGGCCTCGACCAGCTGGTGGGCGCCGTCCGGGCGGCTCCCGCCGACGTGATCTGCGCCGAGGCGATGGCGGCGCTGCTGTTCGACCGGGCCCCGACCGACGACGTGGCCGTGCTCGCGGTGCGCCGTTGCTGAAAATGCCGCGGGGCCGAGGGCGGGCGATGCTGTGATCGCCTGCCTTCGACCCCGCCCCCACGGTCCCGCCTTGCGCACCCCCCGCGCGTTCCGGCGAGGTCGGTCAGGTTTCCGAGATCATGAGGGATCAAACCTTTAGTGACCTAGGTCACTGCGTGAGCGCCGATGGGACAAGGGTGAGTCCGTTCAGGATCTTCAACAGCTCGGCGTCCGGGAGCCGGCCGTCGCCGACGATCTCGATCTGCAGCGAGCCGTCCGCGTTCCAGGCGTGGCAGAGCGCCTCGCTCGGGCACCGTGGGTTCTTCGCCTCGCCCGGCTTGAGCGGGTAGTTCGACTGCGAGTTCGGGATCAGGCTGATCGTGAAGCCGCCCACCGGGCCGAAGCCGTAGTTCCACGGCCCGGTCAGGCCGCGCGGCTCGGGCAGCGGGTTCGAGAACAGCGCGCCGCCCCTGGCCATGAACGCCGGGTCCAGGCCCAGCTGCGGGCCCGGGTAGGCGCCGGAGCTGACCTCGACGGCCCGGTAGCCGGCGGGGACGTAGGACAGCGTGAACGGGACCCGGGCCGGGGTGGGCTCGCCGGGCCGGAGACCTGCGGCGATGTCTTCGAGCTCCTCGATGCTGACCTCGTACCGGTTGGGGCCCCCGCCGTTCACCGTCGCCCAGCCGCCGGTGGTGTACTGCCAGGCGAGCACGAGTCCGTGCTCGTTCGTGTACTGCAGCGCGTCCCGCCCGGCGACCGTCGCCGGCCTCGTGTTCGTGAGGCGGTCGGCGGCGAAGGCGCCCGGGCGGTACACCACGAGCTCGGCGACCGAGACGGGAGCGGTCGTGTCGTTGACCTTGGTGGTGGCGCCGTCGGCGTAGATCGGGGCCCGCTGGTAGGCGGCGCTCGCCCCGGTCGGCGCGCCGACCCTGAAGCGGCCCACCTGGTACCCGCTGATGGTGAACTCGAACGGGCTGCTCGGCTGCGGGAAGTCCGGCAGCGGTCCGGCGGCCGGCGTGAGCGGCGGCTCCGGCTCGGTTGGCGTGCCCAGGCGGGCGACGGCGGCCAGGCCGACCACGGCCAGCACGGCAGCCGCCGCCGAGGCGGTGGCGAGCGCGGTGCGGCGGCGCCGGCGGGCCCGCTCACCCCGCTCGATGATCTCGTCAACCGATTGGCGCAGCGGCGGCGCGTCTGACGTCGCCAGCTCCACCACCTTATATACACGCATCGGCGTGCTCCTCCAGCTCTTCTGATTCACTGAGGTCGTTGAGGCGTTCGCGCAGGCGGGCCAGGCCACGCGCGGCCTGGCTCTTGACGGTCCCGGGGTGGCAGCCCAGGACGTCGGCCGCCTCCTCGATGCTGAGTCCCTGGTAGTAGCGCAGGAACAGCACCGCCCGCTGGCCCGGCGGTACCGCCATCAGGGCCTGCCGGACCCTGATCCGTTCGTCGCTGACACCCGCCGGGTCGGCCGACTCCACGTCGGGCATGGCGTCGCCGGCCGGCCGCTCCCGCCGCCACCACGCCCGCCGGGTCTCGTCGACGGCGGCGCGGTACACCATCGTCTGCGCGTAGAGGTCGGGCCGGTCGACCCGCCGCCACCGCGCGTACAGCTTGATCAAAGCGTTGGCGACGGCGTCCTCGGCGGCGTGCCAGTCGCCGCAGGTCACGTAGGCCAGCGAGCGCAGCGACGCCATCCGCGCGCTGACGAACTCGCGAAACGCCCGCTGGTCGTCCTGGTCCACGGGGATAGGACGGCTGCCGGGCCGCGGAGTGTTGCACGGTCGTGGGGAGTTTCTCTAGGCTGGTCGTGGCGCCGCCGTGCGCCGTACCCCCTGACCGGTGGCCCACGCCCGCCGGCAGCGCGGGGGAGAAGGTGGCCACCATGCCGTCGCGGTGTTGCTCCTTGTCGGGTTCGTCCGCACTCGCAGACGGCCGCCGCATCCGCCGCGTGGGCAGGGGACGCGGCCCGGCCGTCGGCAAGGCAGCGCGATGACCGACCAGCACCGACTCAAGCAGCTCATCCGCGAGCGGGTCGCCCGCACCGGCGAGTCCTACACCACGGCCCGGCGGCACGTGCTCGCCGCGCGCACCCCGGCCTACTCCCTCGACGCCGGCGGCGTCCACGCCCCCAGCACGCTCCTGCGGCGGCTGCTGCGCCGCAACGGGATCGACCTCAGCGAGGCGATGGCCTGCGGGCTGGGGGGCGGCATCGGGTTCATGGCCGCCGTCTTCGAGTACCGCGGCGTCCCGCCGATCCTCACGATCGTGGCCCAGCACCACCCGGACCCCTGGCTCCCGGCCGCCCTCGGGCGCCTCGGCGTGACGTTCACCGAGGGCCACAGCGCCTCCGCGCGACCGGCCCTGGCCGCGCTGCGTTCCACGCTCGATTCGGGGCTCCCGGTGTACTGCACGATCGCCGCGGGTGCGCCCCGGTTGGACACCGACCCGCACGGCGTGGTCGTCACCGGCGAGTCCGACGCGTCGTTCCTGGTCGACGCCGGGGGCAGTGCTCTTGCCGCGGTCGGCGCCGACGACTTCGCCGCCGCCTGGTCCGCGCACCGCAAGGGCCGGCACCAACGGCTGGTGGTGACCGGGGACGCGCCCACCGTGCCGCTCGGCGCAGCCGTCCGCGCCGCGATCGCGACCACGGTCGCGCACCTCACCGGCCCGGTGCTGGGCAACGCGTTCGACGCCAACTTCGGCTTCGCCGGGATGACCCGCTTCGCGGCGCAGCTGCGCACGTCGTTCCCCCGGCGGTTCGCGGACCGTGCCTTCTTCGCACGGCGGTTGCGGGAGTGTCTGGAGGAGCAGTACACGGCGCCGTCGGCGACCCGCCCCCTGTATGCCGACTTCCTGGACGAGGCGTCGGTGGTGACCGGCGATGCCGCGTTGGCCTCCGCGGCGGGCCTGTTCCGGGAGTCCGGGGCGTTCTGGTCGTCATTGGCCGATCTGGGATCGTCCGGGTCATTCGCCGAGATGGCGGACCTCGTAGACGCGGCCCGGGAGGCGGAGGAGGCAGCGGTCCAGCTGCTGGCCTCTCCGTCTCCCGGGCCTGCTCCCAGGCCTGCTCCCGGGCCTGCTCCCAGGCCTGATCCCGGGCCTGCTCCCAGGCCTGCTCCCGGGCCTACTCCCAGGCCTGATCCCGGGCCTGCTCCCAGGCCTGCTCCCGGGCCTGATCTACGCCAGTGAGCAGTTCAGCGACAGGGCGCCGTCCGCGCCCGGGTAGCAGACGTTGGTGCCGGTGCCGCCGAACAGGTAGTCGTAGCCGGCATCGCCGTACATGACGTCGTTGCCGGGCCCGCCGAGCAGGGAGTCCGCTCCCTGCCGGCCCTTCAGCGTGTCGTTGCCTCCGGCGCCGTCGATCGTGTCGTCGCCGGAGTACGTCGTGCACGGCGGCGGCGCGAGCACGGCGGTCGTGGACAGCGGCGGTCCGGGCGTCGGGAGGCAGGGCGTGGTGTAGTACCCGCCGTCGAGCACGTTGTCGGACCCGTTGCCCGTCAGCGTGTCGCCGGCGCCGCCGCCCGTGAGGTTCTCGATGCTGCCGCCGAGGTAGACGTCCTCCTCGTCGGTCAGCGGGTCGCCGCCCCCGCCGGCCGTCAGCGACGCCGTGATGGCCGCGGTCCGGCCCACGTACGAGACGGTGTCGTTGCCGGTGCCGCCGTGGATCCAGTCGTCGCCGGGCCCGGAGTAGATGAGGTCGTCCCCACCCTCACCGGCCGCGTCGCCGGCCGCCGCCACGGTGACGTGACCCCCGAGCCGGATGGTGTCGTTCCCCTCGCCACCGAACGCGTGCATGTTCGACGTGGTGCGGTTGTCGATGGTGTCGTTGAGGTCGAACGTCTTGACGTCGAGGAACGACGCCGAGTGCTCACAGTGGACGGTCGTCTGCGAGGGGGCGTACGGGTACCAGCAGTTGCTACCGTCGGGCGTGCTGAACGTGATCGGGTAGCTGTCGGTGAACTGGTAGACGCCGGGCGCCGCGATGGTGATCCTGAGGTAGTTCGCCTGGTTGAGCGCGGCCTCATAGTGCATCTCACCGTTCATGGTGAGCGTGGCCACCGGTGGTGCGGCATGAGCGGGCGTCGCCGCCACGGCAAAGAAGCCGGCGGAGACCATGACCGCAAGCCCGAGTCGAGCTGCGGATCGCAGGACGTGACTCATGCGCGCCACAATCGCAGCGCCACGCCACCGACGCCTGTGACTGTCAACTTCCGAACACGTCCCACGTCCACGCCGGGCGGCTGGGTTCCCTACCGAGAGCGGCCGGATTGGTTCGGGGCAGGGTGGTCAGGCCCGCAGCCGCCCGACCGCGGCGGCACGGGCCGCCGGATCCTTCAGCGGCGCCGGCCCCTTGGCCAGCGGGTACAGCGCGGCGTGCGCCCCGGCGACCGGATCGGCCTCGAGCGCACCACGCAGCGCACCGGTGAACCAGCCGAACAGGTACCCGCGATGCCGCTCGCCCTCACTCATCCGATACCGGTCGAGGTTCAGCGACCAGGACGCCTGCGAACCCAGCCGCAGCCACCCACGCACGACGCCGCCCAGCGCCGAATCCGTCGGCACCCCCGGAAACCGCTCCTCAGCCGCCTCCCGCAGCACGTGGTCCAACCCGGGCGCGTCCGCAACACCGAGCAGCCCGGCGATCCGCCGCACCTCGCCGACGGCCACCGCACGCAACTGGGCCGGCCCGGCCCCCTCGATCGCCGCAATCAGATCGGCGTCGTCTCCCCACAGCCGCTGGGTCGGACGCGCGGGTGTGAACCAGGGGTCGAACTCCGCCGACAGCCACGGCTCCGCCAACGCCCCCAGCGATGGCAACCCACCGGCGAGCCGCCCCGCGAGCGCAAGCGCCCAGGCGTCGTCCCGCTCGTCATCCTCCTCGCCGAACACCCCGTGCCGGTCGGGCTCGGCCCCCCACCGCCGACCCGGCCGGTCGGGATCGAACCCGGTCAGGAGCACACCGTCAGCCGCATGCCCGAAGCGATCGGAAGCGTAGTCGTGCCGAAGCACTGAAACAGCCTCAGTGCCGACCGACACCGCTTCGAGCAAGGTGTGCGCCGCCTCAAACCCCTCGGGTTCGAGCACGACCGCCCACCCGCCCACTTCGGTAACGGCGGCCACGGTGGGATACCCGGCATCGAACGACAGCTTCATCTCACCGAGCTCTTCAAGCGTCCGCGGCGCAGCGGTCTCCGGATACGCCCCGAATCTCCGCAGCGCCTCCCGACCATCAACCCCACGCACAAACGTGAGGCACCAGATCTCCCCGAACTCTTCGTGCAGCTCACCAGCAAGGTCCCCGTCCACGCGCGCCACGATACTGCCGCCTACCCGCCGCCGATGCCCTGCGGCTGATGACCTGCCGCCGCCGACGCCGTGCCGCCGCCCACCCGCCGTCGACGCCCGCCGGCTTGCGTCAGGCGTCGCGGACGGCGACCAGGACGGCGCCGAGTAACAGGAACGACGCGGCGTACGCGCCCAGCACGGCCAAACCGCCCCACGGCGACAGCGGCGCGGTGCCGGTGCCCGCCACGGTGGTCTGCACGGCCAGCCCGGCACTCATCGGCAGAACGCTCTGGACCCGGTGCAGCGCAGTGACGGACATGGGAACAAGCAGCGTCACCACGTACGGCCCGTACAACAGCGTCAACGTCGCCCCGATCGCCGCCCCCGCGTGCCGCAGCACCGCGCCGATACCCAACGCCAGCAGCGCGATCAGCGTGACGTACAGCGCCGTCCCCACCGCCGCCCGCCACAGTTCGGCCGACCTCAGGTCCGGCCGCGGATACCCGACGGCCGGCGTCAGCCCGTGCGCCTCCAGCAGCGGCCGTCCGGCGATCACCGCCAGCCCCACGCCCACCGCTGCGGCAGCCAGCACCGCCGCACCGACGACCGCGGTCTTCGCCGCGAACACGCCTGTCCGCCGCGGCCACATCGCCAGGGTGGTACGCAGCAGCCTCGGCTGGAACTCGCCACACATGAGCGCCACCCCGACCGCCACCGCCGCGATCTGGGCCAGATGCACGCCGGACAGCAGCAGCACGGCGGTGTCCTCGACGGCGCAGCCGCGCGGATCCGTCGCGCACCCCGGCACGTCCGTGACCAGGACGACGGCCGCCCCACCGCCGACCATCAGCGCGGCCACCGCGACCAGCGACCAGACGCTCGACGGCAGCGTCCGCAGCTTGGTCCACTCGGCCAGCAACGCGCGGGTCATGGGTCCCGCCTCCGCAGTAGCCAGAACGCCACCCCGAGCGCCACCGCGGTGTACCCGCACAGCACCGCGAACCCCGTCCACGGCCCCGTCACCGTGTCGTTCGACCCCGGCGCGAACTGCGTCGTCTGCAGGATCGACGTGCCCGCGACCGGCGTGAACCGCCGCAGCCAGCCGTCCCCGGCCTCGGACGTGCCGGCCACGACGACCGGGACCACGACCAGCACCGTGAGCAGCGTGGTGACGGCCCCGGCGGTACGGCGGACGATCGTGCCCACGGCCAGGCTGAACACCGCGATCAACGCCAGGTACGCCGCGGCACCGCCGATCGCGCGCAGCACCACCGGGTCGGTCAGGCTGTGCGACGGGTAGGCGGGCGGCCCATACCCGCGGCGCTCCTGCATCGGCTGCGTGACCAGGAAGCTCACCACCCCGGTCGCCAGCCCGGCGGCGAAGACGACCAGCGCCAGCACCGCTGTCTTCGCGCCCAGGACCAGCGACCGCCCCGGCTGCATCGCGAACGTCGTGGCGAGGGTCCTGCTGCGGTACTCCGACGTCATCGCCAGCGCCCCCAGTGCGATGGCCCCGATGATGCCGAGCTGCACGCCGAACAGGCTCTCCTTCACGCGGTCCATGTCGGCGACGTCGATGCCGCCGAGGCCGGCCCGGCCGATGTCGCCGCTGCCGCGGACGGTCACCGAGCCGTCGTCCTGCCACGCGCTGGCGCCCGGGAGGATCGGCAGGTTCGGCAGGCCGTGGTCGAAGGGCGGCGGCGGGTCCTGCGGGTCGGCCGGGGTGACGTCGGTGTCCCGCCAGGCACCGCCGCCACCGCCGGGGCTCACCTCCACATGGTCGAAGCGCGCCTCGCCGATCGTCGGTTCGTACTTCTTGTACTTGCCGTGCGGCAGCTGCGTGAAGTGGACGTACGGCGGGGAGCCGACGAACACACCCGCCCGCGCCTCGGCCGGCAGCCCGGGCACGGTGACGGTGCCGACGTCGCGCCACGACACCCCGTCGGCGGACTCGGCGCCGGTGACCGACTGGCCGGCTCGCGTCAGCCGGAGCCAGCGCGGTGCGCCGCCGGCCCGACCGCGCAGCTCGGCCCGTGCGTCGGCCTGAAGCAGCACGCCGTGGTCCGGCGTGACCATCAGCGCCACATACGGCGCTCCGCTCGTGTCGCTCGCCTTCAGCATCAGGCCGGCCTTGGCCCACGCACCGGAGTCGGCCTGCGCCGTCACCCGGGCCGTGATGGTGCCGTCGCCGGCCAGTGGCCGATGCACGAAGTGGAACTGGTCCACCGTCAGCACACCGAGGTTGACGTCACTGCGGCTCAGCGTCCCCGACAGCAGCCCCAGGAACAGCGTCAGCCCGGCCATCGCTGCCAGCGCCAGCCAGGTGCCGCGAACTGACCGGAGCTTCGTCCACTCGGCCCGCACCGCCCGGCCGGCCACCGTGCCCGCCCGGATCCGCCGCTCGGTCACCTCCATCACGTCCACGTGGCCTCCCCGTCCGTGGTGCTGAACGATGTGTGCTCGCGGGTCAGCGCCATGTAGGCGTCCTCCAGGGCGGCGCGGTGCTCGCTGATCCCGGTGAACGGCACACCGGCGCCGGTCAGGGCGGCGATGACGCGCTCGGGACCGAGGCCGGTGACGGTGAGGGTGTCCGAGCCGGTGACGGCCACGGTGGCGCCCGCGTTCGCCAGCGCGTCGACGGCCGCGAGCCGCGCCGGGGTGCGGACCTCGGTGCGACCGCCGGAGACCTGGTCGAGCAGCTCGGCGACGCTGGTGTCGGCGAGCAGCCGGCCCCGGCCGATCACGATGAGGTGGTCGGCCGTGTCCTGCAGCTCGCCCATGAGGTGGCTGGACACGAGCACCGTGCGGCCCTCCGCGGCCAGCGAGCGGAGGAAGCCGCGGATCCACTGGATGCCCTCCGGGTCAAGCCCGTTGACCGGCTCGTCAAGGATGAGCACCGGAGGGTCCCCGAGCAGCGCGCCGGCGATGCCGAGCCGCTGCCGCATGCCCAGCGAGAAGCCACCGACCCGCTTCCTGGCGACCGCGGCGAGACCGACCTGGTCCAGCACGGCGCTCACTCGGGAGCGGGAGATTCCGTTATACCGCGCCATCCACAGCAAATGGTCGAGTGCACGCCGGCCGGAGTGCACCGCCTCGGCGTCGAGCAGTGCCCCGACCGTGCGGGCCGGCTCGCGGAAGCTGCGATATCGCCGGCCACCGATGCGCGCCTCGCCGGCGTCGGGCCGGTCGAGCCCCAGCATCATCCGCAGCGTCGTCGACTTGCCCGCCCCGTTGGGCCCGACGAAGCCGGTGACCTTCCCTGCCGGCACCGAGAAGCTCAGACCGTCGACCGCGGTCAGCGCACCGTAGCGCTTGGTCAGGTCGCGAACCTCGATGGCGAAGCTGGGCATGGCAGGAACCGTAGGCCACCGGCCGGGCCGGCCGCGTCACGGACGAGAGCTATCTTGCGGGCCGCGGCGTCCCCCACGAGAGGGACCCCAAAGGTGGCTCCACAGTGGGACGCCGGCCCGCCGGTCCGCCACCATAATGGGCGGCGTGAGTCTGCCGGGGTTCGTGCGCATGCCGTCGGCGGCCGCCGTCGCACTCGGCACGGCCGCCGCCGCTGAGGCCGTGCTGCGCGGAGGGCGGTCCGTCGGCGACCTCATGGCGGCACTGGCGCTGGCGCTGTGCGCCACCCTCCCCATCGCGTTCGTGCGCACGCGGCTCGTGCCTGTCGCGGTCGCGGCCACCGGGGCGACGCTGGTGACCCTCGCGCTCGGTGAGCGGCCGGCCGTGGCGGCGGTGGTCGCGCAGACCGCCGCGCTGTATTTCGTGGGCGCTCGCACGTCCGGCCGAGTCGCGCAGCTGTTCGCGCTGCCGTATGTGGCATGCGCGATCGCGCAGCGCGGCGTCGTCGGTGTCGGCCTCCTGGTCGTCTCGGCGGGTGCGCTCGCGGTCGGCGCGGCCCGGCGCGACGGAGCCGAGTCGGCAGACCGCAGGGAGGCCGCGCACCAGTTCGACGGCCTCACCCGGGCCTACGCGGTGCACGAGGAGCGCGCCCGCATCGCCCGCGAGCTGCACGACGTGGTCGCGCACCACATCTCGATGCTGTCGGTGCAGGCGGAGACCACCCGCCTGGCCACGCCCGGCCTGCCGGAGCTCGCGGCCACGCGCCTGCAGGCGATCGGTGAGACGGCCAGGATGGCGATGACCGAGCTGCGCCGAGTCCTCGGGGTCCTGCGCGAGGACACGACGGTGCCCGAGGTGCTCCCGCAGCCGGGCCTGGCCGAGCTCCTGGCGCTGACCGACGAGGCACGCGAGGCCGGCGGGTCCCGGGTGCACCTGATCGTGCGCGGCCGTTACCGACCGCTGGACCCTGGACTGGAGCTGACGGCGTACCGCATCGTCCAGGAGGCGCTCACCAACACCCGCCGCCACGCGTCGGGCGCCGCGGTGGACGTCGAGGTCACGTACGGCGACGAGACCCTGGCGCTCGCGATCTGGAACACCGGCGGACGCCCAGCGCCACGGGCGCGGCCGGCGCGGCCCGCGGAGTCGCCTCGGACGGCGGGGCCGGCCTGGCTGTTATGGGCGGCCTGGCCGGCGGGGGCAGGGGCTGCGAAGTCAACGAGGTCGGCGGAGTCAGCGGACTCCGCGTTGGAACGACGGGCGGGATACGGGCTGCTCGGCATGCGGGAGCGCGTTGCCATGGCGGGTGGCACGCTGCAGGCGACTCATGGGCCGTTCGGGGGATTTGCCGTGCGTGCGGTGCTGCCGGTTCCGGTGGCTGGCCGATGAGCACGCGTTGCCGAGGTGTGGGGGTGAAGTAGGCGGTGACCGGGCGCGGGGTGGCGGTGCGGGTCGTGGTGGCGGACGATCAGGCCGCTGTGCGGGATGGGTTTGCCACCTTGCTCGACACGCAGCCGGACTTCGTCGTGGTCGGAACGGCGGTGGACGGGGTCGGGGCCGTGCGGGTGTGCCGGGAGCTGCGGCCCGACGTCGTGCTCATGGATGTGCGGATGCCGGTGATGGGTGGGATACAGGCCACTCGGGAGATTCTCGCCGGGGGTGAGCCTCTGCCTCGGGTGGTCATGTTGACCACGTTTGACCTTGATGAGTACGTGTATGACGCGCTTGGGGCCGGGGCCAGTGGGTTTCTGCTGAAGGACATGGCGGCTGAGCGGCTGTTCGAGGCGGTTCGGGTCGTGGCGGCCGGGGAGGCATTGTTGGCGCCCACCGTGACTCGGCGGCTCATCGGGGAGGTGAATCGGTTGCGGACCGCGGTGCCGGCCGGGGAGTTACCGGCGCTGTCGCCGCGGGAGACGGAGATTCTGCGGCTCATTGCCGAAGGGCTGTCCAACGCCGAGATCGCTGAGCGGCTCGTGGTGGGGACCGAGACCATCAAGACGCATGTGAGCCGGTTGCTGGGCAAGCTTGGGGTTCGGGATCGGGTGCAGGCGGTGATCGCGGCGTACGAGCACGGGATCGTGGTGCCGCGGCGCTGAGGGGGAAGCCGCCTGGAAGCGTCGCGCGGAGCGGTGGTAGGAGCCGCGTGGGGGAGAGGTGCGCACGCGACGCGGTGAGCTGGCTGACGTGGTGTGTTGGCGGGGCGGTCGGGCTCGGCCTACGGGCGTGGTGCTGATCGTGGTGTGCGGGTGATGAAGACCGCCAGGCCGTCCAGCAAGCGGGACAGGCCGAAGTCGAACAAGCGGTCCACGTCCAGTTCGAAGTCCTCCATGGCCACCAGTTGTTCGAAGAACGGGACGTCCGGGGGCAGGGCCGCGTCGCCGAAGCCGGCGTCCATCCACTCGTTGCCGGTGATGCCTGTTTCGCGTTCCGCCTGGGCTTCGGGTTCGAGTGTCGTGGCCAGGCCGCGGACGTAGCCGAAGAGCATCAGGTGGACGTACATGCGGTCGTGCAGGGACAGCGGCGTGCCGTCGAGGGCGGACAGGACCCATTCCAGGTACTTCGCGCCGTTTGTGGACGGCTGGGGGCGGGTCAACGACAGCGTCGGGGCCAGCCAGGGGTGGCGGCGGAACAGCGTCCACAGGCGGCGGCCCGCGATCTCCAGCCGCAGCCGCCAGCCCGCGGGCGGGTTCGGTGGGAGTGGGGCGGAGGCGAAGGCGGCGTCGATCATGTGGAGGATCAGGTCGTCCTCCGACGGGACGAGGCGGCGCAGGGTAGCCGTGGCTATGCCCAGTTCGGCGGCTACCCGGCGGGGGGAGACCGCGGCGAAGCCCTCCGCGTCCGCCAGGTTCGTGGCCACCGTGACGATCTCGGCGCGGGTCAGGCCCCTGGCCGTCGGCGGGGCGGTGGGGGCGCCGGACACCACTGTGCCGACGCCCGGCACCACCGTGGTCAGGCCGGCCTGGCGGAGCGCCGCCAGTGCCTTCGTCGCCGTGGCCACCGCGACGCCCCAGTCCCTCGTGATCTGGCGGGCCGACGGGACCCGATCGCCCGGGCGGAGGGCGCCGGTGGCGATCTGGCGACGGATGTCGGCGGCGATCCGGAGGTACGGTGGGTCGCCGTCGCCGCCGCGTGCCCGAGCGGGGTCGGGTGAGGGCGCGGTCACCGTACTAGGCCGTGTTTCGTAAGGGCGTCGATGTTGCGGCGTGGCGGTGATCGATAACTGAAGAGGTCTCCG